>CAYPGW010000012.1:0-75024 GCA_964410515.1 uncultured Sangeribacter sp. | reverse complement strand
GACAAGGAGTTTGCCCTGCTCAATCAGGTGAACGATGACGAGCCGGTGCAGGTGATCCGCAACGGCAACGCCATGCAGATTGCCAAGAAAGATGTTGTTGTAGGCGACATTGTCATCCTTAACACCGGCGAGGAAGTGCCGGCAGATGGCGAACTTCTCGAAGCCGTATCGCTCAACATTGACGAGTCTACGCTGACAGGCGAACCGATCTGCCACAAAACAACCGTTGAGGCGGAATTTGACCCTGAGGCTACTTTCCCCGGCAATCATGCCATGCGCGGCACAAAGATTATGGAAGGCCACGGAGTGATGCGTGTGCTCGCCGTGGGCGACAAGACGGAGAACGGAAAGGTCTTCGAGGCCGCACAGATTGACGACAGCGTGAAGACTCCGCTCAACGAACAGCTCGACGGCCTCGGCGACCTGATCACGAAAATATCATACGCCTTCGCCGCCGCCATCATCGTGGGCCGCGTGATTATGTATTTCGTAAACGTGCCTGAGTTTGAATGGGTATCATTCCTCGCCTATTTCCTCCAGACCCTGATGGTGGCCGTTACGCTTGTGGTGGTTGCTGTTCCTGAAGGTCTGCCAATGGCTGTGACACTCTCGCTGGCCTACTCGATGCGCCGGATGCTAAAGACCAACAATCTTGTGCGCAAGATGCACGCCTGCGAGACAATGGGCGCCACCACAGTAATCTGCACCGACAAAACCGGCACGCTGACACAGAACCAGATGCAGGTCTACAAGACTAATTTCTTCGGGCAGCCCGGTGATGAAATCCTCTATGAGGGTATCGCCGTAAACTCCACAGCGCAGCTCGACCTCTCGGGCGAGAAACCCGCCGTGCTCGGCAACCCTACTGAGGGAGCGCTTCTGCTCTGGCTCAGGGAGAGGGGCATCAACTATCTCGATCTGAAGGATAAGACACGTCTCATCGAGGAACTTCCCTTCTCGACTGAGCGCAAGTATATGGCCACCATTGTGAAGTCGGCCACCGGCAAGACCATCCTCTACGTGAAAGGCGCTCCGGAAATCATCTTCGGAATGTGCAGGAATACTGCCGGAGTCACCAAGAATGAAATTGACGCGCAGCTACTGGAATATCAGAATCAGGCCATGCGCACGCTCGGCTTCGCCTATCAGGAACTCTCGGAGGGCGACCCGGCAATCGCCGACAGAAAAGTCGTGGCCGAGAACCTTACTTTCCTCGGCATCGTGGCCATCTCCGACCCCGTGCGCGCCGATGTTCCCGATGCCGTGCGCGAGGTGATCGATGCAGGAATCAAGATCAAGATCGTCACCGGCGACACCCCGGGAACGGCGAAAGAAATCGGCCGCCAGATAGGCCTCTGGAATGACGCCACTGATGGCGACCGCAACATCATAACCGGTACTGAATTTGCAGAACTTACCGATCAGCAGCTCAAGGAGCGTGTCGGCGATTTGAAAATCATTGCCCGCGCCCGCCCGATGGACAAGAAACGCCTTGTTGAGGCCCTGCAGGCCAACAATGAGGTGGTGGCAGTGACCGGCGACGGCACCAACGACGCGCCGGCTCTCAAGAGCGCACATGTGGGCCTCTCGATGGGCGACGGAACCTCGGTGGCCAAGGAGGCTTCAGACATCACTATCGTAGACAATTCATTCTCTTCAATCGGACGCGCCGTGATGTGGGGACGCTCGCTCTATCAGAACATACAGCGCTTCATCCTCTTCCAGATGACCGTGAACGTGGCAGCCTGCTTCATAGTGCTCTTCGGAGCGTTCATGGGAATGGAGTCGCCGCTCACCGTAACACAGATGCTATGGGTAAACCTCATTATGGACACCTTCGCGGCAATGGCGCTCGCATCGCTGCCGCCGGACAAGTCTGTGATGAAGGAAAAGCCGCGCTCACGCGAGGCATTCATCATCAACCGCCCCATGTGGAAATCAATCATCGGCGTGGGTGGCGTGTTCTTCCTCTTCCTGCTCGGACTGCTCTACTATTTTGAGCATACCGACATCACCTGCCTCACCGAGATCGGCAGCGTTCCTTTCGGGGCATACAAGGGGCTGAGCGGATATGAGCTCTCACTCTTCTTCACGATCTTCGTCTTCCTGCAGTTCTGGAACATGTTCAACGCACGCGCTTTCGAGACCGGACGCTCGGCATTCCACTTCAAGGGATGCTCCGGATTCCTGCTGATAGCCCTCGCCATATTACTGGGTCAGATTCTCATCATAACCATCGGCGGAGACTTCTTCAATGTAGAGCCGCTGAAGATAATCGACTGGGTAATCATTATTGGCGGAACATCACTCGTCCTTTGGATTGGCGAATTCCTCAGACTCTTCAAAAAATGACCGTGACGCGCCGCGCCACAGCCATACATACCGAAAATTAATATAGTTGTGTTCCCTCTTTTCGCTCAGAGCTTTTCGGGCGGAAAGAGGAAATAAACCATATCGCGTATCTTTTCCGCTATCTTAGGGAACGGGAGCCCTTCTGCACGGAGGGATTCCGGATCTACCGGGCGCCCGAATATCACGCGAAACCGTTTGCCAGTAGCCGCGCACAGTTCCGCCGGAAGAGTGGCCTGCTCCAGATTTACCTTTATGCCAAGTTTCTTCCTCCATCTCGCAAGCCGATAGAAGCGTTTCCTGTTGAGGGCCACGAATCTGACAGGAATGATCTCACGGCCATTCTCAACAGCCTTCTGCACGAAAGCCTTCTGCCACGCGAGATCGCGGACTTCACCTCCGGGATGCAGTCTTGATACGAGTCCGGCCGGGAATATCACTATCTGGTGGCCTGAAGCGTATTCGGCATTGATAGCCTCGGCTGCGGCACGGGCCTGACTGCCATATTTATTGATGGGCAGAAAAACATTGCTCAGTGGCTCCACATTCATCAGCAGGTCATTGACAAGAAACCGTATGTTTTCGTCGCCGTAGTGCTGACCCAACACCGCTATCAAGGCTATGCCGTCGAGCCCACCGAGCGGATGATTTGACGCGAACACCATGGGGATATCACCTGCCGGAAGATTTTCTTCTCCTTCAATCTCGACAGAGATATCGAGATAGTCAAGCACACGGCGCGCGAACTCACTGCCCTGAGCCGGCCATCCGGCACGTAGCATGGCGTTCAGTTCATCCTGATGGATGAGGCGGGCGAGCAATCTGAAGAGAAACCCGGGGATAAACTTCTGTTTATGCGAAGGGATTCTCTTGCGGAGAATCCCTTCTATGTCGATTTGCAGCAACTGTCTCATTTTTTATTTGCCGGTGCCTTTCTTAGTTCCGCGCCAGGAGCTGTCTTCATCATTGACGGATTGCTCCTCATCCCAGAATTCATCTTCCCATTCCTCATCGGTCTCAGGCATCCAGTCCTCGTCTTCCGTATCGTCCTGATGGAAAATGAACTCATCTTCCTCCTCCACCCGGTGGCGGCGGTCGAGATCACGATGGGTTATTGTGCTCTTCACCAGATTGTCTTCCGAATTTATCTCACGCCAGAGCATATCCTTCAGCTCGGTGAGGCCCTGACCGGTGACGGCTGATATGAACACAACCGGCACTCCGTCGGGAAGTTCGCCCTTAATCTCTTCAAGCAGCTCATCGTCGAGCATATCGCATTTTGAGATGGCGAGCACGCGGCTCTTGTCCATCAGTTCAGGATTGAACTGGCGCAGCTCATTAAGAAGAATCTCGTAATCTTTCTTTATATCGTCAGAATCGGCAGGAATCATGAATAGGAGCACGGCATTGCGCTCAATGTGGCGCAGGAACCTGAGCCCGAGGCCCTTCCCCTCGCTGGCGCCCTCGATGATTCCAGGAATGTCGGCCATCACGAAACTCTTGCCGTCACGATAGCTTACGATTCCGAGTTGCGGCTCCATAGTGGTGAACGGATAGTCGGCGATCTTAGGCTTAGCAGCCGAGATAGCTGAAAGCAGCGTTGATTTTCCTGCATTGGGAAATCCGACAAGTCCGACATCACCGAGAAGTTTAAGTTCAAGCACCACCGCTTTCTCTATAGCCGGCTGTCCGGGCTGTGCATAGCGCGGGGCACGGTTGGTAGAAGTGGCGAAGTGCACGTTACCGCGCCCTCCCTTTCCGCCTCGGAGCAGCTTTATCTCCTCTCCGTCTTTGGTGATCTCACACAGATATTGCCCGGTCTCGGCATCAAACACTGTCGTGCCCACCGGCACTTCGATGATTCTGTCTTCGCCGTCTTTTCCCGATGAGCGATTTTCGCCGCCGCTCTGTCCGTCGGTAGCGAATATATGGCGCTGATATCGCAAGTCGAGCAGAGTCCACTTGTTGCGGTTCCCTTTCAGAATGATATGTCCGCCGCGGCCTCCGTCGCCACCGTCGGGGCCACCTTTGGGTATATATTTTGCACGATGATAGTGGCGGCTTCCTGCGCCACCCTTTCCGCTGCGGCAGAGAATCTTTACATAGTCTATGAAATTTGAGTCAGCCATTTTTCCATTAAATTAAGAGTCAGAATTTTGAATTGCGCATTATTAAGTCAGCATGGCGGAAGTCGTCGGGCGAGCCGATGTCGATCCAGGTTCCCTCGATAGGGAAATGAGCCACCTTACGCCCGTCGCCGATCAGTTGCGCCACCAGATCGGGTGCGTCAAGATATTCTCCCTTGGGAATACTCTCAGCTACGGAACGCTCCATCATATATACGCCTGCGTTGGCAAAATGGTTGAATGTAGGCTTTTCTTCAAGCCCTGTCACCCGGTCTCCGTCGGTCTTCAGGATAGCGAAAGGCACCGCCACCGAATAAGGCACCGTCGACATAGTGAGCGCCGCTCCGGAAGCGATATGATGCTGCCACAGGCGTTCAAAGTCGATATTCGTGAGCAGGTCGGAATTCATCACGAGCACCTGATCATGGCTAAACGAGTCTATGAGTGCTACTGCCCCCATAGTGCCGAGACGCCTGGGCTCAGCCACACAATGCACCTTTCCGTTCCATCGCGGATGACTGAAGTGCTCTTCTATCTGCTCCCTGAGATAGTTCACGGTCACGTATATATCCGACACTCCATGTCGCAGCAGGGCTTCCACATTGTAGTCGATTATGGGCTTGCCGCCCACTTCGAGCAGGGGCTTGGGCTTCGTCAGCGTCATCGGGCGAAGCCGCTCACCGCGTCCGCCGGCCATAAGCACGGCATCCACCGGAACTGCAGCCTTGAGATTGCGCAGATCCACCACATCGGTCAGCACATCGCCGTTGATGACAGGAAGCAGATTAAGCCTTCTTTCCCTTGCCTTCGCCACCACCTGATAGCGTTCTGCCGCCGATGCTCCCGCCTCGAGGCGAGTATAGTCGCGGAAAGCGATGTCGCCGGCCGCTTCATCGAGAGAATGACCGGCAATAAGGGCACGCCTTATGTCGCCATCGGTCAGCGTGCCTACGAGGCGGCCGCTTTCGTCTACCGCGAAAAGAGTCATCGAGTCTCCGCTCAGGCTATTGAGCGCCTCCAGAGCCTTGCGTATGGAGGCGGATGCCGGAATCACGTGCCGGTCAAGCATGATACATCTCCTCTATTTCTTTAGCGAAATGCTCCTCCACTACCTTGCGGCGCACTTTCAGCGTATTGGTGAGTTCACCCTTCTCAAGCGAGAAGTGGCGTGGCAGAAGGGTGATTTTCTTTATCTGCTCGTAAGATGCCAGATCTTGCTGCAACTCGTCGATCTCCGACATTATCATCGCCGACGCGTCAGTATCAGCGAGAAACTTCTCCCAGTCGGATGTGTCGAGGCCTTTGGTCTGCGCCCAGGCCTCAAGCTGATCGCGGTTGGGAACAACGAGAGCGGTGACAAATTTTTTCTCATCGCCAATCACTGCCAGCTCGTCGATATATTTGATTTCAGACAGGCGGCTCTCGAGCAGCTGCGGAGCCACATACTTGCCGTTTGAGGTCTTGAAGAGATCTTTCAGGCGCTCGGTGAGTACCAGGGCACCTGACTCGTTGATGTAGCCTGCATCGCCGGTGCGAAACCATCCGTCGTCAGTGAAAGCCTTGGCATTGGCCTCGGGGTTCTTATAGTATCCCGACGTAACGGTGGCACCCTTCACGAGAATTTCACCGTCGTCGGCAATTTTCACCTTCACCATCGGGAGCGGACGGCCCACGGTGCCGATCTCATAGCCCTCATGAGGGAAGGCCGAGACTGTGGCAGTGGTCTCGCTCAGGCCATAGCCTATCCTGATATCAATGCCTATGGAGCGCAGGAATTCAGTGATGCGCGGGCTCAGCGGAGCACCAGCCGTGGGGAACATATTCGGATTCGGAATGCCGATGGCATGCTTCACTTTCGAGAATATGCGCTTGTCCCAGAAGCGATACTCGTTCTCAAGCACCGCCGGCACCTGCTTCCCTTCCCTCTTGAAGCCGAGATTGCGCCGATAGCCAACCCTCACGGCACGGCTCACCATCATCTGCTGCATCTTGCTCATTCCGGCAATCTTCTCCTTCACGGCGGTGTAGACCTTCTCCCAGAAACGCGGCACGCACGTCATGATATTGGGATTCACTTCCTGAATGGTCTTCTGAATCTCGCGTGGATCCTCATTGACGGCAATCCTTATTCCTTTGGTGAGGCAGAAGAAACTCCATGCCTTCTCGAGAATATGACTCATCGGGAGGAATGCCATCGACAGGTCTTTGTCGTTCACATTGGTCAGGAACTTCAGATGCGCCTCCATAGCGGCGTCGTAGTTGGCATGGCTGATGCAGACACCTTTCGACTCTCCGGTGGTGCCCGACGTGTAGATGAGGGTGGCGATATCATCGGGCAGACCCCGCTCGCTACGCTCGTCAACAAGCAGGCAGGTGTGCTCGTCGGCATCCACGCCGAGATGAATGAATTCATCCCAGAATATCGAGACTGTGTCGTCGGCATGACGGGCCATGCCGTCGCCACGGTATATGACGATCTTCGATATCTGCTCCGGATTACGCTTCCAGTAGTCGTAGGCCAGCTCATATTGGGCCGACGCACCCACAAAGAGGATATTCGGCTCACCATTGCCGACTATGAAGTCATACTGACTCTGGCTGCTGCTCGAATAGAGGGGAATGGTAGCTGCACGGTTGCGGAATCCTGCAAATTCCGTGATAAGGATCTGCGGCGTATTGTTTGAGCAAACCGCGATGTTGTCTTTTTCCTTCACGCCAAGACGCGCGAGGGCTCTGGCAGCCACGTCGATCTGCACCCTGAATTCCTCCCAGCTTGTGGGAAGCCACTCTCCGGGCTTGCGCCAGCAGAAGCGGTAGGCCTCCCTGTCGCCATATTTTTCCGCCTGTCGGCGAATCATTTCTACAAGTTTGTTTGCCATATTGTCATGGGTTTATAATGTTATAACGATTTTAATGGCAATATTTCCACTCCATATCCTACAAATCGGCATTCATAATCACACCGCGGAGCGAATATTCCTGATCACTCACGTGACGAGGAAAGAATTAAATGCAAATTTTGCAACAATACACATTAATAATGCGTTGAATCTTGTGTGTCTGAATAAAAAATGTTAATTTTGCGGCATCATTGTCTCCGGGCCGAGTGGCAAGCCGACTGCGACCGCGAAGAAAATGCCTGAACCACAGAAATATGAACAATCTGGTAATAGTAGAGTCTCCTGCAAAAGCCAAGACGATAGAGAAATTCTTAGGGAAGGGATACAAAGTCCTTTCATCTTACGGCCACATACGCGACCTGAAGAAAAAAGGGATCGCAATAGATTTCGACCATGATTTCGCACCGGAATACGAGATTCCGGCCGACAAGAAAGATACCGTGCGCCGCCTCAAGGAGGCCGCGAGCAAGGCCGACATGATATGGCTCGCTTCCGATGAAGACCGCGAGGGTGAGGCCATAGCGTGGCATCTCTATGAAGTGCTCGGACTGAAGCCCGACAATACAAAGCGCATCGTATTTCATGAGATCACCAAGCCGGCGATTCTGAACGCCATCGCCAATCCGCGCGACATAGACATAGACAGGGTCAACGCTCAGCAGGCACGCCGCGTGCTCGACCGCATTGTCGGCTTCGAGCTGAGCCCGGTGCTGTGGAAAAAGATTCGTCCATCGCTTTCAGCAGGAAGGGTGCAGAGTGTGGCGGTGCGCCTTATCTGCGAGAGGGAGAAGGAGATCGACGCTTTCACACCTGAATCATATTTCCGCGTGTCGGGCCATTTTGCCGTCCCCGGCAGCCGTGTAGCCCTCAAAGCCGACCTTTCACGCCGCCTCACCGATGAGCAGGAAGCCCGGTCGCTACTGCAGGAATGCGACGGAGCAGCGTTCCGCATCTCGGAGGTAAACGTGCGTCCCGGTCGCCGCCAGCCCTATCCTCCGTTCACCACCTCCACCCTGCAGCAGGAAGCCTCGAGGCGTCTCGGATTCTCCGTAAACCAGACGATGGTGATAGCTCAGAAACTATATGAAGACGGTCGCATCACGTATATGCGTACCGACTCCACCAACCTGTCGGAATTCGCCCTGAAGGATATTTCCGAAGTGGTGCGCGGCGAATACGGCGACCGCTACCTGAAGGTGCGTCACTACCACACGAGCGCCAAGGGAGCGCAGGAGGCCCACGAAGCCATCCGCCCCACCTACGTAAGCCACCGCACCATCGAAGGCGACGCGCGCGAGCAGAAACTCTACGACCTTATATGGCGCCGCGCCGTGGCCTCGCAGATGGCCGACGCAGAGATAGAGAAGACCACTGTGGATATCGCAATCGAGCCGAAAGCGGCATTGAAGGCGGAAGATACTTCTCACGGAGTGTTCAAGGCCGAAGGCGAAGTGGTGAAATTCGCCGGATTCCTTGACGTCTACCAGCCCGGAGGCGCGAAAGACGTGTCGCTGCCGCCGCTGACCGCGGGCACTACCCTGAAGGCAAAGGAAATTGTGGCTTCGGAAGACTATACGCAGGCTCCCCCACGATATTCGGAAGCCTCGCTCGTGAAAAAAATGGAGGAACTGGGCATCGGGCGCCCTTCCACCTACGCCCCCACCATCTCCACAATACAGCAGCGGGAATACGTGAAGCATGGCGAGAAGGAAGGCACTCCGCGCGATTTCGACGTGCTGACGCTCAAAAACGGCAAGATAGAGAAGACTGTCAAGACTCTTTCCACAGGCTCGGAGAAAGGGAAACTCATCCCGACAGATACCGGCATGGTGGTCAATGATTTCCTGACCGAGTTCTTCCCCGATATACTCGACTATAACTTCACTGCCAGAATCGAGGAGAAATTCGACGATATCTCTGAAGGCAAACTCCCGTGGCAGAAAGAGATGGCTGATTTCTACGACAGTTTCCATCCTGAGATAGAGAAGATCAACACCCTGCGCATGGAGCACAAGGTGGGTGAGCGCGAGCTCGGAGCCGATCCGAAGACAGGCCGCCCGGTCTACGTCAAGATAGGCCGCTTCGGGCCCATTGCGCAGATAGGAGATGCCTCCGACGAAGAAAAACCGCTTTTCGCATCGCTGCAGCCCGACCAGAGCGTGCAGACCATAACGCTGCCCGAAGTGCTCAAACTTTTTGAACTTCCCAGAGAGGTGGGCACTTTCGAGAATAAGAAGATTGTAGCTGCAGTGGGCAGATTCGGCCCCTACATACGCCACGACTCCATGTTCGTGTCAATTCCGAAAGACATGTCGCCGCTCTCCATCTCTCTCGACGAGGCTGTGGCCCTTATCGAGAAGAAACGAGCCGATGAAGCCAACAAATTTATCAAGACATTCGACGGACATCCTGAGATAGAGGTGCTCAACGGCCGGTTCGGGCCATATTTCACATTGCTCCCCGAAGGACAAAAGAAAAAGATCAACTACAAGATACCCAAAGGCACCGATCCTCTGACACTGACCTACGAAGACGTGAAGCAACTGATCGAGAAGCAGGATGCCGCTCCAAAACGCCGCCCGGTGCGCGCGAAAAAGAAATAAGCAAACAAAGGCTGATTAAGATGATAACACAGGAACAACTGAAGGAGGCGGAAGAACGCACCGCCGCCCTGAAAAGATATCTCGACATCGACTCCAAGAAGATCGAAGTGGAGGAAGAGGAATTGCGCACTCACGTGGCCGACTTCTGGGAAGACAGGGAGAAAGCCGAAGCCCAGATGAAGAAAATTAAGGATCTCCATTTCTGGATTGATTCTTACGAAGCACTCGAGAAGCAGGTGGAGGAACTGCGTCTGGCGTTCGACTTCATCAAGGAGGGTCTCGTCACCGAAGATGAGGTAGACCAGCAATATGACGTGGTGGCCAAAGACATCGAGAGCCTCGAACTGCGCAACATGCTGCGCCGCGAGGAAGACAAACTCGGGGTGGTGCTGAAGATAAACTCCGGAGCCGGAGGCACCGAGAGCCAGGACTGGGCCCAGATGCTGATGCGCCTCTATCTCAGATATGCCGAGCGCCACGGCTACAAGACCTCGATAGCCCAGCTTCTGGAGGGAGACGACGCCGGCATCAAGTCGGTGACCATCAACATCGAAGGCGACTACGCCTACGGTTATCTAAAAAGCGAGAACGGAGTGCACCGCCTGGTGCGCGTGAGCCCCTACAATGCACAGGGCAAGCGCATGACATCGTTTGCATCGGTGTTCGTGACCCCTCTTGTGGACGACACCATCGAAATCAATGTGGAGCAGGCCAGAATTTCATGGGATACGTTCCGCTCGGGAGGCGCCGGAGGCCAGAACGTGAACAAGGTGGAATCAGGAGTGCGCCTGCGCTATCAGTATAAGGATCCCTACACCGGCGAGGAAGAGGAAATCCTCATCGAGAACACGGAGACCCGCGACCAGCCTAAGAATAAGGAAAACGCCCTCCGCCATCTGCGCTCCATCCTCTATGAGAAAGAGATGAACCATCGTCTGGAAGAGCAGGCCAAGGTTGAGGCCGGGAAGAAAAAAATCGAATGGGGCTCGCAGATACGCAGTTATGTCTTCGACGATCGCCGAGTGAAAGATCACCGCACCAACTATCAGACTTCAGACGTGAACTCTGTGATGGACGGCGAGATCGACGAATTCATCAAGGCCTACCTGATGGAATTTGCTGCCGAGGAGCAGGCCTGACAACTATTGTTGCAAGGCGAGTAGGGAATCGAGCAGACCACGGGTATTGCTCAGCCTCGGCACCTTGCGCTGACCTCCGAGTTTGCGGTTGCCCTGAGTGGCGAGCCACCGGTCGAAGAGTCCCGGAGCAGCCGTAATCACCTCCGGAGGATCGAGAAATATGGTGTGGGCACGTTTCGCCTGATAGTCGGAATTGACGTTCTGCAGAGCAGTGTCGAGCACCTCCCTGAACTTCTCCATGGAGTCGGGCTTCCTATGCCATTCTATCAGCCACTGATGGTGTCCGCGACGGTTGTCGTGGGCATAAAACGGGCCGGCCGTGTAATTGGCGATGCTCGCGCCCGTAGCGGCACACGCCGCCTCTATCGCACGGTTGGCGTTGTCTTCCATCACTTCCTCTCCGAAAGCGTTGATGAAACTGCGTGTGCGTCCGGCAATCCTGATTTTCAGGGGATTGACAGATGTGACCATCACCGTGTCGCCCAGACGGTAGCGCCAGAGCCCGTTGCTGCCTGATATCAGCAATTCATATATCTTTCCTTTCTCCACCTCCCAGGGAGCCAGCGGCTCCCCACCTGCCAGCGGCTCAAACTCATAGAATACCGCGCCGTCAAGAATAAGGAGCATACCCGGATCGGCCGGATCATTCTGGAATGCGAAGAAGCCTTCCGAGGCGTTGTAGGTCTCCATGAAGTGCATCTTCGTGGAGTCGGTGAGCGCTTCATATTCCTTTCTGTAAGGGCGGAAATCGATGCCACCGTGGAAGAAAACCTCGAGATTAGGCCACACATCGGATATTTTCTCCACTTTCATTAGGGAGCAGACTTCCTTGAGTACGGTCAGGAACCATGACGGCACACCCGATATATTAGTGATATTGGCACGCGAGGCAGCGACGGCGAGCGCAGGGAGCTTCTCGCTCCAATCCTCCATAAGCGCTATCTTCTTAGCAGGAACCCTCACCATATCGGCAAGTTTCGGCATACGGTCGATAAGAGTCGCGCTCAGGTCGCCCACTTTCACATCGGAATGAAGGTTGAGCTCGTTGGCGAAACTGCCTCCGAGAATCAGGCTCTTGCCTGAGAATATCCTGCTTTTCGGATTCATCTGAAGATAATGGGCCACTACGTCTGACGTTCCGGGATAATGGTTGCGGCGCAGGCAGTCGTCAGTTATGGGCACGAATTTTGATTTTCCACCGCTCGTGCCGCTGCTTTGGGCAAATCGGCGGCAACGTCCGGGCCACAAAATATCTTTTTCACCATCCACCATACGCATAGCCTGCTGACGGATATCATCGTATGTGACGAGAGGAAGGCTTACGCGATAGGCCGCTGCAGTATCGGCTGAAGAGAGCAGATCGTGAAATCCGTAGGTCTTTCCCATCTCCGTACCGGCAGCCTTTTTCAAAAGCCAATCGAGCTGGGCGCGTTGAATTTCTTCCACGCGGTCGCCCCAGGAAGCAGTGCGGCGCGCCCGGGCGGAAAATATATATCGTGCTATCGGAGTGAAGTCCATAGTGGCAGTAATATTCAGAATAACAATTATGTTCAAGGCACCGGGTCGTAGCCCGAGCCTCCCCAGGGATGGCACCGCGCTATTCTTTTCAGGGCAAGCCATCCCCCTTTCAAAGCGCCATAGCGCGAGATGGCCTCTACAGCATACTGGCTGCACGTGGGAGTGAACCGGCAGCTTGGAGGCGTGTGGGGCGATATGGCATATTGATACAGACGTATCATCATGATCATCAACGATTTCACAGGATTCATACCATATCAGCCATTAGTGGCGCCCTCTGCAGGGGCACCGAGTTTCTTTCTGATTTTCGCAAGGGCCTGTGCCATCGCTTCCGAGACAGCCTCCTGCGAGGCATTATCGGAGAGAAGATACACAATGCCGAGCGAGAGTGTTCTCACTTCAGGGTCGTCGGCGATCTGCCGGCGAAGTCCATGCCACTGCAGGCGGAAAGCCTCGCGTATGCGGCGGCGCATCAGCACGCGATCCACGGCATGTCGGCGCTTCTTTTTCGGCACCGTGATCAGCATCTGCACGGGCCCGGTCAGATCAGGCACTCCGGTGCGGAATGAAGCGGCAAGTTCTTCAGCTGAAAGGGTGCGGAACGTCACCCGTAGCGGACCGGAATAGACTGATTTTCCTTTCTGGAAAAGGTCGTTCACCAGCGTGCGGTGGCGCAACTTGGCACTCTTGCGCAGAGTGAAACGTTGAGTCTGCGCTGCTATGAGATCGGATTCTTCATTCATCTTTGAGTGCGAGTTTGAGTACGTCGGCGGGGCTGCACACTATATGGTCGGCGTATGCCCTGCGGAGTTCTGTGATTGGCCGGAATCCCCATGTCACGCCTACGGAGTCGATACATGCACGCCGTGCCGTCTCTATGTCTACGGCTGAGTCGCCCACATGGAGGGTGTCTTTCTTGGGAGTGGGATGCTCGAGTAATACTGCGAAATCAATGCTCGGGTCGGGCTTGACCGGGCGGTCGTCTACCTGCCCCAAAACCGCCACGAAAGGAATATCCGGGAAAAAGTGATCTATGATCTTGCGAGCCGCCGACTGATATTTGTTTGTGGCCACGGCCAGCGCAACGCCATTGGCCGAGAGATCGCTGAGAAGTTCAGGCACACCCGGATAAGGCTTGGTGAGATCGGTGCAATGCTCGTCGTAATATTCACGGAATAGCACCAGCAACTCGTCAATCTCCTCAGGTGTGGCGTCAGGCTGCGCTCGCTCCATCAGTTTTCGCACCCCATTCCCCACCATATAAGGGTAGGCGGCTATGGGATGCTTATGATATCCTTTCGACTCGAGGGCATGATTGCATGCGGTGCCGAGGTCGGCTATTGTGTCGAGCAGCGTGCCGTCAAGGTCAAATATGATGAGTTTCTTCATTTATCAGTCATTCTTTCTAATATCAACAACTTCTCCCCCCTCCACGGTTTCAATCTTAGAGAAAATCGAACCCTCGGCAGTGACGGTCTCCATAATCTCTCCCGGGACTGCACCGGAGGCTCCGTAGATAGCTT
Organism: uncultured Sangeribacter sp.; assembly: GCA_964410515.1. GTDB lineage: Bacteria > Bacteroidota > Bacteroidia > Bacteroidales > Muribaculaceae > Lepagella. The sequence goes on along the minus strand of CAYPGW010000012.1, from coordinate 60,866 downwards.
TTCCGCCTATGCGCGTGATTGTGTATCCGCGCTTGAGAGTGGCCGTCGGGCTGAGCACGGCGATGAGTTTGCCGAGGTTGTCAAGGCGGGAATTTTCTTTCTCCATGCGCGAGAGGGCTGAAAGCCTCAGGGTGGTGGCAATTCCCTCGAGGCGCGTGCGCGCGGCAGCGATGGATTCCCCTGCGGCAAGCGGCAGGCGCGACGTGAGCTGATGCAGGCGTATCTCTTCCCCCTTCAGGCGCTGCGTGGAGTAAGTAGCCGCACGTTGCGCCAGATCTGCTGCCCGCTGCCACGCCATGGCCGCCGTATCGGAGAGCCACGCTGCCACGGCAGTCGGAGTCTTGCAGCGTATGCAAGCTATCTCATCGAGCACACAGCGGTCTCGCTCATGGCCTATGCCCACGGCGACGGGTATAGGGAAAGTGGCGATGCGGCGTGCCAGTTCAAGATTGTCGAAGCCGTTCATATCGGTGGTTGCGCCTCCGCCCCTGATGATGGCCACGCAGTCCCAGCCCACGAGTCCGGAGGTCTGCTCCACAAGGTCGAGGGCTTCGATTACGGTGGAAGCGGTGCGTTCGCCCTGCATCATGGCAGGAAAAAGAAGAGTATAGAATACTGCTCCCGCCGAATTGTTTTCAAGCTGACTGACGAAGTCGCCGTAGCCGGCTGCCTTCTCGGATGATATGATGGCTATGCGCTGGGGCGGCATATTCACGGGCCTCATCTTGTTCTGATCTATTATCCCCTCGCGCCGGAGAGCGGCGAGAATTTCCTGCCTGATGCGCTCGAGATCGCCCATCGTATAGGATGGGTCTATCTCCCCGATATTGAACGAGAGTCCGTAGGCCGGATGATGGTTCGCGCTTCCGAAGAGCATGACCTTCATGCCGTTGGATAATTCCCGCCCCGTGGAATCAAGGAATTTCCGGCGTAGATAAGCGAAGCGGTTTGCCCATATAGTCGCCCTCATGCGGGCTATGGTGGTGCCTGAGGGGTCTTTCTCGATAAGGGTCATGTAGCAGTGGCCTCCGCTGTTCGACAAGTCGGAGATCTCTGCCGTGACCCAGGCGCCTCGAAGCACAGGATCGCGGGCTATCGCCCCCGTGACATAGCTCGAAAACTGTGAGAGCGTGAACGATGTGGGCATTTCAGATATGTTTGTCGCTTCCATATCGCAAAATTAATGAAAAATCGGGAATTTTCATTAACTTTGCAGAATGTTTTCGATATGCCGGAGATTCAAGAGGTGGAAATCATCGAAATCGGTAATTGTTTCGTTGATTTTGGCCGCATGCGCCCTGTTGGGATCATGCTCGTCGAGCAAGCACGTGCCCGACGGGAGCCTTCTGCTCGACAAGGTGGATATCCGGGTAGACTCCACGGCTCACGGCGAACGCCTCGACGCCACCGAACTGCAGTCGTATCTGCGCCAGGCACCCAACCACAAGATGCTCTGGAGCATCAAGTTCAGGCTCGGCTTCTACAACATGAGCGGCAATGATTCCACCAATTGGTGGAACCGCTGGATGCGCAAGCTCGGCGAAGCCCCGGTGATCTACGATCCGGAACTTGCCGAGGCAAGCGCCGCCCAGCTTTCGCAATTTCTCGCCAACAAAGGCTTCTTCAACTCTTCGGTGGGTATAGATTCCGTAGTGGATCACGACAAGAAAAAGATCGCGCTTACCTATCATCTCTCTCCGGGACAGAAAAAGATAATCACGGATGTGCTTTACGAGTTTCCAGATTCGCTTGTGGAGAAGATAGTGATGGCCGACAGCGCCAAATTCGTAGTCGCACCGGGAGTGCCGCTCTCGCGCGATGCCCTCGACACCCAGCGCACTGTGGTGACCGACGCACTTCGCAACGCGGGCTATTACCATTTCTCGAAAGAATACGTCACTTTCGTGGCCGACACCACAGAGGGGAGCCCCGATGTGGAGCTTCTGATGAAAGTGAGCGCTCCTCCCGGCAGGCCCGACACCCGGGCCGCCGAATCTTATTCCAGATATGTGCTGCGCAAGGTGACGGTGATAGCCGATGCCGACGCAATAGAGCGCGACAGACCTGAAGAGTCGCAGATTGCTGACAGCGTGCACTATCACGGCCTGGAAATAATATATGGCGACTCGCGCTATCTCCGACCCTCGGTGGTGGCCGACAACTGCTATCTCACTCCGGGTGCACTTTTCTCACAAAAAGACGTGGATCGCACTTACCGGGCCTTTACCCGGCTCGAGATACTGAAATTTATCAATATCACTTTCGTTCCCGCCGGGCATATCGCCGACGAGGGGCTGCTCGACGCCTACGTTATGCTGACCCCGGGCAAGTCGCAGACCGCGAGCGTGGAACTCGAGGGCACAAACTCCGAAGGTGATCTGGGGGTGGCGGTAGGCCTGACTTATTCACACCGCAATATAGGGAAAGGGTCGGAGACTTTCACTGCCAAGGCGAGAGGAAGCTATGAGTCGCTGTCGGGCAATCTCGAAGGGTTGCTCAACAACCGATATATGGAATATTCCTTAGACCTCGGCCTGTCAATGCCGCAATTCAAGGCCCCCATCTCAAGGCATATCAGGCGCAAGATACAGGCATCGACCGAGGTGAACTTCTCGATGAACTATCAGGAGCGCCCTGAATACACAAGGGTGATCTCCACGGCAGGCTGGAGCTACAAATGGGTGGACTCGCGGAAAAATAACCGCCACACTTTCACTCCGATCGACATCAACTATGTGTATCTGCCGGCATCCACAAATGACTTCATCAATCAGATAGCACCCGACAATCCGCTGCTACGCTACAGTTATGAAGACCACTTCATAATGCGCATGGGATGGCGATGGTATCACAGCAACAAACGCCAGGTGATGCCCTGGATGAAGACGATGCAGCGCAACATCTACAATGTCCGCTTCAACGCCGAGATAGCGGGCAATCTGCTCTTCGCCTTATCAAGCATCTTCGCCCACCGGAGCAATTTTCATCAGGATCCCTACAGGATTTTCGGCATCCACTACTCGCAATATTTCAAACTTGAGGCCGACTATGCTTTCCTGCACCGCTTCGATGAGAGAAATTCGCTGGCGCTGCGCGCCGGACTGGGCGTAGGTGTGCCCTACGGCAACTCAGAGGTGCTACCCTTCGAGAAGCGATTCTACGGCGGTGGGGCCAACGGAGTGAGAGGATGGGACGTTCGCACCCTGGGCCCCGGGGCATATCCGGGAAAGAACTCGGTGAGCGACTTCATCAACCAATGTGGCGACGTGCGCATAATCACGAGCGCTGAATACAGGGCCAAACTTTTCTGGGTGATAGAATTGGGAACCTTTGTAGACATCGGTAACATCTGGACCATCCGCGATTATCCCTATCAGCAAGGTGGAGTTTTCCGCTTCAACGAATTCTACAAGCAACTCGCTGCCGCCTACGGGCTCGGCATACGCCTTGACTTCGATTATTTCCTTGTACGCCTTGATGTGGGCATGAAAGCCCATAACCCCGCGATGGGTGCGCGCCCCTGGCCGCTCGTGGCTCCCAACTGGCACCGCGACTCCTCATTCCATTTTTCCATAGGATATCCCTTCTGACCTCAACCTTTAATCATTTGCCTTCATCAATGAAAACCATCGTCCTCACTCTGCTTCTGCTTCTTGCCTCTGGCGTTAAAGCCGATGACTATTCAGGATCGTTCCGCGACTTACCATTCAAGGCAGACGCGCCGGCCCTTCCGGAGATACCATCGCTCAACGTGAGTCTCACCGATTTTGGCGGCAAAGGCGACGGAATCGCTCTCAACACCGAGGCGTTCGACCGCGCCCTCTCCCATCTCGCCCGGAAAGGGGGCGGCCGCCTCACGGTGCCGGCAGGAATATGGCTGACGGGCCCTATCGTGATGCGCTCAAACACAGAACTGCATCTCGAGAAAGACGCAATCATTCTGTTCAGTTCCGACAAAAGCCTCTTTCCGGTGATTCCGGCAGATCAGGGCACATCGGGAACGATGCGGCAGCCTCCCCTGTTTGCGCACAACATATCTAACTTCGCCATCACCGGCAGCGGCGTGATTGATGGCAACGGGGAATACTGGCGCCCCTACAAGCGATTTAAGGTGAGCGACGCAGAATGGAAGAAACTTCAGCGGCTCAATCTCAAGCAAAGCTCACTCTACGGCTCAGACGTGTTCTATCCGACACTGACCGATCCTACAGACTCGATCGAGACCAAACGAGCACGCCTAATCAGAGTGACCGGATGCGAGCGCTTCCTTATAAAGGACGTGACGGTGCAGAATTCACCTTCGTTTCACGTCAATATAGTGATGAGCCACGATTTCGTGCTCAATGATATCATGGTGCGCTGCCCCTGGAATGCACAGAACGGCGACGGCATCGATCTCTCCTCGTGCCGCAATGCGCTGTTGAGGGGCTGCTCGGTAGATTGCGGCGACGATGCCATCTGCCTCAAAAGCGGCATAGGCGACACGGGGCGACGCCGGGGCCCCTGCAGCGACATAGTGATAGAAGACTGCACCGTTTTTCACGGCCACGGCGGCTTCGTGATCGGCAGCGACAACGCGGGCGGAATGGAGCGCATCATGGTGCGACGCTGCCGCATGATCGACACCGATACGGGCCTACGCTTCAAGAGCGGACGCGACCGCGGAGGACTCATGACAGAGATATATGTGGATTCAGTAGTGATGTGCGACATCGCAGGCGAAGCCATTCTCTTCGATTCTTTCTATCAGGAAAAGGTGGGCGACGGAGAGAATGCCGAGGCTGCCCCGGTGACACCCGACACGCCGCGCTTTGACGGATTTCATATCAGCAACGTTATATGCCGCGACGCCGGCACAGCCATTCTCTGCAAGGGGCTTCCGGAAATGCCGGTGAGGGATGTAGACATCACCGACTGCACATTCACTGCGGAGCGGGGAAGTGTCATCAACAATGCTGTGGATTTCACCCTGACCAACGTCACCTTCAACCTCCCCACCGGCCTCGTGAAACAATAATCCACTCCAATCTGCCCCCCGCTCCTTACACCATATAGCACCAGGGCTGCCCGTCGAGGCAGCCTTGCATCTCATCGTTATTTCTGAAGTGTCTTCTTTGTTGATCTGTCTGAATATTGCTCAATCACCATTCCTCTATAATCATCATCAACCGGAGCGCCGGAAAGGTCATAGCGGCCTGTCACTGTCTTCGCTGCTGCTCCGCTGACAGTTTCCACCCCTGAGAAATCATACGCCTCAATATTTTGGAAATGCTTCCACGGAGCAGTCACCTTGCATTTTTCCACAGCCGTTGCAGGAACGTAAAGCGTTGCATTTTCCAAAGACCCGTCAAATACAAGCTCGCTATCACTCTCAATAGGATTCTCGCAGTCGTAATAAAAAGAGGTTAAATTTTCACACATCGAGAAAACTCCGTGTCCGATTCCTTTGTTTTTCTTCGTTTTAAAGGTCTGAATTCATTTGGTCATATCACAGAAAAGCGCTAACTTTGCATAATACATCAAAGTATTGTGATAAGTAAGCAAAACAAGTGACATGGAGTCACAGAAGATAAACAGGATAAAAGTTGCGTTAGTTGAAAACGGAAAAACAGATAAATGGCCAGCCGAACAGGTTGGTAAAAATTAAGCAACGGTTCCCCGATGGTGTTCCAACAAGATGCAGCCCACTCTTGATACGCTTGTGAGGATTTCTGAGTCACTTGATATTGATGTTAAAGACTTAATTGTAAGCAACAAATCATAGTCATGGACAAGAAAGAGATATTTAACAGAATAGAATATGTTGTGGCTTGTGTCGGAGCTTTCGCACAGCGATATAACCTCTCCAATATGCAGGCCTATGCATATCTACGCCGTTTCACAGGTATAGATTTTCTTCTCGACTGCTATGCTGCCGAGCATACCTTATCTATTGATGATGCAGTTTCTGACCTCCAAGTCATTTGCCAACGGGAAGGAGGTAGGATATGATACGACTCTATCACGGCTCAAACGTAGCTATTGAGCAGATTGACCTATCACGCAGTAAGCGTGGCAAGGATTTCGGGCAGGGATTCTATTTAAATGCAAATCCCGCCCAAGCGATGGAGATGGCTGTTCGAACTACTCGATTTCTCAATGAAGGAACCCCCACTTTATCCTGCTTTGAATTTGATAAAGACGAGGCTACAAAGAACGGTCTGAAAATCAAGATCTTTCCAGAGTATTCCGAGGAATGGGCAGAATTTGTTGTGATGAACCGAAAGAATAACTCCGATGTTCCGGCTCATCCTTATGATATTGTTATAGGACCTATTGCCGATGATACGGTTGGCGTTCAGATTCGCCGTTTCATAATGGGCTATCTGTCGGCATCCGCATTAGTTGAAGAGCTGAGATTTAAAGGCGATCATGCTGCACAATACTTCTTCGGCACGCCAAAAGCCGTAAACCTCTTAAAACGCATCGAATTATGACACAAGACATACAGTTTCAAATAGAATGCCTTGCGGCAGAACTCGCTGAGATGCTTATGGCAGAATATGGTTGGGACATACAACGCGCTCTTGATGAACTTTATTCATCAACTACCTTTGCCAAGCTTAACGATCCCGAATGCGGCCTCTATTATCAAGGCGCAGTATATATCTTCCAGTTCCTTAAATCCGAAATCGAAACCGGCAAAGTCGCATAACCATACAAGAACCCAATAACTATTGCTAAAGAAATCAAAGTATCTGTATTTGTTAATAAGCAATACCTGTTGGATGAATTCCAAAAAGAAGTGTAATACCCCATTACTCAGTCTTCCTTATGAGACGGCAGAGCGCCGAGGGTTCAGAGCATGACGCCGGAGAGCTGTGTCATTGACAATACTATGGATTGCACTAATAATCTTAATAACGGTTCTATTGTCGTAAAAATACAACACCCATAATTGGTCCTGAAAAATAGAAAAGACTACCGAAATTTTGAAATAAATAAAAAATTAAGTAATTTTGCCGATATAAGCAGATTTAGTTATGCAGCAAGAAAATCTTTATATACGTTTCGACTGGGCAATAAAACATTTGCTCCGTGACAAAGCGAATTTCGACATACTTGAAGGCCTCATCTCAGTTCTACTCGGAGAGGACGTTAAGATTGTCGAACTGCTTGAGAGCGAATCAAACCAGCAAGACAGCAGTGATAAATTCAACCGCGTCGACATCAAGGCTAAGAACAGCAAGGGACATCTCATCATCGTGGAGGTGCAACTGACACGGCAATTTCATTACTTCAAGAGAATCCTCTATGGCACATGCAAGGCCATAACTGAACATATAAATATTGGTCAGAAGTACGATCAGGTAAAAAAGGTATATTCTATCAGTATCCTTTATTGCGATTTTGGAGAGGGTGATGACTATGTGTATCATGGCGAGACCCGCTTCAAGGGTATTCATACCGGCAGCGACCTGCTGGTGAGAATGAAGGAAGACGGAGTAATAGTTCAACATCTGCCCAAGGAGGTTTTCCCTGAATATTATCTTATACGGGTGAATCAATATAACAAAATCCCGGAGAATCCTCTTGATGAATGGATGGAATATCTTAAAACAGGGAAAATTAAGGAAAACACCCGCACTCCCGGCCTACAACAGGCTAAAGAGAAACTTCGCGTGCTCAACATGACTCCGTCGCAAAAACAAGCATACGATGACCATATTGACAGCATCATGGTGCAAAATGATGCCTTTGACACCGCTCGTACTGAGGGCAGAGAGGAGGGTCTTGCCGAAGGACGCGCCGAGGGCCTTGCCGAAGGACGCGCCGAGGGTCTTGCCGAAGGACGTGCCGAGGGTCTTGCCGAAGGACGTGCCGAGGGTCTTGCCGAAGGGCGCGCCGAGGGTCTTGCCGAGGGTCTTGCCGAAGGGCGCGCCGAGGGTCTTGCCGAAGGGCGCGCCGAGGGACATGCCGAGGGGCGCGCTGAAGGGGAAGAACTAAAGGCCCTCAATATTGCCCGGAATGCTAAGGCAATGGGGTTAAGTATTGACAAGATTGCCTTGCTTACAGGCCTTTCTGAAGATATAATTTCCGATTTATAACCGTATCTACCGGAATAAACATGTCACCGGATGTTGCCCTTGATTTTATATCAATAAATAAGGTAACATCCGGTGAATTATTAAGAAGGAATATTCTCAATCACAAACTTCTTTCCGATATAAGAATAAGAAAAGCAGAGAGGAGGAAAGAAGGCGGTTGTCTTATATGAAGAAGCCGATACCGATACTGAAGGGTGTGAAATTGATCGGAGATGACTCCTTGAGCACCTTCATTGGTGAATAGCGCACGTATATACCGAGCATATTGTTGTAAGAGAGTGACCCTAAGAAATCCACCGTCACACGGTTGCGGTCGATATCTTTCGTGAAATATTCACAACGATTGCCCGCCTTGTCGTCATATACGCCCAGCAGAGAGGCGTAGGTGTTGAAGTTAAGGATCGGGCCCATACGCCAGTTCAGTCTTGTTTTGGGAATGGCCAAAGTATACATCAGCGGCATCTGGAGACTGAATACCTTCAGCCTTGAAGACCGCACTACGGCAGCATCTTCAGGAGCCTGTCCCCACGTGACTCCGCCGGCTCCGTCGGGCACCATCCAGCGCCCGTCGGCAGTAGCCTTGTAATTACGCCAGTCGAAACCCAGTCCGAGATATATCCGTGAGCGAGAGAAGCTATAACCAATATTTAGGCAACTTAGCCAGTTTATCTCTAACGACTTTGACCACTGCAGTCCTCCCCCGCCGGTCTGCACCACGGCATTGTTGAGACCTATACATACTCCATCGATCGATGCAGTCCAGCATCCTGATTTCTTATTCCTGCCGCAGCCATTGTCAGATTTACCCGGATAATCAAAGCCGGGAAACTTGAACAATGATACAGACGAGGAGCGTGAAGTGGTGACTTTCGCGCCCGGGGTGTAATCCACAAGAAACGATTCCTTCACTAAAGAATCGGTGTCGGTCACCGTGAGCATCATTCCTTCAGGGCTTTCAGTGATAATCACCCTCGAGGGGGAATCCACTGTCAGCAGCGTATCAGGCTCCTCGGCTAAGGCATGATTCGGAAACGAGATCGAAAGCAGGAATACAGACAATATAATACCGATATTTTTCATAATTTCAAGCTGTGAATGATTAGAAATTGACTATGGCACCTATGCTCCACGATTTGAGCTGTGGGCCATAGGGCGATTGGAAAAGGGTCATCGGACTCCATGAGGCATATACGCCTATGATATCAAACAGGCCGAGCGTGCAGCTTAATTCAGCCGTGAACAAGCGTTGCTGAAGCCCTTTGTAAGTTGTCTTATACTTGCTGTTGCCCTTCTGTATTTCAGTGTGAGCCCTCGCATAAGTGTTGAAGCAGCCTACTGCACCGGCCGAAAACTTCACCTCACTTCCTAATGGAACGGAAAAGATAAGGGGCACCTGAATATTAAAGACATTCAGCTCTGTAGACTTTACAGTGCAGCCTTCTGCGGCAGGCACAATCACAAGATTCGAGCCATCTTTGGCATAGACAAAACCATCCCGGGCTTGATAACGCTGAAAACCAAAGCCCGCACCTATCGAGAACGAGGGGCCTGTCTTACCCAAACTCCAGCCCATACCTATGACGTCGCGCCATCCCCCTTCGATGGAATTCTTCACATTCCCCTTATCGGAATAATTAAAGCGCTGCCCTAAATAGACATTACCTAACAGGAAAAAGTATGTGCGGAGGCGTTTGGCTGAAAATTTATCGACGTCTTCTTTCTTTCCTATTCCGAAAGGCAACTCAAAATCGATATTCGGTTCGGAGTCGTCATCTTTATTCACCTTAACATCATACGAAACCACATCCGTTCCGAAAGGCGACGGTTTCTCCACCTTTATGGTAGTGGTGTCACCCTTACGCGACACTGTTATCCTGTCAGCCCCGTCTATCACATTAAGAGTATCGGGCGCCTCCGGCTGTGGCGTAGCCACAGCGCTTGAAAATCCGAATGCGGCCATAATCACCGCGACAATAATTCCCTTCATATAGTTGTGTCAATTAATTTTCTTCGTTATCATTTTTTTCACCTCTTCGGCAGTCCAGTCTCCCTCTATATATACGAGGGTGGTCTTATCCTTACCCTTAGGCCTGAGGTCGAGATAGAAAAGATATTTTCTATTCTTTCCTTCCCCGCCGAGATTGTAAAACCCGAAATAAAGTTTGCCATCCTTGTAAGACGTTTCCTTCATCTCCGCCTTAACTCCGTCTTTCCTGACAGCACGCGCCAACGCGTCAGCCTTCTCGGAATCGCCTGACACCGAGACGCTCCTATAGGTCGTAAGACCCGACCATTTGGTCTGGCGCCCTGACATGGAAACCATCGTTACGTTCGGATCAGACGCAAAATCCTCTTTGAAGAAACGAGCCACATTCAGGTCTTCGGCACTGGCTGAGACACCCGCGAATAAGCAGATGATGAAGACAACCAGGCGCATCAGCATATTTACATTTCTCATCATATTCCGTAATTATCAAGCGCCTCCCTGATATCGTCGAGGTCGGAAGTAATCTCGAGCTCGATAAATTCCGAGGTCTCTCCGATATCACTAAGCTGCGAATCCACAATACTCATTATCACCGACCGGTTTTCCACTCTCTCGCCACCTACGAAGGCCACCAGCTCGTCTGAAACTCCTGGAGCCCTGTCAGCAAGCAGATAACGGATGCCAAAAGTTCCGCCTACCGCGATCAGCGCTGCCACGGCAGCCGCCGCCAGATAGCGTTGCAGCCCCTTACGCGCCCTGCGTGCAGGCATCGCCTCCTTACGCTTCGGGGCTGCCGGAATCCGCGTCATCACCATCACGGCCAATGCCTCACTCACCTTGTCGTCGGCATCTTCACAGGCAAGCAGCATTCTGTAAAGCTCCTCTTCCTGCGCTGCAGACAGCTGCGCTTCAAAATAGAGGTCTATCATTGAGTGAAGGTCTGTCTTATTCATATATCACTTCTTTTTCTGTATAATTCCCTAATAGTTTTTCTCGCTCTTGAGACGATCATCCTCGCATTGGCCTCGGATATCTCAAAATAATCAGCAATCTCGTCGAATTCCCAACCGTCGTGGTCGCGCCTCATAAGTATCTCCCTGTCGCGCGCTGAAAGGGATTGGTCGATCAGGTGTTGTATCTCATTGAATCGCTCCGAGATATCCTCGTCTTCCTCAGTCGGGGGCCTGACTTCCATGCCTACCAGATCCGTCTCGGGATGTGCCTGCTTCCTGCGCATGCCGTCGAGGAGAAGGCGCTTCGAGGTCACGGTCAGAAATCCTTCGGCCTCGCTGAGCGAGGAGACGTTGTCGCGCCTCACCCAGAGCCTGCAGAAGGCTTCCTGAAGAGCGTCCTCCTCATCGTCACCGCGACTCCGGCGCAGGCGACGCCTCACCGAGCGGAAAGCTGATATTAGAAAATCATTGTCCATCTATCAGGGATACGCAAAGCTTCCGGGATTGCAACATAAAAAATAAAAAAAATCTTCGCCGGGCGAAGATTTTTTTTCATATATCCTTGAAAACACTGTCTTAACGGTTCTTATACATGTCGTCGTAGTAGCGCTCGTAGTCGCCTGAGGTGATGTTGTCCATCCAGTCCTGATTGTCGAGATACCACTTCACGGTCTTCTCGATACCCTCCTCAAACTGTAGGCTCGGTTCCCATCCGAGCTCTGCCTGCAGCTTGCGGCTGTCGATTGCATAGCGCATGTCGTGGCCCAGACGGTCGGTGACGTAAGTGATAAGTTTCTCGCTCTGACCCTCGGGATTACCGAGCAGACGGTCTACTGTCTTGATTATTACCTTGATGAGGTCGATGTTCTTCCACTCGTTGAAACCTCCGATGTTGTAGGTGTCGGCAATCTTTCCCTTGTGGAAGATGAGGTCGATGGCACGTGCGTGATCCTCCACGAAGAGCCAGTCGCGCACGTTCTCCCCTTTTCCGTAGACGGGCAGCGGCTTGCCCTGACGGATATTGTTGATGAAGAGGGGTATCAGCTTCTCGGGGAACTGATACGGGCCATAATTGTTCGAGCAGTTGGTCACGATAGTCGGCATGCCGTAGGTGTCGTGATATGCGCGCACGAAATGGTCGCTCGATGCTTTTGAAGCGGAATAAGGCGAATGAGGATTGTATTTCGTGGTCTCGAGGAAAAACTCGGTGCCGTAGGCCATATCATCCTCGCTTGAAGCCTTTGTGGTGAAAGGAGCGGGCACACCATCCGGGTGGGTGAGTTCAAGAGCGCCATACACCTCGTCGGTGGAGATATGATAGAAGCGTTTCCCCTCATATTTCTCCGGAGTCTCGTCCCAGTATTCCTTAGCGGCCTGAAGCAGGGCGAGCGTTCCCATCACGTTGGTTCGCGCGAAAGTGAAAGGATCTTTGATGGAGCGGTCCACATGGCTCTCAGCGGCAAGATGGATTATTCCGTCAATTTTAAATTCGCGTATGACGCGGCGCATCTCGTCGAGATCGGCAATGTCTGCCTTCACGAAAGTGTAGTTCGACTTGTCTTCCACATCCTTCAGGTTGGCGAGATTGCCGGCGTAGGTCAGCTTGTCGAGATTTATGATGCGGTAATCGGGATATTTGTTCACGAAGAGGCGCACCACATGGCTGCCGATGAATCCGGCTCCGCCGGTGATCAATATGTTACGCTTCATATTCCTTGAGGTTTTTTATACATTTCTTGAGAGAGTCTGTCCAGTAAGGCACCGATATTCCGAATGTCAGCTTGAATTTGGTCTTGTCGAGCACCGAATAAGCGGGTCGCTTCACAGGTGACGGGAACTCGTCGGAATGGCACGGGCGTATTTCACACGCATTGTTGCCGGCGATATCGGCAATCTGCTTCGTGAAATCGTACCATGAGCAGACACCTTCGTTGGAGTAGTGATAGATGCCGCAGTTGCCTGCCAATTTATCCTGCTCGATGATGCTGACCACGGCATCTGCGAGATCCTGAGCGTAGGTCGGAGTGCCTGTCTGGTCGAACACCACATTCAACTCAGGCTTTGTGGCAGTGAGATTCATCATTGTCTTCACGAAATTCCGGCCATATTCAGAGTATAGCCACGCGGTCCGGAATATCAGGGCCTTCACTCCCGAGTCGGCAATCTGCCGCTCTCCGTCAAGTTTCGTGCGGCCATATACACCTGTAGGCGTACCCTTCTGATCCTCCTTGCAGGGGGTGTTGTAGGGATCGCCTCCGAATACGTAGTCGGTGGATATGTGAACGAGAGTGCCATCTGCCTCCTTCATGGCGTCGGCAAGATTGCGCACCGCGGTGGCATTGAGAAGCTCGGCAAACTCAGGCTCGGACTCCGCCTTATCCACGTTGGTGTATGCGGCACAATTTACTATCACCTTGACATCATTGTCTCTCACAAAGCGCGCCACGGCTTCCTTGTCGGTGATGTCCAGTTCGGCCACATCGGTGAAAATGTAATTGTTTTCAGATTTACGGGCTGCCTTGCGTATGCAGGTTCCGAGTTGCCCGTTGGCTCCTGTCACTAAAATATTCATATCCCAAAACATGAGGTATCACTCCGGTATAGAAGTGAGTATTGTGATGATATGGTCTTCCATGTGTAGCGTCGTTGCGCTATCTCCTTCATCTCCGCACCGTCGAGGTCATCTCTCTCCAGCACCTTCATGAGGCCGTCGGCATCCTTGAAATAGTAAGCCTTCCCCTCGGTGGTCTCACGATTGTAAACGACATCGAACGATGCAATAGGTATTCCGAAAAACATTGCCTCCACGAGCGAAGGATTAGTGCCGCCTGCGCTATGGCCGTGCACATAGACCGAAGCATTCGCCCGGAGCGCATAAAGCACGTCAAGATCGTAGATGGCATCAAACATCATAATGTTGCCATACCCGGAATATTTCTGCTTCAGGGCTCTGCCGTATTCGCTATTGTTCCAGTTGCCTATATACACGAGTTTACGCCCGGAGCGCGAGAAAGCGTCAAGCACGATGTCGCAGTTGTTTTCCGGCTCTATGCGGCACACCGCGATAGCATAATCGTTAGGCTCCAGATTATAGCGGCGGAGTATGGTCAAAGCCTCGTCATCAGACATCTCTCGCTGCACATGGTCGCCGCCATAGCAGATAAGTTCGGAATCATTTCCGTATTTATTTGCCACGTAATTCTGTATTCCCTTATTATCGGCTATCACGAAATCGGCATATTTCACAGCCAGTTTCTCAGAAATGCGGAGTATCCACTTGGCGAAGCGGTTCCATTTCGGACGCATGTATTCCTGCCCGTCGATATTGATGATCAGTTTTCTGGAGTTGAGCAGACTGAATACCGGGAGAAACAATCCCCCCGAAACCCCGAGCACGAGAATCACGTCATATTTCCCGAAGAGACACCGGCAAAGCGACAGCATGTCGTAGGGCACAGACTGTATACCATTGGCCTTCAGCGGCACATATTTCAGAGTAGCGCCCTTGTACTCAGGGATATGATTCGGAATATCCTTACCTGAGCAAAACACTGTGTAGTGCACATCGGGCGGACAATTCTCACCGATAAGGTTTTCCACAAGGCTCTCAAATCCGCCATACGTGGCCGGGACACCCTGAGTGCCCACCACCGCGACGCGAATCTGCTTCATTCCGTCGGTAGCCGATGATTCTGGAGATGTGCGGGCCATATCTTCTACTGGGTTAGTTCCGGGGTGCTAAGAGCCAATCCCTGAACTGAGTCTTGAACTCGTCCACTTCCTTGCGGTTCTCGTAGCGCGCATAGTCTTCCTCATTGAAAAATTCCGAGGGATCGCGCTGCAGAATCTGGTGAATGGCTGCCGAAAAATCTTTTGAACTGTTGCCGTCGAGCATTCCGAAAGAGGGAAATTCCGTCAGCATCTTCCTGAAATAGGGTATGTGCGAGGCGATGATAGGCTTCTTGAAATAGAAAGCCATCTCGAGAATTCCCGATTGGGAAGTCTTGCGATATGGCAATGCCAGGAAATTTACGTTGTTGTAAAGAAACCTTAGCTCATCGTCAGTGATATGGCGTGTGAAGAAATGGACGCTTCTGTTAGACTTGATTCTCACACGCTTATACACCCCATCTATATCTTTGCCGGCCACTATCACGTTCACTTTTGCCGCATCGTGTTCGGAAAGGTTATTGACGGCATCAAGCAGCACGTCAATGCCTTTCTCGCGGGTGATATTGC
This sequence comes from uncultured Sangeribacter sp., assembly GCA_964410515.1. GTDB lineage: Bacteria > Bacteroidota > Bacteroidia > Bacteroidales > Muribaculaceae > Lepagella. The sequence continues at coordinate 45,600 of CAYPGW010000012.1, read as the reverse complement.
CGAAAAAGAGTATATTGACCTTGCCCGGATTAATGGCATCCTTCATCTCCTGCGGAATTGCATCAGGATCATAGTCGCGCGGGAACACATACTTGAAGTGGGGCACTTCATAACGATTTCCCTCAAATCCGAACTGCATCAGATAGTCGTCTGTGCGCGTAGAGTGGGAGATTACATTTTTTATTCTTTTGGAATATACACGCGCAAGCCGCTCACGCAGATGAATGTTGGAGTCTTCATTCTGAGCGAGGGCCTCATGAACATCAACGCAATGATGCGGAGCACGCGATATCACCTTCAGGAAAAGAGGATCGAGGATATTTCCGTAAGTGAGATAAATGAAGCGGTCTTCCTGATGCCTCGCTATAAATCTCGACAAGCGTCTGAGATTGCGCGCGGCAGATATCATCTTGTTGATTTTATTTCCTTTATACTGGTTCAGGAGCACCGGGCGGGATCCATCGTCGGAATAATTGGATATGATTCCGACCTTAATTCCTTCCACGGATTCAAGAACACGTTTGAAAGAATCAAGGTAATAGTGCATCCCGCAATGCACTCCTATGAAATCCACTAAGTATATCATAAGTCGGGAACTCTCCGAAGAGTTCTGAAAATGGTATTGCTTTTTTTTAACGTTTCAATCATTGTCATTATTGTGTAATGACCATTTTTTATGTTTCCGGCCCATTGTGGCGCCGGGAGTGGAGTTTTCTGACCATATCCCGACGGAGGGCCTTGACATAGTCATAGACCAGCACCAGCCGCTCTTCTATCGATGGGCGCCTGAACTGATGGCTTATCGCAAACATAAGCCTCACATTGAGCATATCCCGGTCGGATGTGCCATTCTTGTCCCATGTCACCACATCGACATCCACCTTCTGGAAGCGGGCTCCGCGATGCCAGAGCGTGAAAATCTGATTGTAGTCGAGAGCATATCTGAATTCCTTCCTCCTGTCGAGGGCGAAAGGCACTTCCTTGTGCAGGGATGTGCGCGTAAAGGAAGCGTTGTGCCTGTAGACCGGACGCTTTCTCAGCATGGCCGCATCCTTGTCAGCCCGGCTGAAACGCGGATTGCCGTCATAGTCTATCATCGTGCTGTCGCCATACACCACATCGCTGGCAGGGTCTATGCGCCGGGCCACTTCAGCCACGGCATCGGCCGACGTGAACGTGTCGCCGGCATTCATGAAATTGATATAGTCGCCCGTGGCCGCATTTATCCCCTTGTTCATGGCATCGTAGATGCCGCTGTCAGGCTCGGAGACAATCAGGGAAATCCTGTCGGCATATCGCCGCACTATATCCATGGTGCCGTCGGTGGAGTTTCCATCGATAATGATGTATTCCAGATCCTCGTATGTCTGCGACAAGACCGACCGTATAGTCGCCTCTATTGAGGAGGCAGCATTGTAGCAGACTGTGACAACCGTGATTTTCATTGCTTGGTGATGTCTTGGTAATACTCTATGACCTGATCCACATATCCTTCCACACTGTAAAGGCTTTCTACAGCCATTTGCGCACGCCTTATCATCGGGAGCGAATCTTCGGGAACCTTTCCGAGTTCTTCCCGGAGGATATCCGACAATTGCTCCACCGAAGAGAAGCGCACTCCAATCTCATCGCCGGTCAGGTTCCGGCCATTGTCAAACTGCTCTTTCACACCGTCGCTGTCACGCCCTACGACGAGGCATCCGTTGGCCATAGCCTCCACTACTATACGTCCGAAAGCCTCATGATAACTCGGAACCACAAGCGCCCTCGCCCGGAACATGAGATCGGCCACATCGTCGCGCTCCCCGAGCCATTCCACAGTGTCGCCGATGCCCAATCCATCTGCAAGAGACTTGAGATAAGCCCCATATACCTTATCCATCGCAGTGCCCGCTATCTTGAGATGATGTTTAGTTCTCAAGTCGGCAGGGAGCATGGCGTAGGCCCTGAGCAGATCCTCAATTCCCTTTTCCTTATACAATCCACCCACATAGAGAATCCAGTCCTCTTTCCGCTCTGAAACTCTGAGGGCCCCGGAAGCGACGATTCCATTATATATGAGCCTTATGTCATTGCCGCTGCGTGAATGGAAATCAAGCATTTCCTTGCCAATAGCGATGGCATGCTGGCGGGGATAACGGCTCATGCCACGCTCATGCCACATGATGGCACTGCAGTCTTTCCAGCCGAATTCCCTGAAATGAGTGACATGGGGCAATCCCATGATTTTGGCCGCTTTCAGGCCGATATCCGCCACTCCGGAATTTGTGTGGATAATATCAGGTGCATATTCGCGGGCAAACGAGAGCAGACGGCGCAAGGCTTTCCTGTTTTTTAATTTCTGAATCAGAAGTTTCGGAATGAATTTCACCACTCCGGCTATCGATCTTTGAAAATAAGGATATGCCCAGTCATAGCCGAATGTGGCCACTTCGATATCATTCTTCCTCAGGGCGTCAGCAAGTTCTCCATCTGCAGGACAAGCGGCCACGACATCGATGCCACGTTCTTTCAGCCCCTTCACAAGAGTCAGGCCCGATTTGCTTGCTCCACCCTTCAGCCAGGGAGTATGGAAGATGAACAGAATCCTCATCGTTGCTTTACGATTCTCGCAGGATTCCCTACGACAGTGGCGTTAGCCGGAACCGATTTCAATACTACGGCAGCCGCTCCTATTATGGCGTTGTCTCCAATAGTGATGCCTCCGAGCACCATAGCGTTGGCACAGATCTTCACATTGTTTCCGATGATCGGACGCGGCTGATCAAGACCGCTCCTCGCCTTCCCTATGGTCACGCCCTGCCACACCTGGCAGTTACATCCCATCTCCTCACATCCTATGCGAGTGCCAAATCCGTGCTGGATCACGAGCCCTTCACCCACCTTTCGGCAGCTGATCGAGACGTGAGCTCCGGGATATATGGCGCGTATGGGATTGAATTCATTCAGATTATAGCGATAATAGAGAATGGAGCGAAACTCCGGCAGCCTGCTCATCATCTCGATGGCATTGAGGTATAGGTTGCCCGCATCCGGCATAGGAATCACTTTAAGCCATGCCTCAACCTCCCTGCGCATCTTCTTCAGCCCGAAAAGCGAAAGATACAGGAAAAGTGGCGTAAAAAGTATGATGACCAATATTCTACGTTTCATTCTTCAGATTCTTGATTAGCCATCTCCTCCTTATCTCCCTTCGCCAGATAGATGCCGGTCACATACGGGAAGAGCCATGTATAGGTATAAGGATAAGAGCGTTGTATAAAGCATAGCATTATCACAGTCAGGAAAATCGCGTCATATCTATAATCAGATCTGAGAGGTATCACGCTGATATAGAACATCAATACCAGTATGACCGCTATCCATCCATTATGAGTGACGAAGATTTTAAAGCCGGCCCCCTTCACCAGATCCATATTTGCATGGTCTTTCATGCCGACCCAATTCCAACCATTCTTCTGACCTTTCGAATAGATGAAATCTGTATCTGTAGTAAATCTGTTATTGCCCTTTATACCCTTCTCCTCATCATACTCAAGACGCTCGATGATCAACTCGTTGATTGGATTATCACCTCCATTCCAAGATTTGAACATTATCACACCCAGCACAGCCAGCCCGAGAATCAAAAGAGCCCGTCGGGAGTTATTGATCCAGTAAAGTGTCCATCCGGTGAAGAGAAGAAGATATCCTGCCAATGAAAAAGAGAAGAGAACACAAACCAATAATACGAGACACCATCTGTTGGTGCGGAAATTAAATTTATTTGCTATAATGAGGAATGTGCTCAGCATGGCCTGATGGCCCGGCTCCAGAAAGATTGCGTTATAACGATCGAAGATACCATAATCAAATGTAGTCTTGATAAAGAACAAATAGTTGGTATATGGTTTATACGCAGGATGCACATAGAGTCCGAAGGAAGGGAGATTCACCACAAACAGGATAAAATATTCCACAAGACCTAACCCCACTATTATTGTATACCATTTGGTGACACTTGAAAGAAGATCTTTCAGCATATTATATGGCAACATCATCAACATGAGCACGGGGAAATAAGACATAAACATCACACCGCCCATCGAGACATTGTCAATAATTGTATTCCAGATGGAAATAAGCAGAATGCACAACAACACCAAGCCTGTCTGCCCATCGAGTCTGATGCGGATATGAAGATAACTCATACAGAACATCATGGAGAGATTCACTATTACCAGCATCGGGGCAAACGGCAAGGAGGTAGTGAACCATGCACTTGTCGAAGTCAATAGCCATACAAAATTGATGATCTTAAACAATAACCACATATAGAAAATGAATGGTAAGTTACTTCCTGTTTAATTTTTTCCTGATGAACTCATACACGACGCTACGGTCTTCCTTATCTAACCCTAAAAAGAGGGCAATGAAAAGACCGAACATTCCGGAAATCAAAGTATCGATAATGATTTTCCAAAGATTCTGTCCGGCCTGATAGTGGTCGAAAAGCATATAGACAGGTACTGCTACAATTCCCACTCTTGCGATCGGAATAACCACAGCACGCAGATATCTTCCGTAGTCGAGCGACACCTGCCGGTGGGCGACTATTACGCGCACCATGTGAGCCACAGTCATCACCGCTATAAGCACCTTCAGGGTCATGGTGGCGGTTCCTCCCAATGCAAGTGTCAAGGCCGCTATTGGAAGATAAGACAGAGTGATTATGCCTACCGACATCTGATAAGTTCTTATCTCACCCGTGGCCTGAATTATTCTTGATATGGGCGGCTCTAAGGCCAGCAGCATACAATATAGAAGCACGAGGATAGAGAATGCACAAATATCTTCCGTGTGAGAGTATGAGCCGAGCCATATTGTAAGTAATCCCTTCATATTGCAGATAAGCGGAAAGGCCAGCACAAATATGAGGAGGAAAGCGAATTTTGAAGTCCTGAGCACGAGATTCATGGCTCGGTCATAATCATTCGAGGCATAGAACTTTATGATCTGAGGACTGGCTGCCATATAGAGATTGATTGAAAATCCGCTGACAACCTGACGTATCCTGTCAGCAATCGCTTTTGAGGCATTGATGACCGGACCGAAATAAATGTTAAGTAATATGTTCTGCCCCTGATTGGCCAACATTGCCGAGACTGAGCCGAAAAGATTCCAGCCCGTGTATTTTGAGAGTTCCGAAATTATACTTCTGTCCCACTTCCATACATAGCGGCAATAGCGAAATTTTGAATGGCAATATCCCATTGACATCAGAAGGACTACAATGCCCGTAATGGCCATCAATATGCCATATAGTATGAGGCGGTCACCACCGTAGATCACCAGTATCCACGCTATCACCAATTTAAGGGCACCCTCCACTATGCTGAAGAGGGCGAAGGCATCCATCCGCTCGTTAGCCACTATAGATGCAGTGTAAGGAATGGTCATCAGGCCGACGGCAAACGACAATAGTGATGTCTGATACACCCAATGTGCCGCAAACAGGCGATCGGGAGGGATATTAAGCCAATCGTCAATGAAGAAAATGCCTATCGCCTCCCCTATCATCACCATCACTACAGCTATCACTCCGAAAATGCCGAGAAGCAGAGTGAACGTGTGACTATAGTTTTCATAATCAGACCTTCCCAAATTGAATGCGAGAAACCTCTGGGAAGCAGACGACATGGCTCCGCTCAGTACGGAAAGTGATGTCACAACGCTTGCGATAACTTCAAACACACCGTAGTCCACATCACCGAGGGCTTCGAGAGTGATTCGTACCGTGTAAAGATTGATCAGAGTTAAGAAAATAAGTCTGACATACAGGAGGCCTGTATTTCTGACCAATCTTTTATTGGAGTTCGGATCTTGCATATAGATAAAATATCATCAGACCGCGACCGGATGCTGCGCCATTTCAAGCATAGGCCTGTCTCCGGCAGAGTCTCCATAAGCCCATATCTCGCATTGATCCACTTCGGGCATCACTTCCCTTATCCGTCGCGTCTTTTCTTCCCCATAACAGTTACGGGTCGAGAACTGTCCTGTCAGTCTACCGTTCTCATCTGTCTCTATTTCCGTTCCTATCACACCGGTCACTCCACGCCTCATAGCCCATGGACGAATCCACTTGTCGACACTTGCCGACACTATATATACCGCATCGCCATTTTCAAGGTGACGATCAAGCAGAGCTACGATGTCCGGACGTAGGATTCCATCGATATGATCTGCCATAGCTTCGCAATGCTTATCGAACCGGCCTGATGTCATACCTGCATATAGAGAGGCAAACAACTTTTGTTTAGCCTTCCAATTTGGAATCAAACCTAATTTCCATCCCGCAAGACTGAAAAAGTTCTTAGCCAATGCTTTTACCAATCCGAAACGTCCTACTGACAAAACCGCAAACTCAATAAATGAATCTTTACGGGTCAGAGTCCCGTCGAAATCAAAAAAGGCTATTTTCTTACGTCCCATACCATCACCCTCTCGAGATGCAGATTACTCCGCACATTATCAGTATCAATCCTATCACTTTCAGGAACGAAAGCGACTCATCAAGCCATAGATAGCCGAGTATCAAGGAAAATACATAACCTAAACTCACCATCGGATAGGCCTTTGAAAGTTCCATCTTTGACAGGACATAAAGCCAAAACAATAAACTGACACCATAAGCAACACAGCCATACCAGAGATAGGGATTTGAAAGCAACGACGACAAGGAGCTATAGGAAAAGCCGTCACCTTTGAGGCTTGATGTCCCCACCTTCAGGAAATATTGGGCAAAAGCCCCGAGCAATATGCTTATGATAGCAATAATATATGTCATTTCAATCAGAAATAAATCAACAGCAGAAATGTCAGAGCCCAACCGGCGACACATACGTGTATAAATCTGTCGCCTATAAGGATTGCAGTCGGGCTGCCGCTCTTCTCCTTTACAAACGTAAGCTGGAGATAGCGCAGTATGCCCGCAAGCACAAATAATGACGTAACATAAACATATCCGCTTCCCAGGCGCGCCACCACCTCAGGCGAAACCGTATACATGATATAGCACACCATAGTGACCGATGCTAAAATCGCAAGCGTCTGATTAATAAACGTTGAATTATAACCGGCGATACTTTTCCGGGCCACCACTCCCGACTTCTCGAAAAGGATAACATCATCGCGTCTCTTCGCAAAGGCCAGGAAAAGAGAAAGAAGGAAAGTAAGGCTTACAATCCACGGTGACAGCCATATTCCACATGCTATTCCGCCCATGGCCAGACGCAAGACAAATCCTAAGGATATGATGGTGACATCTACAATCGAATAATTCTTCAGCTTGAGGGAATAAGCCAGATTAAGCACGAAATATAGCGACAGGATCAGAATGCATCCGATCTTCGACGCAGTGGGGGCAAGAAATAAGACAATATAAGCAGCGGCAACAAGGATACATGTGGTCAGGACTGCTGTTCTGACAGAAATACTACCTGAGGCTATCGGGCGAAACCGCTTCTCGGGATGATTGCGGTCAGCCTCCACATCTTTTATATCATTAATGCAATACACTGCACTCGATATGAGGCAGAATGCAAAAAACGCCCACGCAGATTCTTCAATGCACGTGATGTCAAGAAGTTGCCGGGAAAAAAACATTGGTAAGAAAACAAAACCATTTTTCAACCATTGTTTCGGACGTAACAGTTTTAAGAGAGGAGGCATTGTATTTCTTAATTTAACGATTCTTTATCTTATGAGAAATTCTGTGATAGATGGAATTGCGAGTCAGTGAATCAATAGCATCTCTACTTTGCCTATCCGTTATCATATAGGGATACTTGATTCTGCCGGATGCCACGCCGTAATAGAAATATACTGTATCTCCTTGCGAAACATCTGAAGGACGATTATCAACCACACTTATGCCATTTTCCTCCAACTGACGTTTCCACTGAATCTTGGAATTGAAGAGTTCCACACTTTGCCCCTTCATGACTTGAAATATGGCCGAGCGTTCCACTTTCACCATCCCGGCCATGCGCCAGGCATTTCCGGCGCAAATGGCTACGTTGATAAACACCAACGAGAGGAAAGTGTACCTGAAAATACCCCTCTTGCGCAAGTCTGAACTAATCAGGCTATAATAGCAGGCGGGAATCAGAATCCACAACTGGGCAATATATCGTGCCCACCACGACTGTTCAAAAATAAAACAGCTTGCGATTACACATATCGACATATAATTCACCGGAGAGAGCCTGCGATCCTTATATATCGTGATTATCAAAACCAGCAGGCAACACGCGAAAATCAGTCCGAAGAGAGGGCCGAAGCCTGCGATGCGGCTGTCGAATGAAGGAGGAGCGACAGAGTATATGGATTTGAAGAAATTTATGATTCGATTTGAATTGTCAAAGAGATCGGGAGTGCTCGCTGTCATTATATCCCTTGCGCCGGAACCTAATAAAGGATAAAACGGATTGCCTTCCAACATCAGATTAGTGACATAGGGGTGAAAGGAGACTATAAAGGCTCCCACGAGCCCTACTACCAATATATTGATGAGATATTTCTTTACAAGATGCTTTTGCCCGTATATACAGAAACCGACAACTATGCAGATTATGGCTACGCCTTCAATAAAAAATGAATTGAACTTGGTGCCTATGGCAAGAACTATCATCATGTCAAGAATAATGTAGGCCCAAACTTTATCCCTGTCTGAAGCGATAGCCACCGATGCGAAAATAGTGTTTACCAGATAGAAATATGCCGCAAAATCTATGTAATATGTAAAAGCCTGACATACAAATACCGGATTAAGCACCAGCAATAGGCAAAACGCAAGGCACATCCGGATTTTCCTGACACCCAGGATGTAGCGGAACACATAGAATCCTGTAAAGAAAGTTCCTTCCATAAGCAGGAAGTTGGCTGCCTTCCCTGATTCAAGCACTCCGGTAATCCCGACGATGTCAGCCGAAATAATCTCTAACGCCTTTGCATAGTGATAGTCCCATATCTGGAGATCCGGGAAACCCATGGTGTCAAGATAAGGATTCCATCCGCGGCAAAGGGCTTCTATTATTTCCTGATGATAAAAATTACCATCAAAACTATAATCCGGCACTACTGAAGAAATCAATAGCGTCAGACAAGTTAATAGGATTGTGGCAAGTGATGAGACCACAATAATAGGTGTGCGAAAAAAAAGGAATCCTGTCAGAGCCGCCAACAACATGGCTGACGGGAACATGATTCCCACCACCGATATGCCGAACAGATAGAACAGAGCCGATCCTATGAACGTATATGCAAGTGTGAGCAAGAGTATAAGGCCCACGCACCGCACTACATCGCCTGTGGATGTCTCATCTTGTGCTTTAAAACTAATTACCATACTAATAAAACGGCAAATGAGCACATAATAGTCACCGAGACTTTCGACACATCAAAAACTCATTGTGCTAATTTACAGCACAAAGTAATACCATCCACGATGCACCGACCGCCTACGAAACTATATAATTTTCCTTCATTAAAACGCTCCGGAATAATGGTAAAACATTTGACAAACAGTCATCTGTTACTGCTAATCAACTATATATCAATCTTGATTATCCTCCATTATGAATATACCTTTCCGGAAGACATGGAAAACATTTGCAAAATTACATAAAAAATTTGAATTGGCATAGTATTTCAGCGAAAAACCCTATATTTCAGCCACAGCTCTTTCATTTAAAACTTCTTGCTTGAGTATATGAATCTCTTATTTTAAAGGCTGCCCTTCCCAACCATATACACAATAAAAGTATGATGCATAAATGGTGGGAAGGGCAATAAGCACGTACTCCGGTTGTAATCGCGCCCTGCTCGATTACTCTTGAACTATGGTGTTGGTGATGGAGGGTCGAGTTACCGGGCCGTCGAGGTGGGTGCGGACGTCGAGCAACTTCAGGCCCTTTATGTTTTTGGCGTAAAGAACGGGAGTGTCGTGAGCAAAGAATTGTTTATCCTCAACTGAAGTGGGACGCAGATCGAAGTTTCCGCCGCAAATTGAGTCGAGGGCACCCTGACGCAGGGTGAAATCGCAATTCTGGAAGGTTATGTTCTCAATGACGGATTCGTCGGAGGCATAGAGGAGGAGGGAGTTCTCGCCAACAGTATTCACATTGGTGAATTTGAAATTGCGGATGGCTCCCGGAGTGAAGTTTCGCTCGGCGTTTCCGGGGAAATTGTCATCGCGGATGGATGTGATTTTGATTGGTTCGCCGTTGCCCCACCAGTCGCCCGAATGAAGACGGGTGCGGATGTTGAAGTTGGAGAAGTTGAAGTTTTCCATTCCACAACTGTCGCGGACGCAAACGCCGATGCCGCAGTTTGAATCGTAGATGTTGATGTTGGAGAAATTGAAGTCGGAAAGGGGGTTATGATCCCAGACGCCTATGCGAATGCCGCTCGAGCGCGAACGGAGGTTGCAGTTGCTGACATTGATATTGCGCATGGGCCGATGTATGCGCCGGGGGCCGGGATCGTCGAAGTGCCAGTCGTAGCCGCCAAACACGAGGGCGTCGTCGCCGCATGAAACGTCGCAGTTGGAGATGATGACGTTGCTGCAGGATATCACGTCGATGCCGTCGCTATTGGGAATAAGCAGGTTGTTGTCGATGCGCAATCCGTTGATATTAACGCCTTCGCAATGGGCAAGGATGAAGCACCAGTAGGGAGAATCTACACACTTGAAGTCGCGGAGACGAACGTCGGTGCAGTTGGAGAATACTATCATCTGGTGGAAACGGTCGGAAAATTCGAGTGGCCCGTCGTTGAGACTGCCGTCGGGCATGCGGCGGCATTTTTCGCCCTGGCGGGTGTATTTATAGTCGGGAGCCCACATAGCCTTGAGGCTATCGGGATACATGAATTCCAATCCCTGGCCGAAAATGATACCGGAGCCTGTGATGGCTACATTGTGGCTGTCTTCGGTGTAGAACACTCCGGCCAGTTCGTCGTTATGGCGCTGATATTTAGAGAGGTCGGTGGTGGCTATGAGCCGGCTTCCCTGCTGAAGGTGAAATTCGACATTGTTCCTGAGGTTGAGGGTGGCGGTGAGGTAATCGCCTTTCGGGACAGTGACCACGCCTCCGCCGTCGGCTGCACAGGCATCGATGGCTTTCTGAATTGCTTCGGTGGCAAGAGTAGTGCCGTCGGTAGCGGCGCCGTAGTCGGTGACATCGTAGACGCCGGTCTTGTGGCCTGACGTGCAAGAGGCTGCGAGGATAACGGCAAGCGACGCACCGATGCTAAAGATTGTTTTCATAACAATAAGATCGATGAAATTGATAATAGGTTAGTATAAAAGGCAAGGGATGCAGCAGGCAATGGGCCGGCCATCGTCACATCTCTCCGCATCCGTTATAAATTGATTTATAAGCAATAATAACTGCTACTATTTGGCAATAGGGAAATAGATGGAATACTTCTCGTCGGCCACTTCGTAAAGGGGAATGAAGCGTATATTGCGGGGCTGGCCGGTGGTGACGTAATGGCTCTGAAGCCAGCGTGTGCCAAAGTATTTCTGATGATGCTCCGGACGAAGAATGGAGGCGGGGTCGGAATTGCCGGCATGGAGAGTAAGCTCGTCGTCGCAGAGCGCGGCAAGCACTACTGGGCCTTCCATAAATGCAACTTTGTCAGACCCGGGAAGCGGCTCGACATAAAGGCGCTGGGGAAGTTCAACCATCACAACGTCGTCGGGGCCCCAGGAGCGGCGAATGGAATGTTGGCCATGAAGAGAGTTAACTTTCTGGGGCTCACCATTGACGGTAATTTTCGCTTTCTCGGCCAGCCACCACGGGAGGCGCAGACGGAGAGCGAATTCAGCGGGTTGCTCGGCCGACACTCTTATCTCCATTTTGAAGCGGGGAGCGTCGTACTCTTTATTCCACTGGTTGGCGATGAAGTCTTGGCTGAATTTCACGGGGATACCGTCATAGCTCCAATCGAGTGTAGAGGGGATGTATTGGCTTACTACGAGGCCATCTGCATCTTCGAAATAAATGTCCTCGAGATAGCGAGCCTGAGCCTGCACCAGTGATCCGTGACAGCAGAAGAAGTCCATAGTCTCTGATCCCCAACCTTTTTCCCCGCCTTTGGTGTAACCGGCCGCCATGGGAAGGAAGTAGGCGACCATGCCGGTGCGAGGATGCTGCTGGGCGAGGATTCCGTTGTAGAGATTACGCTCATAGTAGTCGGCATAGGCGGGATCGCCGGTCCAGCGGTAGAGGTAGTCGGCGGTGCGCATCATGTTGTAGACGGTGCAATGCTCCTGGTTGTTCTCGCCGGCGAAGTCGGCAAGATGACCGGGCAAAATCCAATGTTCGCCGGCATTCTGGCCTCCTGTTGCATAGGATTCACGCTCGAGAACAGCACAACGCCAGAACGCTTCAGCGATGTCGCGCCAATAGGGATCGGCAGTGACTTCGTAGCAACGCGAAGCACCGTGGCTCCACGGGATGCTTGCGTTGGCATGGTCGAGCGAAAGGGCGTCGCCTCCATCGAGCAGCGTCCGGAAAATGCCCGGTGATCCATAGCGCTGCATGAGGTCGAGATATTTCTGCTGCCCGGTGATGGCATAAAGATCGGCCCAGATCTCAAGCATACCCGATGTCTCTCCGCTATATGCCACATACTCCTTGCCGTCGGCGATAAGTTGGGTAGTCCAGCGGTGGAACCAGTCGGCCATCTTATCGGCTACTTCAAGAGCCTGAGCGGAGCCGGTGAGCCGATACATATCAACAAGGCCCATGAGTGTCTTATGGAGCGTGTACTGGGGCGACCAGATGTCACGACCGTTGGCCATCACCTGTGTAAGATATTTTTCGGGAATTGATCCTACCCACTCCCCTCCGTTCATTTCCTGGCAAAGAGCGAGTTCAGACACTATGAAGTCGGCTTTCTCCTTAATGGCGGGGTCGCCGGTGGCGGCGACTACGTATGCACAAGCGCTGAGATAGTGACCGAGGAAGTGTCCGCGCAGTTCGCACATGGGCGACTCCCAGCCCCAATAGCAGATATCGGTGGCATTAGGCTCCTTACCCACGATGTTGCCGGCCGAGCGGTTACCGAGGCCGGCTTCGAAATAAAAGTTCTGAAGCAACTTGCGCGGCTCGAGGCGCATCAGATATGATTGGTTAAGTTCGTAGCGATCTGAGAATAAACCTTTTGTAAGATGAATCTTATTGAGATCAATACGCTTCAGGGCGTAACTGACACTATCGGTGCCGGGCCGGAAATGCTCTGAGCGCGCTGTCTGCTCACCGGAATCCTTGATGTAGATAACTTGCCCGGCAGCACTCGCTGAGAGTAAAACCGCAACGGTAAATAATAGTTTTTTCATGATGCTTTTCTAAGGTTAGGTATCAATGGAGGGAAAGGCGGGGAAGATCGGGGCGGGAGTGGAGGACGTCGGTGGTCTTTTCGGTGAGCGGGGCGTCGATGGTGAGGGGAACGGTGGCGCGGACATCGGCCGATGATGCCGCGATGTGGAACTGATATGTGCCGGGATCGACCACCCACGCGCTCTGCGACTCATCGTAGGAAGCGAGATCGCGGCGGGAGAGGGTAAGGCGGAGCGTCTCGGTCTCGCCAGGCCGGAGCTCGCGGGTCTTGCCAAATGCTTTCAGTTCTTTCCGGGGCTTTTCGAGGGTGCCCTCCGGGGCTGTAACGTAGACCTGCACCACTTCCTTGCCGCTCACTTTCCCGACGTTGCGGACGGGAACTGTAACGATGATTTCCTCCCCTTTGCGGCTGACGGCTGGGCGCCCATACTCAAAGTCTGTGTAGGAAAGTCCGAAGCCGAATGGGTAGCTGACTTCCTTACCGAAGGTGTCGAAGTAGCGGTAGCCGACGTAAATATCCTCGGCGTGGTCGGTATGGTCATAGCCGGGGAGACCGCCATTCCAGTCGCGCATGGTGTTGTAGGTGTAGAGATCCATGGTGAGGGGATAGTTGGCGGTGGAGGGATGATCGGTAGCGCTGACGGGCCACGTCATCGTGAGCCGGCCGCTGGGGTTGGCCTTACCCGTTAGGACGTCAGCCACGCTGTTGCCCCCTTCCATGCCTGGCTGCCATGCTACGATGATGGCATCGGGAATCGACTTCCAGGAAGCGGTCTCGATTACAGATCCGCTGTTGATGATGACTATAACAGGTTTGCCTGCCTGGTGGAAGCGGGCGGTGACATCGGTGAGCAACTGCATCTCCAGAGGCGATAGGTTGAAGTCGGCGTCGATGTCGCGGTCGAGGCCTTCACCGGCCTGACGGCCGAGGGTGATGATGGCCGCATCGGCGAGAGGCTCCTCGGTGGAAATGGAATAGGGGCTGATTTCGAGCTCGGGATACTTCTGCTGACCGAGTTCGTGCGACTGGAACCAGCGGGTGGGATGGCGGTCGATCTCAAATTTGTCAGCAGCGAAGTCGATATATTTCTTGTAGAGCGAGGTGAGGCGGGGCGTTGTGGAAAGTCCGGCATTGGCGAGTCCGCTTACCATGTCCACTACATAGGGGGGATGAACGCATCCTGACCCGACACCGCCGGAGAGGAACTCGTAGGAGGAGACGCCATAGAGGGCGACATTGCGGATTTGGGGCGAGAGAGGAAGGACGCCGTTGTTTTTCAGCAACACGATGCCTTCGTTGGCAGCGGCGCGTGTGATTTCGGCGTGTCGCTGAAGATCGGGGGCGTCGGTGGCCGGGTATTGACGAAATGCCGGGGTCTTGACAATGTATTCGAGCATACGGCGTACGCTGGTGTCGACATCGGCGATGTCGAGCTGCCCGTTGCGCACCTTTTCAATGATCTCCTCGCATTGCTGAGTCTGGCCGGGTTCCATCAGGTCATTGCCGGCATGGACTTGTGCTGCGGTGTTGCGCTGTCCGATCCAGTCTGTCATCACCATGCCGTCGAACCCCCAGTCGGTGCGGAGGACGTCGGTGAGCAACTCGCGGTTTTCCTGAGCGAGCGTGCCGTTTACGGCATTGTAGGCAGCCATCACGGTCCAGGGATGCCCTTCCTTCACGGCAATTTCAAACCCCTTGAGATATAGCTCGCGGAGGGCTCGGGGCGAGACTCGCTCATCGACGCTCGTGCGCAGAGTCTCCTGAGAATTGACGGCGAAATGCTTGATGCTTGTGCCCGCCCCCTCGCTCTGCACGCCGCGTACGTAGGCGGCGGCAATCTTGCCGGTGAGCAGCGGGTCTTCTGAATAGTATTCAAAATTGCGCCCGCAGAGAGGATTGCGGTGGAGGTTCATGCCGGGGCCGAGAATCACGTCGCAATGATACTCTTTGGTCTCGTTGCCGATGGCGCGACCTATTTCCTCGGCGAGATCAACATTCCAGGTGGATGCGATGGCTGTGCCTATGGGGAATGCGGTGGCGTAGTAAGTGCGTTCGTCGCCCTCGCGCGTGGGGTTGATTCTGACGCCTGCGGGGCCGTCGGTGAGGACGGTGGCTGGGATGCCGAGGCGCGGGATGGCAGCGGTGGTTCCGGCTGCGCCGGGGACAGCCTCCGCCGAGGCGCCTACTACCGCGCCGGTACTTGCAAAATTGCTTGCTCCGCCCACGAGGAGCTGTGCTTTTTCTTCGAGCGTCATCGCCGAGAGGACTTCGTCGATATTGTCGGCTCTCAGTTTGGGCGCATCCTGTGCGCCGGCTACTTGTGCTGAAATGCTCATTGCCGTTATGATTGCGATGAATGTTTGTTTCATGATATCAAGATGTTATTGTTTTTAGACTGAACCGGAACGGCTGTAATCAGCATCAGGCGAAAATTTTATGAACAGGATTTTTTCTATAAGAATGGTGTATAATCGCCCGAGAATTCATATTGAAGGTCTCTGGTCCGCTCTCCAACCTTATGGGCAGGAATCCCGACCATAATGGAAAACGGCTCAACATCTTTGGTCACAACAGCCCCGGCGCCTATCACCGCTCCTTCACCTATTTTTACGGAAGGAAGAATCGTCACCCTCGGCCCTATCCAGACCCTGTCTCCAATTTTCACAGCGTTGGTGCTATCGCTTATACATCTGAACCACGGATCTCTATGCATGTGTTGCTCCGTCCATATCTGGACTTCAGAAGAAAAATTTACATTCCGGCCGATTTCAATACCATTTCTTGCGTCTAAAACTGCACGATCGCCTATAATACTACCTTGTCCTATAGTCAATTTTGAATGCCATCTTATTTCCGCACCATAATAAATCACAGCCTTTGAATGCAACCTGACTCCAAATATATTACGATAGATCCAGTTGCGAACATGATGGGAAGGAATCAACCCAACCTGCTGATCCATATATCTGGAATAGCCTTCCAGATATCTTCTGGCCATCTTCATGAATCCCCCTATAAGTCCATGTCGATTATTTTTTGCACTACCATCAGACTCTACTACCTCATGAATTCCACTTGTAGCATGTCTTGATGGATGATTGAACCATATTATATAAGGAATTACAAAAATAAATAAAATCCATTTGCCAAAAAGGATAATAAATATTGCAATTAAAGCAGCAAAAATCCAACTCATCTGTAAAAATTTAAAATAGTCAAAACCTATGTTGCATTATTTCTGCATCATCCTAATCCTCATCGGCATCGGAAAATTCAATTTTCTTTATGAATCTTGCCGGATTACCTCCCCAAAGTTCTCCGGCAGGGATATCTTTTGTAACTACGCTGCCGGCGCCTATCACTGCTTTATCTCCAATATTTACAGCATTAATGATCAACGTATTCATTCCGATGAACACTTTCTTGCCGATATTTACCCTACCATAATAGAACCTTCCGTTGCAAGGATTGTAGAAATGAGATATGATATGAGATCCGCCCGTGATAGTAGATCCTTCACCAATTTCAATAAGATCCGGTCTCATTTCATCAAAATGCACGCCGGCACCTACAAAGCACCATCCGGAAATTTTTATCCCGCCAAGTTTTAGAATACGGGTTCTTACTGACGACGGGAACATTGCAGACCTGGAAATGATCATGCATAGTTTGGAAAATACACGGCGTATCGTATAGGGTCGGTGATCGATGATTTTAATCTCATTCATAACACACACAATTTTTAGAAGGTATAATTGAAATCCACGATAGGTCTTAAAGACTTTTCCCTGAAACCTGATTCAATCAGCAATGAAAGTTTAGGGACGACGCTAAGAGAGCCTACATGAAATCCAAACCCGAGTTTAAGACGATATTCCGGTATTCGATATTCAGGTATATCACCATATTCGGCAAATATATCCAGGAAGGATGTGGTTCTTACTCCGGCTGTTCCTTCCCAGCATGTATGATATCCTGCAGATGAATCATAATGCGGATTAAGAGAGCCTTTCAGAATAAATCTGTTCTTTATAAGCCACTGCACACGAGCAATCAGGCCCGAACTATAGTAACTCCTGTTGAAAGTGGATCCGAA
Source organism: uncultured Sangeribacter sp. (assembly GCA_964410515.1). GTDB lineage: Bacteria > Bacteroidota > Bacteroidia > Bacteroidales > Muribaculaceae > Lepagella. The sequence continues at coordinate 28,112 of CAYPGW010000012.1, read as the reverse complement.
ATAAGCGTATGCTCCATATTTTATCGACTTAATATCCCCCTTATATCCGGCATATCCTCGCATATATTGATAACCGAAATCTTCAGAAAAGACACTTTGCTCAAGAGCGGCCACATAATGGTCATTTAAACAATAGGCTCCGTAGAAAAACCTATTATTTCTCACGCCGACCGAAACCTGCGCCAACGAAACAAGACAAAGAGTTAGCGTAAAGAAAGTCAGGATATATCTCATAGTGCATTCCTTAAATTTTCAGTTAAAATTTCATACCCCACCTCATTCAGATGCAATCCATCACTGTAAAATCTTGACTCAATAGAAGATCCGGACATAAATAATGGATACACATCGATAAAACGCACTCTCGGATATTGTTTAAACAATTCCCTAAGCATGTCATTATAGTCTGATATGTCCTTATTAATATACTCTCTATCGCCTTCAAAGTCACGAGGCAGGACTGAAATCACAAATATTCTTCCGGTGGTCAGATGTGTCACAGCATCAACAAATCTTCGGGCATAGTCTTCCCTATGCTCGGAAGAAAACTTATTGTTATCATTTGTTCCTGACAAAACCACAACATCTTCAGTCAAGAAGTCACCGGATTGCGACTCAAGCAATTTAATTCCGGTGCCACCCACCCCATAATTCCGCACATTCCTACTTGGAAATGATTGGCGTATATCCCACCTTGCTACAATTGAATCTCCTGTAAAATTAATCTTGGAATCCTTTATATCCGACTCACATGATGAGAGTAAAAACAGCAACAGTGTCAAAGGTAATAATATGAAACTATAATATGACAATTTCATAAATAACCTGTATCTGACATTATATACACTGAGCATGATAAGCCTAAACTAAAATATTATATGGATAACCTCAACAGTCGTCTGTATTCATTTGCTCACAAATAAGTATGACATCCGTTATTACCCTGATTGATTCCACAAAATTACTAAAAAAAAACGGCATATTAAAATATTACCCTAACATTTCATTTCACTCTGTTCCGGAACCGGGGCCCGAACATAATTATCTGAAAACAACTCCGGGGCGCCCCGCGATGGAGCGCCCCGGATTATTATGAAATCGGATGTTTCAGATTATTTGAAGCGGCGGTTGCCCTGGAGCACTGTGCCTTCAGCTGTCTGAACAGCATTCTTCTTGGCAAGCGAGCGCTTGAGGATGCTGTAAGCGATCGGCGCTGCGCAGAAGAGAGAGCAGAATGTGCCGACAATCACACCGAAGATCATTGCGAATGTGAACGAGCGGATGGTGTCGCCACCGAGGAAGAAGATGCAGAGGAGCACGAGCAGCGTAGAAGCTGACGTCATGATCGTACGTGTCAAAGTCGTATTGAGCGACTTATTGAACGTAATGAAGCGATCTTCTTTCGGATATACCTTCATCATCTCGCGGATTCGGTCGAACACAACCACGGTATCGTTGATCTGATAACCGATGATGGTCAGCACAGCGGCGATAAACGACTGGTCAATCTCCATGGAGAAGGGAAGGAAGCCCCAGCATACGGAGTAGAATCCGATGATCAGGAACGCTGTGAGGGCTACTGCACAAACCGCACCCACTGAGAATGCGAGGTTGCGGAAACGCAGCAGGATGTAGAGGAACATACAGATCACTGCGAGCGATACGGCCCAGTATGCGTCGCGCTTCATGTCGTCGGCCACCGACGGGCCCACTTTCTGAATCGAGATGATACCGTGGCTTTCGTCAGACACTGAGAAAGCGTTCTGATCCATCACCTTGCCGTCTGCACCGGTCAGTTCGGGGAGAAGACCCTTATAGAGGAGACCTGCGATCTCATTTTCAATACCTTCTGACTCATCGTTGATCTTATAGTTGGTAGAGATACGCACCTTTGTGTTGTCGTCGATCGAGATCACACCTACGCTGACAGTCTTGTCGTTGGCAGCTTCTTGAAGCTGACCGAGCAGGCGTTCCTGAATCTCGGAGGGCACTACGTCTTTCTCAAACTGCACCACATAGTTGCGGCCACCCGAGAAGTCGATACCCTGGTTCATGCCGCGGATAGCGAGTGAAGCAATCGAGATCACGATGAGAGAAATCCAGCATACAGCAGCGGCCTTCGACTTGCCGAGGAAGTTGATCTTGGTGTCGGAGAGGAAGTTGCGGCTGAGACCGGTGGTGAATGTCATGTTGGCGCAACGTCCGTTGGCCGTGATGAGGTCAAAGGCGATGCGGGTAAGGAATACTGCCGTGAAGAACGAGCAGACAAGACCGATGATAAGAGTTGTGGCGAAACCCTTGATGGGGCCTGATCCGAAAAGGAGCAGGATCACGCCGGTGATGATCGAGGTGAGGTTCGAGTCGAAGATGGCCGAGAAAGCGTTGCCGTAACCGTCGGCGATGGCCTGACGGAGCTTCTTGCCCGACTTGAGTTCTTCTTTCGTACGCTCGAAGATAAGCACGTTGGCATCGACAGCCATACCGAGCGCAAGCACGATACCTGCGATACCGGAAAGTGTCAGCACTGCCTGAAGCGATGCGAGGATGCCGAGAGTGAAGTAGAGGTTGAGCATCAGGCCCACGTTGGCCACGAGGCCGGGGATGAGGCCGTAGAATGCTATCATGAAGATCATCAGCAGCACGAGTGCCACGATGAATGAGATGAAGCCCTGCTGGATTGCTTCGGCACCGAGGCTCGGGCCGATCACGTTGTTGGAGACTACATCAACCTTCGCGCTCATCTTGCCGGATTTGAGCACATTGGCAAGGTCATTGGCCTCTTCAGGAGTGAAGTTGCCGGTGATTTCCGAGCTGCCGCCGGTGATCTCGTTGTTTACATTCGGGAAAGAATATACATGCTCGTCGAGCACGATAGCGATCGGGCGTCCGATATTGTTGCGGGTGATTGTAGCCCATTCGCGTGCACCGCGATCGTTCATGCGCATATTGACAGTGTTGCCGCGCATGTTGTCATATTCTGAAGTGGCGCTTGTCACGGCGTCGCCCTCAAGCGCAGCCTCACCCTTCAGAGCTACCAGCTGCCAGTAGGGAGTGGTCTTGTACTCTCCGTTGGCTTTGGTTACGGGATTGCCCTGGGCGTCAGCCACAGGCACCTCTACCGGCTTCACCTCCCACACTGCGTGGAAGTCGCTGGGAAGTTTCTGCTTAGCGAGCGGAGAATTGAGGATGGAGTCTACGAGCGCGCGGTTGGCGGGAGCCACGAAACCTATCACGGGGCTACCGGCACGCTGAGAGCCGCCGAGAAGCTGGATAAGGTTGAGATGGTTCACTGTGTCCTGCGCAGCGTAGGTCATTGCGAAGTTGTTGAGGTCGGCAGCGATCTCGTTGTAGTTGTATACCTCAAAGAACTCGAGGTTCGCGCTTGATTTCAGAAGGTCGGTGACACGTTCCGGTTCCTTCACGCCCGGAAGTTCGAGCAAGATCTGACCCTTCTTGTCCTGAAGTTTCTGGATGTTGGGGGCAACCACACCGAATTGGTCAATACGAGTGCGGAAGATGTTGAATGCAGCATCCACCTGGCTGTCGACCTGCTGGCTGAGGGCTTCGGTCACTTCCTTATTGGAAGATCCGCTTTTGATCTTTCCGAGGAATTCGCCTTCACGGGTGAAAAGCGAAGCCATTGTGCCCGGCTGGAAATAAGAAGCGAATTTGTTGACGAAATCCTTGTCGGAAGTCTTGGCGCCGGCAGCTTTAGCCTTATCTATGGCCGCGTTGATTTCCTTGAGTTGGGGTTCGCCTGCGGCAAACTGACGAAGAATGTCGGGAACTGAAATTTCGAGGACCACGTTCATACCTCCCTTGAGGTCGAGGCCGAGGCCGATTTCCATCTGGCGCACCTGATTGTAGGTGTAGCCAAGGTAAACTTTCTCCTTGTCGATAGAGTCATTGTACTGTTTCAGACTCTGTTTGTAGACATCATTGGTCACGTCAGATGTGCCCGCCACCTTAGTTGCGTATTCATCGGCAAGTTTCTCATAGTGAGAAGTCACGAATGAGAATGAAATGTAGAATCCGCAAATGAGGACAAGCAGCACAGCAATCGTGCTGATAAAGCCTTTGTTCTGCATTTTGTTTGTTCTGAGGTTATTGTTATTTTATTTATTATCAAATGTATACACCGACAATTGAGGCGTGGTGACGCAATACGCGCCTCCAGCCTGCAATTTTCAACTCGCAAAGATACAAATTTTTCCGATAACTCGCAAGAAAATAATCCTAAATTCAAAAAAACCTAATTCTCTTACTCTTGATCGGGAATGCCGACCAGATGCCGCAATATCCAGTCGAGATGTCCTCTTTCGGTGGCTTCGGAAGTCCAATGCTCGTTGATGGGAGTGATGAGTGCCTCTTTGGGCGATGTGATGACGTTGTAGACGGCATAGCTCGTCGTGGGCGGACAAGTGTCGTCGTTGTAGCCCCATGTCATGTAGACGGGAGCGGAGACCCTGCGTGCGAAATTCACCACGTCATAATAAGCCATGGTGTTAAGTTTCTCAGGCGTATCCATCCCTTCCACGCGAAAGAAATGGGGATATCCTCCGGCACGTCCGGCCTTATAGCCGGCCATATCGCTGAGCGCCGGATGATTGGCCACACACGCAGTGACACGCTTGTCGAGGCCGGCTGTGACTATAGCCAGCGCCCCACCCTGGCTTCCTCCCTGCACCACGACATTTCGGCCATCCCATTCAGGCAGAGTGGTCAGGAAGTCGATGGCGCGCACACAAGCCAGATACACCCGCTTCATGTAATAATTATCCTTATTGTCGAGGCCGTTCTGAAGATATCCGTTTTCTCTGCCGCTGAAGGCTTTGCTTATCTCGCTGAATGCCTCGTCGGTCATCTTAGGATTGAGGCCGTGTATCTCCATCTCAAACCGTATGCACCCGTTTTCGCCATAATAGCGATGGCGCAGCGGCTCCTTGATGGTCTTGATACCTGCCCCCGGCGGGCATAGCACGATCGGGCAAGATCCGGGCTTCGCATTTTTCGGGATGAAGAGATAGCCATAGATCGACTGTCCTTGCTTCGAAACCTTTAGATTGACAAGCCAGCAGTCCATCTTATCGGTTGAATATTCAGGAGCCGGCGTCATGGTGTATGAAAGGGGCACTTCTTCAAGTGCTGCAAGATTCTTTTCCCAGAAACTATCGAAATCATCGGGCATCTTCGTGTAGGGCTGAATTTTGTCGGGTGAGAAGCCTACCTTTATATGATGCCGGTAAGTGACTCCGTCCACCTCTGCAGCAAGACGCAGATCGCGGAATCCGGGCTGCCGCATGGTGCCTAAGTCTACTGAGGCGCGCCCTTTTCGGAGGGTCACCGAGCCGGTCTTCTCGGCAGGGAGCATATCGGGGCCGATCTCGTAGTTTATCGTCGCCCCATCTACGGGTATTCCATATTTATATAGCTGAATATCTATCTTGGCCGATTGGCCGGTCTCATAGAGCCAGTTGTCGTGGTCAGGCACCGTGACCCACAGCACGTCGCTGCGGTAGGGATAATTCTCAGCAGCGGCGGGCAGCAGGAAAAATGCCAGAAAAAGGGCTATGATAGCAGCCGGCCTGAGTTTGGAAAAATGTTTCATCTGATGTAAGGCAAAAACTATAAATCCCCCGCCTTTCACGACGGGGGATTCGGAGATGTATTATAATTCTTTAAGAATCCTATGTTTGAGAGCTATCAGAGCTTCGGGCCGGCAGCCACGAGAGCCTTGCCTTCATCGTTGGTGGTGAACTTGTTGAAGTTCTTGATGAAGCGGGCAGCGAGGTCTTCAGCCTTCTTAGTCCACTCGGCGGGATCAGCGTAAGTGTCGCGCGGATCGAGGATCTTGGGATCTACGCCGGGGAGCTCTGTGGGCACCACGAAGTCGAAGTAAGGGATAGTCTTTGTAGGAGCCTTCAGGATATCGCCGTTGAGGATAGCGTCGATGATGCCGCGGGTGTCGCGGATCGATATACGCTTGCCTGTGCCGTTCCAGCCGGTGTTTACGAGATAAGCCTTAGCGCCGCTCTGCTGCATACGCTTCACGAGTTCCTCACCATATTTTGTGGGGTGGAGGCTCAGGAATGCTGCGCCGAAGCAAGCCGAGAATGTGGGAGTGGGCTCAGTGATGCCACGCTCTGTGCCGGCGAGTTTTGCGGTGAAGCCTGAGAGGAAGTAGTATTTGCACTGCTCGTCGCTGAGGATAGACACCGGGGGAAGCACACCGAAAGCGTCGGCGCTGAGGAAGATCACCTGCTGAGCAGCGGGGCCTTTCGATACGGGGCGCACGATGTTCTTGATGTGATAGATAGGATAGGAAACGCGGGTGTTTTCAGTCACGCTCTTGTCAGCGAAGTCACACTCACCGTTCACTACAGTCACGTTCTCGAGAAGAGCGTCGCGCTTGATAGCGTTGTAGATGTCGGGCTCGCTTTCCTTGTCGAGGTTGATAACCTTAGCGTAGCAGCCACCTTCGTAGTTGAATACGCCCTGATCGTCCCAGCCGTGCTCGTCGTCGCCGATGAGTTTACGCTTCGGATCGGTAGAGAGTGTGGTCTTGCCTGTGCCTGAGAGGCCGAAGAAGATTGCTGTGCTGGTCTCCTCCATGTTGGTGTTTGCGGAGCAGTGCATTGAAGCGATGCCGCGGAGGGGGTTGAAGTAGTTCATCATTGAGAAGATACCCTTCTTCATCTCACCACCATACCATGTGTTGATGATGACCTGCTCTTTGTCGGTGATATTGAAAGCCACGCAGGTCTCTGAGTTGAGGCCGAGCTCCTTGTAGTTCTCCACCTTAGCCTTGGAAGCGTTGTAGACAACGAAGTCGGGCTCGAAGTCCTTGAGTTCCTCCTCGGTGGGACGGATAAACATGTTGGTCACGAAATGAGCCTGCCAAGCCACTTCCACGATGAAGCGCACTTTGAGGCGGGTGGCGGGGTTAGCGCCGCAGAAGAGGTCAACCACGAAGAGTTCCTTGTCGGAAAGTTCCTTCACGGCAAGATCCTTGAGCTGTTTCCACACCTCAGTAGAGATGGGCTTGTTGTCGTTGGGATATTCGGGAGAGTTCCACCATACAGTATTTTCTGTAGTGGCATCTTTCACGAGGAATTTGTCCTTAGGCGAGCGGCCGGTATAGACGCCGGTCATCACGTCGATAGCACCGAGGCTTGTGGGAATACCTTTTTCGTATCCTTCGAGGCCGGGCTTGGTTTCTTCAATGAAAAGCTGATCGTAGGAGGGGTTGTGGACGATTTTCTTCACACCCTGAATCCCATAGCGGGTCAAATCTAACTCTGCCATATTGTCAAGTGAATAATTATTGGGTTTTACTTATTTTTGTTTATTTCTGATATGCTGCAAACGCGTTTTACTCTTAAAACACCTGCCGCCTGAATTTTGCGGCAAAGATACACAAAAATTAGCATTCCGACAAGAGAGGAAGGAGAAAAAGACATAAAAAAAGGAATTCTTAATCTTTTTTTAACCTTTTCAACCGATATGGTGAGTGCATAATGCCAGATTTTTACGAAAAACGGCCTCGTTTTTGGAGCGGCCTGATATTTTTATTATTTTTGCATCCGGATCGAAAACGAGCGGCTACAGCCACTTTTTTCATCAAACAGCATTATCAATTCGCCGCAACCTGCCGCTTATGAAACAACCTGTGGAACTCAGCACCTGGTGCAAGATATTCTCGTGCGGAGCGATGGCATTGATCATCGCCCTGACGTGTATTATATTCTATCGAACCGGCAACGCAACATTCTGCCGGGCGGCACTTCTCATCATGTCGGTAGCGGCAATCCTCATCATGTGGTATGCTCCGCTCTACGTCACCTTTGAGAACGGCACTCTTGTGGTGAGCCGCCTATTTCGTGAGCTCCGGATTCCGGCCGACCAGATAGCAGACGTAGAGAATGCGTCACCCACAATGGGGGAAACAGTCATCTGCGGCAGCCGCGGATTATTCGGCTACTGGGGATGGTATTCGCAATCCGACACGGGCCGGTATTTCAGTTACTACGGCAAATCTTCCGACACCTTCCTCGTCACCCTCCGCAACGGAAGGCGCTACATGATAGGCTGCCGCGATGCGGCGCAGATGGCGGAAGCATTGCGTAAAGAATCAGAAGTCTATAAGTGATGAAACCTGAAAAATTCTCATGGCGCAAACGCGCCCGCTCCTTCGGCTATGCTTTTGAAGGAATCCGCACCCTGCTGAAAGACGAGCATAACTCCCGCATCCATCTCTGTGCCATAATCGCGGTGATCGCGGCGGGAGCCTTCCTCGGTCTCTCGCCGACGGAATGGTGCATAGTGGCTCTGTGCTGCGGAAGCGTAATCACGGCTGAAGCCATGAACTCGGCCATAGAAGCGATAGCCGACCTTGTCAGCCGTGAAAGGCACCCACTCATCAAGAAAGCCAAAGACGTTGCAGCCGCCGGCGTTCTCGTCTCGGCAATAGCGGCTGCCGCAGCCGGACTGATCATATTCATTCCGAAAATAATTCTCCTCATATCGAATATTTCCTGAATCATTCCAACACCCAATTATCATATATGATCGCTATCATCAACGGCCCCAACCTCAACATGCTTGGCAAGCGCAATCCCGGAGTGTATGGCAGCCGTACATTTGAAGACTTACTCCCTGAAGCCGAAGACCTCGCCTCCGAACTTTCAGGCGGCCGGGAAAGTATAAGCTACTTCCAGTCAAACAGCGAGGGCGACCTCGTGGGCCACATCCAGAGCCTGGCTTTTGATCCCGACTGCAGGGGCATCATCATCAATCCGGGAGCCTACGCCCATTATTCCTACGCCATACGCGATGCCATAGAGATGGCGCAGCAGCCCGTGGTGGAGGTGCATATCTCCAACATCCATGCCCGCGAGCAATTCCGCCATACCGACGTCGTGGCCGGAGCCGCGACAGGTATGATATGCGGACTCGGACTCGACGGCTATCTGCTCGCCATACGCCATATACTGTGCAATGCCTGAGACTTCGATGGAGAAAAAACTCAATTATGAGATAGAATCAGATCTCGACCGCTACGTTGACTCGCACTCCTCGGCAGAGCCCGAGCATCTGCGCAGGCTCACACGCGAGACGAATCTGAGGCTCCTCAACGGACGGATGTGTTCAGGCCATCTTCAGGGCCGACTGCTGAAGATGCTGACTCAGCTCGTGAATCCTTCAGTTGCGCTCGAGATGGGCACTTTCAGCGGCTACTCGGCGCTCTGCATAGCCGAGGGGCTGCCCGAAGGAGGCAAACTCATCACAATAGAAGCCGACGACGAACTCGAAGACTTCATAAGGGAGCAGTTTGCCAAAGCCGGATATGCCGACCGCATCGACCTCCGCATAGGAAAAGCCCTCGAAGTGAGCCGAAGCATATCCGACGCCGGCGCCGACCTTATCTTCATCGATGCCGACAAGAGGGAATATCCGCTATATCTTGAAGAGGCGGTGAGGATAGCGCGGCCCGGAGCGCTCATCATCGCCGACAACACCTTATGGAGCGGCCATGTGTGCGATCCGGCCTACGACCGAGATCCGCAGACTCTCGGAGTGCGCCGCATGAACGACCTCGCGGCCTCACATCCGCTGCTCGAGACAGTGATATTACCCTTTCGCGACGGCATCACACTAATGCGAAAAAAAACTTAATCGGCATCCGGGGCGTTATCATAATGTAAATACAGAAATAATTATTATGGAATCCAAAAGACAAGCCAAGATAGCACGCCTCATCCAGAAAGATCTCAGCGAGATTTTCCGCCGCCAGACAGCGGCTATGGGCAATGTGCTCGTTTCAGTAAGCGGAGTGAAAGTATCTCCCGACCTTTCAGTAGCCAAAGCATATCTCAGCATCTTCCCGCCCGAACGCTCGGCCGAGATTCTCGCCAACATCAAGGCCCAGGGCAAAACAGTGCGCTATGAACTCGCACAGGCAGTGAAGCAGGTGTTGCGCAAATGTCCCGATTTGAGTTTCTTCCTCGATGACTCGCTCGACTATGCCGAAAACATCGACAGGCTTCTCGCCTCCGACCCGATTTTGGGCACCGCCGATGACTATGTAGACCCCGACGATCTGAAGAAAGCCAGAAATTGAAATCCACTTCACTGCTGATCGCGCTGCGTTATCTTTTCGGAAAGAAATCGCACAGCGCTGTTAATGCCATCGCATACGTTTCGGTGGCGGGGGTCGCCGTGGCCACCGCCGCCGTAGTGTGCGTGCTGTCTGTATTCAACGGTTTCCAGTCTGTGCTTGCGGGCAGGCTTGATCAGATGTCGCCCGACCTGATGGTGACACCCCGGCAGGGAAAGACCATACCCGACGGAGACTCACTCGCCCTCGAGCTCGGAAAGGTGAAAGGTGTTGCTGTAGCCACCCCGACACTGACCGACAATGCACTGGGGTTCTATTCCGGACGCGAGACTCCGGTGACACTCAAAGGTATAATCCCGCAGGAATACGCGCGGGTCACCAATCTCGATTCTCTCCGCATAGGCGGAGGAGAGGGCCTCAAGGCCCTCGTCTCAGACGGAGAGCAGACATCGGGATGCGTCTCGATAGGCGCGGCATATAAGCTCGGACTCTTTGAAATAGGCGCTCCTCTCATGGTGTTCGCTCCCAAACGGCTTGGGCGGTTCAACCCCGCTAATCCGGCAGCCGCATTCGTGATGGATTCGCTCTATGTGGCCGATATCTTCCAGTCGCTGCAGGAGGCATACGACGAAAACACCATATTCACCGACATTTCCTTTGTGCGCGACCTGCTTCTCTACGACAGCGAGGCAACAGCCATCGAAATTAAGACGGCACCGGGAGCTGACGTCAGCGCCGTGCTTCACGCCGTGGCGGAGAAGGCAGGAGCGAAATACGTGGTCAAAGACCGCCTGATGCAGCAGGAGATAAATTTCCGCATGGTGAAGATCGAAAAGTGGATGACTTTCCTTCTCCTTTTCTTTATTCTTGTGATCGCCTCGTTCAATATCATCTCCACACTGTCAATTCTGGTGCTGGAGAAGCAAGACAACCTGCAGACCCTGGCCGCCCTCGGCATGTCACGCCCCCGTATAGCCTCCGTATTCCGCTGGGAGAGCCTTCTCGTGAGCGCGATCGGCGGCGCAGCTGGACTTCTGCTCGGATCAGCGCTATGCCTGCTGCAGCAGCATTTCGGATTCATCACAATCGCCAACGGGAGCGTTGACGGCACCGATCTCCCTTATCCGGTGGCACTTCAGGCTTCAGATATCCTCATCACCCTCGTTCCCCTCACGGCAATCGCCTGCGTCTGCGCCGCAATAGCGGCCTCGTTTGCCAAATCAAGAATTAAATAACCATTTGCTACTTTTTTTTGCACCTTTTGTTGGAAGATTGCATTTTTTATCTTAACTTTGCAATGTAAAGAACTCAAAAGGAGCAGAACATCACATCCTGCCCCTCACAATCAACCTAAGAAACCACCGAAAAGACATCTAAAATCATGGAAAAGGTCGATAATCTGGATAGAAAGATCCTCAACATCATCATGAACAACGCCCGCACGCCATCGAAAGACGTTGCCATCGTATGCGGCGTATCCCGAGCTGCCATCCATCAGCGCATACAGCGCCTTATAGAGATGGGAGTCATCATCGGATCAGGCTATGACGTTGACCCCAAAAAACTTGGCTACAACACCTGCACCTACGTAGGAGTGAAGCTTGAGAAAGGATCCATGTACCGCGGTGTGGTAGCCGACCTGGAGAATATCCCCGAGGTAGTGGAATGCCACTTCACCACCGGCCCCTACTCAATGCTGATGAAAGTGTTCGCGCGCGACAACCAGCACCTTATGGAACTGCTCAACGACCGCATCCAGCACATCAAGGGAGTGACTGAGACCGAAACTCTCATCTCGCTTGAGCAGTCGATGAACCGACAAATCAAACTTGACACCACACCTGATGGAAAATAAAAAGACTACGATCCTCTGCATAGTGGCGGCTCTGCTTATGGCAGTTGTCGCCTTTATGTTTTTCTTCCCCGATGCCATGGAGGGGAGAGTGCTGCAGCAGCACGACATTCAGCAAGGCCTTGCCAACGGACACGAAGGACAGGCTTTCACCGAAGCCACCGGCGAAACCACCCGCTGGACCAACTCCCTCTTCGGAGGCATGCCCAACTTTCAGATCTCACCCTCCTACCCGGCCAACGACCTGCTGACGTGGATTCAGAGCGTCTACATGCTCGGGCTCCCGTCTCCGGCCAATCTTCTCTTCGGCATGATGGTAGGCTTCTACATAATGTGCCTCTGCCTCGGGTTGAGATGGAGCGAGTCGCTATTCGCTTCGCTGGCATGGGGATTCTCATCTTATTTCATAATCATCATCGGCGCCGGCCACATCTGGAAGTTCCTGACCCTCTGCTATATTCCCCCCACGATAGGCGGCATGGTGCTCGTGTATCGCGGCAAGCGGCTTGCCGGAGCGACACTCACAGCCCTCTTCGCCGCCCTGCAGTTAATGAGCAATCACCCGCAGATGTCTTACTATTTCATGATTGTGATGCTCGCCATCGCCCTTGCATGGCTATGGATATCCATACGCGAGAAGACTGTGGGGAAATGGGCCGTGAGCACTCTCGTCGTGGCTTTGGCCGGCACCATAGGCGTGGCTGCCAACGCACCAAGCCTCTACAACTCTCTTGAATACAGCAAAGAGACAGTGCGCGGACGTGCCACTGAAATTCCATCAGAAGGCGCCGATAATGACCGGTCAGGCATGAGCCATGAGGCAATCACAGCGTGGAGTTACGGCATCGGCGAGACATGGTCGCTGCTGATTCCTAACGTAAAAGGAGGAGCCACACTGAAGCCGGTGGCCGGCGAAAACCGCCTGCTCCCTGTCACTGAAACCGATATGGGCGCCGACCGCTATCTCAGCCCGCAGGAAGTGCAGTTTGCCAACCAGTTCTCACAATATTTCGGCGATCAGCCTATGACCAACGGCCCCGTCTATGTGGGAGCATTCGTGCTTCTGCTCGCCATCCTGGGCATGTTTGTGGTGGAAGGCAAATGGGAGACGCCACTGAAATGGGCGCTGTTCATATCTTCGGTGATAGCCATATTCCTGAGCTGGGGACACAATTTCAGCGCCCTCACCGATTTTATGATCGACCACTTCCCGGGGTATAACAAGTTCCGCACACCGAGCTCAATACTGGTGGTGGTGGAATTCTGCATCCCCCTGCTTGCCGCGCTCTGCGTGCGCCGAATCGTGACAACCGAGGGCTTCATGGAGAAGAACAAGTGGACAGTGATCTGCGTCATGGGTGGCGGCGCTCTTATATGCGTGCTCGGATGGCTCACCCCCTCCATATTCGGAGATCCCTATTCCGCCGGCGAGACAGAGTATCTGCGCGAAGCCGGAGTCTTCTCCAACCCGGCCTATTCCAACGTGATGCAGGCCATATCAGCCGGACGTCTGGGACTCGTATCGGCAGACTCGCTCCGCTCGCTTATATTCATCGTCATGGGCTCAGCGCTCCTCCTGCTGTGGGACAAGAAGGTGATCAAGAATGCCACGGTGCTCACATGCGGCCTCGCGGTGGTAGCGCTTATCGACCTCTTCTCAGCAGACAAGCGATATGTGAACAGCGACAATTTCCTCACTGCAGAAAGCGACGAAGCGGCCTTCGTAGCCACTCCCGCCGACCTCGCCATTCTCCGCGACACCACCAACTACCGTGTGTTTGATATTCCCGGATTCTCCTCTGCGAGAAGCAGTTATTTCCACAAGACCATAGGCGGATATCACGCAGCAAAACTGACACGCTACAACGACCTGATCGAGCACCAGATAAGGCAAAACAATCCCTACGTGCTCAATATGCTCAATGCCAAATATTTCCTTTCAGACGACGAATATCAGGAAAATCCCGATGCCTTCGGAAACGCCTGGATAGCCGACACCATCAACTATGTGGCCGGCCCTAAGGAGGAAATGGATGCGCTCACCGGCATGACGGGCAAACACACTGTCGTGGCCGACAGAAAGATGGCCGACATCATCGGCAATCCCATCCCGATGCAGCCGGGCGATACAATCTACGAGACCTCCTACGCCCCGAACCGCCTCACCTACAAGGCTCATCTGGCAAAAGGAGGCGTGGCACTCTTCTCCGAAATTTATTTCCCCTGGGGATGGAAAGCCACGGTCAATGGCAAAGAGACTCCTATCGGACGCGCGAATTATGTGCTCCGCGCCATGCGTCTCCCTGCCGGCGACTCAGTGATAGAGATGACGTTTGAGCCTGAATCGGTGAACAAGGCCAACACCCTCGCCCTCGTGGCGGTGATTCTCATATATCTGCTCGCGGGAGCCACATTTGTTAGTGCGGCGCTGACTCTCAAGAAAAAGAAGAAATGAGCCCGTTCTCCATCGTTGACAGATGGCGCCATTCCAAAGGATATGGCGTGCATTCCCCTTTGGCCTACCGCATAGTGAAGGAGTGCATAAAGCCGGATTCCGCCTACGGATATTACTCCGACGACATCATCGACCACACGCTCCACGATCATCCCCGGGCGCGCTGGCAGGCCCGGCTTCTCGTCAGGCTCGCCGCGCAGCTTCCGTCCGACCGCATTCTGGCCTTGGGTGCAGACCCGCTTCTCGCCGAAGTAGCCGCACTGCTTCCCGACACCGGGGCTGAAAACCCTACAGTTGTGGTTGACTTCCGAAAATCAGGCGCCGATGTGCCGGCAGCTCCCTCACTCGTCTTGACGGGGCGCTCATACACCATCTATATATGGCGCGAGGGAATGCTTCCGATAAGCTACACTCTGCTCTGAATCATGGAAGATATGCGCGGCCGATTGAGGGCCTACGAATCGTATCTTGCTCTGGAGAGGGGAATGGCAGCCAACACGATCGAGGCTTACGTCTCAGACGTGAATACCCTCATGGGCTATCTCGAAGACAACGGTCAGACCGATATCGGAGTCACCGAGCCTGATCTGCACGGATTTCTCTGCACACTCCGCGAGATGGGGATCGGCCCGCGCAGTCAGGCCCGCATGCTGTCGGGGATACGGAGCTATTTCAAATATCTGAAACTCATAGCTGCCGTAGAGACAGATCCGACAGAACTCCTCGAGTCGCCCAAACTGGGCCGACATCTGCCCGAAGTGCTCTCCACTGAGGAAATCGACCGGATGATAGCCGAGATTCCCGAGGAGAAAGATGAATCGCTGCGCAACCATGCCATAATAGAGATGCTCTACGGCAGCGGCCTCCGGGTCTCCGAACTCACCGATGCCCGGCTTTCACGCCTAAGTTTTGAAGACGGGTGCCTGATAGTGGAGGGCAAAGGAAGTAAACAGCGCATAGTGCCGGTGTCTCCGCTCGCGCTCGACCTGATACGCGACTATCTTCCGCAGCGACGCGAACTCAATATCAAGCCAGACTCTCAGGATGTGATTTTTCTCAACCGCCGGGGAGGGCGGCTATCGCGCGTCATGGTATTCTATATAATAAAGGAACTCGCCGACCTTGCAGGAATCACGAAGCGCGTCTCGCCCCACACCATGCGGCATTCCTTCGCCACCCATCTTCTTGAAGGAGGGGCATCGCTCCGCGTGATTCAGGAACTGCTCGGACATGAGTCGCTCGAGACCACGCAGATCTACGTCCATCTCGACCGCTCGCGGCTCAGGCGTGAACTCCTCACCCACCATCCACATTATAGAAATAAAAAAACGTAAACATTCAATTCAAAATGAGTCTCACGAAATATCTGCCCGAAGGTCTGCCCGAGTATGAGAGCCGGATTCTGGAGGCAGCCCTCACAATGGCCGGTGATGCCGGACGCGTGCATCTTGAATATTTCAGGAAGAAAAATATCATCCAGACCACGAAGCTCAACGACAGCGATGTGGTGACAATAGCCGACAAGGAAGCGGAGACCTCAATCCTCGCATATATCAACGAGCATTTTCCTACCCACGGGATTATCTCTGAAGAGGCGGGAAGGAATCATGAAGATAGGGAATACAGATGGGTGATAGATCCGCTCGACGGCACCACAAACTTCGCGGCCGGGCTGCCGGTATTCAGCGTGTCGATAGCGTTTGAGGTAAACCGCGAGGCAATAGCCGGTGTAGTCTTCGCTCCCTATCTCGATGAGTGCTTCTATGCAGTGAGAGGATGCGGAGCATGGCTCAACGGGAATCCCATCCACTGCTCCGGGCAGAGGGAACTCTCCAAAGCGGTGACGGCCACCGGAGTGCCATACGACAGAAACGACAATCCGGACAATAATCTGCAGGAGATCAGCCGCATAGCGCTGCGTGTGCGCGCCATTCGCCGAATGGGCTCGGCCGCTATTGATCTATGCTACACCGCAGCCGGATTTCTTGACGCCTACTGGGAACTGAACCTCAACCGCTGGGATGTGGCGGCTGGCCAACTGATAGCCCGGGAAGCAGGAGCCGTCATCGACTCAATACGCGATGGCCGGAATCATTCAATACTGGCCTCCAATCCGCACCTCCGATCAGAAATGCTACAAATGCTTCTTGGCAACAATGGCTGACAATTACCTCGAGAAGCGGATGGACGACCTCAGGAAAGGCCGGCTCGCCATTAAGCACGGCATTCCGGGCATCAGGCCGCGTGCACGCCGCGTGGCCATAGTCGGGCGATGCAACGATGTTGTGTTGTCGAAAATAAAGGAGTTCCGACGCGAAGGATGCCGCGTGGCTCTCCTTGACGATGATGCCAAATCGGGCAAAAGTCTGGCCTATCACCACGGCATCAGGTTTCACCGGGTGGATCCTGAAGATGAACCGGCCATCACATCAGAAATAGAGGCTCTGCTCGCCACCTGGCGCGGACTGGATGTGATCGTGGGAGCGCCACACGTATGCCGCCGGCTTGAAATAATAATAAGGAATTGGAAGGAATCTTTGCCTGCCCCCGACAAATCGGGGCTTGAAATTGTTATTATATAAAACCAATTTAATCAGAGCAGTATATTATGAACATAGGCGACAAATTTCCCGATATCCTCGGTGTGGATGCCAACGGGAAGGAAATAAAGTTAAGCGATTACCCCGGCAAGAAATTCGTGTTGTATTTCTACCCGAAAGATAACACCCCCGGTTGCTCGGCAGAGGCCTGCAGCCTTAACGACGGCCTTGATCTGCTTGCGGCCAAGGGCTATCAGGTGATTGGAGTGAGCAAGGACTCGGCAGCGAGCCATCAGAAATTTGCCGACAAGTTCGGCCTTAAATTTCGGTTGGTGGCAGACACCGACACCTCGCTATGCCAACTGGCCGGCGTATGGCAAAAAAAGAAAATGGCCGGACGTGAATACATGGGTATCGTCCGCACCACTTTCCTGCTCTCGCCCGACGGCACTGTGGAGCAAATCATATCGAAGGTCAACACCAAAGATGCCGCAAACCAGATACTGGGATTAATTTAGAATTTAGAATTGGGAATTTAGAATTGAGAATTGAGAATTGAGGCGATAATCTCAATCTTCCTATTTACAAATCTCAATCTATTTTTACGCCAACAACTCCGTCACCGTAGACGATTTTCTCACCGGGAACGTCTACGGTGACGTTCTTCAGTGTCAGGCCATCTACATAATTGAGCGTGAAGCCCTTATCGGCGCGGAATCGGGAGTCTTCAATCACTACGTTCTTCATTGGCATCTCAGGAAGGCCGTTGAAAAGCGCCGCGCGCCCGGCAGAGCGGCATGTCACGTCTTTGATAAATATGTTGCGGAATGAAGGGGTCTCCTCAGTGACGGGAGGAACCGGAGCACCGGGCTTGATGCCGTAATACATATCGAAAATCAGAGCCTCGCCCGGGATGTCGGTCATCTTGATATTGTCAACATAAATATTCTCCACCACGCCTCCCCGTCCGCGTGTAGACTTGAAGCGGAGTCCCACGTCGGTGCCGATGAAGACGCAGTTGCGCGCCACTATATCCTTACATCCGCCCGACATCTCGCTGCCGATGACAAATCCGCCGTGCCCGTGATAGACGGTGCATCCCTCAATAAGCACATTTGAAGAGGGGATGCCTCGCTCACGTCCGTCCTTGTCCTTACCGCTCTTGAGGCAGATGGCATCGTCGCCCACATCGAAGCTGCTGTTGACCAAAAGCACATTGGTGCAAGATTCTATGTCGATGCCGTCGCCATTCTGGGCATACCAGGGATTGCGGATATTCACATTGTCGACGATAAGGTTCTCGCAGAGGAGAGGATGCACGTTCCATGCCGGGGAGTTTTCAAAAGTCACCCCCTGCAGCAGCACGTTGCGGCAGCCTATGAACGAAAGAAGCACGGGGCGCAGGAAGTCGTGGGCCAACTCTACGGCGGCAGCATCACCCTGATGCACTTTCTCCATCACATCCTGATGCTCATGCACATATTTCACCTTCTCGTTGGGAAACCACATATCGCCCTTCTCATTGACACACCCCGACAGGCAAAGTTTCTTCCATTGCGCATCGGTCATCTTCATCTTCTTCACCGGGCGCCAGCTCTGGCCATTGCCGTTGATGGTTCCCTCTCCGGTGATACCCACATTGGTCTTTCCGCGGGCAGAAAGCGGAGACATGGCGCGATATGTGGAGAGGCCCTCCCAGTCCGATTTCAGGGCCGGATAGTCTTCCAGTTTGTCGCTGAAGAGTATCAGGGCTCCGCGTTCAAGATGAAGGTTGATGTTGCTTTCAAACTGTATCGGCCCGGTATACCATATACCCTCCGGCACGCACAGCACTCCCCCACCCTGCGAGGCGAGATGGGCCATAGCCTTTGCAAAAGCCCCGGTGTTGAGGGTCACACCGTCGCTCACCGCTCCGAAATCGCGCAGGTCTACCTTATAGTCCGGAAACTTCACATCCTTCACCTGCTGAAGCGGAACAGGCAGATTTTCATAATACTCAGCGTAGTCGGCAGCGGCGCGGAATGAGCCGAGGGCCATCACAGCTACAGCGAGGAGAGTTTTTCTGATAGTTAGATTCATAATGTTAGGTATCTTTATAGATTATGCTTAATGCAGGGCCTCCGGGATGCGCCTCCCGGAGGACTCCTTATAATATAACAACGTAATTTCGGGGAATCATATTATTTCCCGATGCCCGCACTCTACCGAAAACCGGAAAAAACAGTCTCCGCCACCGTCCGCCTGAGCCGATGGCGGACTTTTTTTACGTCACAATGTGACAATAGCGAACAATTATGTCCGAATCCGTACACTACCCATTTTGGTATGTTATTGATATATAATATATTACATTTTTGGCACACATATTGTGGCTATCGCAGTGTGAATTCAAAAAAACAATCTACAACAACAGATATGGACAGAGAGATTCCCAATTCAGAACGAAAGAAAGCGAAGCGGATAAGACTCGTCAAGATAGGCGGAACGGTGGTAGCGATAATAGCCGGTGCCATAGGACTGGGCTCGATGATGCGAGCATCCGTAGCGCAATCCGACCTTATCGTCGGCACCGCCGACACCGGCACCATCGAGGTGACCGTATCAGGCACCGGAGCGGTGAGCCCTGCATTCGAGGAGATCATCACCTCTCCCATCAGCAGCCGCATTCTTGAAGTGTACTGCCGTGCCGGCGACTCGGTGAAAGCGGGCACTCCCCTGCTTCTGCTCGACCTTCAGAGCACCGAAAACGAAGTGAACCGCCTCAACGACCAGATCGCCATGAAGCATCATGAACTTGATCAGCAGCGCGTCACGTCAGACACGCGCCTCAGCGACCTCGCCATGCAGGTGAAAGTGAAGGAAATGACACTCAGCCGCCTTGAGGCTGAACTGCGCAATGAACGCTACCTCGACAGCATAGGCAGCGGAACGGGCGACCGCGTGCGCCAGGCCGAACTCGCCGTCAGCACCGGACGCCTCGAACTGGATCAGATGCGCCAGCAGCTCGCCAACGAGAAGCGGATAGCAAGGGCTTCGGAAGACGTGAAGCATCTCGACATAGACATAGCCAGCCGCAACCTCAACGAGATGAGCCGCACGCTCAGCGACGCGCGAGTCACCTCGCCGCGCAACGCCACCCTGACATTTATCCACGACCAGATTGGCGAGAAAGTGACCGAAGGGCAGAAGATCGCCGTAATCTCCGATCTCGGTCACTTCCGTGTGGATGCCGAGATCTCAGACAGCTATGCCAGCAAAGTCGGCGTCGGAAGCCATGCAGTGGTGAAGATCGGGAAAGAAAGGCTCGCCGGTGTGGTCTCCAACATCACGCCACAGTCGCAGAACGGTGTGATCAAGTTCACCGTCCGTCTTGAAGACGACGCCCATCCGCGCCTGCGCTCGGGGCTGAAGACCGATGTCTACGTGGCCTGCGACGTGGTGGACGAAGCCATCCGCCTCCCGAACGGATCTTATTATACGGGCCCGGGCACCTACAGCCTCTTCTTTATGAGTGCTGACGGCAAGAAGCTCGAGAAGCACGATGTGAAACTCGGAAGTTCCAATTATGAGTTTGTGGAAGTGGAGAGCGGCGTGCGCCCCGGCGACCGCGTAGTGCTATCCGACATGAGCCGCTTCAAAGACTCATCATCACTCCGGGTGAGATAAAGAAATTATTTTTAATCATGATTAAATCTGACGCATCATGTTTAATCAAGAATCAATTCTCTTCTAATGAAATTAATAACAAAGACTTTCAGGGAAGCGCTGAAGACCCCCGGGTTCTCGCTGCTCTACATAGCGGGCGTGGCCTTCACGATAGCGTTCACCATGCTCTATGGCATGCTGCTCTATGCACAGCTCGCTCCCGTCTACCCGGAATACGACCGTGGGAACACGCTATATATCACGACCACTCTCATCAGAGACCCGAGGTCATCGTCATCGTCAGGGCTCAGTACGGAATTTATCAATGAATTTCTCAGCGACAGCATTCCCTCTATCGAGCAAGTCACAACCACACTCAATTGGAACGCTGACTATTCAATGGTACAGACCGACGGACACGGGCCCGAATTTCATGTGGAGACCCGACATGTGGCACCCTCATTCTTCGATTTCTACAAATACGAGTTTCTGGCCGGGAAACCGGTCTCTCAAGCCGATTTTGATTCGAAACGGATGTATGTCGTCATCAGCGACAAAGTCGCCCGCCGGCTATTCAGCACCCCTGAAGAGGCAGTAGGCAAGGACATCAGCATCGATCACGTCAAATATCGCATCAACGGGGTCTTCCGCGAAGCGAGCGCCCTCTGCCTCGACTCCTACGGAGAGGTGTTCTTTCCCGGAGGAATAGGCATCAACTTTGGCAATAATGAATGGCCGCGCCAGTATATGGGGCCACTCAGGGCGATGATAAAAGTGAAGCCGGGCAAGGAAAACGAACTGCGCGACTATCTCCGCGATGTATGCCGTCGCATCAACGCGGTAGACACCACAGCCCCGAAGTTTTATCTTCCGGTAGTCATGTCGCACGCCGAGCACGTGCTCGGCGAGCCAAAGATAGACTGGTCGCCTGAATCCACCTTCCAGATAAAGAAGGCTCCCACATTCCTCGACCTGTGGAAACCGTTCCTGATAGCCCTGCTCGTGGTGCTCATCATCCCGGCACTAAACATCAGCGGCCTTATCGGTGCGCGTATGGACAGGATGAGGTCTGAGATCGGCATACGCCGCTGTTTCGGAGCCATGCGCCCGCGCCTGATGAACATGGTGATCACCGAGAACCTGATCCTCACGCTCGCCGGAGGTATCATTGGACTCATAGCCGCATGGCTCATCGCTACATTTGCCGGAACATTCCTGCTTGAACTGACGCCTTTAGCCTACTCCAAAGGAAGCGAATTCGGCGAATCGGCCTCTTTCGTGACAGGCGAGATGGCGTTTGCACCCCTGCTCTTCGTGCTGACACTCGCCGTATGCCTCGTGCTCAACATCATCTCTGCATGGATACCCGCACGGAGAGCGATGCACCGCCAGATAATAGAGTCACTTAACACCAAACGATGAAACATGCCATGAAACAGATATTTAAATCAATTATCGCCCGCCCGGGCAGATCCATCGGCTTGCTGATAGAAATCATCATCGTGACAATTATCGGATGGATCGTGACCGAACCGGTGTCTATCCTCACCACTACGGCACTCGTGCCGGCAGGATATGACTACGACCGCCTCGTGAGTGTGGAATTCACAAGGTTCAGCCGGCATTCTGAAGAGTTTGACGGGGAAATACCGTCGGACGATGGCGAGATGAAGGCTGCCTACGACAGGCTCCTGCGAAAGATCAGGGAGCGTGAGGGAGTTGAAAACGCAACTTTTTATTATTCCCAGGGATTCGAGAGCATGAGCTATGGCTCCACAAGCATAAACCCCGACTCCATATATCATAGCAAGGATGATGACAACTATGTGGGAGTGACGATGATCGACTACAAACCCGGCACTGACTTCTTCGCCACCTACGGCATAAAAGACGCGCAGGGCAAGCCCTTCAACGAGCCGAAAGAAATCGGCGCGGGCTATATCGTGAGCCAGACCGTAGCCAAAGCCCTCGTGCACGACGGGAGCGTCATAGGCAAACGATTCTACAACTGGGGAGATGATGAGGAAGAAGAGCCCTCCACAATCGTAGGGGTCACGGCTGACACTCCCTATCGCAAGGGCGACGGACGCCAGCCGGTAGCTTTCAAGATCGCCAACGAGGAGTGGTCGGAGCCGAGAGGCATAGTGATCCGCCTCGGCAGGGGAGTGAACCCTCGCACCTTCACCGACAAATTTACCGATGAGATTGGACAATACCGGTCGGGCAACCACTATATCACGCATCCGCAACTCATGTCAGACATGCGTGAAACGTGTTTCGCCGACAAGCAAAGGGAACTGACCCAGAAATGGATCATCATGATTTTCTTCCTCGTCAATGTGCTTCTGGGAATCGCGGGCACTTTCTACGTGCAGTGCAAGACCCGCATCCCCGACGCCGGAGTGATGCGCGCATTCGGAGCGTCGCGGATCAGGATAGAATGGAGCATCATTGCCGAAGCCTGCGTCATAGTTCTGGTGGGCTGGCTGATCGGAAGCGCCATATATCTGATCTATCTCCACACACAGGGATTCCCGATGGATTCCGACATCCAATATCGCATAGTGAAGACAATCCGCCCCGTATGGCACGACACCAAACTCGGACGCTACTCCATAATAGGAGGATTGATACTGCTCTTCATGCTCGCCACGGCCACACTCGGAGCATGGTTGCCGGCCCGCAAGGTGAGCCGGGTGCCCATCGTGGACTCGCTGCGCGATGAATAAGACATAGCAACAAATATCATGATGAATCATGATGCATCATGTTTAATCATGATTATTCCCCAAATTAAAAAAACTAAAAAAAACTCCACAATATGATAACTCTCAAAGACATCAACAAGATCTACCGTACTGATGAAATCGAGACTCAGGCTCTCGAGAACGTGAACATCCACATCGACAAAGGCGAATTCGTCTCCGTAATGGGCCCCTCGGGATGCGGCAAGTCTACCCTGCTCAACATCGTGGGCCTACTCGACACACCCACCTCGGGCACCGTCACCATCGCCGGCACCAATGTGGAAGGAATGAACGACTCCCATCTCGCCGCCTTCCGCAACCGCGAGCTCGGATTCGTATTCCAGAGTTTCCACCTCATCGACTCGCTCAACGTAATAGACAACGTGATGCTCCCACTTCTCTACCGCAAATCGAGTGCGTCAGAGCGTGAAAAACTGGCCAAGGCCGTACTTGAGCGTGTAGGTCTGGGCCATCGCATACACCACCGCCCCTCGCAGCTTTCTGGCGGCCAGTGCCAGCGTGTCGCCATCGCCCGTGCCATCGTAGGCAATCCCGAGATAATCCTCGCCGACGAGCCTACCGGCAACCTCGACTCGAAGATGGGAGCCGAAGTAATGGAACTGCTGCATTCGCTCAACCGCGAAGACGGACGCACGATCATGATGGTGACTCACAACGAGGAGCAGGCAAAGCAGACCGACCGCATCATCCGCTTCTTCGACGGCCGCCAAGTGATGTAGTAAGATTTTTTATATATCTTATAAATCTTATAAGACTTATATAATCCTCACGAAAACAACAATGCAAATCACAAGATACTTCAAGCAGGCATGGGGATCACTAAGAAAGCAGCCGCTTCTTAGCATAGTCAGCATAGCCGGCACAGCCCTCGCCATATTCCTCATCATGATCATAGTCATGATCGACGAGGTGAAGGTAGTTCCTTTCTCGCCCGAAAGCAACCGCGACCGCTGGTTGGTGCAGACTGCCGCTTCTATCGGCAATAAGGAGTGGGGATCCACTCCCGAGAGCAACTCTTCCAACGGAGGGATGTCTTACGAACTCATACGCCGCACTTTTTACGAAATGAAAATTCCCGACGCTGTGGGCTGTTTCACCTGGTCAAATACCGAAAGTCATCTGTCGGTGCCGGGCAAGACATCTTTCGGCGCCCAACGGAAAGATACCGACCATGGCTTCTGGAAAGTGATGGACTTCAATTTCATCTCAGGACATCCTTTTGAGGAGGCCGATGTGGAATCCGGACGTCAGGTTGCCGTGATATCAGAATCGCTCGCCCGCAAACTTTTCGACACCACTGATTGCGAAGGGCGTGAATTTCAGATCGACCATGTGCCTTACCGTGTAAGCGGAGTGGTGCGCGATGTCAGCAATATGACGTCTCATGCATTCGCCGACCTGTGGGTGCCACTGACATCGAACGGCACCGACAAATTCACTTGGTGCAGATACATGGGGTCGCTCAGCGCCATCATTGTGGCGCCGAGCAAAGCCGAGATTCCGGCCGTGCGCGAGGAATACACTAAGGTGTGGGACAAGTTCGAATCTGAAATTCAGGAGGAGGGTTGGGAATTCTACCGCCGCCAACGCCCCTACGACCAGTTTACGGCAATCAACACCAAGGGGGGCAACATGGAGCCTGATATGGAAAGCGTGAGACGCCACAACTTTCTTGTCTACGCTATCCTTCTGCTGATTCCGGCCATCAACCTGAGCAGCATGACACAGAGCCGCCTGCGCCATCGCCGCGAGGAGATAGGCGTGCGACGCGCTTTCGGCGCCACAAGATTCGCCATAATGAGTGAGATTTTCATTGAAAGCCTCCTAATCACAATCATCGCCGGACTGATAGGTCTTCTGCTCAGCCTCTCCTTCATCTTCCTGGGCGGCAAGTCAGTGCTGGCCGGAGGCGGCGACGTGACGGGGCTCACACTGGGCATGGTGTTCAATATCAAGGTCTTTGCCATCGCACTCTTCTTCTGCTTCCTGATGAACCTCTTCTCCGCCACGCTCCCCTCGTGGCATGCGGCGAAAACCAATATAGTCAACGCCCTCTCGGGCAGCAAAAAATAAGACTCATCCGATATGAAACGCAAACTTCTGACTCAGATGCGTGCCGAATGGCGCGCCAATATATGGATGGCGATAGAACTTCTGCTCGTCTCGGTTGTGCTCTTTTTCCTTGCCGATCAGATCTATACCGTGGTAGCCACTATCAACGAACCTCTCGGATTCAATAGCGAACATTGCTACGTGTTGAGAGTGAGGGAGGTCTCGGAGGCCGCACCCGATTACAAGGAATACTCCTCTCAAGAGGAAAGATACAAAGATCTTCTCACATTGAAAGGCAGGCTGCAAAGCCGCCCGGAGATTGTGGCGGTGTCAATGAGCTCAAACGCAATCCCCTATAATCCCAACAGCTCGATGATTCAGCTTGACATCGACACCTTCAGCATGGCGGATGCGGCACTGCTCGTGCGCCGTGTAGACCCGGATTTCTTCAAGGTGTTCCAAGTTGAGGGAGCAAACGGAGAGACCGCGGAGCAACTCGGCGAGACACTGCAACGCGAAAGAATCATCCCGAGCGACAATGCCCTGCTCCGAAAAGCCGGACTCCGCTCCCTGAAGGATCTCTACGGAAAGCAGATGGTATATTCCGGATCAGACACACTGACACTCAGGGCTTCGTTCAAACCAATGAAATATTCCGAATACTATACAGTTCACGGTTGGAGCGGCGCTTCAATGTTTGAGCGTTTCCACCCAAGCATGATGGGATTTATGGAAGGACTGAGCGTAAGGGTCAACGACAACATGGACAGGGACTTCGCGGAGCACCTTATGGCCGATGCCGACAAGGATCTCAGGGTCGGCAACTGGTATGTGGCCTCGGTGGACTCGTTCGACTCGCTGAAGAAAGACTACAACCGTCAGTGGGAGAGCGACACCCGGAATGTAATCACCTGCGCCCTCTTCCTGCTCATCAACATCTTCCTGGGAATTCTCGGCACTTTCTGGTTCCGAACCCAGCAGCGCACACGCGAGATTGCCCTGCGAATGGTGAGCGGCGCCACCCGAATGGATATCTTCCGCCGAATACTCGGCGAGGGGCAGATTCTGCTCCTGCTGGTCACACCTTTGGCCATAGTCTTCGATTATCTGCTCACCATAAATGAGTTCACATCATGGTATGACGGATATTTCGACCCGATGCATTTCTGCGTAAGCGTTCTCGCAGCCTGGATTCTCATGGCTCTAATGATCGCTGTCGGAATTTACTTCCCGGCACGCAGGTCGATGGACATTTCGCCTGCGGCTGCAATGAAAACCGAATGATATATGAGGAAACTGTTTAATCTTATATATAATGGGATCGCTGCGGTAGCCCTTGTCGCCCCGATTGCGGCGGGGCTGCCAATGGCAGCGAGGGTGATAACTCTCGACGAGACCGTGCTGGCAGCCCGCGCCCGAAGCGTGGATGCTGCGGTGGCACTCAACCAGCTGCGCACCGCCTACTGGAGCTACCGCACCTACCGCGCCGACCTGCTGCCCGAGGTGGCATTCAACGCCACCATACCCTCCTACCGGAAAAGCTACAGCCCCTATCAGCTCGACGACGGCTCCTACACCTTCGTGCGCAACAATTTCATGCAGATCAACGGCGAGATATCCGTGAAGCAGAATATCTGGCTCACGGGAGGCTCCCTTTCGGTCAACACATCGCTCGACTGGCTGCGCCAGCTCGACAGCGGGGCATCAAACCGCTTCATGTCGGTGCCGGTGGCGCTCACCCTCAACCAACCGATTTTCGGAGTGAACCATGTGAAGTGGAACCGCCGGATAGAGCCGATACGCTATGAGGAGGCAAAGGCGGAGTTTTTCAGCGCCACCGAGCAGGTGGCACTCCGCGCCGTGGGCTATTTCTTCGATCTGCTCATGGCGAAGGAGAACCTCGGAATAGCTCGCCAGAACTATTCCAACTCTCTCAAACTTCACGAAGTGGCCATCGCCAAGAGAGAGATGGGGCAGATCAGCCGCAACGACCTGCTGCAACTCGAGCTCAACCTGCTCAACGCCGAGTCTACGCTCACCGACAGGGAGAGCAACTACCGCGCGGCGATGTTCGCGCTCAAGGCCTTTCTCGACATTGAGGACGACGAAGACCTCGAGCCCTGTGTGCCCGAGGAGGTGCCGGCAGGAGAACTCGTATATTCGGAAGTGCTCGACAAGGCGCTGGCCAATAATTCATTCTCACGCGAGATACGCCGCAGGCAGCTTGAGGCCGATTATGAGGTGGCGCGGGCCAAGGGCAACATGCGCCGCATCGACCTCTTCGCCCAGATAGGCTTCACCGGAACGGCCGACAACACTGCCGACGCATATTCACGCCTGAAAGACAATCAGGTGGTGGAGATAGGATTCTCCATTCCGCTTCTCGACTGGGGAAAGCGACGCGGACAGGTGAAAGTGGCCGAAAACAACCGCAAGGTGGTGGAAAGCCGCATCAGGAAGGAGCAGATGGAATTCAATCAGGACATATTCATACTTGTGGAGCGCTACAACAACCAGCGGCGCCAGCTCGAGATATCGCAACGCGCCGACACCATCGCGGCCGCGCGCTACAACACCAATCTCGAGACTTTCATGGTTGGCAAGATATCGACGCTCGACCTCAACGATTCGCAGCTGAGCAAGGATGAGAGCCGCCAGGCCATGATCAACCAGATGTATCTCT
>CAYPGW010000011.1:48889-75956 GCA_964410515.1 uncultured Sangeribacter sp. | reverse complement strand
TTCCAAAAGACTCTTCAACCAGTCGGCGTAAACGATCAATTGCTTCCATCTTTATATAGGGTGTTGAGCCAATTATTTTGAATGTGAATCGTACGGTCCCAAATCTCCTTTCTTATATTCTCAAGAATGTTTTGGGAGAAATTTTTCTTCTGCTCCTCAATATATTTATCAATTGAAATTTTCGCCATATTCATAGCTTCGACAGAAATATCATGCTTAGACTTGCCCTCGCTGAGCATTTCTTTTATCTTTTTATCATCATATTTGCCATAGGCTGCTTTTGAAACGTTTATTCCGGTTTCAATTACATTCTCAATCTCCTGCTGTTTTTTTTGCAAAGCTGACAATTCACTGACGTTTTCCTTCAGCAAAGTAATCGTATCGGTCATTTCTGAAATGGTTTGGAGGTTTGCTTTTGCATTCTTGACCAATACGCCTACCGAGTCCTGCATAACTGCAATTCTCTCTACCGAATCAATATTTTCATTCTTTAGGGATAAGATTTCTATTATCATGGCGCCTAAAACCACAAACAGCCCTAAAGAGATGCCGACATACCTTGCGATTTTTCTATTTTTGACTTGTCTATTTAAAGCCTCTTTAAGTTTTCCGGCATTTTCATATCTCTTGTGAGAAGAAGACAAACATCTGCGGATAATTGCCTTATTCCCGCAAGACAATTGCATGAGGATAACACCTGAGCTATAGACATCATCCCGGGTGTCGGCTTCATGACGGGTGTATGCCTCGGGAGCCATATATCCTTCAGTGCCGGCGGCTGCCTTCAATTGGGTGTGGGAGTCAGTATCAGCTAAACCGAAATCTACAATTACTGCACTTCCTCCGTTTTTCCGGATCATAATATTTTCCGGTTTCAGGTCACGATGGACGATACCCTCAGAATGAATATAAGATAAGGCATCTACGATTTCTCTTGATAATCTGTGTCGGTCACTACGAGTCAACTTCCCCTCATCCAAGACTTCGGCAAGAGTTTTGCCTTCTATCCATTCCGAGATGATGCAAAGGCCAATGCCATCTACCCTCTCCAAACTCACTGCAGATGCTATACCGGGATGATGAAGTGAGCTTTGAATTTCAAATTCCTTCTTGAGGCGCTGAAGAGCAACAGTTGAAGTGTCAATGTCGGGTATTGATTTGAGAAACCATCTGTGGCCATACCTTTCCCCCATGGCTGTGACACTCATGTCTGACTCTCGGATGACCTTTACTATTCTCATCTCAGGAGAGCCGGAAGCAATCAGATCGGCTGAGTCTACAAAGCCGGAATCACATTGCAAGGATGGTTTCATACCACAAAATTAACAAAAAGGACCGGTATGGACCAATGAAATTCAAAAATTATTCATAATTTTGTGAGAAATAGTCCACGCTATAGTGCTTATGTCGGATAAAATCACTATTTTTGCAGTGTAGAAGCGCATTGCTTCTGCCGACATAAAGGAGAGCTTCTCAACTGAGCCCATCAGAGAATCTGGAAAATTCATCTATTAAGGTGCTGAAGTTGAATAAGTTGCACTCTGCATATTTTGTGTCTGTCCTTCAATGGGCAGACCTTTGATATATGGGCGTGGACTATTCTTTTTCTTGACCTTAATGGGTATTCCAGAACCTTCTGATGGCAAGAAATAAGTTTGTCTTGCGCCCTTTTTATATAGAATTATCAAAAAGGACTAATTTTGCTCGCCGAGAGGAGCTACCTTTGCAACATGAAACAGACGATGCATATAGGAGCTCAAATAAAGAAGGTTTTCGAAGCTATGCCGAAGCAGTATACCATCGCATGGTTTGCAGCCCAGATCCATTGCGATCGCAGGAACATCTATTATATCTTCGAGCGCCCCACAATCGACATCGACTTATTAGCCAGAATCTCAGAAATACTCAACCACAACTTTTTTCGAGACCTCGCTGACGACTTCGACAGCACTTACTGATTTAATATTTGCTTAGTTTTTGAGTCTGCGCTCTCCGTTAGCCCCTACGCTCACGGAGAGCGCTAATTAATTTCGTGAGCTCTGCATCATCTCTTTAAGGGCGGAGAGCGAAATGGGGGCCGGTGTGAGGGTAAGAGAAGCCCGGTGGGCTGCCATGCCGAGGATTTCTTCGGGAGTGTGGTGAGCCCGGAGATATTCCATTGAGAGAGATTGATCGCGTTTTGAGAGGCGGACGCCTGATTCATTGCAGACGAGGGGAACGTGGGCGAATTCAGGAGGTTGATAGCCTAAAAGGCGATAGAGATAGATTTGCTGTACTGCCGAAAGCAGGAGGTCGTCGCCACGCATCACTTCCGTCACCCCCATCATGGCATCATCTACCACTACTGCCAACTGATAGGCCCATGCTCCATCGGCACGTCTGAGCACGAAGTCGCCACAATGCCGGGCGAGATTCACACTCTGTTTTCCACAAATACGGTCTGAAAACTCGATAGTCTCGTCGGGCACCGCAATGCGCACGGCACCACTCCCCTCAATATAAGGAGAAGGAAGCGTCTGCGGCCGACACGTACCCTTATAGACCACTCTCCCATCCGACTCGTGAGGCGCTTGCGTTGCCATGATGTCGGCACGGGTGCATCGGCAGCGGTAGCACAGGCCGGTATCTTTCAGACGCTCGAATGCTTTTTCATAGAAATGATGGCGTTGGCTTTGAATGTATGGACCATTCGGCCCTTTACCGTCGAGACCGCCCTCATCCCATTCGAGGCCGAGCCAAGACAGGTCGTCTTCAATCATACGGGCATGCTCTATCTTCGACCGCTGCGGGTCGAGATCCTCAATACGCAGAATCCATTGTCCGCCTCTCGACTTGACCGAAAGCCAGGAAAGAAGCGCCGTGTATATGTTGCCAAGATGCATTCGGCCGGAAGGCGAGGGGGCGAAACGCCCTATCACCCGACGAACCGGATTGTCCATATTCAGATTATCAGGATTATTCATAGATTCAATACACACGCAAAATTACTCATTTTTCAGCGAAAGAAAAAATTTGGATGCTTTTTATTCTATTCAAATTTGGCTGAATGGGTAAAAATAAGTAACTTTGCACCCGCAACCAACTGAACATACAAATTGGACACAGACCCTTTACCAGCCAATAATCCCATATCGGCACTCTGTATGCTTACTCAGAGCGCCATCACATTCACAGAGCCGGAAAGCTGGACTTCCTGGACAATAATTGTAATCATAGCGGGAGTCTGCCTGCTCATCTCCGCATTCGTCTCGGGGAGTGAGATTTCATATTTCGGTCTCTCTCAGCAAGACATAGAAACGCTTGAAGAGGAAGACACCCCCGGCTCACGCAAGGCCCTCTCCCAACTTAAAAATCCGGAGAAACTGCTCGCCACCATATTGATAGCCAACAACCTTGTGAATATCACCATGGTGGTGCTCCTCACTTTCGCAATCAAGCAGGTGGCGGAATTCCACTCGGCAGTCGTGGGCTTTCTGCTCCAGACTGTAGTGCTCACATTCCTGCTTCTTCTCTTCGGCGAGATTTTTCCGAAACTCGTGGCCCGCGGACGCAGCCTGAAATGGGTGATGCTGGCATCACCGGGCATAGGAGTACTCAGTGCCTTGCTCTCACCCGTTTCCGGACTTCTTGTTAAGTCGTCGGTCATTATCAACAAGGTAGTGGCAAAGAAGCAGGAAAGCGTCACCACCGATGAACTTGAGAAAGCCCTCGAGATATCCGATCTTCAGTCGGGTAAAGACAAAGAAATGCTCGAGGGGATACTGACATTCGGAGAAAAAGAGGCGAGCGAGATCATGATATCGCGCGTGGATGTCACCGACATTGAATATCATGCCGAGTTCAAGGAAGTGGTTGATGTAATAGTAAAATCAGGCTATAGCCGCATTCCGGTCTACGACAGGACGCAAGATGCTATCAGGGGCATACTCTATTCCAAAGACCTTCTCCCATATATCGGCACTCCCGATGAGAAATTCCGGTGGCAGGCTTTGATCAGAGACGCATATTTCGTGCCGGAATCGCGCTCGCTCGATGATCTTCTTGAAGACTTCAGGAAGAAGAAAATGCACATAGCGATAGTCATCGACGAGTATGGCGACACTCAGGGCATTGTTACTCTCGAAGACGTGATTGAGGAGATAGTCGGGGAAATCGACGATGAGTATGACGACAGCGAAAAGCTCTACAGGCGCATAGCTCCGGACACTTACATATTCGACGCCAAGATTCCCATAAGCGACTTCTGCCGTGTCACCGGCGTTGATGAAGAGGCGCTCGGCGACATTGGTGATGCCGAGACTTTGGCGGGGCTCATGCTCGAGATAAAGGGTGATTTCCCTGAGAATAAGGAATCGCTCAAACGCGGGCCCTTCAGGTTCCTGATAATGCAGATGGAGAAACACCGCATCCGGAAAGTGAGAGTAAACGTGGGGGAATGGGAATCGAAGACGGAGTAAACAAATGAGAATTGCAATCTACAGATATATCGCAGCCTTCATAGCGGTTGCGACAGTGGCCTCGGTCAGCCTCGCCCGGAATCCCAAGCGTGAGTTCCGGGGAGCATGGCTTCATATCATAGGCCAGACTCAATATATGGATACCCAGCGCAAAGGCAGCGAGCATCTGAAGGCATACATCGCCGACCAGATCGACCGACTTCACCGGACAGGATGCAACGCGGTGATATTTCAGGTGCGCCCCACGGCCGACGCAGCATATATCAGCGACCTCGAGCCCTGGAGCAGCTGGATCACCGGCAAACGAGGCCGGGCACCCGAACCGGAATGGGATCCGCTTCAATTTGCCATTGAGGAAGCACACAAACGCGGCATGGAACTCCATGCCTGGCTCAATCCCTACAGGGTGACTTCGTCGCCCAAAGAAGAATTACCGGCTGATCATCCGTCGAAAAAATATCCTGAAAGATTCTTCCGATATGACGGTAAAATCTTCTTTGATCCGGCCTATCAGGAAAACAGGGATTTCATCTGCGAGGTGACGCGCGACATCACAAGCCGTTACGATATTGATGCCATCCACATCGACGACTATTTCTATCCCTACCCGGTGGCCGGCGTGGCAATTCCTGACAAGGATTCATACGCGAAATTCGGGGGCGACATGAAAGTTGAAGACTGGCGCCGAAAGAATGTGGATCTCCTTATAGAGCAGATGCACCGCACCATCAAGGAGACGAAGCCCTGGGTAAGATTCGGCGTGAGTCCTTTCGGCATCTGGCGCAATAAGAAGACCGACCCGAGAGGATCAGACTCCAACGGGCTGCAGAACTACGACGGTCTTTATGCCGATGTGCTCCTATGGGCTAAAAACGGATGGGTGGATTATCTTGCGCCTCAACTATACTGGACTCTTGACTTCAAGGCGGCCCCGAGCCGGCACCTCGCACACTGGTGGAATGACAACTGCGAAGGAGTAGATGTTTACATCGGGCAAGACGTGCAGCGCACCATGAACAACCCCGACACCAAAACCGGAGACAAAAACGAGCTCGCCACCAAAGTGAAGCTATCGAGGGAACTGCCAAACATAAAGGGCAACGTATGGTGGCACGGATACTGGGTGACAGGTAATATGAAAGGAGTGGCCGACTCTCTCGCTTACGTGCATCAGGCAACTGTGGCCTTGCCTCCCGCATACGGCGACAAACATCAGAAGCCTAAACCCGTAAGCAATCTGAAGACCATCAAGAGAGACGGAAGGCATTATCTGATATGGGAGAGTGATAAAGAGCAGGGAAAAGCTACGGATCAGATACGTTTCGTGGTCTATTCCTTCCTCCCCGGTGAGAAACTCGATCCGGAAAATGAGGAAGCCATAATGGTATTGACACCCCACAAGGAATATCTCATTTCGGAAGACGACGACCCTGAGCAGCTTCAAGGTCTGCGCTTTGCAGTCTCCGCTCTCGACAGAAACAACCGTGAGTCCGAACTATCCGTACTTGAATTATGAAGGATTTTCTTGACGAGCAGGCGGCTCTTATCAACCGGCCTGAATTCATTGCCGACGATCCGGTGCAGTTTCCGCGCCGCTTCGGGCGGCTTGAAGATATAGAAATCGTATCTTTTCTGGCCTCAATGATAGCATGGGGCAAGCGCACCATGATATGCAGAGATGCCGAGCGCCTTCTTGCGCTCATGGACCATGATCCCTGGCGCTACGTGATGTATGAAGGATATCTCGATCTTGACCCGGCACTCAACATACACCGCACTTTCTTCGCCCGCGACCTTATTCATTTTCTGAAGGGATTGCGGCAGATCTATCTCACTCACGGCAGCCTCGATGCGTTTGCCGCCCACATCGACGCCGCGTCCGATCCGGCACCGGCGTGGAAACTCGTGGAGGAGATGCAAAAAGTGATCACCGCTGCCAACGATGGCGAGCCGTCGCGTCGCGGCCTCCCCAACAACCTGAAACAGACTGCCCTCAAACGTGTGAACATGGCTCTCCGCTGGCTTGTGAGAGACGACGGCATAGTTGATATGGGGGTATGGCGCTCCATTCCCAAATCAAAACTCTACATTCCGCTCGATGTGCATGTGGGCAACACGGCGCGCGATCTGGGCCTGCTCACGAGACGGGCCGACGACAGGAAAGCGGTGGAGGAACTGACAGAAAGACTCCGTCAATTCAGGCCTGACGATCCGGCTTATTATGATTACGCCCTCTTCGGCATAGGGGTGACCGGAACCGGAAAATCACTGCGCGCCGACAGGGAAGCGAGCGATCTTGGGTGAGAAGGCAAGAGTGACTATATGCCCTTCGAATCTCCACGAAGACAGCAACATCTCCACTCGTTCATCTCCCTCTGACCGAAGTATGATCTCACCCTTGCCATATTTATCAGGTGTGGCGGCGCGCATATCAGCGGCAATGGCGGGGAGGGCAATAATCCTGTAATCCGCCTTCCAGTCCGGCTGCATCCCTAATGCAGCCTTATAGAGAGCCTCCTTGCAAGTCCACGCTACGATATATTGCTCGATAACATCGGCCGAAGCAGCATCAATGTCTTCGGCTTGCGGAAGCCCTGCAATCTCTTCAGGCATCAGGAATTTTTCTTTCACTTTCAATACCTGTCGCCGGTCAGCTTTCTCAAGGTCTATCCCCAGAGCCGCACGCAGAGAGAATCCTTCAAGATCCACATCGGGAGTCTTGGGCAAAGTGGCCACGGCCATACAGTGGGAGGTGTGCGAGAGCGACACGCGCATCGGAATCCCATAGAGGAATGGGGCGCCCGACGAATAATGCTCAAGTGAGCGATAGTCGCCGTCGGCCTCTGAGAATATCTGCATGGCAAACAGTTTCCACACTCTCGGAGATTTATCCTCACCTCCACAGACGGTTTCGACACTGATTCCGGAAGGAGTTATATCTTTTTCGTAGAGAAAATCCATTTATCTATATCATTACGTGGCGATGACATAGCCACAACTTCTTATCGGCAAATTATTCCGGGGCGTCAATGGGCAGGATACATCGAGTCCCACCACTGGGGGGCATCCTGCAGATGCTTGGCAAACCATGCCATTATCGCCGCATGCCACTTCTGACGCTTATCATAGTTTGAAATGTAATGGTTCTCGCCGTCAACCTGAATAAATTCCACCTCACGCCCGAGAATCTTCAGGGCATTGAAAAGCTGAATGCTCTCCCCTACCGGCACATTTGTGTCGGCCGAACCGTGGAGAAGCAACAGTGGTGTGTGGATCTTGTCGGCATTGAAGAGTGAACCTTGACGCGTGAAGAGTTCAGGATTATTCCATGGATAAGACTCGGGAGCCGCACACGAGTTGTAGCTGTAGCCCCAGTTCCCCTCACCCCAATAAGAAGTGACATCAGAGATTCCTGCGTGAGAAACGGCAGCCGCGAATCGGTCGGTAAGCGTCTGGAGATACTGGGTCATGAATCCTCCGTAGCTCGCGCCGAGGCATCCGATTTTATTCTCGTCCACAAAGGGATGCTCCGAGCAATAGCGCTCCACACCCTCAATAATGTCCTCGGCAGTGCGTTTTCCCCACGCGTTGGCATGGCGAGATGAGAACTCCTGACCATATCCGTAGGCTCCGGAGGGGTTGATGACGAGAGTGACATATCCGCGCGAAGCGAATATCTGAGGGTCGTAGACACTGACAGATCTCTGTGTCGGTGAGCATCCGCCATAATAGTAAACTATCATGGGATATTTCTTCCCGGGGTCAAAATCGGGAGGAAGCACCTGCATACAGTCGATCATAGTCCCGTCGGAGGCACGGAAACGCCACGGCGACATCTCACCGGTGACGAGATCGGGGAAGTCTGCCGAGTAGGGATCATCTATGAGCGTAATCTTACCGTTATGCAGATCGAGAAGTTCCGCACGCCCTGTGTATGAGAAATCGGAGCCCGAGGCAGCCATGTAGCGGGCATTGTCTGTACCTACCGAAAAACTTGAGATATAAGGCATCCCGAAATCAATCTTCGAAATTACGCCGCTGCGTGGATCAAGGCGGTAGACGTTAAGGTCAAATCCGGCCGACGCACGAAAATATATATTGCCGTCGGCGTGATTCCACACAGGTTCGCCCTCGAGCGTAGGATCAAAATATTTCGTGACCGGGACAACCGACCTGTCGGCTATATTGAATATGAATCCCTGAATGTCGTAGTCATTGCTATATTTCTTTCCTCCGTTGTTCTTGCCCAAGCCATCAAAAGCCTCCGGGCCTGCTGTGACGAAAAGTTGCTTTCCGTCGGGCGAATATATGATATCAGATATATATGTGGCATCCTTCATCAGGGTATCAGTCTTGAGCGTGGCGAGATCCATCTCAATTATGTCCTGAAAATAGAAAGGAAATTTTTCGGGACGATCGGTCGATGTTCCGTAGATAATCTTACGCGAATCGGGAGAGATGCAGAACAGTGAGTTGGAATATCCCGCGTATGTCAAAGGCTGCCTGATACCAGACTGAAGGTCATATTTCTCCAAATAATATCTGTCACGATACCCTGCCATGCGATCGTCGGGGCTGAGTATCCTCTTCAGCGGGCCCGCCTCTTTCGCACCCTCTACAAATTTGCTATATATGAGAAATTTGGCATCGGGACTGATAGCGAAACTGCTCTCTGGCAACTCTTTGGCTACAATGCTCTGCTTCTGAGAGGCTGCTTCAAGAGTGACGAGAGAATGAGTGTTGTCGATTTTCTTCGGATAATATAAGGTACTACCCTTAGGAAGCCATCCTGCATTGACAGAGATATCGGCAACCACCATTCTTCCTGACGCACATTCCCGGAGCTCAGCTCGCCAGTCGGCACGATCCTGACCATAGAAAGTGTAATATCTCACCATCAGATATTTCCCGTCGGGGGAGATTGACACCTTGTTTACTCGTGTGCCCGTAGCCGAAGCATCAATTAGGAAACGCTTGGCAATGTCGGGGCCTGTCGTGAACTCCACATCATCAAAACCGCTGTCAGGCACGAACTCGAGCGAGACTTCAGGCGACGCCGGATCACCGGGCATCGACAGCAATGTGATCCAAAGGTCGGCTGTGTCATAAGGCTGAAGAGAGAAAGCGGCATCGTTCCATGTTGCCACAGAGTCAGACGCACTCACAGTGATAAGCGGCGTAAGGCCATTTGATAATTGCGCTATCACATTAGACTTCAGCCTGATCTTTCCTTTCACGAATCGTGTGGGGCACAAACGCGTGGCGAGCGTATGCAGTTTTACCGCCGATTCCGTCTTTGGCAATCTCACGATATAAGCAGTGTCGGCCGAGAGGCTTCCCCAGTCATCGCCAACGCGCTCCAGACGCCGGTTTACTGTCTCAAGGAGCATATCTTCGGAAAATGAGTTCCGGGCTGACGCAGCCGAATCAGACGGTAATGCGGGAAGCGCGAGAGTGATTTCAGGAGAAATACGGAAATCACCGAAACGTACCGATACATCATCGCCCCTCATTGTGGAAAATGAGAGGGCGACGGCTGACACGGCGAGGGCCGCGGTCAAGAAGTTGTTCATCTGCGAAACGATTTACTATTTTGAGTCCACCTCATAAGCGTGGATTCGCTTCAGTTTCATATCATAGATCAATGTGGAGTATGGAAGCACATTGTTGGTGGTGGAAGCGCCGTAGGCAGCATTCATCGGTATGACACAGGTCACTGAATCGCCAACGTGCATACTGGTGAGCATGGCCCAGAAGCCTGCGATGTTGGCGCTGGGCTTGCATCGGTAAACGCTGTCGCCATAGGTGGTGTTCTTGTAGCTTGAATCAAGCACAGTTCCGTCTACATAACGGCACTCGTAGATGACGTCTACCGTGGAGTTGTCCATCGGCACGAGATTGTTTTTCGTCAGTTCACGGTCATTATGCCACTGAGCGAGTATAAACACACCCGGGGCCCATGACGGCACCAGCTTATCGAATACCTTCTTGCCGTCAGGCCCGACGGAGTCAGCCTTCGAGGTGACGTAGGCCTCGTTGCGGCTGATCCATGAAGCGTAGTCAAACGTGGGGTCATCGTTGCCGAGGCATGACGAGAGCGAGCCTGATGCCAGTGCAGCTGCCAGTGCGGATAATATTATATGTCTAATTTTCATTGAATGAAATATCGGAATTAGAAATCAACTTTAGGCGCCTTGTTGGCCCCGGCCTCAGCCTTGAACTGCTCTTTCTTCTTGAAACCGAACCATCCGGCATATATCACCGTAGGGAATTTGCTGATCGCCGTGTTGTAGGTCTTAACGGCCTCGGTGTAGCGCTCGCGCTCGGTGCTGATACGGTTTTCGGTGCCCTCGAGCTGAGTCTGAAGATCGATGAAGTTCTCATTGGCTTTCAGATCGGGATATGCTTCCTTCACGGCGTTGACATAAATATCAAGTGCACCTTTAAGTTTGCTTTGGGCTTCCTGATACTGCTGGATATTCTGCGAAGGATTCTCCACCGATTCAGCTGCCTGATAAGCCTCCTGAAGTCCGCTGCGGGCCTGAGTCACTTTTATCAGTGTCTCGCTCTCATGCTCGGAGTAGCCTTTCACCGTATTCACAAGATTGGGAATCAGATCGGCGCGACGCTGATACTGGTTCTCAACCTTAGCCCATGCCTGATCCACGTCTTGCTCCTTCTCTACGAGTGAGTTATAGTTGCAGCTTGAAAGACCCGTCATGGCGACTACGGCAACAACGGCGCAAGCCAGATATTTTAATATTTTCATCTTACAAAAGTTTTTTAAGTAGAGAATTGAGAGAGACTTTCTCTGCAAGTATCTTCTCGAGGTCTTCGATATTGACGCGCTCCTGCTCCATTGTGTCGCGGTGGCGCAGCGTCACGGTGTTGTCCTCGAGTGTCTGATGATCTACAGTGATGCAGTAAGGAGTGCCTATCGCATCCTGACGACGGTAGCGTTTGCCGATGGAGTCTTTCTCATCAACCTGACAAGTGAAGTCAAAGCGGAGTTTATGCTGAATCTCGCGTGCCTTCTCAGGCAGACCGTCTTTCTTCACGAGAGGGAGCACGGCGCACTTCACCGGAGCGAGAGCCGGCGGGAAGTGCATCACCACGCGGCGGTCGCCGTTGCCGAGATCCTGGTCTTCATAGCAACTGCAGAACACACTGAGGAACATACGGTCAACACCGATAGAAGTCTCGATCACGTATGGCACGTAGCTCTCGTTGAGCTCGGGATCGAAATACTGAATCTTCTTGCCTGAGTATTTCTCATGCTGAGAGAGGTCGAAGTTGGTACGGCTATGTATGCCCTCCACCTCCTTGAAGCCGAAAGGCATCTCAAACTCGATGTCGGTTGCAGCGTTGGCATAGTGTGCGAGCTTCTCGTGGTCGTGATAGCGATATTTCTGGTCGCCGAGGCCCAGACCCTTGTGCCATGCAAGGCGGGTCTTGCGCCAATAGTCGAACCACTTCATCTCCTCGCCGGGGCGCACGAAGAACTGCATCTCCATCTGCTCGAACTCGCGCATACGGAATATGAACTGGCGCGCAACTATCTCGTTGCGGAAAGCCTTTCCTATCTGTGCTATGCCAAACGGGATGCGCATGCGGCCCGTCTTCTGCACATTTAGGTAATTCACAAAGATGCCCTGCGCTGTCTCCGGACGAAGGTAGACGTTCATGGCGCCGTCGGCAGTCGATCCCATCTCAGTCTTGAACATGAGATTGAACTGGCGCACATCAGTCCAGTTACGTGTGCCGCTTATCGGGTCTACTATCTCATAGTCGAGGATGATCTGTTTCAGTTCGTCAAGGTCATTTGCGTTCATAGCATCAGAAAAACGCTGATGCAGCTCATCGCGCTTCTTCTGATTCTCGATCACCCTGGCATTGGTGGCGCGGAACTGAGCCTCGTCAAATGCCTCGCCGAAGCGCTTGGCAGCCTTGGCCACCTCCTTATTGATCTTATCGTCGAATTTAGCAATCTCGTCTTCAATCAGCACGTCGGCGCGATAACGCTTCTTTGAGTCGCGGTTGTCGATTAGAGGATCGTTGAAAGCATCTACGTGTCCGGAAGCCTTCCAGATAGTGGGGTGCATGAAGATGGCGGAGTCGATGCCCACGATATTGTCGTGGAGCATGGTCATCGCTTCCCACCAGTAGCGTTTGATATTGTTTTTGAGTTCCACACCGTTCTGACCGTAGTCGTAGACAGCGCTCAGACCATCGTATATCTCAGATGACTGGAACACGAAGCCATATTCCTTGGCATGAGCCACAATTGTCTTGAAGACATCTTCCTGTTTTGCCATTTTTATATGCTGATTAAATAATATTTCTTTTCATTTCTGCGTTTAAGATGCAAATTTAGTAATTTTTTTCCATATAAAACAGGAGTTCAATGTTTTTTTTGGATTTTCTATCTCAAATAAACTTACTAACTTTGCACGCTAAGAGCAAAGCCTCCC
This sequence comes from uncultured Sangeribacter sp., assembly GCA_964410515.1. GTDB lineage: Bacteria > Bacteroidota > Bacteroidia > Bacteroidales > Muribaculaceae > Lepagella. The sequence continues at coordinate 63,028 of CAYPGW010000011.1, read as the reverse complement.
TGACAGAAGGCTTGAAAAACCGGCATTTCAACTACCCGGCAACTATGGAAAATTCGCCGTTGAGCCTGAAATATTACTCAATATAATGAAAAGACTATATATACTGATGAGTTTCGCTCTGCTTCTTTCCTGTTCAGGGCAGAAGCAGGGCGATATTCACAAAAATATGATGTCTGACAGCATTGCCTACGAGCGCTGGGGCAACCCCAATTCTCCTTATCGGGATGAGGAGCGCTATATCAGCTTTCTCAATGAATTTCTCGCCGGCGACTCCCTCCCTGAAGCGGTCAGGCTGAGAGCAGAGGAGCGGCTGCGCACAGCATCGCTCAACCGAAAGGGCTCCATCGCTGCCGACTTCCGCTTCATCGACCGTGACGGAATCAAACACTCGCTACATACTACACAGGGCAAACATATTCTCATGATCTTCTACGATCCCGAATGCCCGCATTGCCAACCGGTAATCGACCTGCTTGCCGACGACAAAGGAATCAATGAAGCGATTGAGTCTGGTCGGCTTTGTGTGGTTGCGATTTACGCCGAAGGGAAACGTGACATCTGGGACAGCACAAAGTCTTCAATGCCGACAAACTGGATTGTGGGCTACGACCTCACCGGCATCCTCGACCGCGAACTCTACAACATCCCCGCCATGCCCACTCCCTACCTACTCGACTCCACCTACCGCGTGCTGCTCAAAGACCCTATCCCCGAGCGCATCATGGAGTTTTTTCAAGCAGAAGGGCAGCGGAATAATGACTAAATTCCCAATTATTTCAAAAATTCCGAATGCTAAATTCCAAATCCCAATTATTTTTTGTAATTTTGTAATTTAATTCCAAAATTGCAATCAAATTGAGAAAAATAGGCATACAAGGCATACCCGGATGCTTCCATGACATAGCCGCCCACAAGTGGTTTGCTGAGGAGGATATCGAGACCATTGGTTTCAATTCTTTCGATGATATGTTTGTGGCTCTCGACGAAGATCCTGAAATGCAGGCGGTCGTAGCTATTGAGAATACCATCGCCGGTGCCCTACTGCAGAATTTCGAATATATACGCAAGAGTGGCAGAAAAGTGACAGGGGAATGCAAGATACGCGTTTCACACTCACTCTGCGCCCTCCCGGGCACTACCATCAGGGATATCAAGGAAGTAAGATCTCACTATATGGCCCTGCTCCAGTGCCGACAGTTCCTGTCTCATTATCCTCAAATTAAGAAAATTGAGGATTTTGACACTGCCGGATGTGCCCGGAACTTGGCTGAGCTAAAGATGGAAGGCACTGCCGCCATCGCCCCGGCATACGCTGCTCGCCTGTATGGACTCGACGTGCTTGCAGAGGGGATTGAAGACGACAACCGCAATTTCACCAGATTTCTGATCATCGGCAAGCCAGACTCTCCCACTCCTACAGATGTCGACAAGATTTCTGTAGTCTTTACGGTTCCGCACGAAAAGGGAGCCCTCTCGAAAGTGCTTACAATCCTCACTTTCTACGATATCAACCTCACGATACTTCAGTCGATGCCCGTTGTGGGCCACGAGTGGGAATACCGCTTCTACGCCGACCTGACATTCGACGACCTCGCACGATGCGAACAGGCCCTCACAGCAGTGAAACCTCTCACCAGCGACTTTCGCATACTCGGCATCTACAAATCAGCTCAATATTAAATCAGTTGAGATTAATCCAAAAAATATCGAATAAAACCAGAAAATTATGCAAGATATAAGACCACTCTTCGACGACGAAAGCCTGATGAAGGAGCCCATCATCATCGCAGGCCCCTGCTCGGCCGAGAGCGAGGAGCAAGTGCTCACCACCGCGCGCATGCTTTCCGACGCAGGCGTGAAGATATTCCGCGCCGGAATCTGGAAACCTCGCACCAAGCCGGGATCTTTTGAAGGTGTCGGCCTCGCCGGACTTCCCTGGATGATGAAGGTGAAGGAGCAGACCGGAATGCTCGTAGGCACCGAGGTAGCCTCAAAAAGCCACGTGATAAGCGCCGTTTCCGCCGGCATCGACCTTATCTGGATCGGAGCCAGGACATCAGCGAGCCCCTTCGCCATGCAGGAGATTGCTGATACACTCCGGGAGATGGGGAAAGACATTCCGGTGCTGATAAAGAATCCTGTGAATCCGGATCTTGATCTCTGGATCGGAGCGGTGGAGCGCATATACAATGCAGGAATACGCCGTATTGGAGTGATTCATCGCGGCTTCAGCAGCTACGGTCGGCACATCTACCGCAATCAGCCTATGTGGGGACTGCCCTTCGAGTTTGCCCGCAGATTCCCGCAGATTCCCGTGATATGCGATCCGAGCCACATATCGGGAGCCCACGATTTGGTGGCTCCGCTCTCGAAGCACGCTCTCGACATGGGATTTGACGGACTGATGATAGAAAGCCACTGCAATCCCTCGTGCGCGCTGAGCGACGCGAAGCAACAGCTTCTCCCTGAGGAACTGGCGGCATTGATGAAAGAATTCACCGCACGCCAGAAACCTTGTGGCACTCCCGAACTCGACACCCTGCGCAGCGAGATAGACCAGATAGACCGCGAACTTCTCGAGCTCCTTGCCAAGAGGATGGAGATTTCAAAGAAAATCGGCGAATATAAGAAAGACCGCAACATGATGGTGGTGCAACTCGGACGCCACGATACTATCATGAAAGACCGCACCGAAATGGGAGAGAAACTCGGCCTTCCCGCTCAGTTCGTGGGGAGACTGATGAGCGCGATTCATGAAGAAAGCGTGAAAAGACAATTGTAATGACAACTGAAAACTGACAACTCTATAACTCATGAAAGAATCTGACGAAAACATTAGCACCGGAACGGGGCTGCCTGAGAACGCCTTCAGGGAACTTGCAGCCGACGAGCAGTTTACTCCGGTGATGCATCCGGCCCACGACCAGAAGGAGGCGACCCCCTACTCTGTGGGCATGGGCCTCATCATGGCGGTGATTTTCTCCGCAGCAGCGGCATATCTTGGTCTGAAAGTGGGTCAGGTGTTTGAGGCCGCCATCCCCATCGCCATCATCGCGGTAGGACTCTCCAACGCCCTCGGAAAGAAAAACGCCCTTGGGCAAAACGTTATCATACAGTCGATCGGAGCATGCTCCGGCGTGATCGTGGCCGGAGCCATCTTCACGCTGCCGGCGCTCTTCATCCTTCAGGCTAAATATCCCGACATCACGGTTCAGTTCTACCAGATATTTCTGAGCTCCCTGCTCGGAGGCATACTCGGCATACTTTTCTTCATTCCTTTCCGCAAATATTTCGTGAAGGACATGCACGGAAAGTATCCTTTCCCTGAAGCAACTGCCACTACACAGGTGCTTATCTCAAGCCAACAGTCAGACAGCGAGGAAGGAAGCCAGGCCAAAACCCTTATTATCGCATCGCTCATCGGAGGTATCTACGACTATATCGTGGCTACATTCGGCTGGTGGGCAGAGACCGTGACATCCGTCGCTTCCTCAGCCGGGCACACATTGATGGAGAAGACCAAACTCGTGCTCAGCTGCAACACGGGTGCAGCGCTGCTCGGTCTCGGCTATATCGTAGGCCTGAAATATGCCTTCGTGATTTTTGCAGGCTCCATCTTCGTATGGTGGATAATCATTCCTCTCATGGGCACCTACGGCTCTCCGGAATTTCAGGCCATGGATCCGCAGGACATCTTCAGCGGATATGCCCGAATGATCGGCATCGGCGGCATCGCTATGGCAGGCGTGATCGGCATCATCAAATCATGGGGTATCATCACTCAGGCCGTAGGACTGGCGAGCCGCGAGCTTAAAGGAAAATCTTCCGGCACAAAAGAAGTGCGCTGGCAGACTGACATATCCATGAAGCACATCGTCTTCTTCATTGCGTTGGCTCTCGTGGCTGTGCTGCTTTTCTTCTGGTTCGGAGTGATCCACACTTTCTGGCAGGCAATCGTGGCATGGGCTGTGGTTGTTATCATCGCCTTCCTATTCACCACGGTAGCCGCTAACGCTATCGCTATTGTGGGTAGCAACCCCGTATCAGGCATGACCCTCATGACTCTTATCATCGCCTCGGCAATCTTCGTCGGAATCGGACTCAACGGGACGAGTGGCATCGTGGCCGCAATGGTGATAGGAGGCGTGGTCTGCACAGCACTGTCTATGGCCGGAGGCTTCGTCACCGACCTGAAGATTGGCTACTGGCTCGGCTCCACCCCAAAGAAGCAGGAAAGCTGGAAATTCCTCGGCACTCTCGTCTCGGCAGCCACCGTGGGCGGCGTGATCATGGTGCTCAATCAGGTGTATGGATTCACCGGCGAGAACGCCCTCGTGGCTCCGCAGGCCAATGCCATGGCAAAGGTGATCGAGCCCCTGATGATGGGAGGCGACACTCCCTGGATTCTCTATATGGTAGGCGCTATCTTAGCTTGTATCCTTAACTGGCTTGGAGTGCCGGCGCTTGCATTCTGCCTCGGAATGTTCATCCCCCTCTCGCTCAACACCCCGATGCTCGTGGGCGGCGCTATCGCTTACTATGTGAGCAACTCATCGAAAGATCAGAAAGTCAATGGCGCACGTCGCGACCGCGGCACCCTTATCTCTTCCGGACTTATTGCCGGCGGTGCGCTTTTCGGAGTGTTTGCAGCCATCACCCGCTTCTGTGGATTCGAATACCAGAATCCCCTCGGCATGGAGACGACCCAGATACTCGGATGCGTAGCCTACATCGCCCTTATCTGCTACCTTATCTGGGATAGCCGCCGCGCGAAACCGCTAAATTGATAATCACTCTTCCAAAAAGGATATTTGGTCCTGAAGACTACCGGGTCTTCAGGGCCATTTTTATAAACAAAATCGGGTGGATAAGCGTTGTGACATAAAAGAGAATCAACGTCTATCGTTAAAACATACGGAATTATGAATTATTTAACCGACGAGAAACTCGTCATCATCGGCGCCGCCGGAATGATCGGCAGCAACATGGCCCAGACAGCCATAATGAAAGGGCTTACTCCAAACATTTGTCTCTACGACCCTTACGGGCCGGGCCTTGAAGGAGTTGCGGAAGAACTCAAGCAGTGCGGTTTCGAGGGATTGAACCTCACCTTCACAACCGATATAGCCGAAGCTCTCAAAGACGCCAAATATATAGTGAACTCAGGAGGTGCAGCCAGAAAAGCGGGAATGACACGCGAAGACCTGCTGAAAGGCAACGCCGAGATAGCCGAGGATTTCGGTAAGAACGTAAAGAAATACTGTCCCGACGTTAAGCATATTGTGGTGATATTCAATCCTGCCGACATCACCGGCCTCATCACATTGCTCTATAGCGGGCTGAAACCCTCTCAGGTATCAACACTTGCAGCCCTCGACTCCACCCGTCTGCGCAACGAACTCTCAAAGCAGCTCAATGTGGAGCCTGACAATATCGTGAATTGCCGCACGTATGGCGGACATGGCGAGCAGATGGCGGTGTTCGCTTCCACAGCCAAAGTGAACGGGAAACCACTCGTAGACTTCATCGGCACCGAACCTCTCACCAAAGAAGCATGGGAAGACCTGAAGCAGAGGGTGATTCAGGGAGGTAAACGAATTATTGAACTCAGGGGACGCAGTTCGTTCCAGAGCCCGGCTTACCTCTCTATTGAGATGATTGAGGCTGCTATGGGTGGCCCGATGTTCCGCTGGCCTGTAGGCACATACGTGAACAACGACCGTTTCTCGCACATCATGATGGCTATGGAGACCACTGTCGACAAAGAAGGCGTCACAGTTCAGCCCATGACAGGCACCCCCGAGGAAGAGAAAGAACTTGATGAAAGCTACAAGCACCTCTGCGCTTTGCGCGACGAAGTGATCTCGCTCGGCATCATGCCTCCTATCTCTGAATGGAGCAAGATAAATCCGAACCTCGGATAATACGGAATTGATTCAGCTTTTGCGAAGCTAATCGAGCGACGTAACACACCTTATATACTAACTAAAACCTTAATTTTATGAAAACACACAGAATTTTAACTGCGATCACATCGATAGTCTTTGCAATCGGCTCAATATACGCACAGAACAGCGCTCCCGCCCCAGGGTCGGGAGGCTCATTCACTCCTAACACTGGCAACAGCGCACCAGCACCGGGATCGGGAGGCTCATTCACACCCAATGTGCCTCAGGGCCCCGGACCGGGAGCCGGTTTCGGTCCGAACGTTCCCATGTGGGGCACTTCCAACTCCATGATGAATGGTGGCCCGTGGGGGCCCGGAGCTTTTTCCGGCCCTTACTACAACAACGGCCCGGGCTATGAGAACGGCGTGGCTCATCTTGTGGCTGTCGGATATGACGCGCAGGGAGTATGGGAGACAGTGCCTATAGTAGTACAATATAACTGGAATGGCTTCTACTATGATGTCACCATCGAGAATGCCTTCAACCCCTGGACCGGAATGTGGCAAGGACAGATGTCGGTGCCCGCTTTCCAGACTCAATACACACTGAGGGGAGTCACTTATTCATATTACGTCAATCTCTCGACAGGAACTTATTACTTTAACCTCTAAGTAATTTTCATATTATTGAGATTTGACAATCAGATTGGGACGTACGGTTCGTGCGTCCTTTTTTTCATAGTTCTCCTTATGAGGAGTTATATTTATTTGCATAAATGCGGATTTATGACTAAATTTGCATAAAAATAAAAAACGAAACAACATGGATTCAGAAAAGACGGCCACATCGGCCGAACAGAATAGCAATCTGCGCCCCGACGGGAGCAAAAAGATAGTGCTGAGCGGTATCCGCTCCACCGGAAACCTTCATCTCGGCAATTATTACGGTGCTCTCCAGAAATTTGTCAAGATGCAGGATGACTACGACAGCCGTTATTTCATAGCCGACCTTCATGCGCTCACCACAAATCCTGACCCAAAGGCCCTGCATGAGAGCGTGAAGCAGATTCTCGCAGAGTATCTCGCTGCCGGCCTCGATCCCGACAAGAATATCCTATATGTGCAGAGCGACATTCCTGAGATTTCGGAGATGTATCTTCTGCTGAACATGCACGTTGGCATCGGAGAACTGATGCGCACCGCGTCTTTCAAAGACAAGGCCCGCAAGGCGCTCGGCATAAAGAGCGAAAGCGATGAGATTGAGAAAGAAATCATCGGCAATCAGAACAACAGCGCCCGCGTGAATGCAGGACTTCTCACCTATCCCACCCTGATGGCCGTGGACATTCTCATTCATCATGCCGACTATGTGCCCGTAGGTAAGGATCAGGAACAGCATCTTGAACTCACACGCCGATTCGGACGCAGATTCAATTCTTTTTATGGAGTGGACTACTTCAACGAGCCCGTGAACTTCAATTTTGAAGGGGGAGCGCTGAAAGTGCCCGGACTCGACGGAAGTGGCAAGATGGGCAAGAGCGAAGGCAACTGCATCTACCTTATCGACGACGAGAAGACATTGCGTAAGAAAGTGATGCGCGCCGTCACCGATGCCGGCCCTACGGAACCGAATTCTCCAGTGTCGCAGCCGGTGGAGAACCTCTTCACCCTGATGGACATAGTGAGCGGCAAAGACACCACCGATCACTTCCGCAAGGCTTACGCTGATTGCTCCATACGCTACGGCGACCTGAAGAAGCAGCTGGCAGAAGACATTCTGAAGGTGACACTCCCCATACGCCAACGCATACTTGACATCAGGGATAACGATGAATACCTCTCCAAAATCGTGAAACAGGGTGCCGAACGCACACGCGAGCATGCCGCCAAGACTCTGAAGGAAGTGCGCGAAATCATGGGTATAAGAAAGATATGAGAATCATCACGCATATTCTCATATTATTGACTTTATGCTGCTGCGGGCGCCCTGATCAGTCGGAGCGCCCGGTGATCGCTGTAAGTTTCCCCACTCAGGCAAGCCTGCTTGAGGATATAGCAGGAGAAGACTTCGACATCGTCACTCTTCTGCCGGCAGGAAGCGACCCCGAGACATTCCAGCCTTCCATCTCCACCATGAAGGAACTTGGGAAGGCTGATGTCTTCTTCACCCTCGGCACCCAGGGTTTTGAAGAATCGCTGACCGAGAATCTGCGTACCAATTTTCCCAATCTAAAGATAATCGACTGCACCCGGGGGGTGGAGAAAATTTCAGACACGCATGTTGTAGCCGCGGGGTCACACTCCCGGACGTTGGAAGGATTTGACCCCCATATCATGGCTTCGGCAAGAAACTCTGCAACCGTAGCGGAGAATATCGCAGGTCTGCTTTCGGAACTTTATCCTGACAAAGCAACGACTTTCAGAAGCAATTCAGATGAGGTGGTGACTCGCATCAATGCTATTGACGACTCAATATCCGCCATGGGGCTCGAAGGAAAGACCTTCGTGATCAGACACCCTTCACTCTCATATTTTGCGCGTGACTACGGACTGACACAGATAGCGCTCAGCGATGTGAGCAAGGAGACCTCTCCCAAACAATTGCAGCAAAGACTCGAGACGGCAGCCTCGGGAAAGCCTGAAATTTTCATTATTGAGAAGGAGCACACTTCGGCCGCCGACAGTGAGACTGCCCGAATGCTCGGACTGCCAGTGATAGAGGTTTCGCTTAACTCATCAGATTGGCTCATCGATCTAAAACGCATTGCAGATGAAATTGATAGAGATTGATGACGTGGCTGTGAGGTTCGACCGGAAGAACGTGCTCGAACATGTGTCTATGACGGTAGATAAGGGCGACTTCGTAGCTATCACCGGGCCGAACGGAGGAGGCAAGACAACCCTTCTACGCGTAATGCTTAAACTTCTAAAACCCACCGGCGGAAAAGTTATCTACTACCACGACGGCGTCGTCACCGATCGCCTGAAAATCGGCTATCTTCCACAGAAGAGCAACATCGACACACATTTCCCCATCACAGTGGAAGAGATAATCCGGTCCGGACAGATATCGGGGCTATTTTGGCGCCGCAGCAGGAAAGACGATGAAGTGCTCTCCCACTATGTGGATCTTTGCGGAGTGCGCGAATATCTGCATCTTCCAATCGAAGCCCTCTCGGGCGGACAGCTTCAGCGCACCCTTCTGGCCCGGGCATTGGTGTCGCAGCCGGAACTCATAGTGCTCGACGAGCCTCTGAGCTATGTGGACAAAACCTTTGAGCGGCAGATCTATTCCATGATGGAGAATCTTGCCAAAGATCACACTATAGTGCTCGTAAGCCACGAAATGTCAGTAATTTCCGGCATGGCTAACAGGCACATCATCGTGGATCACGGCATCCATGAATGCTCCTCCCACCACCACTCTTTCACCGAATGTATTGAATAAAATAGTTATCATTTCTCTATAAGCACGAGAACTTCAATTTTGATTTCCAAAACAAATCTTTTTTATTTAATTCACAATAAAAAATGACAAATAATTTGCATGAATAAATAAAACTGATTATATTTGGAGCCAAAATATACAATATCTCATGTCGCCCCAAATAATAAATAGTCTACGAGAATTTTTCGTTTCTGAACCTGTCGAGAAAGCATGGGTGTTCGGATCATACGCCCGTGGTGAAGAAACTCCTGAAAGTGATGTTGATATACTTGTAAGATATACACAGGATACACGGCTTGGGCTATTCGGTATAGCAAGACTTATTGAGAAATTGGAAAATCTTTTAGGAAAAAAAGTTGATTTGGTAGAAGAGGATACTCTTTATCCAAGAGTGGCAAAGATAGTCAATACTGAAAAAATTCAAGTCTATGAGAGAAAATCAAAGAAGATTTACCTCAGTTAAGGGCACAAATTTCAAATTATCTCATTGAATTTGATGATTAATGTTTTAGATGATGAATTAATTATTTATCATTAAAAGATGATTCTGAACTATATCTGGATAGGATTTCTTGTGGTGGCTTTCCTGATGGCGGTAGGCACAACCCTGACCACCGGCAATACTGCCATCTGGAGCGACATCATGAATGCCTCTTTCTCTCAGGCAGCGTTTGCATTCGAGATCTCTCTCGGCCTGACGGGAGTGCTCGCTCTGTGGATGGGAATAATGAAAATCGGAGAGCGTGCGGGGGTAATCTCGGGTATGGCAAGACTTGTCTCACCGTTTTTCTCCCGGCTTTTTCCCGGAATTCCCAAGAATCATCCCGCCATGGGATCGATATTCATGAATCTCTCTGCCAATATGCTCGGGCTTGACAATGCCGCGACCCCGATGGGCCTTCGCGCCATGCAGGAGATGCAAAGCCTCAACAAGCAGAAAGATACCGCCACCGATGCAATGATCATGTTTTTGGTGCTCAACAGTAGCGGACTATGCCTTATCCCTGTCAGCATCATGATGTATCGGGCGCAGGGAGGCGCATCCAATCCCACCGATGTCTTTATCCCCATCCTTCTGGCCACGGCGATAGCCACCCTCGTAGGCCTCATAGCACTCTGCCTCAGGCAGCGCATAAGGATGGATGCTGTGTTATGGTGCTGGCTCGGAGGCATCGCAGCAGCCGTGGCCGGCGTGGCATGGTGGTTCTCCACACTTCCGGCCGATAAGGTTGAGTCATATTCTACATTCGGGGCAAACTTCATTCTCTTCTCCGTCATAATATCATTCATCATTGCCGGTATGCTGAAGAAAATCAATGTGTATGATTGCTTCATTGAAGGTGCGAAAGATGGCTTCAAGACCGCTGTGGGTATCATTCCCTATCTTGTTGCCATTCTTGTGGCTATCGGCATGTTCAGAGCTTCCGGAGCGCTCGATGCTGTGGTTGGAGCCGTGGAGCGGGGCATTGGTGCCATGGGTTTCGACACTCAATGGGTGGGCGCCCTTCCCACCATGCTCATGAAGCCTTTGAGCGGCAGCGGGAGTTGCGCCATGATGCTCGATGTGATGAAAACTGAAGGCGCAGACGCATTTGTGAGCCGGCTTGCCTCTGTGGTAAGGGGAAGCACCGACACAACTTTCTATATTCTTGCGGTATATTTCGGCTCGGTAGGAATAATGAAGACACGCTACGCGGCCGGCTATGCTTTGCTCGCCGATATCACCGGCGCAATATCGGCCATATTCATCGCCTATCTCTTCTGGAATTGATTATTCCGGAATCATGCTTTGAAAACAAGTTGAAATAGAGCACCATTTCCTACGAATATAATTTTGATTTTGCAATATTTATTAGTAACTTTGCAACCATAAACTATATCACTCATCTCATGAACACTAACTTGACAAGTAGACTTTTTGGTGGCATATTTCTGTTGCTTTCGGCATCAATATCGGCTGATGCAGCGTTCCTGTCGCCGCAGCAATCACTGAGCAGGGCGGAATCTACAGGGACTATCAGAAAGATGCCGGGGAGCGCGAGTTTCACTCTGGCGCATACCGAAAAATCGGATGGCGAAGCATTTCTTTATATTTTCAATAAAGGAGAAAACGGCTTCATCATCACGTCTGCCGACGACAGAATGGCTGCCGTACTCGGTTATTCCGACCGTGGAGCATTCAATCCCTCCGACGCATCTCCTGAACTTAAATGGTGGCTTTCTCAGTATGCCGCAGAAGCAAGCGCAAGCCTGAAAACTGCCACGGCGTCCAACCATAGTTCTCCGGTGCGTCGCAGCGCGAAGAAAGCCGTACCGGAACTGCTGTCCACAAGATGGGATCAGGGCTCGCCCTACAACCTCGACTGCCCCTCAGATGCAGGCGGCAAATGTGTCACCGGTTGCGTGGCAACCGCAATGGCTCAGGTTATAAAATATTTCGGCTATCCTTATTCCGGCAACGGATCGTATTCTTACAACTGGCAGGGCACAACACTTCATTATGACTATGCGGGCGCGACGTTCGACTATCAGAACATGCTCGATGAGTATGACTATTACTATGACAATGCCTCGCAAACTCAGAAAGCGGCCGTAGCCAATCTTATGTATGCCTGCGGCGTTGGCGTCAATATGAACTATACCTCCAATTCGAGCGGTGCGTCAGACGCTTACGTGGCCTACGCCCTGGCGGAATATTTCAATTATGACAAGAGCATCCGATATCTCAAGAGAGACTGTCTTTCAGCCGAGGAATGGGAGAATATCATATATGAGGAACTGCTCGCGGAACGCCCGGTGATCTATGGCGGACAGTCATACGAGGGCGGTCATGAGTTCGTGTGCGATGGATATGAAGAAGGATATTTTCATATCAACTGGGGATGGAGCGGATATGGAAACGGATGGTTTCTGCTTTCGGCTCTTGACCCGGGACTTCAAGGCATCGGAGGCTTTGCCGGAGGTTATAATTTCGATCAGAGCATAATCTGCGGTATTCAGCCGAATGCCGGAAATCAGCAGACCACCTACCCGATTTTTGCCACCGGAGGCCTGGAAGTGAGAGAAGTCTATGGCAATGAAGCCGTGATGATAGGTATCACAGACGGCGGAGTCTGGAATTATTCTCCCGCTGAATTCGAAACGTCACTCTATCTAAAGGCGGTATCAACCACTGATGAAGAATATGTCGGCACTACCGGTATGGATGTCTCATTCCCCGGATGCCAGGGCACCTCTATCAGAGGCTTCACTGCTTTTCCGGCTTATTTGCCATCAGTAGGAGATGGATCGTATAAAGTATATGTTATGTACCGTGGTCCACAGGGGAATTTGTTGCAGCTTCCGGTGCCATTGACAGAAGCATATTATCTGAATATGACCGTCGACGCTTCCGGAAATGTCTCTTTCGGAAGTGGCACACCCGATGAGAAAGCCACAATCGTCGTTACTGAACTCTCACCGCTTTCGACTGTTTATTCCAACCAAGCGACCGACTTCAGCATTTCCATACAAAACACAAGTAATGTAAGTTATTCCGGCCCGATATATATAAGAACTTACGCAAAGGATTCGGAGGAAATGCTCAAAGACGTAGGTGTCAATCTGTCTTTAGCACCCGGTCAAACATTAAACGGATATGTCTCTTTGGAATTTGACTTGCCCGACGGTGAATATGATCTGAAGTGTTATGACAAGTATGAAGAAGTCTGCAGCGATATCTTCCCCCTTCAGATTGGAGAAAAGGTAATTGAGGCGGCAGGAATCTCGCTTGATGTGACTGAGAAGACTCTGACCGAAGGCGATACATTCATCATCACAGCAACCATCGACCCCGAGACCACGACCGATAAGACTGTGACATGGTCTTCCTCTAATACAGACGTGGCTACCGTGGAAAACGGAAAGGTTATTGCAATCGCTCCAGGAACGGCTGTGATAACCGCCTCGACCCCAAACGGTCTGGAGGCTTCTTGCTCCGTTACTGTTACAGAAAAGATTATTGAGGCGACAGGTATCTCACTTGATGTAACTGAGAAGACTCTGACCGAAGGCGATACATTCATCATCACAGCGACAATCGACCCTGAGACCACAACTGATAAGACTGTGACATGGACGTCCTCAAATACTGAGGTGGCTACCGTGGATAATGGAAAAGTTACTGCCATCGCTCCCGGCACGGCTGTGATAACCGCATCGACCTCAAACGACCTTCAGGCATCATGCTCCGTTACTGTCACAGCAAAGATTATCGAGGCGCAGGGCATAACGCTTGACGTAACTGAGAAGACTATGATCGAAGGCGACACATTCATCATCACAGCAACAATCGACCCCGAGACAACCACTGACAAGACAGTGACATGGTCTTCCTCAAATACTGATGTTGCCACCGTAGAAAACGGAAAGGTTACTGCCATCGCTCCCGGAACGGCTGTGATAACCGCATCGACCTCAAACGGTCTGGAGGCTTCTTGCTCCGTTACTGTTAAAGCAAAGATTATCGAGGCGGCAGGAATTTCGCTTGATGTGACTGAGAAGACTCTGACCGAGGGCGATACATTCATTATCACAGCAACAATCGACCCCGAGACTACAACGGATAAGACCTTGACATGGTCTTCCTCAAATACTGAGGTCGCCACCGTGGAGAATGGACAGGTTACTGCAATCTCTCCCGGCACAGCCGTGATAACCGCATCGACCTCAAACGGTCTGGAGGCTTCATGCTCCGTTACTGTTACAGCGAGGATTATCGAAGCGGCAGGAATCTCGCTTGATGTAACTGAGAAGACTCTGACCG
>CAYPGW010000011.1:0-48789 GCA_964410515.1 uncultured Sangeribacter sp. | reverse complement strand
CCGAAGGCGACACATTCATCATCACAGCAACTATCGACCCCGAGACCACAACTGATAAGACTGTGACATGGACGTCCTCAAATACTGAGGTAGCTACCGTGGATAATGGGAAGGTGACTGCAATCGCGCCTGGAACGGCTGTGATAACCGCATCGACCTCAAACGGCCTTCAGGCATCATGCTCCGTTACTGTTACAGCAAAGATTATCGAAGCAGCAGGAATTTCGCTTGATGTGACTGAGAAGACGCTGACAGAGGGCGACACCTTTACTATAACAGCAACTATCGATCCGGAGACCACGACCGATAAGACTGTGACATGGTCGTCCTCAAATACTGAAGTCGCTACCGTGGATAATGGGAAGGTAACTGCCATTGCTCCCGGAACTGCAACGATAACAGCCTCTACCACAAATGGCTTGACAGCACAGTGCAACGTGACGGTTACAGCAAAGATTATCGAAGCGGCAGGAATCTCTCTTGATGTGACCGAGAAGACGCTGACTGAGGGTGATACATTCATCATCACAGCAACAATCGACCCGGAGACCACAACCGACAAGACTGTGACATGGTCTTCCTCAAATACAGACGTTGCCACCGTAGAGAATGGAAAGGTGACTGCAATCGCTCCCGGAACGGCCGTGATAACCGCCTCGACAGCAAACGGTCTGGAGGCCTCATGCTCCGTTACTGTTACAGCAAAGATTATTGAGGCGGTAGGAATCTCACTTGACGTGACCGAGAAGACTCTGACCGAAGGCGACACATTCATCATCACAGCAACTATCGACCCCGAGACCACAACCGACAAGACCGTGACATGGTCTTCCTCTAATACTGAGGTTGCTACAGTAGAGAATGGAAAGGTAACTGCCATTGCTCCCGGAACGGCTGTGATTACCGCATCGACCTCAAACGGCCTGACGGCACAATGCAACGTTACCGTTGAAAAGAAGATCATACTTGCAACTTCTATTACTCTTGACAAGACTTCCGTCGAAGCTGAAGCAGGCACCACAGTGACTCTTACAGCAACCGTACTTCCGGATGATGCAACAGACAAGACTGTGGCATGGAGTTCTTCAGACGAATCGGTTGCAACAGTTGATCAGGAGGGCAATGTTACCATCATCGCGCTTGGATTCGCCATAATCACAGCCGAAACCACCGATGGATCAAACCTGTATGCTGAATGCTCCGTAAACGGCATCTCATACGTCCAATCGCTGGTAATAGAATCAGGCAATGTAGACATTTTCACACTCGACGGTATCATCATCCGTAAGAACGCAGATCAGGAATATGTTTCCAACCTCGCAAGAGGCACTTACATAATCCGCACCGCAAATAAAGTGTTCAAAATTGTCAAGTAATAATCACATCAGTATCCCGCCGGCTCTCCGGCGGGATGCTTGCTTAATAAAACCTCGATTGCAGAAGATTTGAGAGATAAATAATATCAAAATTTTGCGGTTTTCGGAAAAAATTAGTAATTTTGCACTCGAAATGAGACCGAATATGCAATATCAAAGAAATAAACATACGGCAATACTGCCGTAGGAGACACGCACCCCCTCAGGGGATGCGTGTTTTTTTTATGTATCCGGCTATATTTCAACCATGATTTGACTAAATATTCATTAAAGAAGAAGTTTCGGTTATGAGTAATCATCAATTGCCCTGTGAGAAAATGCCTCGCCATTATGTGCTGAGAGGATGCCAATGGGTCGACAAGGAAGGAGCATCGGTAAATACCGACATCGAAGTGCTCGATAACAGAATCGTAAGAATAGAACGCGGAGGCAAAATCGACACAGCCGACCTCTCGATGGATATTTATAATACGGACAATCAACTTGTGACCTACGGACTGTGTGACGTACATGTGCATCTCCGGCAGCCAGGGTTTGAAGCCAAAGAGACCATCGCCACAGGCACACTGGCCGCGATGAAGGGAGGATATACCGCCGTCTGCGCGATGCCGAACCTCAATCCCACTCCCGACTCCGTGGAGCATATTGAAGAAGAACTGGACATTATCAGGAAAGACGCATCAATAAAGGTCTATCCCTACGCTTCGATTACCGACGGAAGGAAAGGTCATCGCCTGGTGGACATGAACAGACTCAAACAATATGCAGTGGCTTTCTCCGACGACGGCAGCGGTGTGCAGAGCGAGAGCATGATGCGCGAGGCAATGGAAGAGGCGACCCGACTTGGTGTGATCATAGCCGCTCACTGCGAAGTGAACGATCTGCTCAGAGGCGGATACATCCACGATGGCAACTACTGCAGGAGAAACGGACATAAGGCCATCTGCTCGCAAAGCGAATGGGAGCAGATTGAAAGAGACCTAAGACTTGCCGAAGAGACCGGATGCCGCTACCACGTATGCCATATCTCAACCAAAGAGAGCGTGCGCCTGATACGAGATGCGAAGGCTCGGGGAGTGAAAGTGACGTGCGAGACCGGGCCCCATTATCTCGTATTCTGCGATGAAGACCTCAAGGATGAGGGGCGCTTCAAAATGAATCCGCCAATACGGTCGGCGGAAGACAGAGATGCCCTTATCGAAGGAATAGCCGACGGCACTATCGACTGCATTGCCACAGATCATGCTCCCCACACGGCCGATGAGAAAAGCCGCGGCCTGAAAGGGAGCGCTATGGGAGTGGTGGGCCTGGAGACGGCTTTCGGAGTGTGCTATACGCACCTTGTGAAGAAAGGCATCATATCGATTGAGAAACTTGTGGCCCTGATGAGTCTGAATCCACGACGCATTTTCGGACTTGACGTGGAGGGCGAAGCCAACTTCTCAATCTTCAACCTAAACAGCGAATGGACTGTAGATCCTGAAAAATTCGCATCAATGGGCAAATCAACTCCTTTTGAAGGGATGCACCTCTATGGGCAACCGACTCAACTCATCTATGAAGGAAAGATATTCAATCTGTGACATTCCCACAATAGAATTCACGAAGAAAAATAGTTTCTACAGAATATATCAATAATGAAAGAGGCTGATGTAAAACTTGTATTGGAAAACGGCATGGAATTTCCCGGCTGCTCCTGCGGCGCGCGCCGCAGCATCGTAGGCGAGGTGGTCTTCAACACCTCCATGGTGGGCTATCAGGAAATTCTCTCCGATCCATCCTACACAAACCAGATCGTGGTGATGACTTATCCACTGATAGGCAACTACGGAATCACCGACGATGACTTCGAGACAAAGGCACCAACCATCGGGGGCATGGTGATGCGCGAATGCTGCGAGTCTCCCTCCAACTTCCGCTACACCAAAACCATGACTGAGACACTGGAAGAGGCATCAATCCCCGCTATCAGCGGCGTAGACACACGAAAACTCACACGCATCATACGCGATGAAGGATGCATGCGGGCGGCAATCGTGCCGGCTGACACTCCAAAGGAGGAAGCGCTGAGGATGATATCTGAGACACCTGTCGACAAAAAAGTGGTGGCAAAAGTCAGCTGTAAGAAGCGCTGGTTCTCGCGCACTCCCAACCAGAAATTCAACGTAGTGGCCATTGACTGCGGAATAAAGTTCAACATCATACGCTCACTCAACGAACGCGGCTGCAACGTGATAATCGTGCCCTTCAACATGGATGCGGAGCAGATCATGGCCTTCCAGCCCGATGGAATTTTCATCTCTAACGGCCCCGGCGATCCGGAAGACGTGCCGGAAGTGAAGAAACTCGTGACGAAACTGCGCGGAAAGCTGCCTATCTTCGGAATCTGCCTCGGACATCAGATCATCTCCCTGGCTTTCGGAGCCAAAACCTACAAACTCAAATTCGGGCACCGCGGAGGCAATCATCCGGTGAAGAACATGCTCACCGGAAAGATTGAAATAACCTCGCAAAACCATAACTACGCAGTGCGCCCTGAAAGCGTGCGCGACACAGACCTCGAAATAACCCACGTCAATCTTCTCGACGGCACCGTGGAGGGAGTCCGCAACGCTGCAGAGCACATATTCTCGGTTCAGTATCATCCTGAATCGGCTCCCGGCCCGCAAGACAGCGGATATCTATTCGACGTGTTTATTAAAGATATGGAAGCCCACAAAAAAGAAAAGGAGGTGAGAAATGCCTAAACGCAAAGATATAAAGAAAGTTCTCGTAATCGGTTCAGGGCCCATCGTCATCGGACAGGCGGCCGAATTCGACTATGCAGGCACCCAGGCATGCCTCGCCCTGAAAGAGGAAGGGTATGAGGTGGTGCTCGTAAACTCAAACCCCGCCACCATAATGACCGACACCGGGATAGCCGATAAGGTGTATATGGAGCCCCTGAAACTCGAATATGTGGCCAAGATCATCCGCTTTGAGCGTCCAGACGCCATTGTGCCCGGCCTCGGAGGACAGACCGGCCTCAATCTGGCGGTGCAGCTTGCCAAGAAAGGCATTCTTGATGAATGCAACGTCGAGATTCTCGGCACATCATTCAAAAGTATAGAGCAGGCCG
Organism: uncultured Sangeribacter sp.; assembly: GCA_964410515.1. Lineage (GTDB taxonomy): Bacteria > Bacteroidota > Bacteroidia > Bacteroidales > Muribaculaceae > Lepagella. The sequence goes on along the minus strand of CAYPGW010000011.1, from coordinate 44,295 downwards.
AAGACCGCGAACTCTTCAAGGAACTCTGCATCCGTCTCGGCGAACCGGTGCTTCCTTCCGAAATCGTAAACAGCATCGAGGAAGGAGTCAAGGTAGCTGCGGAAATAGGTTATCCCGTAGTGCTCCGTCCGGCATTCACTCTCGGTGGCACCGGAGGAGGCTTTGCCGATAATGAAGATGAATTGCGCGAACTGATGCGCAACGCACTGGTGCTCTCGCCCGTGCATCAGGTACTTGTGGAGAAATCAATCAAGGGCTACAAGGAGATTGAGTATGAAGTGATGCGCGACAGCAACGACACCGCCATCACAATCTGCAACATGGAGAATGTAGACCCTGTGGGTGTCCACACCGGCGACTCAGTGGTGGTGGCACCGAGCCAGACACTCACTAACAAGGAATATCAACTTCTGCGCGACTCCGCACTGCGCCTGATCCGGGCACTCGAGATAGAAGGAGGATGCAACGTGCAGTTTGCGCTCGACCCCCTGTCTTTCAACTACTACATCATCGAAGTCAATCCCAGGGTATCGCGCAGTTCGGCTCTCGCATCGAAAGCCACCGGCTACCCCATAGCCCGCGTCAGCGCCAAGATAGCAGTGGGCATGACCCTCGACGAAATTCAGATAGCCAACACTCCTGCAAGTTTCGAACCCGCGCTCGACTATGTGGTGACAAAGATCGCACGCTTCCCCTTCGATAAGTTTTCGGAGGCCTCAAATCTTTTAGGCACCCAGATGAAAGCCACCGGCGAGATCATGAGCGTGGGGCGCACCTTCGAAGAGTCCCTGCTGAAAGGAATTCGCTCGCTCGAAGTAGGAGTTGATCATCTGTTTGCGGGTAAATTTGCAGATATGCCTACCGAAAGCATCCTCACCTACATTAAGGAAGGACGCGACGACAGGCTTCTGGCTATCGCACAGCTTCTGCGCAGGAAGATAGCCCTCTGGCACATCTACGACCGCACCGGCATCGATCTCTTCTTTCTTGAAAAACTGAACAACATCATAAAGATGGAATGGGAGATAGCCGATGCCCCTGAACTTTCGGCCGATCTTCTGCGCGATGCAAAACGCATGGGCTTCAGCGACAGATATATCGGCAAACTTCGCCATATCAGCGAGGAAGAGGTGTGTGAGATGCGAAAGCGGGAGGGTATCATTCCGGTCTACAAAATGATAGACACATGCGCAGGAGAATTTGACTCTTACGTGCCGTATTTCTATTCCACCTACGAAGACGAGAATGAATCGGTAGTGAGCGACCGCAAGAAAATCCTCGTGCTCGGTTCGGGGCCTATACGCATAGGTCAGGGTGTGGAATTTGACTATTCCACCGTTCATGCCATCCAGACTATCCGCGAGCAGGGCTACGAGGCTATCATCATCAACAACAATCCTGAGACGGTCTCGACCGACTACAGCATATCCGATAAACTTTACTTCGAGCCTCTCACAGTGGAAGACGTGATGAGTGTCATTGATCTGGAGAAGCCCGATGGCGTTGTAGTGACACTCGGCGGACAGACGGCTATCAATCTTGCCGCACCCCTCGCCGCACGAGGAGTGAAGATCATAGGCACAGGCCTCGAAGCCATCGACAGGGCGGAAGATCGCAAGCATTTCGAGCGCATCATGCGCGAGACCGGAATACCTCAGCCCGACGCGGAAGCGGTCACCGACATAGAGAGCGGCGTGAAGGCTGCGGAAAGGATCGGCTATCCCGTGCTCGTGCGTCCGAGTTTCGTACTGGGTGGACGTGCAATGCAGATCGTAGGCAATGAGCAGGCACTGCGACATTATCTCCGGAATGCCGTCGATATCTCAGACAACTCTCCCGTGCTTGTAGACAAATACATCATGGGCAAGGAACTTGAGGTGGACGCCATCTGCGACGGCGAGGACATCCTTATTCCCGGCATCATGGAGCACGTGGAGAAAACCGGCATCCACTCCGGCGACTCAATATCGGTCTATCCCACATTCAGCGTGAGCGAGAAAGTCCGGAGCACCATCGTGGACTACACCGTGCGTCTCGGCAAGGCCATTGGCATCATCGGCCTCTATAATATTCAGTTTATTGTTGATAAGGATGAAAACGTCTATGTGATCGAGGTCAATCCACGCAGTTCCAGAACTGTGCCGTTCCTCTCGAAATCTACCGGCATTCCTATGGCTAAGATCGCCTCGAAGGTGATGCTCGGAGAGTCGCTGAAGAGTCAGGGCTTCGACATGGTGCTCTATCCCGACCGCAAGCGTTGGTTTGTGAAGTCTCCCGCATTTTCCTTCTCAAAGATCAAGGGCGTGGACTCTTATCTATCACCCGAGATGAAATCTACGGGCGAGGCAATCGGCTACGACGATATGCTCACCCGCGCCCTTTACAAATCACTTCAGGCATCAGGAATGCAAGTGCTTAACTACGGCACGCTGCTCGTGACGGTGTCTGATGCCGACAAAACGAAGGCTCTTCCATTGATACGCCGATTCTATGATCTCGGATTCAATGTAGAGGCCACCCGAGGCACCGCCAAGTATCTTAAAGACAACGGCATAAGATGTCGCACGTTGGGAAAATTCAGCGAAGGAAGCACCGATATCGAACGCTCATTGCGCCAGGGCCACGTAAGCTATGTGATCAATACTATTGATGTGAACCAGCACAATACCAGGCTCGACGGCTATGAAATCAGACGCACAGCGATAGAGAACAACGTGACTATCTTCACGGCTCTCGAGACCGTGAGGGTGCTGCTCGACGTGCTCGAAGAAATCACTATGGGAGTATCGACAATCGACGCCGAATATGGAAGAAAGGGCAACGGCATGATATCACGATAATTGTGGATTGAGAACTGCATTGGCTTGAGTCAGGATAGTCGAACCTCTTCTGCTGCACACTCAATAATTACAATTCACAATTCTCAGGTGAAAAATTTGGATTATTCGATTAAATCCATTAATTTTGAATGCAAAACTATCTTAGAATATGAAATTCGAGATTACAAGCATACAACGCCTCACCGATAGCGTGTTTGAAATGACACTGCGCGGCGACTGCTCGGCTTTCGAGATGCCGGGGCAATTTGTAGAGATATCCATTCCGGGCCTCTATCTGCGACGCCCCATCTCCGTGTGCGACATTGAGGGCAACCGCCTGACGTTGGTGATAAAGACCGTAGGGAAAGGCACCGAGGCTCTTCTCTCCATGTCGCCCGGTATGGAACTTGACCTCCTGACCGGGCTCGGACATGGATTCGACACGTCAAAGACCCACGAATGCGCTCTTCTCGCCGGAGGCGGTGTGGGAGTTCCCCCTCTCTATCTTCTTGCCCGGCACCTGCTGGCGCAAGGGAAGAAAGTGAAAGTTGCGCTCGGCTTCAATACCGCTTCGGAAATCTTCTACAGTGAAAAGTTCCGCGCGCTCGGCGCAGAAGTATCGATCGCCACTATCGACGGCACCGAAGGAGTGAAAGGTTTCGTCACAGATGCCATCGCCCGGCCTGAGATGGAGGGATATGACTTCTGGTATGCCTGCGGCCCGCTGCCTATGCTCCGCGCACTCGGCAACGCACTTGACTGCAATGCAGGAGAAGTGAGCATGGAGGAAAGGATGGGCTGCGGTTTCGGAGCCTGCATGGGCTGCACCATCGAGACGCCGTGGGGTCCGAAGCGGGTGTGCAAGGAAGGGCCCGTGTTTCCTGCCGAGCTTATGAAAGATTTCAAAGGCAACGGAGCCCCCTCCCCTACTCTCGCCCGAGACAGGAGGGCAGACGGAGAGCCCTCGGTGAGCACTGAACTATGCGGCATCACACTGAAAAATCCCATAGTTCCGGCAAGCGGCACATTCGGATTCGGCAAGGAATTTGCCGACAGATACGATCTGAATCTTCTTGGCGGAATATCGATTAAGGGAACAACGCTTCATCCCCGGTTAGGTAACCTCACACCACGCATAGCCGAGACGCCCGACGGAATGATCAACAGCGTGGGGCTTCAGAATCCGGGAGCGGAAGAAGTCTATGGCCGCGAAGTGCCTGAACTCCGCAAGATATATTCAGGATGTGTCGTTGCCAACGTAAGCGGCTTCTCAATCGAGGAATACGTGGAAGCCTGCAAGATGGTCGACCGCTGCGAAGGTGTGGACATAATCGAGGTGAACGTGAGTTGCCCCAATGTCCACAACGGAGGCATGGCATTCGGCACTTCGGCGGAGCAGGCAGCAGAAGTGACACGCGCCGTGAAGGGAGCCGTGAAGAAACCTGTCTTCATCAAGCTTTCGCCTAATGTCACCGATATAGTGCAGATAGCAAAAGCCTGTGAAGAGGCCGGAGCCGATGGACTTACACTCATCAACACCCTTCTGGGAATGCGTATTGATATCAAGACGGGAGCGCCGGTGATAGCCAACACTATGGGAGGCTTCTCAGGCCCTGCTGTATTCCCTGTGGCGGTGAGGATGGTCTATCAGGTGTCTCGCGCTGTGAAGATCCCCGTGATGGGATGTGGCGGAGTCTCCACGGCCGAAGAACTTGTGGAGATGATGATGGCCGGGGCAAGCGCCGTACAGGTAGGCTCGGCCAATCTCGTGGAGCCCATGACCTGCGCCGACATTGCCGCAAAGCTTCCTGAAGTATTGAAGAAACTAAAAATAAACAATATAAGAGACATAATAGGAATATCATGGCGAAAGATGTGATAATAGCGTGCGACTTCCCCTCGATGGAAGCCACACTCGAATTTCTCGACCGCTTCGGAGATACACGTCCCTATGTGAAGATAGGCATGGAACTTTTCTACGCTGCCGGCCCGGAGATAATAAAGGAAATCAAGCGCAGAGGCCACAAAATTTTCCTCGACCTGAAACTCTGCGACATTCCCAACACCGTGAAAAGCGCCATGTCGGTGCTCAAGAACCTCGACGTGGATATGACCAACCTTCACGCTTTCGGCGGCCACAAAATGATGGAAGCAGCCATCGAGGGCCTTACGCGAGCCGACGGCACCCGTCCGCTCCTTATCGCCGTCACAATGCTGACCTCTACAAGCAAAGAACTCATGAATGAAGATCTGCTCATTCCCGGCGAAGTAGACGCTGTGGTGGCAAGCTACGCGAAAAATGCGCAGAAATCAGGTCTCGACGGAGTGGTTTGCTCTCCGCGCGAGGCTTCTATAGTGAAGGAAGCGTGTGGCGAAGGGTTCATCACAGTGACTCCGGGCATACGTTTCGCCGATTCCGCCGCCGATGATCAGGTTAGGGTGATGACCCCGGCCAAAGCCCGCGAGATAGGTTCAGACTACATTGTGGTGGGCCGTCCTGTCACGAAAGCCGAAGATCCGCTCGCCGCATATCAGCGCTGCTGCAGGGAATTCCTCGGAGAATAACTGAGACTTAAACTTTGAGAATAATAAATCTTATATATATCCTATAATATATATATATATGACTTATATAATTTTGAAACGATTATGGAAAAGAAAATAGCAAAAGATCTGCTGAGCGTGGGGGCAGTGTTTCTGCGTCCGGAAAACCTTTTCACATGGGCTTCGGGCATAAAGAGCCCTATGTATTGCGATAATCGGCTCACACTCTCATTTCCCGCTGTAAGAAAAGATATCGAGGAGGGACTTGCCGAGTTGATCACGAAATATTACCCTGAGGCAGAATCACTGATGGGCACTTCAACTGCAGGAATAGCACATGCCGCCATCACAGCCTGGATGCTCAATAAGCCGATGGGATATGTTCGCGGTGGCGCCAAGGATCACGGACGCGGCAACCGCATAGAGGGGAAATGCGAGCCCGGCACGAAAGTGGTTGTGGTGGAAGACCTCATCTCTACCGGAGGCAGCTGCATCGAAGTGGTTGAAGCCCTGCGCGAGGAGGGGGCTGAAGTGCTCGGCATAGTCTCGATCTTCACCTACGGAATGAAAAAAGCAGCCGACAGGCTCGCTGCTGCCAACGTGACCAACCATTCGCTGTCAAATCTCGACACCCTCGTGGATGTGGCTGCAGAGGAAGGTTATATCGATCCTATATGGAAGAAGCGCATCCTGAAATTCCGCGATAATCCGAGCGATCCGAGCTGGATCGAAGCATAAGCACTAAAAAAGAGAAGGCTATGAAACATCTCATCGACCCCACCGACCTGACGGTGGAAGAGACCCAGGAGATCATCGACCTCGCCCTCGACATAATCGAACACCGCGAGAAGTATTCCGAGAAATGCAAGGGAAAGAAACTTGCAACACTCTTCTATGAGCCATCAACACGCACACGCCTCAGTTTCACCGCCGCCATGATGGAACTCGGAGGCTACGTGCTCGGCTTCGCCGATGCAGCATCAAGCTCGGTGAGCAAGGGCGAGACAGTGCGCGACACTGTGAGAGTGGTGGAGAACTTCGCCGACGTGATAGCCATGCGCCACCACATCGAGGGCGCCCAGCTGGCCGCCACCGAAGTGAGCCGCGTTCCCATCATCAATGCCGGCGACGGAAGCCATGCTCATCCCACCCAGACACTTACCGATCTGCTGACTATCACCCGCGAGCTGGGACGCCTTGACAATCTCACCATAGGCTTCTGCGGAGATCTGCGCTTCGGACGCACTGTGCACAGCCTCATTAAGGCTCTCTCACGCCAGAAAAACGTAAAAATTGTGCTTATCGCGCCTCCGCAACTCCGTCTGCCCGACTATATCAAGCAGGACGTGTGCGACCGTCTGGGTCTGGAATACCGCGAGGTGGACACTCTTGAAGAGGCTATGCCCGAACTCGACGTGCTCTATATGACGCGCGTGCAGAAAGAGCGTTTCCTCGATGAAGACGAATACGAGGCTGTGAAAGACTCATTCGTGCTCGATGCCGAGAAGATGAAGCTGGCCAAGGAAAAGATGGCTGTGCTGCATCCACTCCCCCGAGTGAACGAGATACTTGAAGAAGTTGATGCCGACCCCAGGGCCGCCTACTTCAGACAGGTGGAAAACGGCAAATTCGTCAGAATGGCACTGATCTCCAGCCTCCTTGACTGGAAAGAGAATCCGGATCACCGGATGCCGCTTCAGGAAGAGACAGCGGTGCCCGACAATCTCAGATGCGAGAACAAGAAATGCATCACACGCAATGAGTCCTCGCCACGGCGTGCCTACCGTGCGGCCGACGGCTCTCTGCGCTGCCGCTATTGCGACCACAAATTCAAATGACACCCCACAGCAGCCACACCCGCGAAACGGTGTGGCTGCACATAGTTTCAAAACAGGTAAAATAATCACGAAGGGACAAAGATATGGAACCGCTGAAACATGAATGCGGCATCGCTATGATCCGGCTTCGCAAACCGATCGGATATTACAAGGAAAAATACGGCTCATACGCCTACGCTCTCAACAAACTCTATCTGCTGATGGAGAAACAGCACAACCGCGGGCAGGAGGGAGCCGGAGTGGGTGTGGTCAATCTGATGGCGAAACCGGGACATGAATATGTATGGCGCGAGCGCGAAATGGGGCCGCAGGCCATTCAGGAAATTTTCAACCGGATAGGCCGGCAGCTTTCAAAGGCCAACCTGGAGAGCATGACTCCGGAGCAGGCCGCGACCGAAGCCCCCATGATAGGAGAAATCTACATGGGCCATCTGCGCTATTCCACTACCGGAAAGTCGGGAATGTCGTATGTGCATCCGTTCCTGCGCCGCAACAACTGGAGAAGTCGCAACCTCTTGATGTGCGGCAACTTCAATATGACCAACGTAGACGAATTGTTTGAATCCGTAGTGAGCCGCGGACAGCATCCACGTCTGCACAGCGACACCATAATCCTGCTTGAGATGCTCGGATACGCGCTCGACAAGGAAAACCACAGGCTCTACAGGCAGTATAGAGACGAATTTTCCGACAGTTTCCTCGACAAGAAACTTGAAAGCATAATCGAGAAGGAACTTGACGTGCGCAACATCCTGAGGGCCACAGCCCCGGAATGGGACGGAGGCTATGTGATCTGCGGGGCCACAGGTTCGGGCAACGTCTTCGTGTTTCGTGATCCAAACGGCATTCGCCCGGCATATTATTATATCGACGACGAAATCATAATCGCCACCTCTGAGCGTCCGCAGATCCGGACAGTGTTAGGAGTATCAGGAAACGACGTCAAGGAACTTCAGCCCGGCGAGGCCCTTCTTATATCACCGGAAGGCGTGCCGACGATTGAGCGTATTATGCCGCAGATCTCCAATTCAAGATGCAGTTTCGAGCGCATATATTTCTCACGCGGCAGCGACGAGGATATCTATCAGGAACGCAAGGCCCTGGGACGCCTTCTCGTACCCAAAATCATAGAGAGCGTGGAGGGAAACATCTCGGATACAGTATTCTCCTATATCCCCAACACTGCAGAGGTAGCCTTCTACGGTCTTGTGGAGGGAATAGAAGAGTATCTCAACGAGTATAAGATCGGGCGCATCCTCTCGCTGCAGAGCGACGGCAAGCTCAATGCGGATTCAATACGCAGGGTCATGGAGTCGGAAGTGCGCATAGAGAAAGCCGCCATCAAAGACATCAAATTGCGCACTTTCATCGCGGAAGGCGACTCCCGAAACGATCTCGCGGCGCACGTCTACGATATCTCATACGGCTGTTTGCGCCCCGGTAAGGATACCCTTGTGGTGATCGACGACTCCATAGTGCGCGGCACCACACTGAAGCAATCCATCCTTAACATGCTCTCCAGGCTCGAACCGCGAAAGATAGTGGTGGTGTCATCCTCGCCACAGGTGCGTTATCCCGATTTCTACGGCATCGACATGAGCCGTATGGATGAATTCATCGCATTCAAAGCGGCAGTAGCACTTCTGCGTGAACGGGGCATGGAATATGTGCTTGCATCCACATACGCTTCATGCCTGAAAGAACTGGAGAAGGATCCGGCAGACGGGCTTGTAAATCAAGTGAAGAATATTTACGCACCTTTCAACGACGAACAGATTTCACGGAAAATCGCCGCAATGGTGAGTCCTGAAGGAGTGGATGTCGAAATCGTGTATCAGACTGTGGAAGGATTGCACCTCGCATGTCCCGACCATCCCGGAGACTGGTATTTCTCAGGTGATTATCCCACACCGGGAGGCATCCGGCAGGTAAACCGGGCGTATGTCTCCTGGTATGAGAAACAGACTGCGAGACGACAGACTAACGTTCCACTATAGCAATACCTGTCACCTCTTCGCCCGGAGTGGTATCGGCCTCCGAGGGGAAATAGACCGGCATATTCCCCTGAAGCGGGAGTATTCTGAGCTCAAGTTCCTCACAATCATCGGGCAGACGCCATAATCCCATGAGCATGGGGCGGCCGTAGTAGAAACTGTCGGCGATAAGGCGTCCGCCGCAATACAAACGTGCCACATCGCCTCGATAAGTGATCTCCAGCATTTTTCCTTCTCTGCTGCCCGCCGGCGGCAGACCGGTTATGGAATATACGGCAGCCGCCTCAAAATCGGCATCAGATGGCTCTTCAGCCACCTTATTTACACCTATGGTGATTTCTCGGGGCGCACCGGCTTCCGAGATTTTCGCTATCTTCGGTAAGTGTGCCGGAATTGAGACCGTCTTATCTTCGAGAAATAGGCGGTCTGCCTCCGACGCATCAAGCAGATAGATATTCCTGTAGACAGGGCGTGACAAGCCTTGCGGCTTCACATTCTTCAGCACCTTGCCTCCTACAGCTATCTCTACCGGGATTCCCGGGATTTTCTCAAGATATATCTTGCCATCACGCTTTGCAATGATCTGTGCTGTAGCATATCTGATGCCATCGATATTGACCGGGAAAATACATGATGTGCCTCCCGGAATGGTCATGGGCTTCGAGGGAAACCGCACTCCGCAGACGTCAAACTGAATGTCGCACTTATCGCCAAGCGCCTGCAGACGCTCATAGTTATTGATGAACACGAATGCACTGTCGCCTGCCCAACGGTAAGACCATCTCAGAGAAGAGTCGTCGCCTTTCGGACGATCCTGCGAAGTCGGGAAATGCGCTTTCATCGGAGCAAGAACACTTCCGAAGTCCTGCAGGAAAAGATGAATCTTCCTGAGAGTGTAGTATTGAGGATAGGTCTGGCCGAATTCACCCAGAGGAGACTGAAAATCATAGTTTTTCACCGGCAGATCATTGTAATTGGTGGCCGGAGTTCGCTGTGTCTCATTCAGATAGGTCTTTCCATCCGGATTAGTGCCGCCATGATACATATAATAGCCCAGCAGATTGCTCCCGCTGCCGAGTTTCACGATAGCAAGCGAGTAGGCATCTTCCGGGTAGATGTAGGGGCGGCGATGATAGGCAGTCATCATTCCGCCTCCCAGTTCGCACGTGAAGTAGGGATAAAGTTCATCTCCCGAAGTGATTCGCTCCTTCTGCTCTCCGAGTTGCTCCGATGCGATGGCTGTGGAACTTCTGAAATCCTTAAAGTTGAATGCCTTGTAGTAATTTCCGGCAGTCGGCTCAAGAGATCGCTCCCAAAATCCGTCGGCATAATCGCCATAGAGCGGTATCATCTCGCCGAAGGGAACCGGAGTCTTCAGCTCGGGCCATCCGGTACGAGTATAGAACGGAAGATCGAAACCTGCCTCATTAGCAATTCTCTTGAGAGCCATCAGATAGGAGCCATGCCCACGATATTCATTATCAAACTGACATGCAATCACGGGCCCTCCGTCTTTCCACTGCAGACCCTGCACCTGAGTGAATATCTGGCGGTAAAGTCGTTCCACCTTATCTAAGAAAGCGGCATCCTCTGAACGCGACCTGATATTCTGCTCAAAAATCCAGTCGGGTATTCCTCCGTTTCTAACCTCGCCATGGCAGAAGGGGCCCACACGAAGGATAACTGGCAAACCCTCCTTCTTGCAGACTTCAAGAAATCCGCGCAAATTGCGGCTGCCGCTCCAGTTGAAGATACCCTCCTCTTCCTCAATATGATTCCAGAACACGTAGGTGGCGATAATGGTTACCCCTCCGTCTTTCATTTTCCTTACGGCTTCGGCCCACTCATTTTCAGGCAGACGGGAATAATGTATCTCTCCCATCACCGGCACGACTCTCTCACCTCCGATTATCAGTCCGGTGGAATCCCATTCGATAGCAGGAACTTCTGCCCGGGCATGAAAAGGACAGGAGAGCTGCATGAGAAGCGCCATGCACAATAAGCTAAGATATTTTTTCATGATGACAAGCGGTTTTTATCTTCAGGTCAGTAAAGAAGCTTCATGAGCGAAACAATCGACTTCGCGCCCTGATGGTTGATATCGGCTTTCAGAAGCTGATCGAGATATTTCCTTGACTTGGCCATATCTCCGATACCCAAATATCCGAGAGCGAGAAGATAGAGGCAATGCACCTTATTAGTGTGCGTCAGGTCGCCATCCCATATAAGGAGATCCGGGAGGGAGACGGCAAAGTAGTCCATCTTGACCTTATCATTGATATGACGCTCTCCGAAATTGATAAGTTTATAGAAAAGCGATCGGGCTTTGCTCTCGTTGCCGAGTGCCCTGTAGGCCAGCCCGGCATAGAAGATCTTATCGGGATGAGCGTCGTTGTAGTACATGGCCGGGGCAGGTTCCTCAGGGCCCACCTCAGCCAGAAGGAACTGCGTGGTAGCCTCATCGTCAGCACCGAGCCCTTTGTAAGCCAAACCGAGAAGATAATGGAAATCATTCTCCTGGCAACCGAAGAGTTTGCCTTCGCCAAGATACTCGGGATATTCGAGACATTCCTTCAGCAATTTTATAGCATCCTCGTAGCGCTTCGAAGCCAAGGCGATTTTAGCAAGCTCAACTCTTGCCGTCTGATATTGCGCCACAACTTTTCCCTCTCCCCCTTCCCAGGGATGGAACTTTCTTGAAGCGAGAAGATCGATAGCCTCCCCGTAGCGTCCGCAGAGGTTGAGCAGTGTGGCTTTCTCCACCACAAGATCGTCACGGCTTTCAGTGAGCGTCGGATATGACTCGAGAATACGCAGCCTTTCCTCAGGGTCTACGGCAAGTTGCTTCCTCAACTGGTCAAGTTCCATCAGTATCCTCGCATCCGTATCATCCAGAGCGAAGGCCCTTTCCATCAATTCGAGAGCCCGCTGCCTGTCATGGCGCTTGTTGTAATACCCGAGAGCCAGATTGCGGCACACCGTAGGATAATCAGGATTGAGTTCAAACGACTTCTGCCACAGCTCTATAGCGATCTCATCACACTTTTTGTCGTAGTAAAGATTACCAAGATAGTAAGGAGCGAGTGCGTCTTCCGGATTCAGGGTCATGGCCGTGAGAAGAGGATTTACAGCGTGGATGCTGTTAGGGAAGCACAGCAGCGGAGAGGCAGCCGACGCTTTCCGGTATTCCTCCACGGCCTCCGGCAAGTTGCCGAGACAGAACAGGGCATAACCCTTATAGTAGCCCACCATTGGAGAAGCGAAGCCAAGCTGCTCGGGAATCTCAAGCAACGCAAGCGCTTCCTCGTAGCATCCGGCTGCAATGTAGTCGAGCGCCACCTCCTCATAATTATGAGAATCATGGCGCATGAGAGTGATAAGCCTCTCACGAACCACTTCTTCGCCTGTAATCAGGAAAAGTTCAAACCATGCTCCGAAATTGAAGAGGTCGTCACAAATCGCATCGGATATGCAGCTCCGGGCATCATCCGGCCTTCCGAGCTTGCGCAGGATATTTGCCTTCAGAGCGCGGGCCTTCATGTTAGTCATGTTTCTGAGCAGGGATCTCTCCACTTCGTGGAGCGCTTCTTCAAGCCTTCCCTCGATGAGCGAAATCTGAGCGCATGAGAAGAATCCAGCGTCTTGCCAGGCGCCGTTCCATGTAGATTTATAGAGCCACGCGTAAGCCTCCTCATACTTTCCGAGAAACTTGAGCGCAATGCCGAGATTGTAGGCAGGCTCTCCGTCATACGGATTGAGGTTTCTCTTGCGCTGACGATCCAGTGCCTTCCGCAGATAAGGCAGAGCCTTATCAAACAATCCCTTGCGAATCATCAGAAGCCCCATGGCATTGTTGCATCTTACGTCATACGGATCTCTTCTGAGCGCTTCCTCATAATAATCAATCGGATTGAAAGTGGCATGACGGTATTGCTCAAGATGCTGGCCTGTAAGAAAAAGCTCCTCATTGGTCTTTATGTCCACCGGATCGAGCGCGGCCTCTGCCGCGTCCGGAATCACGGGAATATCATCCGGCTCGGCATGCCAAGTGAGCGACGTCTTGCCATCACTGATAATCTCTACTGTGACCTCTCCTAAGTCAAACCCTCCGAGGCTGAGCTCCTCGCGGAAAACGTGCATGGGAGAAAGCGACACCGACTTGCTGAATATTTCCTGTCCGGAGTCTGACCGCACCATTATTGTCACCTCTTTTGCAGATGTCGAGAAGATGCCGAGAGATGCCTTCCCGTGATCAGCAGGCTCAATATTGAGCAGAAAATCCTTGTTGGCGTTCTTGACTATTCCAATTTCCCTATATGGGAGGAAATACTGTGAGAATTCTTTTTCCTCGTATGGCTGAAGCCATGAGAAATCGGGCTGATTCTCTGTGAAGACACCCGCCATCAGCTCTATATACGGGCCGTCTTCATCCGTGAGGTTGCGATCCCATGCCCGGCCGAAGTCACCGTTGCCCCAAGTCCATTGCTTTTTGCCCGGTGATACATGCCGGGAGGCCACATGAAGCATACCACCCTCGGTGTCAGTCTCATATCCGCCTTCGAAATCGAAACGCGAATTGACACCCATATAAGATGTAGGAACCTTGATGTTCTTGTAGTTAGAGATATCCACGCCCGAAGAGTAGTCCATCTTGTAGTATGTGCCTGTGGCTATCGGGAAAGTGCTCACGGCACGCTTGCCGTGGTCGAACACGGCATGAATATCCGGTGGGAAAACACTTCTGTAGTGATCATTTACGGCCACCGCCGGGTTAGCCCACCAGAGGAAAGTCTGAGGCAATTCGGTGGGATTGTAAAGACGTCCCCTGATCTCAAGATAGGCATGTCCTGGGCGCAGTGTAAATCCGGCCAGCGCTTTCTGATGAGTCATCCTCTCCCTCTCATTGACCCAGACAGTGACCGAACCGTCGGCATTCCTCTCAATATCGCAATCTACGGGCATGAAGGTGCTCGGTCTGTGATGCTGAGGCCAGTTGAATTCGATTCCACCTGAAATCCACGGGCCGGCAAGACCCACGAGAGCCGGCTTTATGACATGGTTATAGTAGACGAAATGACGCTGACCCACCTTGTCGTAAGCCATCTGTATGCGGCCACCAAGGTCGGGAAGCACCATTATCTTTATAAAATCGTTTTCGATAAACACGGCATTGTATTCCACATCTTTCTTCACGTCAGAAACCGATTCTATAACAGGATAAGGATACACCGCACCACTCGATCCCTGATAAACACGCTTTTCAAGAAAAATGGGATTCTTTTCGGGAGCGCCCACCTCATAGGTGGGAATCACAACCTTTTCCCTCCAGGCTTTTACTTCCATATACGATTATTTTGATTGGAATTCCTTTTCAATTTGCTCGAGCGACTTTCCCTTCGTCTCCGGAAGGCGATACAGGAAGTAGCAGAATCCGGCTCCGCAGATGAGGGCATAGAGCCAGAAAGTGCCGAAACTGCCAAGTGAAGCATTCAGGATTGGAAATGAATATGTGAGGGTGAAACACCCTGTCCACAGCGCAAAAGTGCAAATCGCAACTGCGAGGCCTCTCACTCTGTTGGGGAAGAGTTCCGACAGAAGCACCCACGTCACCGGGCCGAGCGTCATGGCATAGCACGCTATAGCCGCCATCACGAGAATAATCATGAACATTCCTGTCACATTCAGAAAATAGCAAGTGCCGAGCGCGGCATATATGGCAGCCAATCCGCCCGCACCTATCAGCATCAGCCGCTTTCTGCCGAGACGGTCTACCACATATAGAGCCACAATCGTGAAAATTACGTTTGTCACTCCGGTGAGCACGATGATGAAGAGCATCTCACCGAGGTCATATCCTGCATCTGCGAAAATCTCCTGCGCATAGTTGAAGATGACATTAGTGCCACACCACTGCTGGAAAACCGCTATCACAACTCCGAGAATGAGCACACCCGCAAGCGGGCGGCGGAACAGGGCCGACACTTCTCCCCTGCTATCGTCAGCATCGCGCGACGCCATCTTTATCGCCTTTATCTCGGAGACTGCGAAGTCAGAGCCTCCGATGCGGCTGAAAATTTCAGATGCAGCGGCGTCTTTCCCTTTTGTGACGAGCCAGCGGGGACTTTCAGGTACAAACAGCGCAAGCAGGAGGAATACGGCAGCCGGCACAATCTCAGCCCAAAACATCCATCTCCAGCCCGAAAGCACATTCCATGAGTCGGGAACGGGCTGAACCAGTCCTTCCGGCATCGGCTCGGCTATAAGCCAGTTGCAAATCTGTGCGGCAAGTATGCCGAGCACTATGGTGAGCTGATTCAGAGATACAAGCCGGCCTCTCTTTCCGGGGGGCGAGACCTCGGCTATATACATAGGTGAGACTCCCGACGCAATGCCGATGGCTACGCCACCGATGAGACGCGCCCACAGGAAGGGAACGAATGTATCGACGGCACCTGTCATATATGCCGATATGAGAAAAATCAACGCTGCAGATATGAGAAGAGGCTTCCTTCCATACCTGTCGGCAAAGCTACCGGCCAGCATAGCGCCGACAAGACAGCCGGCAATGGCGATACTCATCGCCAATCCCTGCATGGAGGGATTGCCCGTGATGCCGAAAAACACCTCATAGAATGGTTTTGCTCCTCCTATCACTACCCAATCGTAGCCGAAGAGCAGTCCGCCCATGGCAGAGATGCAACAGATAAAGTAAATAAACCGAGATGTAGTAGTATTCATGATGAGGCGGTGGATTCAAACGAGAAAGTCCGTGCCACCATGCACGGAAACTCGCTCCTTCTCAAAAGCATGGCTTTCGGGGAGGAGCGACCTTGTGGGTTGAAAAACTATTTACTTCTTGAATTTTTCGCTGATGAAGTCAGTGGCCTTTTCCTTGATGGTGTCGATCACTTCCTTGCCCTTCTCAGTCTTGGCAAATTCCTGAACTTTCTCAACTACGCCCTTGACATTTTCATCGTTGATGATGCCGGCGGCCTTCTCTTTGATTTCTTCAAACATAGCGGGGAGTTTTTATAAGGTGGATAATTTACAATTATACAACGCCCTGAGCGCCCCTATTGTTCAGCAGTAAAAAAACGGAAGAAATATTAGTGTGGAAATTTTAAATTTCATTAACATAAAATGTGAATTTTGAGTTTTTTTTCCTAATTTTGCATCATGAAAACAATTTTTGGATTTGCCACATCAAAGAGGAGTCTGCTAATTGACTACTTTTTCATAATAATGGGCATATTCATGTATGCCTTTGGCTTTTGCGCTTTCATTTTGCCACACAAAATCGTGATGGGCGGACTTTCCGGTGTAGGCACTCTGGTCTACTTCGCGTCTGACGAGCGAATACCCGTTGCGGTGACGCAATATGTGCTCAACCTCGTCTTGCTCGCCTTCGCCTACCGGGTGGTGGGAAAAACGTTTGTGGTCCGCACCATTTTCGGCGCCACGATGATCTCGCTTTCCATCGGTATCGGAGAAGCCTTCTTCATGAATCTCGGCCATCCCATCATAGAAGACATAACCATGAGCGCCATACTCGGAGCCATAGTGTGCGGCCTCGGCGTAGGCACCGTACTCATCCATAACGGCTCTACCGGAGGCACCGACATCATCGCCTCGATGGTGAATAAACTCAGCAATGTCTCCATAGGGCGCGCCATGGTGGTGACCGATATAGTCATAGTCTCGAGCAGCATCTTCCTGCCATTCGACGGCACATTCGGAGCCCGCCTCGAGGCTCGTGTGCCATTTCTCGTGTATGGTTATGTGGTGACATTTGTGGCTTCATACTGCGCCGACATGATCATCACGGGCAATCGACAGGCCGTGCAGTTCATCATCTTCAGCCGCCAATGGGAAAAGATTGCCGACGCCGTGAACAATGAGGCCAAGCGCGGAGTGACCGTGCTCGATGGCGAAGGATGGTATACCAAGAAGCCGGTGAAAGTTCTTCTCGTCTGGTGTCGCAAGATAGAAGCCCCCGGCATCATGCGCCTTGTGAAAGGAATCGACGACGACGCCTTCATCACACAAGGAGCGGTGAACGGAGTATTCGGCAAAGGATTCGACTTCTATAAGGTGAAGATTAAGCCGAAAAAGCAGCCGGCTAACGACATTGACAACATATTACCGCAACAGAAATAATTATTATAACCAACTCGACATTAACCAACAACAACAATCAACTATGAAGAGACTTTTTCTCTTATCCGCTCTCATGACGGTTTGCGCCTCAGTATGGGCCAACTACGTCTGCACCGGATCTGTATTTGACTCCCAGGGCGAACCCCTAATCGGAGCCACTGTCAGTGTAGTCGGAACGCCTACAGCCACGGCTGTAGACATCGACGGTAATTTCAAGTTCTCAATTCCCGACAATGCCAAAGAGCTCAAGATCTCATACGTCGGATATCAGGACAAGACGATCAAGGCGCAGCCTGATATGGGCAAGATAATCCTCGACGCCAGCACCACAATGCTGCAGGACGTCGTGGTGAGCCAATCGGTGGCTAAGACAAGGAAAACACCTGTAGCTGTGTCGCAGGTAGACGCTCCCTACATCGAGGCTAAACTCGGCGGACAGGAGTTTCCCGAAGTCCTGAAGACCACTCCCGGCGTATGGGCAACCAAAGACGGCGGCGGCTATGGCGACGCGAAGATCAACATGCGTGGTTTCAAGGCCCCCAACGTGGCGATGCTCGTAAACGGTATTCCGGTCAATGATATGGAATGGGGCGGCGTCTACTGGTCGAACTGGGCCGGACTCAGCGACGTCACCACAGCGATGCAGACCCAGAGAGGTCTGGGCGCTGCCATCATCTCCACACCCTCAGTGGGAGGCACCATGAACATCACCACCAAAGGACTCGACGCCAAGAAAGGCGGCACATTATTCTACGGCATGGGCAACGACGGAATGAACCATATTGGCTTCTCCGCATCAACAGGCCTCATGTCTAACGGATGGGCCATCACCCTAATGGGCGCTCGCAAATGGGGCGACGGATACATTCAGGGTTGCCGCTTTGACTCTTACACATGGTTTGTAAACATCTCCAAGAGAATCAACGACCAGCATCAGCTCAGCTTCACAGCCTTCGGCTCGCCGCAGGATCACTGGAAGCGCGACACCAACAACGGTCTGACTGTGGAAGGATGGCAGAACGTGAAGAATTACATGGACGGCGAGAGCATGTATCGCTACAACCCGACCTACGGATATCGCCTCAACGGGCAGGAATACGTATCCAACCAGAATCACTTCCACAAACCCCAGATCTCACTCAACCATATCTGGCAGATCAACTACAAATCGAGCCTCTCATCAGCCGTATATCTCTCACTCTCCAACGGCTACGGATCGAGCGGACAGGGTCGCACCGGCGAATACCGCAACCAATGGTATGGCGCATCCAACGGTATCCTCAACGATACATGGCGCTGCCCCGACGGCACATTCAACTATGCCGGTATTGAAGAAATGAACGCGGCCTCAACCACCGGATCAAACATGGTTATGGCCCGCTCCATCAACAACCACACATGGGTGGGCCTCGTCTCCACCTACAAGAACGAACTTATCCCGAACCTGAACCTCCTCGTCGGTCTTGACGTGCGCTATTATGCAGGTCTGCACCAGACCAAGATCAGCGACCTCTTCAACGGTCAGTATTATATCGACGACTCCTCACGTTCAAGCGTGAAGGCATTCAACAACAGCGCTGCCGCCGATCCCAACTGGCAGTACCAGAAGCTCGGTGTAGGCGACATTGTATATCGCAACTACACAGGCTACATAGCACAGGAAGGACTCTATGCACAGCTCGAATACAGCTGTCTGGAAAATGAGAAGCTCAATCTCTTCCTCGGTGGTTCAATCAACAACAACTCTGACTGGGCAGTAAACCGCTTCTATTATGACAAGGAGCACGAGCGCTCCAAGACCATGAATTTCATCGCGGGCAACGTGAAGGCAGGCGTGAACTATAATATCGACCGCCACAACAACGTCTTCGTCAATGGTGGCTACATCAGCCGCGCACCATTCTTCTCGGGAGGCGCTTTCCTGAAGCCCGAAGTCACCACCGCAGCCAATCCCAATGCAGTGAACGAGAAGTGCGTATCGGCTGAGATCGGCTATGAATACCACTCACCCAAGTTTACTGCACAGATCAACGGATACTGGACCCGCTGGTTTGACCAGACAATGGTCAAGACCAATACGATGCAAGACGGCACATACTACAACATGAACATGTCGGGCGTTGCATCGCGCCACGCCGGAGTGGAGGCTGCCGCAACCTACAAACCTTTCAACTGGCTTGAGATAACCGGTATGTTCTCTTACGGCGACTGGATCCGCGACTCAAATACCATCGGATATTTCTACGACTCGCAGAGCCAGCCTCTGGCCAACCTGAGCACCGGCGCTATCGCCAGCGGAATCATGGCTGAAGACCATCTCTGGGCTAAGCTCAACACCAAAGGAAGAAAAATCGGCGGTTCGGCACAGACCACCGGCGCAGTCGGCATCACCGTCAAGCCCCTCAAGGGATGGCGCATAGGTGTGGACTGGACAGCAGCTGCCCGCAATTATTCTGATTACTCAATCACGGGCAACACCCTCACCACAGGCCAGACTATCGAACTCGGTGATCCCTGGAGAATACCATGGGGCAACCAGCTCGACCTCAACGCCAGCTACACGTTCAACATCGCCGGCGTGAAGGCTACCGTCTTCGGCAATGTCAACAACCTCTGCAACTACAACTACATCATGGATGCGTATACTCCGGCCACTGCCGACGGCACATGGCAGAACGCCTACCGCATCTTCTACAGTTTCGGCCGCACTTTCTCCCTACGTCTCAAACTCACATTCTAAGACATGAATATGAACATTTCAGTAAAAAACATATTTCTCGCCTTAGGCGCCGCAGCCTTAGCGACCTCTTGCGGCGAGAATGCCTGGAACGACCAACTTGAGGGCTTCACACCCGGCGTCAACTACGACAAGGCAATCGAAGGAGAGTTCACGCTGTCGGCTACAGACTACAATGCCGTGGCCGCCAATAAAACCAACCAGAGCCTGGCCGAATCGGCCGGCCTGCAGAAAGAACTCAAGGCTGTGGGCAGCAACGGCATGTTCTCGGCGGAAATCCCCGCCAAAGACTATCTGCCCGCTTTCCTCGCATCGAGCAACTCACCCTATTTCGTGGCTCCTGAGGGCTCGAAAATCAACGTTACCTATCAGCAGACAGGCCTCACCGATCCTGTTATCGCCCAGGTAGCCGCAGCATATAAATACACCGTCACGAAAGACAACTACATCGATGTCTGGAAAAGCGACGAAGACTTCATTGAGGCCTTCGCCCCGATGACTCCCGCCGCCGCCAACATTCCCGCGCTGCTTCTTGACAAGTATTCAGATGCTGAAGAAGGGCAACTGGCCGTAGTCACCTACAACGAAAGCACCGAGAACCCCATCTTTGTGCAGCCCGGCGACGAAGACGGCCCCATCTCCTACAGTGAGCCTTTCACAGCCGGTCAGGGCGATTTCATCGCCACTGATCTCGCAAACAACGGCATCAATGTGTGGAGCTGGGCCGGAGAAAACTACGGTATGAAGGCAACTGCCTACGTGTCGAAAGTGAACTACGCCTCAGACTCATGGCTTGTATCTCCGGTGTTCAACCTCACCGGCACCACTGCGAGCGTATCATGTGAGGAGGCAACCAACTACTTCGCCGACGTGGAGACAGCCAAGAACGAGGCAGCCATCTACGTGAGAATCATCGGCGGAGAATGGGAGCAGCTCACAGGATATCCCTTCCCCGACAAAATGGGCTGGACATTTGTGAGCACCGGCGATATCGACCTCAGCAAATATTGCGGCAACCGCATCCAGATTGGTTTCCGTTATACTTCTACCGACACCAAAGCCGGCACATGGGAAGTGAAGAATTTCGTGTTCACAGCCGACAAGGGCAAGGTTGAGGCTAATCCGGGTTACTACCTGAGCAACAACGCCCCTGCAAAAGTGCTCGCAAACACCCCCGTGACTGCATCAAAGACCGAAGTCTACAAATATGTCGGCAATAAATGGACAACCGCATCAGACATCGTGGCTCTTGATGCCGCTGACTACACTGCCATGGGCTTCAGCAACAACAAGCTCGAGAACCCCGAAGTGTATCTTCCCCTCTACCTGAAGGCAAACGATGTCTACGCTGTGGAAGGAGACACGAAGGCTGTGGTCTACAACGGCACGTCATGCTCCGTGCTTGTCTACGACGGGCAGACCTGGACAGTCAACAACAATGGCCTCCAGACTGTGACCGGCCAGTTCATCAAGGAGAAAGACTCCTGGAGATTCGTGAAGATTGTGGGCAAAGCCTACTTCAACTTCGCTACCGAACTGGAACTCGACCGCTCTTACCTCTTTGTGGCTGAAGGCATCTGCGCCATTCCTCACGCCGAGTCAAAGACCTACGGCTACCTTTACACCGAGGCTGTGGCTCCTGCCGGCGGAGTGATTGAGATGAAGAACGAGGTTAACGCCTTTACATTCTCTACTACTGCCACTGTGGATGACAATGTCTACAAACTCGAGAACGGACAATTCTTCATTATAGACAGCACCGGACGCTATCTCTACATGTCAGGCACATTTGACTCGTTCAACAATGCAAAGGCTCCCGCCATCAATTCTGAGAAGGCTACTGTTGATGCTGCCTACGTATGGACTGCCGAGCCGGCAGCCGACGGAACATGGACCATCCGCAACGTAGGCAACGAGAAGTATATACAGTATTCCACAAAATTCTCCTCGTGGGGATGCTACGCCACCGAAAGCGGTGTGCTCCCGCAGCTCTACGTGCTCGCAGCCGAGTAATCTGCCGCAGACTTAAATAATCAACTCCAATACCGGAGGGCGTATCAAAACGTGATTGTTTGATACGCTCTCCGCTTATTTTACCCACAGACTAAAAAATAAGCGCTGTTTCTTTTAATAATTTTGATATTATTCAAATTATTACTATATTTGCAGACATAAAGCTGTGGAATCTGAATGAAGGACAGAGGTCTCGCTCCGATTCCTAAAAAACAGCTGTGTATTTAAGCGTGTACCTCACGCTTGATTTCTGATGATTCGAAACTTCGCAACTTTCAATCTCTGTCAGGAATGAAGCAACGGTAGATGCCTTGCCTATGTTTATATCTATACGAAGCCACCGCTCCGTATAGGTCTATATACATATAAGCGTGAGGACTTCTGCGTTGCTCGTTCTAACAGAGATGGGCAATGCGAAGGCCTCGAATCATTGGAACGAGAAACGGGTAAAGTCTCCCACGCTTTGTTGTTTTATTTTCTTCTTGCCATCGGAGGCTATTGCGAGATTCCAATACATATCTTATTATGTCACTTATCATCAAGTTCTTATTGCCAACGGTGATTGCCATTCTGGCAACAACTTCCTCACTTGCTCAGGATAAGGCTCTCTATCAGCGTGCAGAGGCCGGATCAGCAAGCGCTCAAACAGAATTAGCGCTCTGGTTCATGCAGCAGGGAAGATATAAGGAGGGTGAGGTCTGGCTAAAGAAGGCCGCACAACAAGGGAATGCAACTGCCCAGTTCAACCTCGGTCAAAGTTATTTCAATCAGCACAATGACCGGGAGGCCATCAAGATGTGGAAAAAGGCTGCCGCTCAGAATCATCCACTTGCACAAGCAAGTCTCGGTAAGGTCTATGAAAACCAAGGTAATCACAAGGAAGCCGAAAAATGGTATGGACTTGCAGCCGAGCAGAACGTGGCAGAAGCGCAATGCTATATAGGTAACCGTTGCGCATCTGCAAAGAACTTCAAAAATGCGGTAAATTGGTGGACAAAAGCGGCCAACTCAGGCTATGCACCGGCCGAATATAATCTCGCCGTCCATTATCTCAATAACGGAGACGCTTCAAAAGCACGGGAATGGTGTATAAAGGCAGTGGAACACGGTTACCCGGGAGCCGGTGAACTTCTTAATAAAATAAACTGATTCAGCCCTCTCCATGAGACAGATTATTTCAATGCTCCTGATGATTATACTATCGGGAGCCGCCACTCTGCAGGCAGATCGAAAGCAATATCTATCTTCCTGCCGTGTAGCCCCCATATTGCCTGCATCTGTAGAGAACACTGTTCTCAAGGCCTCAACGGCAAGTGTGGTTTATTTCGACACGATTACGGATGCATCTAAAACAAAAAAACTGCTCGATTACGGTTACGGGTTGAAAAAGACAGTTAAAAACTACCGCTGCACCATGCTCTCCTCCCTGCTTCTTTCCGATAAAACCTTTATCAAATCAGATTACTCTGTAGCGATGCCGTTTCGCCCACAGGTAGGAGTCATTTTTGAGGAAGGAACGTCGTCGGTGGTATTTCTTTTCTCTTTTCAAAGCTCCACTGCTCGAATCTACGAAAATGGAATCAAAGTGGAAGAGTTATTGATAGACGACCCCAATCCCCTTCTCTTCATCTTTAAGCATTTATTAAACTGATAAATATGCAACGAATCATTATATTATTGGTCATGGCGATGGCCTTGATGCCGGGAAGCGCAAAGACCGTGCACACCATTATCTTCGGCGACACCCACGATGAAAGCATCGGCTCGGGAACGAAGGTAAATGTAAGAAATGTAGCCGACTGGGCCCAACGTGTTTCACAGGCACTCGCTCCGTTAGGCTATGAAGAGAGCGTCAGTATCTATACAGGATCTGATTGCACTCCTGAGAATCTAAGGAGAGTCATGGATGGACTTGATTGCAGGGAAGACATCGTATTGTTCTATTACGGAGGTCACGGTGGACGCTCCGTAAACGACAAGTCTGAATATCCCCGCATGTGTCTTGGCACCTCAGATCCCGACCGTGCTGTCAAAGTCAGCGACATTCAGGAGATTCTCGAAAAAAAGTCGCCCCATTTCTCGATAATTCTCACTGATTGCTGCAACTCATACTATGACGGCGATCTTCCTCAGAGCATGATGATGCCAATGGGAGACCGGGCGGCTTCAAACGCCTTTCCGGCACAACGCGTGCAGGCTCTCTTTAAAGATAAAGGCAGTGTGGTTGGCACAGGCGCCACTAAAGGTGAATATGGCTGGATCAATAGTGTAAAAGGTGGATTCTTCACATCCTCCTTCCTTGACAGTTTTAATTTCACTATGGGGAGGAAGAAGGAATCGCCTTCCTGGAACAATATCATGGCAGATACGCGAAATCTGACTTTTGACAAATCAAATCAAGCCTACGAAGCCCGACGCATCACGAAAACCCAGACGCCGGTGTTTGACGTGCAAATATCCAAAGATATGGCCGACAATAATCCGCGCAAAGTGCCGGAGCCCCGCCCGGGGCGAAAAATTCATACAGTAGAGCTTCAAGACGGCATGGTATATACAGGAGAATTGAATGATGGCAAAATTGAAGGCATGGGTAAATTGACTGTCAATGGGAAAGTGAGATTCGTAGGGGAATTCAGCGACGGCAGCCCTGAAGGTGGCGGTATTATTTTCGGTGACGATGGCTCTTTTATTATCGGAGGCTGGCATGACGGAAATTTATCGGGCTATGGAATAGTGAAAGAAAAGGACTCGTTCAAACGCAGATATTGGAAAGACGGCGAAGTTATAGGCGAGAAGCCGGAAATAGAGAAACCGAAATACATCGCTTATTCCAATGGCTATTATCTTGGAGAAGTAGTGAACGGAATTCCATCAGGCAATGGAAAATATGTATGGAAAAACGGCTCGACATTCGAAGGCACCTGGGTAGACGGAGAAGTAAACGGAAGCGGTATTCTCACATTCCCGAATAATATGGGCTTTTTCGTAGGCTATTGGGAAGATGGCCAACGAGTGAGATGCTATGGCTATGAGTCAATCGGTGGTGTTCACGATATTCTTGGACTCTGGGAGAATGAAAGCTACAGAGGAAAAGGCCTTTTAGATGAGAACTAAGGATATGGTTCCTTATACATTTCTGAGGGAGTCGCGGAGTCTTTCCGCGACCCCCTGACTTTATAATCCTGATTGTCAGTAACTGTGAGGACACGCCATTCCCATAATAGCAACACCGATGCTGTCACCCACTCAATACTCAACCGTCAAATCGTGTTGAATAAAAAAGATACCTGCTTTTCAACTCATAAATTTGAGATTGACAAAGGGATTTTGAAATTTTGCACTTGCCAGTTGACTCTACAAAATCGAAATATGGGGCGAGAGATTTGGCGGTCTCAATTTTTTTTCTTAATTTTGCAACCTATATTTCCAACATGCAAATTCAACCGGACACACCAATGCAGAACAACATAAGACGGCGCCGAAAGCCCGCATCCACGAGCGTGATGGAAGCCTTGCAGAAGGCAAGCCGACATTCGTGTGCGCCCGTTTGCGAAGAATTGCGTATGCCCGGAAATGACCGATAATGCTCCGCCGCGTTCCCACCTGAGGGATGCGGCTTATTATTTTATTTATTGACAACGACTTAGAAACCACATAGATTCTACAAAATGAAAATCGGTATTGTAATGGGATCGGCCTCCGACTGGCCCGTGATGAAAGGAAGTGCTGAAATTCTCGACGAATTCGGCGTGGAATACGATAAGAAAGTGCTGAGTGCCCACCGCACTCCCCACGAACTTGAAGCGTGGGTGAAGGGTGCCCGCGACAACGGCTTCGGCGCCATCATAGCCGCCGCCGGCGGGGCTGCCCATCTCGCAGGAGTATGCGCGGCCTTCACCACTCTGCCGGTGATAGGTGTGCCCATCAAGGCTAAGACACTCGACGGCCTCGACTCGCTGCTCTCTATGGTGCAGATGCCGTCAGGAATTCCGGTGGCCACCGTGAGCATAGACGGAGCCAAGAATGCAGCTCTCCTTGCCGTAGAAATCCTGGGCGTGACCGACCCGGAACTCGCGTCGAAAATGACCGATTTCAGAAACCGACAGGCTGCGAAGGTGCTCGCCAGCACTCTCGACTGACAAGAAACCGCTATTTCACAAAGAACTCAAACCTTATCCGCTAAATAGCCCAATGAAACAGAATAAAAGAATTTTCGTGGAGAAGACCGGCGCCTACCGTGTGGAAGCCGACAGTCTCCGACGGGAACTCAACGAGAATCTCGGCACAGACATAAAGGATCTACGCCTTGTGTGTGTCTATGACGTCTTCAATGCCGACGAGTCTCTGATTGAAGAAGCAAAATATCGTGTATTCGGCGAGCCGGCCACCGACACAGTGACCGAGGAGTTCGATCTCGGAGGAAAGAAATATCTTGCGGTGGAATGCCTGCCCGGACAGTTTGACCAGCGGGCATCCTCGGCCGAAGACTGCGTGAAGCTCATCGACCCCACCTCGGAGGTGGAGATACGCAGTGCACGCCTGATGATCTTCGACGACGCCGTAACTGATGCCGACCTTGAGAAAATCGCCCACTACACGGTGAATGCCGTAGAGTCGCGCATAAAAGACATGACAGTGCTTTGTCCTCCCGAGCGTGCGGAGGCCACTGAAGTGAAGGTGCTTGAGGGATTCCGCGACATCACGCCCGAAAGCGCTCTCCCATTCATCAAGAAATTCGGCCTCGCCATGAATGATGCCGACCTGATGACGGTGGTGGAATATTTCAAGAAAGAGGGTCGTGATCCCCGCGAGACTGAACTCAGGATTCTCGACACATACTGGAGCGACCACTGCCGCCACACCACATTCATGACGGAACTCACCGATATAGAGGTGGAAGACTCCCCTATTGCCGACGACATACGCCAATCGCTGGAACTCTACAAACAAATGCGTTCTGACCTGGGAAGGGAGGAAAAACGCCTCTGCCTGATGGATCTTGCCTGTATAGGCGCCCGATGGCTCAAGAAGGAAGGCATTCTCGACGATCAGGAAGACAGCGAGGAAAACAATGCTTGCTCCATCGTGATTGATGTCGACACCGAAGAGGGCTCGGAGAAGTGGCTTCTCATGTTCAAGAACGAGACCCACAATCACCCTACGGAGATAGAGCCTTTCGGAGGAGCCTCGACATGCCTGGGAGGAGCCATCCGCGACCCGCTGTCGGGACGCAGCTACGTATATCAGGCTATGCGCGTGACCGGAGCCGGCGACATCTACAAGCCGGTGAGCGAGACCATGAAAGGCAAACTGCCCCAGCGCGTGATATCTAAACGTGCGGCCCACGGCTACAGCAGCTACGGCAACCAGATAGGACTCGCCACCACCCATGTGCGCGAGATCTTCCATCCCGACTATGTGGCCAAGCGTCTTGAGGTGGGAGCGGTAGTAGGAGCCGTGAAACAGGCCGACGTGCGCCGCGAGCGTCCCGCTCCGGGCGACGTGATACTCATGTTCGGCGGCCGTACGGGCCGCGACGGAATAGGCGGAGCCACCGGCTCGAGCAAGGAACACAACGTGAGCTCGCTCGAGCAATGCGGCAGCGAGGTGCAGAAAGGAAACGCACCTGAAGAGCGCAAGATAGAGCGTCTGTTCCACCGTCCGGAAGTGACCCGGCTCATCAAGAAATCGAACGACTTCGGTGCCGGAGGCGTGAGCGTGGCCATAGGGGAACTTGCCGACGGCCTCGACATCTACCTCGACCGCGTGCCAACCAAATACACAGGTCTCAATGCCACAGAGCTTGCCATCTCCGAAAGTCAGGAGCGCATGAGCGTTGTTGTGGAAAAGAAAGACATGGATGAATTCATCAAATATTGCCACGAGGAGAACTTGGAGGTTACCCATGTGGCCGATGTCACTGATCGCGGACGCATGCGCATGATGATGAATGGCGAGACCGTAGCCGACCTCACCCGAGAATTTATCGACTCGGCCGGCGCCACCCGCAAGGCTAAAGCACGCATTCAGGCCGTGACCGCATCCATGCCCCACCCCACTCCCGACTCACTCGAGGCGTTGCTTGCCGACGACAATGTCACTTCGCAGAAGGGCCTGATAGAGATGTTTGACTCCACCATCGGCAAGTCTACAGTGCTTATGCCTTTTGGCGGACGCACCCAGGGCACTGAGACTCAGGTGAGCGTGCAGAAACTCCCCACGCCGGGATTCACCAACACGGCTTCGATGATGGCATTCGGCTTCAATCCTTTCATCAGCGGATGGAGTCCTTACCACGGAGCAGCCTACGCAGTGGTGGAAGCCGTAGCCAAGACAGCCGCTGCCGGTGGCGACACTACCCGTATGCGTTTCTCATATCAGGAATATTTCGAGAGAATGCACTCTGAAGAGTCTTGGGGAAAACCCACCGCAGCCCTTTTGGGAGCCCTGAAGATGCAGAAAGAATTCGGACCCTCCATCGGCGGTAAAGACTCTATGAGCGGCACATTCGCCGATATCTCGGTGCCTCCGACACTCATAGCATTCGGCATAGTGCCGGTAGACGCACGCCACGTGATAAGCCCCGAATTTAAGGAAGCCGGCGATGTGCTTTACCTTCTTGAAGCGAAACCGCTCGCCAACGGCATGCCTGACACTGATGCACTGAAGAAAAATTTCGCCGCACTCCACAGCGACATAAAGGCCGGACGCATTAAGGCGGCTTACGCCCTCGGATTCGGAGGCCTCGCCGAAGCTGTAGCAAAGATGAGTTTCGGCAATGAGATAGGCGCAGAAATCGAATATCCGGAAGAAGACCTCTACAAGTGGAACTATGGCGCCATAGTTGTGGAAAGCGCAGAGAAACTCGGTGATGAATACCGGCCAATAGGCGCCACTATTGCCGATCCCATCCTCAATATCAATGGCGTCCGCAAGGAGATATCCCTCCTGAAGAAAGCCAACAGCGACCGCTTCTGCGAGATATATCCCGACCGCGCTGCCACTACGGGCACAGCCGAGAACGCGACTTCGGGGCCGAATACCACCGTGTGGAAAGGAGAGCCTACCGATCATCCCGTGGTATATCTGCCGGTGTTCCCGGGCACGAATTGCGACTACGACATGATAAAGTCGTTCAGACAGGAAGGTGCGGAATGCACCACGAGCGTCTTCTGCAACCTCACGCCCGAACAGACACGCGAATCAGTTAAGCAGATGGCATCCATGATCGACAAATGCCACATACTCGCCTTCAGCGGAGGTTTCTCACTCGGCGACGAACCGGACGGAAGCGGCAAATTCATAGCCAGCGTTATCATGAACGATCTGGTGAAGGATGCCATCAACCGCCTGCTTGAACGCGGAGGACTGGTGATCGGCATCTGCAACGGCTTCCAGGCACTCGTGAAATCGGGACTTCTGCCTTACGGCAAGATAGGCGAGGTGACTGCCGATAGCCCTACCCTCTTCCGCAACGACATCAACCGGCATATCTCCCAGATTGCCGTTACCCGTGTAGGCAGCATCGCGTCGCCCTGGCTCGACGGCTTCTCAATTGGCCAGCTCCACTCCATCGCCGTTTCGCATGGAGAGGGTAAGTTTACAGCAAGCGCGGAGCTTGCCCGCAGTCTTGCCGAGGCCGGACAGATCGCGTTCCAGTATGCCGACGCAGCCGGCAATGCCACTATGGAAAGCCCCTTCAATCCTAACGGATCGACCGACGCCATCGAGGGCATCATCAGCCCCAACGGTCAGATTCTCGGAAAGATGGGTCATTCCGAGCGCTACGACGAGGGCCTAATGAAGAATATTCCGGGCGACAAGCGCCAGAATCTCTTTGCCAACGCAGTGAAATATTTCCGTAAATAATGAGAATTGTGAATTGGGAATTGAGAATTACAAGCGGACGCGAAGAAGATGCGCTCCAATATTCTCAATTCTCAATCTAACAAATTCTCAATTCACATTTCTCAATTCCCAATTATATAATTATGGCTAAATCATACGAAGCCTCCGGCGTGAATCTCGAAGCCGGATATGAAGTGGTAAGCCGCATCAAGAAGCATGTGGCAAGCACCAACCGCCCCGGAGTGATGGGCAACATCGGCGCTTTCGGAGGCATGTTCGACCTCGCAAGCCTCGGATTTAAGGAGCCGATTCTTGTGAGCGGCACAGATGGAGTGGGCACAAAACTGAAGATCGCCTTCGCCACAGACAAGCATGACACCATCGGCATCGACGCCGTGGCTATGTGTGTCAATGACGTGCTCGCCCAGGGAGCGGAGCCTCTATTCTTCCTCGACTATGTGGCCGTGGGCAAAAACGAGCCCGCCGTGGTGGAAGCGATCGTGGCCGGAGTAGCCGAAGGATGCCGGCAGGCAGGTTGCGCGCTCATTGGCGGCGAGACTGCCGAGATGCCGGGCATGTATACACCCGGCGACTATGATATCGCCGGATTCACGGTAGGAGCGGTAGACCGCTGCAACCTTATCGACGGATCAAAGGTGAAGACCGGCGACGTGCTTGTAGGCATAGCATCTTCAGGAGTGCACTCCAACGGTTTCTCACTTGTGAGAAAAGTTGTAAGCGATGCAGGCCTGCAGTTTGACAAGAAATATGAAGAAACCGGCGATCTCACACTCGGCGAAATGCTTCTCACCCCTACTCGCATCTACGTTAAGCCTGTGCTTGACGTGATTCGCAACGTAGACGTGCACGGAGTGGCACACATCACCGGAGGAGGCTTCGACGAGAACATTCCCCGCATCCTTCATGAAGGACAAGGCATAGAAGTGAAGGAAGGCTCATGGGAGATTCTTCCCGTATTCCGTCTGCTTGAGAAATACGGCAACATTCCTCACCGCGAGATGTTCAACATCTTCAACATGGGCATCGGCATGGTGCTCGCCGTAGACGAGAAAGACGCGGATAAGGCAATCAGCATCCTTGAGAGCCACGGTGAGAAAGCGAGCGTGATCGGACGCATCACCGACAAGCCGGGAGTGGAGATTATCTAAATCTGCGGATATATAAGATATATAAAGATAAAAAATATATAAAAAGAAAAGTAATATAATGAGAGCATTAATCAGCGTTAGCGACAAGCGCGGCGTGGTGGAATTCGCCACCCAGCTTCAGAAGATGGGTTGGGACATCATCGCTACCGGAGGCACCATGAAGGCACTCCGCGATGCAGGACTCAATATCATCAACATCAGCGACGTCACCGGATTTCCTGAAATCTGCGAGGGTCGTGTGAAAACCCTTCACCCCAAGGTGCACGGAGGCCTTCTGGCACGCCGCGATGTGCAGGCCCACATGGAGGAGATCGCTGCCAACGGCATCGAGACCATCGACATGGTATGCGTAAACCTCTATCCTTTCGAGGCCACCATCGCCAAAGAAGGAGTGACACTTGAAGATGCCGTGGAGAATATCGACATAGGCGGCCCTTCCATGCTGCGCAGCGCGGCAAAGAATTTCGCGTCGGTGACTGTGGTCTGCGATCCTGACGACTATGCCAACGTGCTCGAGGAGATAGCCGAGACCGGCAACACCCTCCCCGCCACCCGCTTCCGCCTCTCAGCCAAAGCATATACCCACACCGCTCTTTACGACAGCCACATCGCCACTTTCATGCGCGAGAAGGCCGGTCTTGACGAGAAAATGTTCCTCACTTTCGACCGTGTCCAGACTCTGCGCTATGGTGAGAATCCTCACCAGCAGGCAGCTCTCTACAAGGCTCCCGAAGAAGAATCTTATTCTCTGCTCAGCGCACGCCAGCTCAACGGCAAGGAACTCAGCTACAACAATATTCAGGATGCCAACGCAGCCCTCAACATTGTGCGTGAGTTTTCCGAACCTTTCTGCGTAGGCCTGAAGCACATGAACCCCTGCGGAGCCGCAGTGGGAAAGACCATCGAAGAGGCTTGGCAAAAAGCATACGAGGCCGACAAGGTGAGCATCTACGGCGGCATCGTGGCCATGAACCGTCCGCTCACCCTTGAAGTGGCAAAAGCAATGAAGCCCATCTTCCTCGAGATAGTGATGGCTCCGGCATTTGACGAAGACGCTCTCGAACTGCTGCGCACAAAGAAGAATCTGCGCGTGCTTGAGGTGAAGATGGACAATTCACGCGAGGCCCAGCGCCAGTATGTTGGCATCAACGGCGGTCTGCTCGTGCAGGACGCCGACACCACCACTAAAGACGTGGTAGAGGAGATGACAGTGACTGTGAAAAAGCCGAGCGCACAGGAGATTGAAGACATGAACTTCGCATGGCGCATCGTGAAGCATGTGAAGAGCAATGCCATCGTTATCGTGAAGGGTGGCATGACCCTCGGCGTAGGAGCAGGACAGATGAACCGCGTAGGCTCTGCCAACATAGCACTTGAACAGGCCCTCGCCTCAGGCAACACCGACGGACTCGTACTCGGCAGCGACGGATTCCTCCCCTTCGGCGACACCGTGGAACTCGTGGCCGACAAAGGCGTGACCGCCATCGTGCAGCCCGGCGGCTCAATCCGCGATCAGGAATCTATCGACAAGGCCAATGAGAAAGGGCTTACAATGCTCTTCACCGGAATGCGTCATTTCAAGCACTGATCATCTATGGAAATTCATCATTTCAATAGCGAAGCGCTTCCACCGAAAGAAAATCCTCTGCCCTTCCCCAAGATGCAGTCGGGACGTGAAGAAGAGATACGTCCCGGCAAGACAGTGATGGTGATAGGCAGCGGTGGCCGGGAGCATGCCATAGTCGACGCCCTGTCGCGCTCTGCCAAAGTGCAGAAGATCTACGCCTGCCCGGGCAATCCCGGTATGGCCCGCCATGCCACCTGCGTGCCTATCAGCGTGACCGATGTGCAGGCGCTCGCAGACTTCGCCAAGGAAAAATGCGTAGACCTCACCGTGGTGGGCCCGGAGGCCTCACTCGCGGCAGGAGTCGCAGACGCCTTCAAAGCTGAAGGACTGCGCATCTTCGGCCCCACAAAGGCCGGTGCCCGAATCGAGTCGAGCAAGGAGTTCGCCAAGCAAATCATGGAGAAATATCATGTTCCTACCGGCTACTACAAAAGTTTCGACCGCTACGAGGAGGCGAAGGCATACGCCGAAAGCCTGCCGCTCCCTACAGTGATCAAATATGACGGGCTCGCTGCCGGCAAAGGAGTGGTGGTGGCCCTCACCAGGGAGGAAGCCGACGCCGCGCTCAGGGATATGCTTCTCGACTCTGCCTTCGGACAGGGGAGGGTGCTCATTGAGGAATATCTCGACGGCCCTGAATTCTCATTCATGTGCGCCGTAGGAGGCCGCAAGGTGTATCCGCTCGCGCTCGCGCAGGATCATAAACGCGCCTACGACGGCGACAAAGGGCCCAATACCGGAGGCATGGGAGCCTATTCTCCCCTCCCATTCATCACCGACGAGGTAAGAGATAAAGCCCTTAACGAGATACTGCAGCGCACTGCCGACGGCCTCGCCGATGAAGGAATCGACTACACAGGTATTCTCTACGGCGGCCTGATACTCACTAAAGACGGGCCGAAGGTGATAGAATTCAACGCCCGTTTCGGCGACCCGGAGACCGAGGTAGTGCTACCCCGCCTGAAGAGCGATATCTATGATCTATTCGAGGCAGCGATCGACAAGGCCGACCACACCCCCGAATGGAGAGACGAGGCCTGCCTCGGAGTAGTGCTCGCTTCTGACGGCTATCCCGGAGCATATAAGAAAGGTGTTGATCTTGATTTCGACGGATGCTCGAAAGTATTCCACATGGGCACTGCGATGAAAGATGGCCTGCTTCAGACAGCCGGAGGCCGCGTGGCAATGGTGACCGGAATGGGCAATACGCTCGCCGAGGCTGCCGAAAAAGCGTACACTGATGTGAGGAAAGCAGCCAAAGAGGGACTTTTCTATCGCTCAGACATAGGAAAGGCCGTCCTGAAATAAACTTTATATAGGGCCTATACGGCTTATAGGCCCTATATTCTTAAAACTATAAACTGACAACAATATATGACCGACAGATACGGCAGAGACGTGATGCGTCGCGTCTGGACAGAACAAAATAAATTTGAAGCATATCTGAAAGTTGAGATTCTCGCTGCTGAAGCATGGAGCAAACTTGGCGTGATTCCTGAGGAAGACGTGAAGAAACTTTGGGATAAGGCAACTTTCGATATCGACCGCATCAAGGAAATTGAAGTGATGACACGCCACGACGTGGTGGCATTCACCCGCGCCGTGAGCGAGAGTCTGGGCGAGGAACGCAAGTGGGTGCACTATGGCCTGACTTCTACCGACGTTGTGGACACGGCAAACGGTTACCTCTTCAAGCAGGCTAACGAGATAATAGCCGAAGACCTTGCAAAATACTGCGAGATGCTTGAGAAGCAGGCCATCCGGTTTAAGAATCTCCCCTGCATCGGACGCACTCACGGCATTCATGCCGACATCACGAGTTTCGGACTGAAATGGGTTTTGTGGCTTGCCGAGATGAGGCGCAATATCGAGCGCTTCAAGTTGGCTGCCGCCGGTGTGGAAGTTGGCAAACTGAGCGGCGCCGTAGGTAATTTCGCCAATATTCCTCCTTTCATTCAGGACTACGTGTGTGAGCATCTCGGCATCAATTCGGCCGACGTGTCTACTCAGGTGATACAGCGCGACCGCCACGCCTACTATATGGCCACCCTCGCACTCATAGCATCCAGCCTCGAGCAGATGGCGATGGAAGTGCGCAATCTTCAGCGCACTGAGGTGCATGAGGTGGAGGAAGCATTCGGCAAGGGGCAGAAGGGCTCGAGCGCGATGCCTCACAAGCGCAACCCGATCGGAAGCGAGAACATCTGCGGATGCGCCCGCGTGATGCGCGGATATATGGCCACGGCCTACGAGAATGTGGCACTCTGGCACGAGCGCGACATCTCGCACTCTGCTACGGAGCGCATCATCATGCCTGATGCCACCATTCTTCTCGACTACATGCTCAACCGCATGATGGGTATCCTCGAAAACCTGACCGTGTTTGAAGACAAGATGATGGCCGACATCTACATGACCAACGGCGTGATCTTCGCCCAGCGTGTGATGAACGCCCTCATCGGCAAGGGATGGGTGCGCGAGCAGGCCTACGACACGGTGCAGCCCGTAGCGATGAAAGCGATGGCCACCGGCAGCAACTACAAGGATCTGCTACTGCAGACCCCTGCCGTGATGGAAATGCTCACGCCCGAAGAGCTTGATGCTTGCTTCACGCTCGATTACTATCTCAAAAACGTGGATTATATCTATAAAAGAAACAACATTTCATAATTTTGAATTTGGAATTTAGAATTTGGAATTATGGGTAAGAGAGCCGACAACGCGATTCTGATAAAATCAAAGAATTTCGCCATCAGAATTGTGAATCTATATAAATATCTTTCATGTGAAAAGAATGAATATGTAATGTCTAAACAGATTCTGCGTTGTGGCACTTCTATAGGAGCGAATGTTCATGAAGCTGAAGAAGGCTTTTCAGACAAAGATTTTCATTACAAGCTATATATAGCCTTAAAAGAAGCCCGCGAGACAGAATATTGGCTTGAGTTGCTTTTCGCTACAGAATATATTGATAAAACAATGTATTATAGCTTAAACAATGATTGTGTGGAGATTCTGAAGCTACTTGTGAGTATCACCAAAACTCTTAATCAGAAAAAATCTGAATCGCCTGATGATTCTAAATTCTAAATTCCTGATCGGAAATGATTCTAAATTCAAAATTCTAAATTCTAAATTAAAATGTCTGAACGATTAGTCGTCACCGGCTCCCAGTGGGGAGACGAGGGCAAAGGAAAGATTACTGATTACTTCGCCTGCCGCGCCGACATGGTGGTGCGCTATCAGGGTGGCAACAACGCAGGCCACTCCGTGATGTTTGACGGACACAAATATTCACTCCAGAGTATTCCCTCCGGCATTTTCAACCCCAAGACTGTAAATGTGATGGGCAACGGCATGGTGGTGAATCCTGTGTCGGTGATCGCCGAACTTGAAAAACTTCACGCACAAGGCATCAACGATTATCAACTTTACATATCCGATCGGGCTGCCATGGTGATGCCCTGGCATAGCTTGCTCGACGGAGCTTCGGAGTCGCTGAAGGGCGAGGCCAAGATCGGCACCACCAAGAAAGGAATCGGGCCTGCCTATACCGACAAATATTCACGCATCGGACTCCGTATGGGCGATCTTCTCGATCCGGAATATTTCGCAGAGCGCCTCAAGGCAGCCCTCGAGGTGAAGAACATGGAATTGAAGATGTATGGTCTCGATCCTCTCGACTTCACTGAGATCTATGACCAGTATATGGAGATAGCCGGGGTGCTCGGCCATCGCATCTGCGACACTTCACTCCTGATCGACGATGCACTTCACACTGACGCCAAGATTCTTTTCGAGGGCGCTCAGGGCATGATGCTCTGCATTGATCACGGCACCTATCCCTACGTGACATCTTCCTGCCCCTCGGCAGCCAGCATTTCGCAGGGCGCCGGAATAGCACCGAAATGGATAGAAAACGTTGTGGGAGTGGCAAAAGCATACTGCACCCGCGTAGGAGAAGGCCCCTTCCCCACGGAACTCTTCGATGAGACGGCCCACGAGATACGCGAACGCGGCCATGAATACGGCACTGTAACCGGTCGCCCGCGCCGCATCGGATGGTTTGATGCTGTGGTTGCGCGCTACACTTCACGCCTCGCGGGTATCGACTACTGGTCGCTGATGCTCTTCGATGTGCTGTCAGGCCTCGACAAGGTCAAGATCTGCGTCGGCTACGAACTCGACGGCAAGGAAATCTCCGCTCCCCCGAGCACTATCCATCAGCTTTCGAAATGCCGCCCCATCTATATCGAGATGGAAGGATGGAAAGAAGACATCAGCGGCTGCACGGCGTGGGATCAACTTCCTGAGGCAGCGAAAGCCTACGTGCGCAAGATCGAGGAACTTACAAAGACTCCTGTCGGCATCATCTCTGTAGGCCCCGACCGCTCGCAGACAATCATGATCTCTGAGAAGCTGAAAGAGTTCTAACTGAGCGGGTTCTCAATTCCAAATTCCCAATTAAAAAATTCAAAATCAACTTATATGGGTTTTATTGATGAAAAAATAGCCATGGAAGGCATGACTTTTGATGATGTGCTGCTTATTCCCGCATATTCAGAAGTGATTCCGAGCGAGACCAAACTCCACACACGGTTCTCGCGCAATATCGACCTCAACGTGCCCTTCGTGTCGGCCGCCATGGACACCGTCACCGAGTCTGACATGGCAATAGCCATAGCCCGACAGGGCGGTATAGGCGTGATCCACAAAAACATGAGCATCCAGGCCCAGGCCGATCAGGTGAGAAGAGTGAAAAGAGCGGAAAGCGGCATGATCTATGACCCTGTGACCATCAAGGGCGACCAGACCGTAGGCGATGCCCTCACACTCATGCACGATAACCATATCGGTGGCATTCCCGTGGTGGACGGGAACGGCAAACTGGAGGGCATAGTCACCAACCGCGACCTTCGCTTCCAGAAAGATATGGACATGCTCATCAAAGACGTGATGACCAAAGAAAACCTCATCACAACCGACAATCCGAGCCTTTCTGAAGCATCAGAGATTCTGCTGAAGCACAAGATCGAGAAACTTCCCGTAGTAGATAAGGACGGCCGACTCGTGGGCCTCATCACCTACCGCGACATCACAAAGATCAAAGACTATCCCAATGCCTGCAAAGACTCTAAGGGTCGCCTCAGGGTGGCTGCGGGAGTAGGAGTGACTTCAGACACACTTGACCGCGTGAAGGCTCTTGTTGAGGCCGGAGCCGACGCCGTGGTCATCGACACTGCCCACGGCCACAGCCAGAATGTGGTCAATACGCTAAGAAAAGTAAAGGCCGCCTATCCGGATCTTGACGTGGTTGTAGGCAACATCGCAACGGCAGAAGCCGCCAAATATCTTATCGAAAACGGTGCCGACGGCATCAAGGTAGGCATCGGCCCGGGCTCCATCTGCACCACTCGCATCGTGGCGGGAGTGGGAGTGCCTCAGCTCAGCGCCATCTTCAACGCAGCTAAAGCCGCTCATGCACTCGGCGTCCCCGTGATTGCTGACGGAGGCCTGCGCTACTCGGGCGACGTGGTCAAAGCCCTTGCGGCAGGCGGCGACAGCGTGATGATGGGTTCAATGTTTGCCGGCGTTGAAGAGTCGCCGGGCGAGACCATCATCTATAACGGCCGAAAATTCAAGTCATATCGCGGCATGGGCTCCATCTCCGCAATGCAGGCCGGATCGAAAGACCGTTACTTCCAGAGTGAGAAGACCGACAGCAGCAAGTTCGTGCCGGAAGGCATCGAGGCCCGCGTTCCCTATAAGGGAACTCTCAGCGAGACGGTCTATCAGCTCGTGGGAGGTCTGAGAAGCGGCATGGGATATGTTGGAGCTCCTGACATCGAGCACCTGCACGACGCCAAGTTTGTCAAGATCACTGCGGCA
This sequence comes from uncultured Sangeribacter sp., assembly GCA_964410515.1. Classification (GTDB taxonomy): domain Bacteria; phylum Bacteroidota; class Bacteroidia; order Bacteroidales; family Muribaculaceae; genus Lepagella. The sequence continues at coordinate 5,660 of CAYPGW010000011.1, read as the reverse complement.
GGAGTGGTGGAGAATCACCCCCATGACGTGACAATCACCAAAGAAGCTCCCAACTACACCCGGGGAAATTAATCCGGCCCCGAGGCAGACAAACAGAACTTTTTTAAACTCCTTAAAGACATAAACCATCTTGGAAAAGATATTGATATTAGATTTTGGTTCTCAATATACTCAGTTGATAGCCCGCAGAATACGCGAGCTCAACGTATATTGCGAGATCCATCCCTTCCACCACGTTCCGGAGATTGACGCTGACGTGAAGGGCGTAATCCTTTCGGGCAGCCCCTACTCGGTCAACGATCCGGAGGCCCCGAAACCCTCGCTCGACGCCTTCCGTGGCAAATTGCCGCTGCTCGGAGTCTGCTACGGTGCACAATTGCTCGCAAGCTATGCGGGTGGCACCGTGAAAGGAGCTCCAAGCCGCGAATACGGACGTGCCATGCTCACGGTGACTGATCCGCAAGATCTCCTTATGCAGGGAATGCCATCTCCCACTCAGGTATGGATGAGCCACGGCGACACCATCACCGACATCCCCTCAAACTTCCACATCATAGGAAGCACAGAGAACGTAAGGGTTGCTGCCTTCCACGTGGAGGGAGAGCAGACATGGGGAATACAGTTCCACCCGGAAGTGTATCATTCCACCGACGGCACACAGCTGCTGCGCAACTACGTGATCGGCATCTGCGGATGCTCGGGCACGTGGAGCCCCGATTCATTTATCGAGACCACCGTGGCAGAGCTCAAAGCCAAGATCGGAGACGATCAGGTGATTCTCGGCCTCTCGGGAGGCGTGGACTCAACCGTTGCCGCCGTGCTGCTCAATAAAGCCATCGGCCACAACTTGCAGTGCATCTTCGTGAACAACGGTCTGCTCCGCCTCAATGAGTTTGAGGGCGTTCTGGAGCAATATAAGGGCATGGGCCTGAACGTGAAAGGTGTGGACGCGAGCGAACGCTTCTACGCTGATCTCGCCGGCGTGACCGATCCTGAGCAGAAGCGCAAGATCATCGGCCGCGACTTCGTGGAGGTCTTTAACGAGGAAGCGCAGAAGTTCAACGGCGCCCGCTGGCTCGCACAGGGCACGATCTATCCCGACGTGATCGAGAGCGTAAGCGTAAATGGCCCGAGCTGCACCATCAAGTCGCACCACAATGTGGGCGGACTACCCGAGAAGATGAATCTCAAGGTTGTGGAGCCACTGCGCCTTCTCTTCAAAGATGAGGTGAGACGTGTGGGTAAAGCCCTCGGCATCGATCCGCAGCTTCTCGGCCGCCATCCCTTCCCGGGTCCGGGCCTCGGCATACGCATTCTGGGAGAGGTCACCGCTGAGAAAGTGCACGTGCTTCAGCAGGCCGACGACATCTTCATCTCAAACCTGCGCGAAGCCGGACTCTACGATAAGGTGTGGCAGGCAGGAGCTATACTTCTTCCGGTGCAGAGCGTGGGCGTGATGGGCGACGAGCGCACCTACGAGCGCTGCTGCGCGCTGCGCGCCGTGATCTCGACCGACGGCATGACTGCAGACTGGGTGCATCTCCCCTACGAGTTCCTCGCCAAGGTGAGCAACGAGATTATCAATAAGGTGCGCGGCATCAACCGCGTAGTCTACGACATCTCCTCAAAGCCGCCGGCAACTATCGAATGGGAATGATCGCCACACACATCTGAAATAAAGAGAATCCGGAACCGACTCTATGAATCGTTCCGGATTCTTTTATATAATGTATAAGATATATAAGATATATATGCGGAGGGAGAATAATTATTTATAGAGTAAAAAAAGTGTTAAAGTCTAAAAAAAGTGACCGGGATGTGTGAATTTTAAAAAAATTATTCTTATCTTTGCAGATAATTGACTAAAAATAGCATGTTTCAGAGGCGTGAAATCTAATTTTCGCCTCCCGCATTTGCACGATGCATCATGCTGCAGTCTTAGTCAAGACCAACCTAACGCATTAATAATCAACAACAATTTACAACTAAACCATTCAATTCATCATGAAAGACGAAAACAAGCAAGTTTTGTCATTATTGAAACGAGTGCAAGGATTCAGCCGCGTCCTCATGGCCGCAGTCTGTCTCTTTGTGTCTTTCGCGCTATCGGCGCAGGAGACAGTGGTGAATGGTACCGTTACTGACGCAGAGGGTGAGCCGTTGATCGGTGCAACCATCATGGTCGAAAAGTCAACAAACGGTACGACCGCCGACCTCGACGGTAACTTCACCATCAAGTGTAAGCCGGGCTCAAAGCTGGTGATATCCTACGTGGGATACGAAACCGCTACTCTCCCGGCCAAAGACGGCATGCAAGTAGTGCTAAAAGAAAACTCATCTATGCTCGACGCAGTAGAAGTCGTGGCTTTCGGCGTTCAGAAGAAAGTTACCATGACAGGCGCCGTGTCTTCAATCAAGAACGAAGACCTGACGCGTACGCCTGTGAGCTCAGTCACCAACGTGCTGGCAGGTCAGCTTTCGGGTGTCTCCACGGTGCAATACTCCGGCGAGCCCGGTTCTGACGCAGCCGACATCTTCGTGCGCGGTAAGGCCACTTTCGACAAGGACAACGCCAAGCCTCTTATTCAGGTAGACGGTGTGGAGCGCGACATGTGGGATATCGACCCGAACGAAATCGAGTCTATATCAGTGCTTAAAGACGCTTCTGCAACGGCAGTGTTCGGTGTGCGCGGTGCCAACGGTGTGATCCTCGTCACCACCAAGCGCGGCCAGGAAGGCAAGGCGAGAATCGATGTCTCACTCAACTTCTCGGCTCAGCAGCCCACCAAACTCATCGAGATGGCTGACGCTGTGGAATACGCCAACTTCTACAACTATGCGATGACCAGCGACGGAGCAGCAGCCCCCTTCTCAGATGAGGTCATTGCCCGCTTCATCAACAACGAGTCAGATCCGGTGAAGAGATATCAGAACTCCATCCGCTTCCCCAACATGCGCTGGACAGACTACATCTTCAAGAAGACCACTTTCCAGCAGCAGCATAACGTTAACATCTCGGGCGGCAACAAGAAAGTACGCTATTTCGTATCAGCCGGTTTCTTCAGCCAGGACGGTATCTTCGACCAGTTCGGCAGAGATGACTATGCGTTCGACTACCGCTACAATCGATTCAATTACCGTTCGAACCTCGACATCAACGTGACGCCTACCACCACCATCACCCTCAACGTAGGCGGAAAGATCGACTCATCGGCCAAGCCGCGCACCGGACAGGGCGCTGACGGCATGGTGAAGGCTATCTACGAGGCTACGCCCTTCTCAAGCGCGGGCTTCGACGAGCTGGGCCGCTTCATCGGCACAAATGTCGAGCCTGACTACAACATTGAATACGACGAAAACGGCGAACCACGCCCGGTGCTTCTCCCCTTCACAGGGTCGCAGCCAATGACCTACGTGACTTATCAGACAGGTGCTTATCAGAAAACAGCCAACACAATCAACACCGACCTGATAATCGATCAGAAACTTGATGTCATCACCAAGAACCTCTCGCTTCGTGTAAAGGGAGCATATAACAGCGGCTTCGACCAAACAAAAGAACTTACCTCATCGGCAGCCACCGTGACCCCGCGCATGATGCCTGACGGATCAATGGAATTCCTTACCAATTCTTTTGAAGAATCTCCAAGTTACCGTGTTTCAGGCAAAGGATACTGGCGTAACTGGTATGCCGAGGCCGGCCTGAATTGGAACCGCAGTTTCGGCGATCACGACATCACAGCCCTCGCCCTCTACAACCAGAGCAAGGAATACTACCCCAAGACATATTCCGACATAGGCCGCGGCTACATCGGCTTTGTGGGACGTGTCACTTACGCTTACGACAACCGCTATCTCGCAGAGGTGAACTTCGGCTACAACGGCTCTGAAAACTTCGCCCCCGGCAAGCGTTTCGGCGCATTCCCGGCAGGATCTATCGGATGGGTCATCAGCAATGAGAAATTCATGGAAAACCTTCACCCCTATCTTTCGTTCTTCAAGATCCGCGCCACTCTCGGTAAGGTAGGTAACGACAAGATCGGCGGCAGCCGCTTCATGTATCTCGCAGACCCATACGGCGTCAATGGCGGCGCGCTCCTCGAGCGTCCGAGCGGCGAGAATCCCTACGGCTATAACTTCGGTACGGGCAACGGTGTCTACGCAACTCAGCCCGGTGCATGGGAAATGTCGAAAAACAATCCCGACATCACATGGGAGACATCAGTGAAGCAGAACTACGCTGTGGATATCCAGTTCTTCAACGATCGCCTGAAGACCAGCTTCGACTACTATAAGGAGCACCGCGACAACATCCTGCTTCAGAACTACGCAGCCTCCACAGTGCTTGGCTACAATCCCGCGATGACCAACTACGGTATTGTCGACAGCTGGGGATGGGAACTCAGCGTAGGCTGGAACGACATGGTAGGACGCGATTTCAGCTACTGGGCTCGCTTCAACCTCTCGTTCAACGACAACATCATCCGCCGCGACGGACAGGCACCTCAGTCGTATGACTATCAGAAGACAGTGGGCCACCGCATCGGCGCTCGCTCGCAGTATCTCTTCTGGGGCTATTATGACGACACTGCAGCTGAGAGATATGAGGCTGAATATGGCCAGCCTCTTCCCGCCCAGCTGAAAGACAACAGCAAGCTGAATCCCGGCGATCCTATCTATGTGGATCTCAACGGCGACGGCAAGATCGACAGCAATGACGCCAGCCGTGACTTCGGAAAGACCGACGACCCGCGCTATATAGCAGGTCTCAACCTCGGCGCCAGCTGGAAAGGACTGCAATTCTCAGTTCAGTTCACAGGAGCATGGGACGTGACTCGCAGCATCGACGGCTCATTCCGTCAGCCTTTCTACAATTCAGCCAAGAATGACCAAGGTGGCCTTCTGAAGACTCACCTCTACGACAGCTGGAGCGAAGAAAACCCCAATGCCGAGTATCCGCGTCCCACCATCGCCTACAAGAGCCACACCTACGCAGGAAGTACTCTCTGGGAGAAAGACGCAAGCTATTTCCGCTGCAAATCGATGCAGCTCGCCTATAACTTCGACATGCCCTGGCAGAAGAAGATCGGCATCAAGAATCTTCAGCTCTCATTCAGCGCCTACAACCTCTTCACCGTATCGAAGTATAAATGGGGCGACCCCGAGAACCGCGCCAGCAGCTCTCCCGACTATCCCCTCACCCGCACATATACTGTCGGCCTGAAGGTTGGTTTCTAATTGCATAAAAGAAAAAGAAACGAAATCATGAAAAAAATATTTCACAGCATATTCGCTCTCGCACTGGCAGCAATCGGCGCTACCGGCTGCACCGACGAGGTGCAGGTAGGCAACGCCTTCCTCGACAAGGCACCCGGCGGCACGATGAATCTGGACTCAATCTTCTCGAATCCGGACTACATCAACCAGTTCCTGACAAACATATACAACAAGCAATACTACGGCCTGCCCTACAATCAGGACAAGAATCAGGCTGCCGGTGTCTACAACGGCAAGCTCGACGCCCTCACCGACCTCTATCAGCTGCACTGGGCCGGCTCGAAGGTGTGGAACTCTTACTACACAGGCACGATGTCAGCAAAAGAAGACCCTCTGATCTCCTATGCCAACGACTACGTATGGAAAGTGGTGCATGAGGTGTC
>CAYPGW010000010.1:0-78482 GCA_964410515.1 uncultured Sangeribacter sp. | reverse complement strand
AAGATCCTGCATAGAGAGAGGGTGCATCATAATCTTACTTATGATACACCCTCCTCAAGACTGAGATATAAGGAAAAAGCCTCGGAGAGGCGATTTGTGATAATTAGAACATTAACCTACGATGAGTAAAGTGGCAGCATATTATCATGTCGTATTCTGTACCAAAGCAAGAGAGATGACCTTGCCTATGGAAAGCAGAGAAGACATGTATCGTTTTATGTGGAAAGAGATTCAGAATCAAAAATGTCGTCTCCTCCGCATAGGAGGAATTGCAAATCATGTTCACATTCTTTTAGAATTGCATCCGTCGGTCGCGCTTTCCGATCTGATAAAGCAAGTAAAGGGTAAATCCAGCACATGGATGGGTCGAAATCTGGGTTATATTCGTTTCAAAGGTTGGGCTTCAGAATATTTTGCATCTACCGTGTCGCCATCAGAAAGATTTGCAGTGATTGAATACATAAAGAATCAGGAGAGGCACCATTATGGGGTGGCTTTTGACGAAGAAATGAAAGATATGTATAAAATTGCGGATTTGTCTTATCACGAGCATGATCTTATGTAGTACCTGTCTTTCACAATGCGTCTCTCCGAGACTATATGAGAGGTCTGGAACCACCTCAGGCTGAAGCCTGAGGTTATTACACGAAGATCAGCACTCCGTGCTGATGCGGATTGCGCGAGGCGACGGATGGCAGGCGATATGGAGAGTTGGGAGATGTGATGCGCGGCTCGGAGAGCCGGGATTATGACGAAACCCCGCGTTTCAACGCGGGGCAAACTGAGAAATAAGGAAAAAGCCTCGGAGAGGCGATTTGTGATATTGAGTCTTTCACAATGCGTCTCTCCGAGACTATATGGATAGGTCTGGAGCCGCCTCAGGCTGAAGCCTGAGGTTATCACACGAGATCAGCACTCCGTGCTGATGAGGCCTACGCCCGGCGACGGATGACCGGCGATGATTGTTAGACAGTCTCTATCACATGAGGATCAGCACTCTGTGCTGATGCGGACTGCGCGCGGAGACGGATGGCAGACGATGATTGTTAGACAGCCTCTATCACACGAGGATGAGTACTCCGTGCTGATGCGGGCTACGCGTGGCGACGGATGGCCGGCTATATGAGGATAAGTCAGGAGATGGGATGCGCGGCTCGGGGAGCCGGCAACATGGGGATAAATCGGGAGAGGTGATGCGCGGCTCGGAGAGCCGGCAACATGTGGATAAGTTGGGAGAGGGGATGTGCGGCTCGGAGAGCCGGGATTATGACGAAACCCCGCGTTTCAACGCGGGGAAGACTGAGATATAAGGAAAAAGCCTCGGAGATGCGATTTGTGATATTGAGTCTTTCACAATGCTCATTTTGGGCGAAGAAATAAATTTTATTAAAAAAATTCTACATTTTTTTGCTAAAGATTGAAAAAAATATATTAACTTTGCACTCGAATACTATTATAGTGCAATCGAGAAGGACACACCCGGCTTGCTATTGTATGCATTGATCAGGCGTCATTATTGTTGTTACACTTACATAAATAGTTAAAAATAAATAAAATATATTCAATAACTTAAAACTACCAGAGATGAAGAAAAAAGTACTCTATGGAGTGGTTATGGCTCTCTTCGCCGGAACTGCCATGGCTCCACTTCAGTCCTGCAAGGACGAGTTGCCTGATTTCGTGCATCAGTACAATTTCGATCAGAAAGCGCTGGCTGACATTATCGCGCAGCTTCGTTCGGATCTCGCAACTTGCAAGGCTAACTGCGAGGCAAAGATCGCTGACCTCCAGGCTCAGATTACAGCTAATGATGGTGACATCGCTGATCTTCAGCAGGCTGTTAGAGATCTTAACGCTGAAGTTAGCAACCGCGTTACTTATCAGGAACTTACCACCAGACTGTCTGACCTCGAGAATACGCTCAAGCAGTATACCGATGGAAAGTTCAATATTCTTGATGGTAAAATCTCGGATCTCGATGCAAAACTCCTCCGTGAGATTGCAGGTGTAAACGCCACTATCGATCAGTTCAAGCAGCAGTATGCACAGGATCTCGTCGGCATCAATGGCCAGATTTCCGACCTTAACCAAAAGATCGACACTGAGATCGCTGACCTGGAGACTCGTCTTACCAACACCATGGAGGGCTATTATAATGAACTCCAGGAGCAGATCGGCACTCTTTCGCTGCAGGTTTGGAACAATATCCAGGCTATCGATGAACTCCAGATCAAGGCTGAACTCCAGGCTAAGCAGCTTGCAGCTATGGAGAAGGAACTCACTGATCTCAAGGCTACTGTAGGCAGCAACACCGAGAAGATCGCCGAGCTGACTCAGCAGGTGGTTGATCTCCGCAAGAAATATGACGCTCTTAACGATAAGATCGACGAGCAGATCATCCCGATGATTGAGGAGTATTACAACGAACTCAATACTTCAATCGGTCAGCTCGCAGGTTATATCCAGACTCTCAACGATGACGTTGCTGAGCTTCAGGAGCAGTTCGAGGAGATCACCGGCCGTCTTGATTCTCTTATCACAGGAATCCTCATCCAGGGTACTGACAGCCCCATCTTCGGCAACTTCAGCCTTCCCATCGGAGTGAAGAGCAATATCCTCTTCGACTGGTTCGGCCAGAACCTCAACCCCGAGTTCGAGTTCCCCTCATATCGCGCTGAGAACTCATTCAACTCTGAGGATCCCCTCTTCACCAAGGCTGACTATGACTTCCTCGTGAAGTACATGGCAAACGCTGACCAGAAGGTGACTATCCCCACCGGTTTCATGGCTGACGAGTTCAACCTCGGTAAGCTCTACCTCACTGTGAACCCCATCGGCCACAAGTTTGACGGTAAGAACTTCACTCTCGAAACTTCAGCAGGCAAGGCTCTTCCCTACGGCCTCACCATCACTCCGAGCGAGGATGAGCTTTACTTCGGCTTCACTAAGAGCGCTGCTAACGGCTTCTACGAGGCTGACGTGAAGGTTCCCGCCAACAATGAGGCTATCTACGCTACTTGCGTTAAGATCGACGAAGGTCTCGAAGACGCTGCTAAGGACTTCGTGAAGAATGCTTCCAAGCGCACCGCTCTCGACCTCCTCAAGAAGGTTTACGATCAGGTTAACCATTCTCTTCCCGCATACGCTGTTCGCTACGACTGGGCTGAAAAGCAGTATTCTATCCTCAGCCAGTACGACCTCGCTGTTGCTACTGCTCAGCCGCTCAGCTACAAGTTCCTCGAAGGCGTAAGCACCAGCAAGAAGATCCGCACTTTCGGCCATGTTGACAACTTCCTCGAGGAACTCAAGGAGAAGATCGGCGATAAGCTGAAAGCACAGCTTACTCAGTTCACTCAGAACATCACTGTTCAGGGACACTCTATCGCATTCGTCGGCACTGACAACCTCGCATTCACAAATAGCGGTAATGGCAACGTGACTGTATCTGTAACAGGCCTTCAGGTTGATGGTGGAACTATAGATGCATTTGAAGCTACAAGTGATGTTGATGGTATCGTAGTCGCTCTCAACAAGGCTATCTGCGATAAGATTGTTAATGCTATTGGCGGCGCTAATGCCAGCGATGAACTCAAGGCTGAGGTTAAGATCAAGGTTGACAACGTTCTTCTCCAGCTCAATCAGCAGGTTAATGATGTTATCGCACAGATCCAAGGTAAGATCGACACCGGTCTTGACTACGCTTACGACAAGGCTGAGCCCTACTTCTCTCGTCTGAACCAGATCATCGACCTCTACAACAAGGTTGCTAATAAGATCAACGCTGTTCTTGCTAACCCCAACGATTATCTGCAGCCCGCCCTCTTCTACAAGGCAAGCGGCAAGGTTGGTCTCCTCTCTTGCGTGAAGGAAGACCCGACAGTCTTCGCTAACGGTGGCGGTCAGGCATTCAACCTCTTCCTCACCAGCTACTCAGGTGAGATCGTAGCTCCCGCGTTCAAGAAATTCGTTGCCTGCGTGAACGTTTACGACGCCAGCGGCAAGTCTGTTCGTGAGGCTCAGTGGAAGACTCTGGCTAACATCAACTCTTACAGCTCAGGCCTCAACCGCGTTCTCGACGGCAAGACTCACAAGATTGCTGTTCCCGCAACTGACATGAAGCCCGGCTACACCTACGAATTCGTATACCAGGGTGTTGACTACTCAGGTGTGACTTCAACTCGTAAATTCTACATCAAGGTTAAATAAGTTTTGATTATGTGTCCGGGGGCTCCCGGCTCCCGGACATTCCCCAAACTTTTTCCCTAAACCCAAAAATAAGAATTCACAATTATGAAATTTAATAAGATTCTGCTCGCTGGCGCTCTCTGCTTTGCCGGTGCATCCGCCATGGCTCAGGAAACTGTCACCGAGTATTCATACACTCCGAACTGGTACATCCAGGGTCAGTTCGGCGCCCAGGAGACTCTTGGCGAGACTTCTTTCGGCCATCTTCTCAGCCCGAACGCCCAGATCGCTCTCGGCTACAACTTCAACCCCTACGTAGGCGCTCGCCTCGCAGTTAATGCATGGCAGTCTCGTGGTGCTCTCAACTTCAGCGAGCCCATCGGCAACCAGAACTGGAAATACAACTATGTTGCTCCCACAGTTGACGTTGTGTTCAACCTCTGCAACATCCTCGGTGGTTACAACCCCAACCGTCTCGTAGACGTTGATCTCATCGGCGGTCTCGGTGCCAACATCGGCTTCAACAACGATGATGCCGTAGCAGCTTCCAAGAAACTTGTTGACAACAATGCCGGTCCCCTCGAATTAGTATGGGACAAGACTACAGCACGTTTCCTCGGCCAGTTCGGTCTTGACCTGAACTTCAACGTTTCTGAGCACGTTGCCCTCGGCGTTGAGCTTATGGCTAACGTTCTCTCTGACGGCTACAACTCAAAGAAGGCCGGCAATGCCGACTGGTATTTCAATGGTCTCGTTGGTGTTAAGTACACTTTCGGCCCGAAATACAACAAGACTGTTCGCACTATCGAGGCTCCCGCACCCCAGGTGATCGAGAAAATCGTAGAGCGCGTAGTTGAGGTTCCCGCTGCTCCCGTAGTGGTTAAGGAAGAGGCTCCCAAGCCCGAAATGCTCCGTCGCGACGTATTCTTCCGCATCAACACTTACACTATCACTAAAGAAGAGATGGTGAAAGTGAACGAAGTGGCTGAATTCCTCAAGAACCACCCCAATGCAAAGGTTGTGATCACCGGCTATGCTGACAAGGGTACAGGCACACTCGCCATCAACCTCCGTCTGTCAAAGCAGCGTGCTGAGACTGTTGCCAACACTCTCAAGACTAAATATAACATCGCTGCTGACCGCATCGTTGTCAAGAGCATGGGTGAGGCTGAAGAGCAGCCCTACGCTGATCCTGTAGACAACCGCGTTGCTATCTGCGTTTGCGAATAATCAGAAACTTTCACTCTGCCATGCAATATTTTGATTGCAGACAGCGTTAAGTCATAGCACATCCGTCGTGTCGAGTGCACGACGGATGTATTTCGTTTTTCTAATATCTCCGCTATGAAAAAAATTCTACTATCTGCCCTCACGGCTCTTCTTGCCCTCCCGGTCTTCGCTGATCTCGGAGGCAATGGCTTCTATCGTGTGCAGAACGCGGTGACCAAGCGCTATGCTTATCTCACCGACAACAGAGGCTCATTCGATGCGTCGACAAGCTCGGCCGACGTCAATGCGCTTCAGCTATGGTCAGGATTCCTGAAGGCCTCGTCAGACCCTGCATCGGTATTCTACATCTCACATGAGCCTCAGACCGGATCGAACTTAAACTACAATATCTCAGGACAAGGCACGAGCATTCATGAGTTCCTCGGAGAATATCTGAAGATCATGCAAGCTCAGGTTTATGAAGGGAAGCAGGCTTACTATGCTTACGCCTCAAAGTACGGATTCACCAAATATCTCGGCGACCTCCGCACAGGAAACGAAGAGATGGGCTTCCCCTCGGCCGATGCGAAGGGCGTCAACCGTTTTTGGTATATCGACCCTCTCAACGATAACTCCTCCGACTCATATTTCGGAGTGTGCCCCACTGTCACGGCCGGCTCCAAATATTATTATCCACTTTATGCATCGTTCCCCTTCACGGCTCATTCGCCGGGTGTGAAGTTTTACATCGTGAATGGTGTGGATCCTCAGTTTGGCATCGCCATCCTGAAGGAAATCAAGGGAAGAATACCCGGTGGCTGTGCAGTGATTGTGGAGTGTGAGCATCCTCTCGCCACCGACAATCGTCTCAGCATCGGATATGGCAGCTATGCAGATCTCGGAGGCACCCGTCTCAAAGGTGTCTACTTTGATAACAACACCAATGCCATCCACTGGAACCGCACGCCCAATAATCCCTACACTATGCGTCTGCTGACTTCGGTCAATGGCAAACTGACATTCGCTGTCTCAAACATAGAGTATCTCCCTGCCAACCAGTGCTATCTCGCGCTCAACAACGAGGAGGAAATGGCAGTGTCGGACTATACTTGCATGACCGAGGCTGAATACTTGGCATATCTTTCCTCGCTCGGCGACAAGAATCCCGACGGATACTATCGCGTGCAGAATGCCGGAACATCGCGCTATGCAGCCCTCGTGGACAACAAGGGCTCTTTCGGCGCTGAGCCCAACGTGAGCGCCTTCCAGCTCTGCTCCGACTTCCTGCGTGAGTCTTCCGATCCGGCTTCTGTATTCTACATGAGCAAGTCTGCGCACAACAATAATGTGACAGCGCGCAATCTGTCTACTCAAGGCACTTCCACAGATGCAATCTTCAATTCAGCTCTTTTCCTCAATCCCTCATCTGCTGTAGGAGGCTCGGAAACCTATAACATCGTGGGCAATACCGGTGCCGGCAACCGTTATCTTGGCGACGCCACAGCGGCAGGCGCCGAATGGGGCTCTGCATCAGTAAACGCTTCAGGTACAAACCGCGCATGGTGGATTAAGCCGCTTTCCGATTCCAACTATCTCGGTGTGGTTCCAACTGCTTCGGTCGACGGCAAGTATTATGCACCCTTCATGGCCGGCTTCCCCGTATCTGCCGCTTCGGAAGGTGTGAAATTCTTCACCGTGACCCGCATCGACACTGACTTCGAGGCTATGGTGATGAAAGAGGTGAAGGGCGTGGTTCCCGCCGGCACTCCGGTGTTGGTGCAATGCGCCGGCCCCCTCGCTTCAGACAACCGCCTTGCTGTAGGCACTACAGGCGATGCGGCAGACGTGACTGGCAATCTCCTCTCGGCTGTCTACTTCGATACCGAAGGCAACCGCACGGCCTACGATGCACCCTCTATGCGCAGTCTCAGCGTGGCCGATGGCAAACTCGTCATGGCTCCGGCCACCACTGCATACGTGGTGCGCAATCAGGCTTATATCAGCCTGAAGTCTGATGCCGAGAAGAAAGTTTCGCAATACTCGCTTCTCACCGAAGATGAATATGAGGCAAAAGTGGCTCAGATCGCCGGCTCGCTCCAGGAGGGATATTACCGCCTGCGCAATACCGGCACACAGCGCACTCTCTACATGCTCGACGACAAGGTGACCGTATCAAATACAGGACTCAACGATCTGAAGGCATTCCAGCTTATCGCTGATGTGCTCCGCTCGCAGTCTGATCCGGCTTGCGTCATGAAGATCACGGCCGGCCCCGCTTCCGGATCCGCTCTCGACCATAACATCGCAACTCAGGGCACAGACTTCCAGAAGGTGTTCTCTTCCTACGTGAAGATGCTCCCCATAGAGCTCGGCGACGGCAAGGAGGGCTACAGTATGTGGATCACAAAGTCGGGCACGAAGAAGTTCTTCGGTGACTCCGCTCCCTCTGCAGCAGAGACCGCAAGCTTATCGTTCACTGCCGAAGGATATGGCGCTGTATGGAACGTGAACGCTGTTGATGCAGAGTCTACAACTGACTTCTTCGGTGTGTCGCCTACTGTGACTGTCGGCGGTAAATATTACGCCCCCTTCATGGCCGACTTCCCCTTTGCTGCTGCATCTGAAGGCGTGAAAGTGTATGGCATCGACAAGATCGACACCAACAAGAAAGTGATGGTGCTCAAGGAGTATGAGGGTGTGATTCCCGCCGCTACTCCGGTCATTATCCTCTGCGCCGGCCCGCTTCCCTCCGACAACCGTCTGGCTGTGGGCGCAGCCGGTGATGCAGCCAACGTGAAAGGCAATCAGCTGAAGGGCGTATGGTTTGACTTCAATATGGACGGACGCGTAAACCAGACCGCTTTCGACCAGAGCTCAATGCGTGTGCTTGCTGAGGCCGACGGTAAACTCGTCTTTACGAAAGCCGATTACTCTGCCGTGCCGCGCAATCAGGCCTACATGAAGCTTGAGGGCATGCGTCCCGTAGGCATCAACGAGTATCAGGTGATGACTCAGGAGGAATATGAGGCTCTCGGCGTGGAGGCTATCACGGCCGACGAGACAGTAGACGTGTATCTGCCCGACGGCGTGCTCCTGAAGGCCGGTGTCCGCAAATCGGAGGTGCCTGCACTCGGCAAGGGCCTCTACATACTGCGCTCAGCCACATCTTCTGAAAAACTCCTCGTGCACTGATAAGGCACATACAATTAAGGAAAATCGAATCGGATACCCTCCGATTCGATTTTTTTTTGTAAATTTGCACTTTATTATGCACACCAAACTAAATTGAGACGCCATGCGTTGTAACGTGAGTATTAATCTTAATTTAGTTTGAATATGACACAAGATATGACTACCTTCGACCAACTTGGCATTGACCCGCGCCTGCTTCAGGCAATCAGCGAACTCGGATTTGAGCATCCGATGCCCATACAGGAAATGGTGATTCCCCATCTGCTTGAAAAAGAGGGCGACGTGGTGGGCCTTGCCCAGACGGGAACCGGAAAGACAGCAGCATTCGGACTGCCTCTGCTGCAGCGAATCGATCCTGATTCCGACTCTACGCAGGCACTCGTAGTGGCTCCTACGCGTGAGTTATGCCTCCAGATAGCGGGCGATCTCGCCGACTTCGCAAAATATCTCGACGCCGTTAAGATTATCCCGGTCTACGGCGGAAGCTCAATCGAGTCGCAGATAAAGGCCATCAAGAAGGGCGCGCAGGTGATAGTGGCTACTCCCGGACGGCTCATCGACCTTATCAATAGGGGAGTGGTGAAGCTCGGAAATGTCAATACCGTGATTCTCGACGAGGCCGACGAGATGCTCAACATGGGCTTTATCGACGATATCAACGAGATTCTGAAACATGTGCCTGAAGACAGGAAGATGCTGATGTTCTCAGCCACGATGCCTAAGGAGATAGCAGCAATCGCGCGCAACTTCATGAAAGACCCTGTGGAATTCGTGGCCGGCAACAAGAATGAAGGATCGAAAAACGTGAAGCACATCTACTATATGGTGAAGGCTCACGACAAGTATCTTGCCCTCAAACGTATAGCCGACAATAATCCCGATATCTACGGCATCATTTTCTGCCGCACCAAAAAGGAGACTCAGGAGATAGCCGACAAACTGATAGCCGACGGCTATAACGCCGACTGCCTGCACGGAGATCTCTCGCAGGCACAACGCGACCTCGCAATGAAGAAATTCCGCGACCACGTCACCCAGTTGCTCGTGGCCACCGATGTGGCGGCGAGGGGTCTCGATGTGGACGACCTCACGCATGTGATCAACTACGGCCTGCCCGACGATGTTGCGGTCTATACCCACCGCTCCGGGCGAACCGGACGCGCCAACAAGACCGGCGTGTCAGTAGCCATCATCCATTCCCGTGAGAAAGGAAGGCTCCGTGAGATTGAGAAGCGTATCGGTAAGACATTCGAATATAAGAAAGTGCCTACCCCCGATCACATCATAGAGAAGCAGATCTATAATCTCGCCGATCGTCTGGAGCGTGTCGAGGTGAGCGACGAGCAGATAGCCCGCTTCCTGCCCGGAGTGCGCAAAAAACTGGAATGGCTCTCGGAGGAAGACCTTCTGAAACGCGTCTTATCGCTTGAATTCAACCGTCTGCTTGCCTATTACAGCAATATGCCCGATATCGACCTCAACGCCAGCGACTCGGGAAGCCGCTCCAAGTCTGACCGCAAGACCGACCGCAAGGAAGGACGCCCCAAGAAGGGGGATAAAGACAGGCGCACCGCTGAGGAGGGATATCAGAGGCTGATGGTGAATATCGGAAAGGCTCAGGGGTTCTTCCCCGGCAATCTTATGGAACTCGTCAACCGCTCGGTAGTAGGCGCAAAGCCCGAGATTGGACGCATCGACCTTATGCCTGACTATACACTCTTCGACGTGCGCAAGAAAGACGCCCGCAAGGTGGTGGATGCCCTGCGACACACCGATTTCTTCGGACGTAAGGTGAGATGCGAGATAGCCACCGACAGGGATTATGCCCAGGAAGCGAAAGATCACGGTAAGAAATCGAAAAAAAAGAGTGAGCGGGCCACACCGCGCACCGATTACTCCCTTTCGCTCTCGGGCCAGAAGCCGAAACCGAAAAAGGAGCGTGCGAAGAAGAATTCTGAGCCCAAGCAATCTAAATACAACGGAAATTACGATATCTTTATAAAGAAATAATATTGATTCCATTCCTGATGGATATATCGAGAACATTTCATGCACTCCGCGTGCTTGCGGCAGTCATCCTCACCTGGACATCGGCCTCGGCTGAAGGTCTGACCCCGACCGGCGTCTTCAAAAATCTCCCGCTCGATGTGGTGGACATGCTGCGCCCTTCGGCACGCCTCGACATGATAGATTACTACGAGGCGGCCGATAGTCTTGCTCCCGTGCAGGATGCGCTGGGTGGTTACTCGCGGTTTGACGAAGTGGCCGGCGACTATCTTCGCGTTGCCATAACGCCGGTGACCACACTCGAGATAAAACTGCTGCCGCTGGGAACCGACACCGTGGTGATGACGCTCTACACGGTTCGCGGGGAGGGTATTGCCGCCGACACAAAGGTTGATTTCTTCGACCGCGACATGAAGCCGCTTCCTGCGGGAAAATTCCTGAAACTTCCTGCTGCAAAAGATTTCTTCAGGCTGAAAGGCTCCGACATATCGCCTCGAAAACTTGAAGAACTTCTGCCGTTCTCTTCCATCGCCCTTTCTACCGGGCCGGCAGACACGCCTCTCTCGGCAGAATTCACGTCGGTCGGGACTCTCCCCGAGGAGACAGCCGGGATGCTCGAGCCTCTGCTGAGACAGTATGTTTTTCGCTGGACCGGGAAGGCCTACAAGGCAGATAATGCCGGGCGGTAAGCGCATGGCGCATGCCTGTAGCGGCCGGAAATGATAAAATAGATGAAAATTAAGCAAAATAGATAAGTTATTTTTGACATCAGCAAAATGAAAACCCGAGTACGTTTCGCCCCCTCTCCCACGGGCCCTCTTCACATCGGAGGTGTCCGCACCGCTCTCTTCAACTATCTTTTCACCCGTCAGCATGGCGGCGATATGATTCTTCGCATCGAAGACACGGATTCACGACGCTTCGTGCCCGGTGCGGAGGAATATATCAACGAAAGTCTTAATTGGCTCGGCATCAAGATAGACGAAGGTGTGCGCGAGGGTGGCTCCTACGGCCCCTACAAGCAGAGTGAGCGGCGCGATATCTACCGCAAGTATGCCCAGCAGTTGCTCGACGCCGGGAAAGCATACATAGCCTTCGACACCCCTGAGGAGCTCGAGGCCGCCCGCACCGCTGAACCTAATTTCCAGTACGACGCCCATTCCCGCATGAAGATGCGTAATTCACTCACGATGCCTGCCGAAGAAGTGAAGCGGCTCATCGACGAGGGTCACCAGTATGTGGTGAGGTTCAAGATTGAGCCTGACGTTGACGTGAAGGTCAACGACATCATCCGTGGCGAGGTTGTGATTAATTCCAACATTCTTGACGATAAGGTTCTCTACAAGAGCGCCGACGATCTGCCGACCTATCACCTGGCCAACATCGTGGATGATCATCTGATGGAGATCACCCACGTGATCCGCGGCGAGGAGTGGCTGCCTTCGGCTCCGCTTCACGTGCTGCTCTACAAGGCTTTCGGCTGGGAAGATACAATGCCCCGTTTCGTGCATCTGCCGCTCCTCCTCAAGCCGGTGGGCAATGGAAAACTATCGAAGCGCGACGGCGACAAACTCGGTTTCCCGGTGTTCCCACTGGAATGGCACGACCCCAAGAGCGGCGAGATCTCGTCGGGCTATCGTGAGAAGGGCTATCTTCCTGAAGCGGTGGTGAACTTCCTCGCGCTTCTCGGCTGGAATCCCGGCGACGACAGCGAGATAATGTCGATGGACGAGCTGATAGAAAAATTCTCGTTTGACCATTGCTCGAAGTCAGGCGCGAAATTTGACTATAAGAAAGGAATCTGGTTCAATCATGAGTATCTGATGCGCATGGAGGATGAGGCTCTTGCAGCGCTCTTCATGCCGGTGCTCAGAGAGCGCCTCGCCGAGGCCGGAAAGAGTGCCGACGATTTCAGCATGGACTATGTGGCGAAGGCCGTGGGCATGGTGAAGGGGCGCATCGAGTTTGTTCAGGATCTTTGGCCTCAGGGCGACTTCTTCTTCGTAGCCCCCTCGTCATACGCTGACAAGGATGTGAAAAAGCGCTGGGGCGAGGACACCCCGCGCATCATGGAGGAACTTTGCGGAGTGCTCGAGGGCATCGACGATATGACATCGGCAAATGCCGAGAAAATAGTGCTCGGCTGGATCGAGGAGAAAGGTTATCATCTGGGCAACGTGATGAATGCCTTCCGTCTGGCCGTGGTAGGAGCATGCCGCGGCCCGCACATGTTCGACATCACCGAAATGATGCCCAAAAATGAAGTGATATCGCGCATCCGGAAAGCCATCGAGGTGCTCGGATAAGTCATATTCGGAGGAAGCCGCACATACTCGCGTGGCGGCTTTCCTCCTCGTTTTTGACCTATATCTGTGCTTCCGGAATGTTAAAGACATGGTTTCAAGAAACATTTTCCAAGAAATCAGTGTTATTTTAGAAGAAGTTTTTGCAGAAATAAGAAAATCTTAACCAAAAAGTAAATTCAAACTAACAACAACAAAAGCATGAAGAAATATCTACTTCCGATTCTGCTCGGAGCTGCCATTACGGCATCAGCCGAGCCGGTAGAATTTGACTTTTCTTACGTTGAAAGTCAAGGTGATTTCATGGGTTTGCAGAAAAAAGACACCTATGATGTCGCAATTTTCCTGCCCGGAGACATTTTCGAGGGGTGTAAGGTGCTGTCAGTGTCAGTTCCTTTGAACAATGTGGGCAACACCAAAAATTACAAAAACCCCGGAGTTTTCCTCACCACGGAACTGGCTCAGAAGTCAGACAAATCCAACGATCCCAACATCGGAGCTTATTCGGCTGTGATCACAGAAAATGGAACGCTCACCGGTGCTTGCGGTGACGGGTACACAGTCACTTCCGAAGGTGTCTATGTAGGATACAGCATTACGGTCGCCACGCTCGACAGGGGCACTCAGTTCCCTATTTCCATCGCTGACTGCTCAGATTCCAATTCATGTTTCCTTCATACCAAATCCGTTACAAAAAAATGGGAAAACGTTCAGGAATCCAATGGTTGGGGAAGCACCATGAGT
This sequence comes from uncultured Sangeribacter sp., assembly GCA_964410515.1. Taxonomy (GTDB): domain Bacteria; phylum Bacteroidota; class Bacteroidia; order Bacteroidales; family Muribaculaceae; genus Lepagella. Next base: position 64,842 of record CAYPGW010000010.1, on the reverse strand, counting down.
GTAACGCTGCTTATGGATAATCTCCCTGAAAGGGATGTCAGGATTTCCAGCATTGAAGATCCTATCTGCATGGATCTCGGGCAATCGGTTAGTGTGCCCGTAACTTTCACTGCCTCATCGATGGAAGCTGTCGAATCAATCGATCTCGACTATACATTCAATGGTCAGGCAGTGTCTCTGCACTACGATCTCCCCGTGCCGACCACTCCCGGTCTGGGAAAAAAATTCTCAACCATTGTCGAGCTGCCTGTAGCAAATGTCAAGTTCAAGAGTAAAGAGAATTTCACGGTCGCAAAAGTTAACGGTCTTGATAACACTTCAGAAAATCCGACTAAGGAGGTGATGATCGCTGTTATTGACGAATACCCCCAGCGTCAGACTCTATTGGAGGAATACACAGGCACATGGTGTCAGTATTGCACTCGCGGTTTTGCCGCTCTCGAGCATATCCGCAATAACTATCCCGAATTCGTGGTAGCCGCTTTCCACAACAGCGATGCCATGCAAGTCACCACTGACTATCCTGCCGCCATTTCCGGATTCCCGTCAGCATCACTGAACCGCTCCATCGTCTGCGATCCTTATTTCGGTACTGAGACTTACGATATGGATCTGCCTATAGTAGGCGACATACTGGCATTGAACAGTGTCCGCACGCCCTGGAGTGTAAAGGTTTCCCACACTTGGGACGGTGATGATAAGATCATAGCAAATGCCGAGGTGATGACTGTGGGAGGATATCGCAACAAAACTTATCAGATTGCATACCTTCTTGTTGCGGATGGTCTTTCCGGAACAGGTAGCAGTTGGAATCAGTCGAATTATTACGCCGGCATGAGCCAGAGAAGCGACTTCGTTGAAGAAATGAATGATTTCTGCAAAAACGGCAAATATGGACAGTCTACTGTCAAGGGACTCGTCTTCAATGATGTGGTTATCTCCACTGATGGTATCTACGGTGTGGAAGGCAGCCTTCCTGCCTCGCTTGATCCCGATGAACCTGTGAACCACAGCTTCGTATTCGACCTGACAACGATCAAGAGCACCCTTCTTCAGGATAAGGACAAACTTCGTATCATCGCGGCAGTAATCGATGAAAATGGAAATATCCTGAACTGCGCAAAGAATGAGGTAAATGACTTCTCCGGTACTGACGTAAGGGTTCTTGATGCGGCTGATGATCAGAACGCACCTGTGGAATACTACAATCTCAACGGCCAGAAGGTGAATGAGCCTGCTGAAGGTATCTTCATCAAGCGTCAGGGCTCGTCGGCAGTGAAGATTGCCAAATAATCATCCGCAAGGTTAAACGATAGTACACATCCGGGCGCCGGGCTTGCATCGTCAAGTCCGGCGCTTGCCGTGATGTGAAGGAGTGATTTTTTGATACATTCGGCACGAAATAATCCGGTATTTATCTGAAAATACTACAAACGTTTGCATATCACAAAAAAAATGATTAAATTTGCAAATTGATAATTAAACTTTGCGCGGTCATGGCCGAATAAAGTCAAGACTGTGATAAATATGCTGAAATTTAGTCCTCTAAATAAATAAGAAAATTAAACAAAACATTCAATCAGGCGATTTGAAAACGTGGCAGCGATGTCATACGCCATTTACCCAACACACAGATACCCATGGAAGAAAAGAAACCCAAAAGACCCAGAATCGGCGCTATCTCGGCTCCTTCGGAAAACTCTGAGAATCAAGAAAATTTCTATCAGTCGCGCCCTTATAAGGCTCAGGAACGTCCGGATTTCCAGCAGCGTGGCTTCCAGCCCCGTCCGCGTCCGAACTATCAGAACAATTACTCATCAAACTATCATAACCGCGAAGACGGCAATCCCTATCAGCGTCAGCAGCGTCCCGACGGCTATCAGCAGCGTCAGAATTCATACAATAATCGTTCTTATCGCCAGAACAACACTTCCGACGAAAGCGGATATCAGGCAGGCCGACAGTCAGGCTACAACCGTCAGCAAGGTCAGAACGGCTATAACAGGCAGGGCGGTTACGGACGCCAGAACAATGGCCATAACGATTATCAGCAGCGTTCCAACTCCGGCTATGGCCGTCAGCAGGGGCAGAACTCCTACGGGCGCCAGGGCAATCAGGGAGGCTACAACCGTCAGAATCAGGGTGGTTTTCAGAAACGTCAGGGATTTCAGAAGAATCAGAAACCCGGCATGAAGTTCACTCCGCGTCCCAGGCAGATAGACTACGTGCTCGACGACATCGATCTCAACGAGCCTATCAGACTCAACAAATATATGGCCAACTCCGGCATCTGCTCTCGCCGCGAGGCTGACGAGAAGATTCAGAACGGCCTTGTCACGGTCAATGATATCGTGGTGACCGAGCTCGGCACTAAAATCAACCGAGACGATGTGGTGAAATGCGAGGATAAGGTGGTGACTCCCGAACGCAAGTGCTACGTGCTTCTCAATAAGCCGAAAGACTGCGTGACGACTTCCGATGACCCCAACGGTCGCCTCACAGTGCTCGATGTGGTTAAGGGCGCATGCAAGGAACGCATATATCCCGTAGGTCGTCTCGACCGTAACACCACAGGAGTGCTTCTGCTCACCAACGACGGCGAGCTCGCTTCAAAACTCACCCATCCGAAATTCGTGAAGAAGAAGATCTATCACGTCTGGACCGACAAGGATATCACTGAGGAGGATATGCAGCGCATCGCCGACGGCATTGAGCTTGAAGACGGCGAGATTCACGCCGATGCAATTTCGTATGCCAACGAGAACGACCGCAATCAGGCAGGCATTGAGATCCACAGCGGACGCAACCGTATAGTGCGTCGCATTTTCGAGCATCTCGGCTACAGGGTCACCAAACTTGACCGCGTCTATTTCGCTGGCCTCACTAAGAAGAACCTCCCGAGGGGCCGCTGGCGCTATCTCACTCAGGAAGAAGTCAACTTCCTGCGCATGGGATCGTTTGAATGAAATATTAAGCAAGTCTAAATTCCCGATTAGAATGAACCATATTCCAGTAAAGAAGCTTCTCGCTGATCCTGAAATGTATATCGGCTCGGAAGTGGATGTCAAAGGTTGGGTACGCACCCGCCGGGGCAACAAAAATGTGGCCTTCATCGCCCTCAACGATGGGTCGTCGATAAAAAACATACAGATTGTGGTGGATTTTGCCAAAATCCCCGAAGATTCGCTTAAAGATGTCACCACCGGCGCTTCCCTGCATGTGAGAGGCATGGCTGTGGCCTCACAGGGCAAAGGACAGGCCATCGAGGTGCAGGCCGACGATATCGAGGTCTACGGCACCGCTTCCGTGGCCGATTATCCGCTGCAGAAGAAGGGTCACTCGCTCGAGTTCCTTCGTGAGATAGCGCATCTGCGTCCGCGCACCAACACATTCGGCGCTGTGCTCCGCATTCGCCACACGCTCGCGTATGCAATTCATAAATTCTTCAACGACAGAGGATTCTATTATTTCCACACGCCGCTTATCACAGCCTCTGATGCAGAGGGTGCCGGCGCACAGTTTCAGGTGACGACTCTTCCGCTTGAAGACCTCCCTCGCACTGAAGACGGAAAGGTGGACTATGCCAATGACTTTTTCGGAAAGATGGCGTGTCTCACCGTGTCAGGCCAGCTTGAAGGCGAGCTCGGAGCCACTGCTCTCGGTTGCATCTACACTTTCGGCCCCACATTCAGGGCTGAAAACTCCAATACTCCGCGCCACCTCTCCGAGTTCTGGATGATAGAGCCCGAGATGGCGTTCTATGAGATTGAAGACAATATGGATCTCGCTGAGGAATTCGTGAAGTATTGTATCTCATACGCTCTCGAGCACAACCGTGAAGACATTGAGTTTCTTGCCGAGCACTTCGACAAAGACCTTATCGACCGCCTCAACTTCGTGGTGGAAAATGACTTCGTGCGTCTGCCCTACACCGAGGGCATAAAGATTCTCGAGGAATCGGGCAAGAAGTTTGAATTCCCCGTGTTCTGGGGTGTGGATCTCGCTTCGGAGCATGAGCGCTATCTCGTGGAGCAACACTTCAAGAAGCCCGTGATTCTCACCGACTATCCTAAGGAAATCAAGGCTTTCTATATGAAACTGAACGATGACGGCAAGACCGTGCGTGCTATGGATGTGCTCTTCCCGAAGATCGGTGAGATTATTGGCGGAAGCCAGCGTGAGGAAAACTACGACAAACTTAAAGGACGCATGCAGGAACTCGGGCTGCAGGGCATGGACTGGTATCTTGATACCAGAAAATACGGAAGCGTGCCTCATTCCGGATTCGGACTTGGCTTCGAGCGCCTTATCCTGTTTGTGACGGGAATGCAAAACATACGCGACGTGATTCCCTTCCCGCGTTATCCGAACAATTGTGAGTTTTGATGAGGCGACTGCTCTTCATACTCATCGCTATTATTTACCTCTCCTGTGGCGTGACAGCCCGGGAGAGGACCGATTCGACCGCTGCAGATGGCGGCCCGCTCGTGGTGTCGCTAATCACGTGCGCTCCCGGCCCGGACGTATATGAACTGTGCGGACATGCCGCAATCAGAATCAGAAACTCCGAGATGGATTCCGTATGGAACTACGGCATTTTCGACTTCTCTTCTCCTAATTTCCTCTACCGCTTCGTGAAGGGCGAGACCGACTATATGGTGCGAGGCTACGACTTCGCGCGTTTCATGCCCGCTTACGTGATGCGTGGGTCGGAAGTGCTGGAGCAGACTCTCGATCTCACCCAGGAGGAGGCATCGTCGCTGAGAAGAATGCTCAGCACCGAGGCGCTGCCTGAAAACCGCGTCTACCGCTATAATTATGTGCGCGACAACTGTGCCACGCGTCCCTGGCGGCGTGTGATGGAAGCCGCCCCATCGATCGAGTTTCCCGACACACTGCTCTTTCCGACATTCCGCCGGGAAATGCAACGTTTTCATCGCAATTATCCCTGGTATCAGTTCGGAATAGATCTCGTTCTCGGCTCCGGACTTGACTATCCGTTGGAAAAGGATGAGGACATTTTCGCGCCCCCGGTGCTTGCCGCTAAAGTGGCACGCGCCACGATAGGGGAGGACTCTGAGGTGGACTCGTTGCGTACGCGCCGCCCGCTCGTAGCCGCTACGTCGGTGATCTATCCGGGCAGGGGAGACGTGACGCTTCCTCCCACTTCGCCGTTTCTCACCCCTATGGCTGTCGGCATAGTGACACTACTCATCAGTTTTGGCGCGTTTTTTGCTTGTATTCTGAAAAAGAAGGTATGGCGCTGGTGGATTTCCCTTTACTTCGCCGTGGCCGGAATTGCGGGATTTATAGTCGCTTTCCTCGTGTTCTTCTCCGAGCATGAGGCTGTGAGGCCCAATATCCTCATCCTGTGGCTTAATCCGCTGCAGTTGCTGGTGGCTGTCGGAATATGGTTTAAATCTGCCCGCAAGGTGCTTGGAATAGTATCTTGGTATGAGATGACAATAGCCATACTCATTCCGGTGCTATCGCTCACAGGGCTGCATCCGCAGTATCTGAATGCGGCCACTTATCCGTTTCTTCTCTCCCTCATACCCCTGGGTGTGATATTATTAAAGTTTAAGACACAAAATAACAGTATAACGAAGTGAACAGGTTTCTTACTTCAGTAGTCTGCAGCCTTGTGGGATTCTCCACAGCGGTTCTTGCCGATCCCTCCCGCCCCCGGCTGGTGGTGGGGATTGTGGTGGATCAGTTGCGCACTGACTATGTGGAGTTTCTCATGTCTCGTTTCGGCAAAGACGGCTTCAGGCTCCTTGCAGACGGAGGCCTCTATCTGAAAAATGTGGATTTCAACATGTCGGATCTCGATGTGGTGAACTCCACAGCCGTGATATATACAGGCAATTACCCCTCCGCATCCGGAATTCCATCGGCCAAGGTCTACGACCCGGCTTCAAAATATCCGCTTCCGGTGCTCCACGATGTGGATATGCTCGGCAATTTCACTTCCGAGACCTATAGCCCCACTGCGCTGAGACTCTCCACCATAAGCGATGAAGTTGCCATAGATGGCGTCGGACTTGCCCAGATCTACAGTGTCTCGCCCGATGCGATGCAGTCTATCATCATGGCCGGCCATGCGGCTTCAGGAGCGGCATGGATAGCTGACGAGTCAGGGAAATGGGCTACTACAACTTATTACAGGGAGGTGCCTCCGGCCCTGTCGCAGCGCAACTACAAGGGCTCGCTTGCCGAGCGGCTCGACACGATGGTGTGGACGCCATCGAAGCCTCTAGACTCATACATGGGATTGCCGCCGCAGAAGAAATATTTTCCGTTTCGCCACTCTTTCTCAAAGAAAGACGAGGACAGATTCGTAAAGTATAAGTCTACGGCTTTGGTGAATGCGGAGGTGACAGATCTCGCTCTCGACTATCTGCGCACCCTCAATATGGGGCAGCACGGCGATGTGATTGATATGCTCAACATCGGCTACACCGTGGCACCCTTCAAGGATGCCGCCGACGGCGACGTTCGCCTCGAACTTCAGGACTCTTATCTGCGTCTCGACGGCCAGCTTTCCCGCCTCTTTTCGGCTATACAGGAATATGTGGGCCTCGATAACACGCTTATTTTCCTTTCCTCGACCGGATATTACGACGATGCCATAGTCGATGATGCCCGCTATCGTATCCCCACCGGCAACTTTTCGATGCGGCGAGCCACTTCGCTGCTCAATTCATATCTCAGCGCCAAGCATGGCAATGACCAGTATGTCGACGGATCATTCAGGAATATGATCTATCTCGACCATCAGGTGCTTGAGAAGCATGGGCTTGATGTGGCCGATGTGCGGCGCGACGGACGCGATTTTCTCGTGAAGATGGCCGGAGTGTCTGATGTGAAATCACTCACCGATATACTCGGCGAGACCACTCCTGAATTGCGGAGGATATCGCGCGGGCTTGATCCCAAATCGGCCGGCGATCTGCGCCTGGAGTTCGCACCGGGATGGACCATTAACGACGACGTGCGCCTGCCCGTGCTGAAATGGCAGGAGTGCATGGCCCGTCATGCTTCGCCGGCTTTCATCTGGGGATGCGGCATCGCTCCCAAGACTGTGGCAACCCCTGTTCCCGCCACGGCTATCGCCCCCACGGTGACATCCGTGATGAGGATCAGAAGCCCCAACGGCGCGTCTGAATCTCCTCTCCTGCCATAAATAAAACGGTAAAAACCGAAAACCTCAAAACTGAAATATTTTAAAGAAATATGGGCTTCAGCAATATATTGAAATCAATTTTCGGCGATCAGTCAGAACGCGCCGTCAGACCTCTCTGGAATCGTCTCCAGAAAGAAATCAACCCCATCTCGGAGCAGATCGAGAACATCTCCGACGATGAGCTCCGCAGCCGCATCAACGCTATACGCGACGACATACGCGGCGAGGCTAAGACTTATAAGGACAAGATGGATGACCTGCGCAAGCAGATCGAGACTATGGACTTCGACAAGCGTGAACCTCTCTGGAAGGAAGTGGACTCGCTGAAGGAGGATATGTATAAGATGTATGCCGCAAAACTTGATGCCGCCCTCCCCGAGGTGTTTGCTGTCATCAAGGAGACTGCGCGGCGCTTCGCCAACAATGACACCATCACCGTGACGGCCACGGATGCCGACAGGACTCTCGCCGCTCAGGGTAAGGACTTCATCACCATCGACGGCGACAAGGCTATCTATAAAAACTCATGGGTGGCCGGCGGCAACGAAACCAAGTGGGATATGGTGCACTACGATGTGCAGCTTATCGGTGGAATGGTGCTCCACGGCATTATGCAGGGCGACAAGACCTCAAACAATATCGCCGAGATGGCCACCGGCGAGGGTAAGACCCTCGTGGCTACGCTCCCGGTATTCCTTAACGCGCTTACCGGCGAGGGTGTGCATGTGGTGACTGTGAACGACTATCTCGCCAAGCGCGACTCCGAATGGATGGGGCCGCTCTATCAGTTCCACGGCCTGACTGTGGCTTGTATCGACAAGACTGAGCCCAACTCGAAGGAGCGCCGTGATGCCTATCGCTGCGACATCACTTTCGGCACCAACAACGAATTCGGCTTCGATTATCTGCGCGACAACATGGCCACCCAGGTCTCCGACCTCGTGCAGCGCGAAGATCATTATTACGCAATCGTGGACGAGACCGACTCGGTGCTTATCGACGACGCCCGTACTCCTCTCATCATCTCCGGCCCCATCCCCAAGGGTGACGACCAGATGTATAATGAATTCAAGCCCAACGTTGAGAAGGTGGTGACGGCGCAGAAGAAACTCGCCCAGACACTCCTGCTCGATGCAAAAGACAAGATTGCGGCTGCCATGAGCGGAGACCCAGAGCGCGTGGCTAAATATGACAAGGGCGACGGCAAGAAGCCCCTCACCGCACAGGAGCTTCTCGAAGACGGCGGCCTCTCGCTCTTCCGCGTCTATAAGGCTCTTCCCAAGCACGGCCCCCTTATCCGCTACCTCAGCGAAGAGGGTATCAAGCCCATTCTGCTCAAGACGGAAGAGAAATATATGCAGGACAACAACAGGGAGATGCCCGTGGCCGTAGAGCCGCTATATTTTGTGGTGGATGAGAAGAACCACAGCATCGAACTCACCGACAAGGGCATCCAGGTGCTGACCGACACCACTCAGGATCCGGCATTCTTCGTGCTGCCCGACATCACTTCGCAACTGGCCGAGGTGGAACATCTCGATGCAACTCCCGAGGAGAAGAAGCAGCGAAAAGACGACCTCCTGCAGGATTATTCCGTGAAGTCGGAACGTGTGCACACCGTGAATCAGCTGCTGAAGGCCTACACCCTTTTCGACAAGGACATTGAATATGTGATCGACGACAACAAGATCAAGATCGTAGATGAGCAGACGGGCCGAATCATGGAAGGACGCCGCTATTCCGACGGCCTTCATCAGGCTATCGAGGCGAAAGAGGGTGTGAAGGTGGAGGCTGCCACGCAGACCTACGCCACTATCACGCTCCAGAACTACTTCCGCATGTATAGGAAACTCGCGGGCATGACCGGTACGGCAATGACGGAGGCAGGTGAGTTTTACGACATCTACAAGATGGAAGTGGTGGAGATTCCCACAAATCGCCCCGTAATCCGTGACGACCAGAAAGACCGCGTGTATCGCACCAAGAAAGACAAGTATAACGCAGTGATCGAAGAGGTGCAGAAAATGGTGGAGATCGGACGTCCGGTGCTTGTCGGCACAACTTCAGTTGAGATCTCCGAGCTTCTCTCCAGAATGCTGCAGCTCCGCAAGATTCCTCATCAGGTGCTGAACGCGAAACTCCACCAGAAAGAGGCGGATATCGTGGCTCAGGCCGGCAAAGCGGGAACCGTGACCATCGCCACCAACATGGCAGGCCGAGGCACCGACATCAAGCTCCCCAAGGAAGTGAAGGAGGCCGGAGGTCTCGCCATCATAGGCACAGAGCGCCATGAGTCGCGCCGTGTCGACCGCCAGTTGCGTGGTCGTGCCGGACGTCAGGGCGACCCGGGAAGTTCCGTATTCTTCGTTTCTTTCGAAGACAATCTCATGCGCCTCTTTGCCGGTGAGCGCGTCTTCAAGATGCTCGACAAGATGGGCTTCAAGGAGGGCGAGATGCTTGAGTCGAAGATGCTCACCAAGACCATCGAGAACGCCCAGAAGCGCGTGGAAGAGAATAACTTCGGCATCCGTAAGCGCCTTGTGGAATATGACGACGTGATGAATGCGCAGCGCACAGCCATCTACGGCAAGCGTCAGAATGCCCTCAAGGGTGAGCGAATCGGCACCGATATCGCCAACATGATCTATGATGTGGCTAACAATATCGCATTGTCTACCGACGATTTCTCGACGTTCAGCGACGAGGTGCGCACCCAGCTCGCCATAGATTCCCCCTTCACTGAAGAGGAATTCCGCAAGGCCGACAAGAATGAGGTTACTGTCCGCCTTGCCGAGGAAGGTCTTGCTGCATACTACCGCAACCGCGACAAGATAGCGGCGGCTGCCATGCCTTATATCAAGGAATTTGTAGAGGAACGCCATGCCTCCGGCATAGTGGGCGTGCCCGTCACCGATGGCCGACGTTTCTACAATATCCGCTGCGATCTGCAGGAGGCCTACGACAACAACGCCCGCTCCATCGTGAAGGGATTTGAGAAGGCAGTGCTTCTGCAGGCCATCGACAACGCATGGCAGGAGCAGCTGCGCGAACTCGACGAGCTCCGCAAGTCGGTGCAGAATGCAAGCTACGAGCAGAAAGATCCTCTCGTGATCTATAAGCTGGAGGCTTACGGCCTTTGGAAGAACATGCTTGAGGAGATGAACTCAAAGGCCGTGGCTACCCTCATGCGCGGCAAACTTGCTGCTCCCGACTATGAGGAGGCGAAGGCGGCACGCGAAGCCCAGATCGCCGCTCAGCAGAAGGCAATGGAAGAGCAGGCCGCGGCACGTCAGGCTGCACAGGCCCGACGCAACGTGCAGGCAGCCGCCTACACACGCACTCAGGAAATACGTCAGGAATATGGCGCTCCGCAGGGGCAGAATCCATACGCAAACTATTCCACTACGCGTGAGACCTACGAAGGAGAATCGGCTCAGCGCCAGGCCATGCAGTCGGCAGGAAGCCGGCAGCAACCGAAGAAGGCTCCTGCAAAGGCCGAACCGAAAGTGGGCCGTAATGATCCCTGTCCGTGCGGATCGGGTAAGAAATACAAGAACTGCCACGGAAAATTGTAAATAGAGATCTAACTCTCCCTTTCCCTACTCAGACCGGGTTTTAAGTCCGGTCTGAGTGAAAAGGAAGAGACCGGTCTCCTAAAATAATCCTCTCTATGGAAAATCAGTATTACATCATAGTCAACGAACGCCGTGAGGGGCCGCTGACACTCCCGCAACTGGCCAAATACAATCTGGGGCCAAACACTCTTGTGTGGACAGCAGGACTCTCGGGCTGGACTCGTGCGGATGCGCTTCCGGAACTCTCCCATCTCGTTACGGCAGGCCCGGCCAACGGCGGATATTACCCTCATGAGGAGCAGATCAAGTATGACGCATACGGCCATGCTCCCGGAGCCGTTCCTCCCGATCCTAATGCCAACTATCGGGATCCCATCTATGCTGCAGGAGGCACCAACTGGAAGACTCTCGCCATCATCGCTACAATAGTAGGTTTTCTCTTTTCCTGTATCGGTGGTTTCATAGGCATTTTCGCCATTATTCAGGCCAACAGTGCCGAACAGGCTCTGAGCTATGGTGACGGTTTCCGCATGAAGTCGGCCTTATCCACTTGCAAGACGCTCACCATCATCTCGTTCATTCTCTCCGGCATCGGCTTGCTGGCCAATATCTCGGTTCTGTTCCTGCTGCCCGGAGGCCTTGCATCGCTCAGCGCCTTATGAAATATTATGCAATGTCGGGCGACCGGCGGATAGGGCCCTTTACCTTGGAACAACTTCCCGAAAACGGAGTGCGTCCCGACACTTACGTCTGGGCAAAGGGTATGCCAGACTGGGTGCGTGCTTCGGAGGTGGCTGACATCTGCCGCTATTTCAGGCTGCGGTTGTCAAATTCACTGCCTGACGCGGCTACGCGCCCTCTCGAGCAGACGGCGTCATCATACGGTGACTTTTCCGGAGGCGCCCTGAAAGATAATTTTTCGGCAGAAGACTCGCTCCGCTCTCCCAGGCAGTTGAAATCCCTACCAGAAGATCAGAAATATCCCTCATATCTTCCGTGGGTGCTTTATGCCATCGCTCTTGTGATGATGATTGTGGGATTCCTGATTCTGTAGGCCCGGCAATCGGCTTTAGACTCACACGAAAGCACTCCTTCATTTATATGCACCGGCAATCATGCCGGTGTTTTTTTACGCTTATTCACTAAGAATGTTAAAAACCTCCAATCAGCCAACCTTTACATGGCGTTGCGCGTTGAATTATTACAAAAGCAATATGGCGAAGCATTCCGTTCTCGTGAGAAAGCGCGAATGCGGTTTTAAGTTTAGTTAGATATAGTTTATAGTGGAATCGTGAGGGAGAGTCGCTGTGTAAGCGGCTCTCCTTTTGTCAGAGTCGCCTCCGCCTTCCGCCGTAGGCCGAAAGTGAAGTTCCGCATCAAGAGGTAATTTCCCGCACAACCTGAATTATCGGAGCATCGCCTTGTGATGGGGCTTCACTGCAGACGTGGCACGCCACGTCCCTACTTTGAGTTTGATTCACAGACATATACGTAGGGACATCGCGTGCGATGTCTGCTGAAAGATGTAGGGCGTGCACCATCCGTCCGGTTTGAGTCCTTATCCCGCGTCCTGAACGTCGCGGTGCTGTAGGCGAGCGCTCGGAGATCGCTCGCAGACTTATCCCGCGTACTGAAATTCACAATGCAAGATAGGTCTGTCGCGATCTCCGAGCGCGACCATATATGCATCCGGATAATGGCGCGGCCGTCCACCGGGGCGAGGGTGTATCATAAGTAAGATTATGATGCACCCTCTACATTTCAGCAACAAATTGTCCGGAAAACGGAATTTTTTATGTAAATTTGCATCATGAATCGCCCGAAGCCATCCATCGCGGCCCTCTTCCGCCCTCAGGCCCTACTCATAGCCGGCATAGCCATCCTCGCTATGCTCGCCGCATCGTGCACCCGCAGGAGCACCGACGAGAGGCTCGGGCGCATAGCGCAATACGTCGGGAATCAGCCCCGGAAGGCTCTCGCCGCGCTCGACAGCATCGACTATCCGGCCCTCGCCACCCACGACCGCCATTTCTACGATTTCCTGCGCATAAAGGCGAGCGACAAGGCTTATATCGATCACACTTCCGACAGCCTCGTGCTCGACGTCATAAGATGGTATGAGGCCAATCCGCAATATGGCCTTTATCCCGATGCACTATACTACGGCGGCAGGGTCTACTGCGATCTCGGCGACAAGCCCACCGCGCTCCGCTATTTCCAGCAGGCGCTCGATCTGCTGTCCGAGACAACCGACAAAACCGCCTTGCGGGCTTCCGTGGTAAGCCAGACAGCACAACTTCTTGACAAACTGAGATTATATAAGGAAGCGATTCCCTACATTAAGGAGTCGATCAGGATGGATCGAATGCTCAAAGATACATTAAATGAAATTCATGACCTGCATCTTCTCGGCCTGACAGAGATACACGACAGCGACTATATGGAGGCTGTAAAGGCATTTCGTGTAGTCCTTGCCAAGAGTAAGGGTTATTCCAAAGAACTGCATACGATGTCAAGAATGTATCTCGGGGCCGCAAAATATCATGCCGGTGATATGGACTCGGCTCTGCTGCTTGTCAGGAATACTCCAGATTCCCTTCCCGAACTTACTGACGGGGGCACTATTGCGTACGCCGCGCGAATCTATCAGCGGGCCGGAATACCCGACACAGCCCGCTACTATGCGGAGAGGCTTATCCACTATCCTCAGAGTAACAATAAGGTTACGGCATACCAGATACTTCTCTCTCCCGAACTGAGCGGAGTAATATGTCAAGATTCATTGCTCTCGTATGTAAGAGAATACAGTTCCCTTATCAATCAAGAATGGAATGAGAATTCTAATCAGCTTGCCTTAGACCGCCAGAACATCTACAATTATGATCTCCACGAGAGGGAACGGGAAAAGGCGGAGGCTGATAATCGGAAATTGATTGTTGCCATTTTTGCCATCCTGTCTCTTGTCATGATCCTCGCCATAATAATACTCTATCTTAAAAACAGGAATAAGGCGCAGCGGCTTGAATTGCGCGATGCCATAGACAATGTGTCCAGACTGAAGCAACGTCTTAGCCTTGTCGAAAACACAAGCCTCCCTTTGGCATCCTCACCAAATACCGCTCAATTACGTGAGGAATTGAAAAATGCATTATGCTCCTTGCAGAAGAATCAGCCTCAGGCGATGCTTTCTCAGGTTATCATGCAGTCTTCCGTCTATAATGAGTTGCAAAATAAGATTAAGCATGAGAGCCCGCTTCAGGATACAGATCCATTCTGGGATGAACTGGAGCGTATTGTATTGCAGGATTCGCCTGAATTCAAGACCAACCTGAGGATCCTCACTCGAGGGAAACTTAGCGCTATCGACCTCCACACGGCGCTCCTTATCAAATGCCATATTGCTCCATCGCACATGTCAATTTTGCTTGGGCGAACGAGGAGCACTATCGCTACTCGCAGGCAGTCGCTTTGCCTCAAGATTTTTGACCAAAAAATGGATATGGAAGTGATCGACGGCGTAATTTGGTTGTTATAAACATATTACGATATTGGTTTCCATAGTTCGGAAATGGTTCGGGGTGAATTTCCGAACTATTTCCGAACTGATTTTTGATGTATTTCATGGAAAGTCGTATTATCTTTGCGACGTCAATAAAACAAACCGTATGAAACATTCATCAAAACTCACCCTGCTATTCCTGCTGCTGCAGATCGCGTTGCTATCCCTGCCCGCAAATGCGGCACATGTAAGATCGGATTGTATTGTCACGCTATGCATACAACCGTTACAGGAATCCGATTATCCTATAGTTAAAGATAAAGGGCACCGCAGTCAATCCCAACATTTCACAATGTTAATAAGTGAAGGAACCGGAGTGAATATTGCCAACTTTGACAAGACCCGCATCCTGACCTACGAGGTGTATGACGCTTCTGAAGAATGCATCGACAAATTTTGCGATGAATATGAATTTACAGATTTCATTCTCTCGCAGACTGAACCGGTACTCATAATGATCTTTTTCGACGACTTCATCCTATACGGCTGGACAAACTGATATTTGGCGTGGTATTATACTTAATTACCATAGCAATCTAATTAACCATTGATTAACAACTTAAACCATATCCCCATGAACAATTAATAGAAAATCAAGCACATCTGAAATATTGATAGCCGCAATCAGTATCTTCAAGTGCAAAAACAGTATTCAGCAACGCGGGTAGTTTTACACAAAATTTTAAACTATGAATAGACTTATTTTTATTCTTGTAGTGAGTTTTTCTCTTCTGCTTTCCGGATGTGATAATGAGTCCCCGGAAAATTACTCTAAAAATATTCAGCAAGCTTCGACAGAAGTACAATATGCTGCACAGACTCGATCAACTCCGCCATATCAAGATGTAGATGATCGTGATATAGAAATCATAAAGGCTGATCTCATTGGCGCCTTTGAAGGAGCACGTGATGCACTGAATAATGCTATAACTCACGGATATACTTATGATCAGATGGTCATTGCTGTGATAACCAGTGCTATCGTTAATGCAGTCTCTCGTTCACACATGGCATACATAGAATATAATAATGATTATCATGTTATATGGTGTGCTCCAGGAATATCAAATGCTACCTATCTCAATAACTTTAGTAAGGATATAATACGGTTGTTGGTGTCAAGAGAAGTAGAAACAAACGAATGGATGAATCAGAATCTTGTATCAACGAAAGATCCTCTTTTGAAAAATGCAATAACTGTTGGGCAATATCATAACTCCATGATGAGTGTTCTAACAAGTCTACAAAATTTTAATTCTTTTGATAGTTATGAAATTTCCTTACAAAATTTTTCTCAACCAATAGCTCAATATTTGCAATCTGACGAATTTGTAAATTCTTTTATTGAAGTATCCGAAGACCCTCTGAATTTTCAGTGCTATATGAATATAGAAGATGATGATAGTAATACTACTGCTAATCATCTAATGAAGGATTTTATTTCTAATCTTAGTAAAGTAGATACATACGGGGATTATGGGATAATTGCTAATCAGTTTAGGAATGCTGTTGAATCTTCTTCTTTGACTTATGAAGAGAAAGAAGCATTAATGATAAGTGCAGTAGTAGGCAATTATAGCCTTGCTTTTTGGCTTCAGCAACTTCATGATTAGCCTATAAAAAAACATAAAATGAAAAAACTATTATTAATATTGGCATTACCAATGCTTTGCTCCCTTGCCGCAAGTGCCCAAAACATTGCGGATATCTTCAAATCAAACACTTCTCTCAGTCAATTATTCGCACATCCTTTTGGTATAGAGAATGCGATAAACGAGACAACACCTCAAGAAGTGGAAGATTGCCTTACAAAAAAAGGTATGAAGTTTGAGAAAAGTGATCTCGGTGATTTTGGAATAGTCTTTAATGTGACTCCAAACAATCTGGAAATCGGAGGGGTGCTTATTGGGCAAATGACTCTTAACATAGGAAAGGCTTCTGCCAGTATCATATACATCACAAAGCCTTCAGATGATTACCAAAAATTCGGCGCATATCTCGGAGATGAACTGCAACATTATTCCAAATTAACGGAAACCGTTCCTACCCAGGGGAATGAAAGCAAAATTTTTGTTCTTAATGATAATTATGGCATCATTGTAGGAAATAATGTGGAAAACAAGACAGGGATGGCAATTTTGCTTGATATCAAAAATTTCTCAACTTTTCTTGGACTTAACCGTCAATCTGCTGCTCAAAAATGATGCATGCAGGTGTATACATCGTGTCCTCACAGTCCGGCAGCCTCAAGGTTGCGGTAAAATGATAAGGGTTAGGTGGTTTCTGCCGAGAGGAAAGAATATGGTATTCTCTCGATCCAACTAAAACTATCAATAATATCATTTTTTATTACAACTCAGGGATGTACCACATGGTGCATCCCTACATATTCTTCTCAATTAGCTGCACTCATGCTAAAGCAAGCCACAAATTGGAATTCTTGACGCGGTGGCCGAGCGCGACCATATCAGCACCCGGTTAATGGTAAATCCTTTCCTCGGGGCGGAGTTGGGGCTCTTCACAAAAGCGCCTCTACGAGGCTGTTTGCTCTTTTCATCATTTCCCCCGCTTTGAAAAGCGGGGTTTCGTCACAATCCCGGCTCTCCGAGCCTCCTTTTAATAATTTAGAATTTTGAATTTTGAATTATTGCGCATCGTGCATTGTGAATCGTCATGGTGCATCCGCTACGGTGGGCTGCCGAAGTCAGGGGCCTTGTGATGGGGCTTCACTGCAGACGTGGCACGCCACGTCCCTACTTTGAGATTGATTCACAGATATATATGTAGGGACATCGCGTGCGATGTCTGCTGAAGGATGTAGGGATGCACCCCGGTGCATCCGCTACGGTGGGCTGCCAAAGTTAGGCGCCTTGTGGTGTGGATTCGCTGCAGACGTGGCACGCCACGTCCCTACTTTGAGATTGATTCACAGATGTTTGCGTAGGGACATCGCGTGCGATGTCTGCTGAAGGATGTAGTGTCTGCACCATCCGTCCGGTTTGGACCGAAAATCATCATTTGCGCATCCTTTCCCCGGGGCGGATGCACCGGGGTGCATCCCTACATTTGCCTCGATTAGCTACGCTCATGCTAACGCATGCCACAATTGGAAATTCTTGACGCGGTGGGCGAGCGCTCGGAGATCGCTCGAAGACTTATCCCGCGTACTGAACGTCGCGGCGGGGGTGGGCGATGCGGCGTCAATGAGCACGGCGAAAGTGTTTTTTTTTTCCTAAGGTGTGGAAATCTCGTGAATTTAATGTAAATTTGCATATTCAAACACCATATATAATGAAAAAAACGTTTATTCTCGGCATTCTGTGTCTGGCGGGAGCGTCGGCTGCTTCGGCCGAATCTCCACTTTGGATAAGAGACGTGGCTATCTCGCCCGACGGCTCTTCGATTGCATTCACTTACAAAGGCGATATTTACGCCGTGTCTCCTTCGGGGGGAGATGCGCGACAGTTGACATCTGACGCCGCTTTCGACTCGAAACCGGTGTGGACTCCCGACAGCCGTCGCATCGCTTTCCGCTCTGATCGTGAAGGAAGCGACGATATATTTATCATGAACGCCAACGGCGGGAATGTGCGGCGTCTCACCACTTCGAGCATTGCGGAGCAGCCTCTTGCCTTCATCAACGACTCGACACTCATATTCTCAGCCAACGAGATGCCTGCACGTGGCAGCGCGCAGGCTCCCATTCTGCCACAGACATATTCATTGAATGTGGACGCCCCCGGCGAAAGGCCTTCGATGTTCCTTTCGATGCCTATGCTCTTCGCTTCGGCAGGAAGAGACGGAAAGTTTATCTTTACCGACAAGAAGGGATATGAAGACCCCATGCGAAAGCATGAGCGCAGTTCGGGCAATAATGATATATGGCTTTACGACAATGGCGCGTTCAGACAGCTCACAGACTTCAACGGCCATGACCGGAATGCTGTCTGGGCTCCCGGGGCCGACGTATTCTATTATCTGTCGGAAGAAGATGGCACCATCAACGTCTATTCTTCCGATCTGGGCGGCAAGCGGAAGCAGCTCACTTCTTTCGAGCGCCATCCGGTGCGTAATCTTTCCGCGTCAGACGCGGGATTGATGGCCTTCAGCTGGGACGGAGAGATCTATACCCTTCGTGAGGGAGGGGTGCCGCAGAAAGTTGAGATCTCTATTGTGGCCGATGATTACGACTCCGATCTCGTAAAGAGATATGTCAGCGGGGGCGCTTCATCATTCTTCGTGGCGCCGGAAGGAAATGAGGTGGCACTCGTGATAAGGGGCGATATTTACGTGACAGACACAAAATACAAGACCACCCGGCGCATCACCGACACTCCCGATCAGGAGCGCACCGTCTCGATCTCGCCCGACGGCAGGACGATGGTGTATGACTCCGACCGCGACGGATACTGGCAACTCTTCACGGCTAAGATCAAGAATAAAGATGAGAAGCAGTTTGCCTACGCCACCGAAATAGTGGAAGAACCGCTCTACAGCTGCCCTACAAGCGCCATGCAGCCGCTGATAAGTCCCGACGGCAAGAAAGTGGCCTTTCTCGAAGACAGAAGCGAACTGAAGGTGATAGATCTCGAAACCCGGAAAGTCACCACCGCGCTCGATGGAAAGTATAATTATTCCTACTCCGACGGCGACCAGCAGTTTGTCTGGAGTCCCGACAGCGAGTGGCTTCTGATGAACTATATCGGCGAAGGGGGCTGGAACAATGTGGATGTGGCCCTTGTTAAGGCCGATGGCTCTCAGGTGGTGGATCTCACTGAAAGCGGATTCAGCGACGGCAATCCCAAATGGGTGCTCGGTGGAAAGGCCATAGCATACGAATCGGCCAAATACGGTATGAAGAACACCGGCAGCTGGGGCAATCAGAGCGATATCATCCTCATGGCTCTCGACGGCGATGCCTGGGAAGATTTCAACATGACCGAGGAGGAGGCCGACATAAAGGAGAAAGCCAACAAGGAAAAGGAGGAGTCAGACGCCAAAGAGAAAGACTCAAAGAAAAAGAAATCGGGCAAAGGCTCAAAGAAGGAAGCGGCTGAAAAAGATGTGAAGAATAATTTCACGCCCGATCTTGCCAACCGTCGTTACCGCACCCGCCGGCTCACCGCAAACTCGGCTCTTATCGGCGACTTCTTCCTGACTCCGAAAGGAGATAAGTTATACTACACGGCCTCGAGCACGGAAGGCAGCCGGAATCTCTATTGCCGCGACTTGAAGAAAGGCGATGTAAAGATGGTGCAGACCGGGGTGTCGGGTCTTGATCCCGATGCGAAAGGGGAGAACCTTTTCGTCTGGAGCAACGGAGGCATCGGTAAGTTCAACATTGCTTCAGAGAAAATGGAGCCCATAGAGTATGAAGCGCTCTACGACAGGTCTCCATCACGCGAGCGCGAATATATCTACGACCATGCTCTGCGTCAGGTTAACGACAAGTTCTATGATGAGAATCTGCATGGTGTGGACTGGAAATATTACGGCGACCATTATCGCAAATTCCTTACTCACATCAATAATAACCGCGACTTTGCCGAACTCCTCAGCGAGTTGCTGGGTGAGCTCAACGCATCGCATACAGGCGGCCGCTTCTACGGTGCAGGCGCATCGCTCGCTACGGCATCGCTCGGCGCATACTTCGATGACGCCTACGATGGAGAGGGCCTGAAAGTGAGCGAGGTCATCAATCGCGGGCCTCTGTCCACACGAAGCGCAGCCGTGGTTCCCGGCGAGATAATCCTATCGATCGACGGCGAGCAGATTGCCCCGAGGCAGGACATCAACCCGATGCTTGAAGGAAAAGCCGGAAAGAAAGTGCGTCTCGTGGTGAAAGGAACTGACGGCAACAAGCGCGAGGTGAGCGTGAAGCCTATTTCGCTCGGAACGCTTTCCTCTCTCAGTTATGACCGATGGGTGGAGCGCAACGAGGCGATTGTAGACAGTCTTTCGGGCGGCCGGATAGGTTATGTCCACGTAAAAGGAATGAACACCGCAAGTTATCAGGACACGTATGACAGGCTGCTCGGAAAATACCGCAACTGCGACGCCGTGGTGGTAGACACCAGATATAACGGCGGAGGATGGCTCCACAATGACCTCGCCATCCTGCTCAGCGGCAAGGAATATGCGCGTTACGCACCGAGAGGCCGCTATATCGGAAGCGAGCCGTGGGCTCAGTGGAACAAGCCTTCGGTGATGCTCGTGAGCGAATGCAACTATAGCGACGCGTCGGGTACGCCTTACGTATACCGCACTCTCGGCATCGGCGACATTGTAGGCGCTCCCATTCCCGGCACTATGACCGCAGTGTGGTGGGAGACTCAGATCGACCCCTCGCTTGTGTTCGGTATTCCCCAGGTCACAAACCTCTCGATCGACGGCAAGCCTATGGAGAATGTCCAGCTTGATCCTGACGTGCTCATCTACAACCGTCCGGAAGACGTGGAGGCCGGCAGGGATGCGCAGCTCGAGGGATCGGTGAAGCATCTGCTCGAAAAACTCTCCAAAAAGTGATAGACACGTACTGATATGAAAGATGCGGGATGAGAAAGCGAATCATCCCGCATCTTTCTTTTCTATCTGAATTGTCTCGCCTCGGGCATCCAGTCGAAGCCGGCCGAGGAGAGGGTCTTCTTCAGATTTTCCTCGTCAATGCCGTATGATGCGCATAAATCTTCGAGTGTGGCATACTCGTCGCGCAGTTTCATATTCACGAAACTCATCAGCATCACGGGGTCTGCGGGCATCGTGTCCATACTTTTTTTCTTTTTTTGTGGTTTTTAATGAATAATTGGACTGTATATGAAGATTTTTTATTATCTTCGCACTGATGAAAAAACAACTCGCCACTATCATTTGTTTCGCGGCTTTCTCATTCGGCCCGGCCTACGCCTGCACCAGCGCCATCATAAGCGCTGAGCTCAATCCTTACGGCCGCCCGCTGCTATGGAAGCACCGCGACACTTCAGCTATAGATAACAAGGTGGAGCACGTGCCCGAATCGGATGAAGGCTATGCCTACACAGGACTCTTCAATGCCTCCGACTCAACACTGCGCGAATGCTGGACCGGTTTTAACTCACGCGGATTCGCCATTATGAACACCGCGTCTTACAATATCAAGGACGATGACGTGCCTGAGAAGGATATGGACAGGGAAGGCCTGGTCATGACACTTGCATTGCGCACGTGTGCCACAGTCGATGACTTTGAGCATCTTCTTGAGGGCCTTCCACGTCCGATGGGGGTGGAAGCGAATTTCGGAGTGATAGACGCTTCCGGTGCAGGAGCTTATTTTGAAACCAACAACGATTCTTTCGTGCGCATCAATCTGTCTGACGCGCCCGAGGGTTATATGGTGCGCACCAACTACAGCCACACCGGGCGTCCTAACGAGGGATTCGGCTTCATACGCGAGGCTAATGCCATCCATCTGCTTGACTCAGCGGCACGCTCACATTCGGTGACTCCCGAACTCCTCACCGAGACTCTTTCGCGTTCATTCTATCACGATCTCTTCAAGGCGGATATGGCGGCAGGCGAGGAACCCGGCTGGATTATTGATCAGGATTTCATACCGCGCTATAAGTCGTGCGCCACGATAGTGATAGAGGGTGCCAAGCCTGACGATTCCGATGCGGCGCACTACGTGATGTGGACAGGACTCGGTTATCCTCCGTGTGCCGACATCTATCCTGTCACTCCGGGGCCGGAGGGTGTTCATCCCGATCTGCGCGGAACCGGACCGGAAGGTCATTCCCGCGCTTCGGATCTTTCGAAAAAGCGCCGCGACGAGGTGTTTCCCCGTCATTTCGACAACGGTGACAGATATATCGACTTATCACGTCTGAGGAATGCTGACCACACCGGCTATCTCCAGACCATTATTCCGGTAAATCATGAAGTCTACAGAAAATTCCGCAAACTCCACCATTGAGGTTGTTCCGTTTACTGTAGACAGGAGTGTGCTCTGGCGCACGTTTATGATCATGCCCCGTAGGGCGTGGCCCGCATGGGCGATGGCCGTGATAGCCGTGGGTCTGCTCATTGTGGGAATACTGAGCAGCTTTCCGCTCATTATAATCGGGCTTCTAATGCTTTTCACCGTCTTTCCCGCAACGGCTTCGTTTCTATTTCTGGCCGGAATCACCTCGAAAGGCATCGTTCCGAATATCGTGCCCCACACGGTAGCGCGTTTGGCTGCGGGATGGAGGGTTGATATGTTCCGCAAGGCTGTAGATGCCGACAGTGATGGCGTGGAGACGGTGACTTGGGAACCATGCGGCTCGGTCACAGTGGCCGACGCCGACGTAATCAAGACGCAGAGCACAATCGACTACGATATACTTTTCATAAAGGACTCTTCTCTCGAGCTTCTCTTCATACCACGATAATTCAGACAAATGAGAATACTTAAAGACACCAACAGAAAATACTGCTTCATCATGGAGATGGAGGTGCGCGATTATGAACTTGACTGCGAGCAGATCGTGAACAATGCCAATTATCTGCATTATATGGAGCACACGCGCCATAAGTTCTGCAGCGATGCAGGCCTTTCGTTTGTCGAGATGCACAATCAGGGACTCGACGCAGTGGTGCGGAAGGTTGAGATAGAATATATCTCGTCGCTTCGCGGCAACGAGACGTTTCTCTCCTGCCTGCGTCTGGAGCGTAAGGGGCCGCGCTTCATCTTCCATCAGGACATCATGCGGCCCGGTGGCGAACTTGTGTGTCAGGGGCTCGTCAATGTTGTGGTGCTGAAAAACGGCAAGCTGTCGCGGGGCGATGAGCTTGCAAGGATTTTTGCCAAATATATCAACTGAGGATGGACTTCTCTTCAAGACGCTTTTTCGGAATGGCTCTCTCGTTCGTGCCGGGCATGAACGCTCTCTTCGTGCGTCGTCTTGAGGAGCAGGGCATATCTCCGGAGGAGTTCTTCGCTCTGTCGCAACTCGAACTGTCTGAGCGACTCGACATCAGGAATCAAGGAATTCTCGACAAGATGCTGCGCGACGAGGCTTTGTTCAAGGCCCGGAAGGAAATGGAGAGAATCGAGCACCACGGCATCCGCACCCTCTCGATCACAGACGAGGATTATCCGGAGCGTCTGCGCGATATTGACAAGGCGCCGGTGACTCTTTATGTGCTCGGGCCGGCCGACCTGAACGCGCAGCGAATGATCAGTGTGGTAGGCACACGGCATGCCACGTCGTATGGCCTTCGTTATGTAGACAGGCTGATTTCCGAACTCAAGCCATATTGTCCGCAGCTTTCAGTGGTAAGTGGGCTGGCCCTGGGCATCGACTCGGCCGCGCATATTGCGGCTCTCGATCATGGGCTGCCAACTGTTGCGGTGGTGGCTCACGGGCTTAACACTATCTATCCGGCACAGAACAGAGATCTTGCGCGCCGCATCATTTCTTCAGGTGGTGCCTTGGTGTCGGAGTATCCTTTCGGTACAGCACCGTACAGAAGCCGCTTCCTCGAGCGCAACCGCATAGTGGCCACGATGACCGACGCCGTGCTCATAGCCGAATCGGCAGAGAAGGGTGGAGCTATGTCTACAGCCGCTGTAGCCGCTTCTTACAATCGTGAGGTGTTTGCTCTCCCCGGACGTGTCGGCGATGAGATGAGCGCCGGGTGCAATCGTCTGATTCGAAGTCAGAAGGCTGTCATGGCCGGAACAGCAGCCGAATTTGTGGCCGCGCTCGGGTGGCAGTCAGACTCTGTGAGGCTCCCCGTGGATCAGCCCGTTCTTTTCCCTGAATTGTGCGGCAACGAGAAAACCATTTATGACTGCCTGCGGTTTGCCGGAGAGCCTATGGCGATCGACTCTCTGCGTGAGCGTACCGGTCTGCCTATCCACGATCTGATGGCAAAACTCGGCGAAATGGAATTTGACGGAATCATCGAAAGGCTCCCGGGCTCGCGCTACGCCCTCATCAACTACTGAACTGCCCCTGCCTTTAATTCTTATATATAAGATATATATGTTATATAATATAAATACCATGAAACGATCAATTTTCATCGGCCATAGATGGATAATCCTTCTGGCCGTCAGCATCATCCTTGTTTCGCAGAGTGTGTATGCGGGTGTCACTTCAACTCATAATGCAGATTCGCTGGCTATGAGATTGGCTTATCAGGTGTGGATAGCGCCGCAAGAGAAAGTGTATGTATCCACCAATAGAGATTTCTACATAAGTGGCGACACGCTTCGTTTCCGTATATATCTTGTGGATGCGGCTACTCATCAGAGGCCTGAATTAGCGAGCAAATTCGTATATGTAGACTTGCTTAATCCTTTCGGTGAAGCAGTGGATAGGTTGAAGATTCAGGAAAAAGACGGAGTCTTTGCCGGAATTCTTCCGATCAATCCGGAACTGCCGGAAGGCACATACACGTTGTGCGCTTATACCCAGTTTATGGAGAATGCCGGTAAAGACTATTTCTTCAGGAAGAGTGTGCCGGTATTAAGTCCCCTTTCGGCCAGGTACAGACTTACTTCCAAATTTGACGACGGAAGATTGACGGTTTCGCTTACCGATAAATTTGGTGATCAACCTGTGAAAGCGAATAATATATCCATCTTAGGCCCGGAGGATGAATTCTATGCTCACGGCATAAAGGGCAGAAGTTCATTCACGATGAAAGTCAATGACAAAATGAAGGAAGGTCGGTATGTGAGGGCAAAATTTGACAAATATGAAAAATTCTTCAATATTCCTTACGACACTCTTTCGTTTCATATCTCTCTTCATCCGGAAGGGGGAAACCTCATAGCTGATTGCACCAATAAGGTTGCTTTCAAGGCGTTAGGAAGCGATGGACTCTCGAGGGAGGTGCGTGGCACTGTAACCGACGGCAACGACAGTGTGATTTCGGAATTCTCTTCCGGCCATAAGGGTATGGGGCTGATATCCCTGAAACCGGAAGCCGGGAAGGATTACTTCGTCTGTGCTGACGGGAAGAAATTCCCACTGCCTAAGGCAATGAAAAATGCCTGTTCGGTTTCGGTGGAACCGGTAGGGGCCGATAGTCTGCTTATCCAAGTAAAGGGTGACCGGAATAAGGAGCTGTTTTTGATTGCTCACTCAAGAGGAATGGTTTCTTTAGCCTTGCCTATGACTGAACAGGAAATGACAATAGACAGGAGAGTACTCGGCGACGGCCTTATTCAGTTGCTACTTGCGGATGGAGAGGGTGATATATTGAGTTCCAGACTAATCTTCAACCGTAGCGGATATATATATGGTTCAGATTTCGAATCGCTCCCCGAAGGTGAATATGCTGTCAAGATTAATCGTGAGGTCGGGGCGCCGCAGTCTCAGTCTATCGTTTCCTCGCTCATGCTCCAAAGTGATCTGAAAGGATATGTGGAGGATCAGGATTTTTATTTTCAAAATCCTGACGAAACCACTGATTACGCTCTTGATATGCTGCTCATGACTCAGGGCTGGGAACGATATGATGTGGAAAAGGCTCTCAGGCAGGAATTCACCGTTTCGGAGATTCCTCTTGAGATCGGTGGCGAGATTTCGGGTGTTGTCAAATCGCGTTGGAAATCAAACCCCCTTCCCGGAGCCGTGGTGATGCTGATTTCCCCTCAGATCAATTATGCTTCCCAAACCATAACCGATAAAGATGGCCGTTTCATCTTCAGGGGGTTGGACTGGCCTGAGAATACGACTTTCGTGATTCAGGTGTTTGGCGAATCGGGCAGCAAGGAGCATAATTATGAAATAGATCAATACGATCCTCCCCGGCTCGAGGCTATACAGACAGCGGAAACCGAGATTCAGCGCCTTGACGATGTGGATGTGTCGCTACTCGCTTCAGGAACCATATTGCTCGATGACCTTGTAGTCACTGCCCCTATAACTCCTGAGGAATCGAGAAAGGAAATGCTCGCTGCTCTTGGAGTGAAAAGTTTCTCTGCGAAGGATATCGAGATGAGCCATATCACGACATACGAGGAAGTGCTGAGAAAAATTCCCGGACTGCGAATTGTGAATGGCAATATTATCACAACATTCACAGGGCATACTGACCACTTTGACCGTTCAAATGTGGAGATATGGATCGACGGTACCCGGTGGACGCCCGAGCGGAATGTGGCTGTATCCGGATTGTATTCGAGTGGTGCGTCCAATACACTCAGCGAACTTTCGGCGATGTATCCTCTGCATATTATTGAAAATATTGAATATTTCCGCCCTTCCTCGGCCATGATTATCAGTATGTCGGCTGCTTCCGGAGGAGGCGCTTTGAACATAACAACTAAAGACGGAAGCCAAATCAAGGATTGGGATGCCGACCTTTTTGTGAAGAAGTTTAGCCCTCAGGGTTTCCAGAACAGGCCGGAAGCATATCGTGCCCACTTCGATTATGACCCCACTTCTGACGAAGCTGTCATTAATGCCGCTTGGCTTCCATCGGTGAGGGATGCTTCTGAAGTGCCGGCTCAGAAAGACTGTTATGTAGAAATTGAGGGTATTTCACTGAATGGAGAGCCGGTGATTATCAGGCAATCGCCGCAATAATCACTCCAATTGCAAAATAATGCCCCGAAAGCCGCGTGTGTGACTTTCGGGGTATTTTATGTTGTCAGGATATTTGCTTCTTTGCAGAATTCAGGATGCTTCGGGAATGGTTATTTCCTGAATGGGGAGGTGGAGATGTAGAGGTTGAAATCGCGGATTGCGCCTGGCAATTCCGCCTCCATGCGCGGAAGATACTGAATGCCGCTTATCTTCTTCACACTGCCGAGATCCAGAACAATGCTGTGTGGGAATGCCACGCCGGGTGCGGTGCTCCAGTAGGTGGATTCCTGCAGGTCGAATACCTTGTCGGCGCCTCGGTTTGACTTGGCGACATCTTCGCTGTCGGCATAATACACAGTCCAGGGCTCGCGCGAGAGGCGGTCGCCGTTTTCATCAAGAAGATAGATCTCCGCAATCGAGGCCACATCCTCGCCCGAAATGGAGCTCAGGGCCTCGAGGCATACATATCTCCCTTCGGCAGGGGTTTCCAGCAGACGCTGCTGCCATCCGTTGTCGGCAGCAAGACTTCCGCTCAGCACCGGTGTGAGGCCTGCAAGGTCAAGAGTCTCGCCGGCTGCGCGGTGTGTGGCCGGTTTAGTGATATGCAGATGGTCGATATGATGCTCTTTCAGTCCTTCGCTCACCGCCTCTCGTGGGCCGGCGATGTCAAACACCATTATCTCGTTCTCGCCCTTTTTAAGCCAGCATCCGGGCATGTAGAGGGTCTGCTGAGGCCCTATTTCCCATATTCGGCCTAAGGGATGGCCGTTGACGTAGACCAGACCTTTGCCCCACGTCTCGAAATTGAGGAATGTGTCGGAAGGTTTGCCGACGTTGAATGTGCCCTTATATACTCCTCGGGGTAGTCTGCCGTCGGCACCGACTGTGAAGGAGTCAATCGGGAAGAACTCCATAGACTCGTAGAAATCCGGGGTGTCTTCAAGGTTGAACACTTCCCAGTCTTTGAGGTCGCAAGTGAATTTGAAGCCGTTTCTGTCTTCTGAAACAGTGACATTGTCGGTGATTCCCTTGAAATCCTTTATGGCACGTCCGAAATTGATGCGGCCCATCGCTTCTACAAGAATATCGAGTTTCGCCCCTTTGGGGCAGGATGGGAGCCTGAGGGTCTTTTCGCCCATGCGCCTGTCGAGAGTGCCGATATAGGCGTCGTTCACGAACACCTGTGCATAGTCGTGTGGATCATTGATGGAGAGCAGTCCACCCTCTTTCAGTTCGGGAAGTGTGGTGCGGTAGAGGATGCTTCCGAAGCCCTGATCGTATTCCTCCATCGTCTTGATGTCATGGCTGCGATGTCCTTCCGGAAGATTGGCGAAGAGCGGGGCTACTGTCTCGAATTTAAATTTCTTGATCTCTATGGGCTTCACCGTTGCCGGTATGGGCGGAAGTTTTTTTCCTTCGTAGTATTTGGCAAGAGTGTTCCGCAGCAGATGATATTTGGGCGTGACCTGACCGCTCTCGCTAATAGGGGCGTCATAGTCGTAAGAGGTGACGTCGGGCGCGAAACCCGGCGAGTTTGCGCCGGCCCAGTGCCCCCAGTTTGTGCCTCCGTGTGTCATGTAGAGGCTGAAAGATATTCCCTTTGAGAGCATTTCGTCGATGCCGGCAATCATGTCTTTGGCCGGACGGGTCTCGTGGTTCGCTCCCCATTTGTCAAACCATCCGCTCCAGAATTCAGAGCACATCAGCGGGCTCTCGGGGCGCAGTTCCTTCAGCCGGGCAAATTGATTGTCGATGTTGGCTCCGGTTCCGAAATTTATTGTCCAGATGAGGTCATCGAGTCCGTTGTTGGTGAAATTGGAAGACCAGTCACATTGGAAAAACGTGACGTCTTCACCGAAATTTTTGCGAAGCATGTCGCGTATGGTGGATACGTATGGCTTATCAGTGCCATACGAGCCGTATTCATTCTCTACCTGAACCATGATGATCGGGCCTCCGTCAGCAACCGTCAGGTCTCCCACCTGCTCGGCCAGGGCCTTCTGGAATTTATCTACCCTCTCGAGGAAGTAGGGATCTTTCTCGCGCAGCTTTATATCTTTCTTCTTGAGAAGCCACCACGGGAGTCCTCCCATTTCCCATTCGGCGCACACGTATGGCCCGGGACGCAGTATCACTTTCATGTCGTTTTCCTGACACAGCCTGATAAACTCCCGCAGGTCGTTCTGCCCCGAGAAATCAAACATGTCTTCTTTCGGCTCGTGAGAGTTCCAGAACGTATAGAGGCAGATTGTGTTCATGCCGAGGGCCTTGCACAGTTTGATGCGCTGATCCCAGTAGGGCCGGGGTATTCGCGGATAGTGCAGTTCGGCTGCCTTCACCACGAAAGGCTCCCCGTTGAGCAGGAATTCGCCGCTTCCGGCCTTGAATTGTCCTGCTTTCCGCTCAGCGGAGACCGATGCCGGATCTGAGACAGCCTTTGCAGTGGCGAAGACGGGTGTGATGGCGAGTGCGGCGAGCAGCAGCGCCGTGTTTAGAAACGTTTTCATGACAGGTAGTATTTTAAAGCGGTTGTTTCAAAGGAATCTTCTCAACGCTTCAGCTGAATATCGCTCTCTTGCGTCGGCCGAAGCGGCGAGATCCCTCTCTATTTGGGCAGCCGCGCTATGATAGCGCAGAAGCCTGAATGCCAGAATGTCTGACTCTTCCCGGCTCAATGTGTCTTTTGCCCAGGCGAGAGCCTCTGCCTGCGTCAGCTCGGCAGGCGGCATCAGATAGCATGCCAGAATCCTTGCCTCGCGGCAGTCCTTGTCGGCCCAAAGGGCGCGGGCGAGGTCGGCAGATAGCTTGTTGTCGGTAGGTCGGTATTGATCTGCCAGTTGTTTCAGCTGCGGAAGCTGAAGACCGAAAATATACTTATGTGGGAGGCCTCCTTTGCGGAGAGTATCGGCAATGACCCCGTTGCGCAGGCTATAGAAACTTTTGCGCAGCGGGGTCATAGTGTCTGAAAGATCGGATGTCATCATTTGCCGAGTGCTGAGTAGTTGCGGCTCAGACGGAGCATCTGGTCGGGATAACTTTCATTATAGGTCACTTTCACATCGGTGATATTGCCATCGGCGTCATACTCTGGCACATATACGGGATTGACAAAGCCGCGGTAGGGCGGAATGTCGAGAGTGGAATAGCGCTGCAGTATTTCTTTGTGAAGTTTCGGGTCGATCTTGACAGCATACTTCTGCACCAGGGCGTTTCCGGCTGCATAGTCGCCTGTAGACTTGATGCGCTGTATCTCTTTCAGAAGCTGACCGAAAAGGTTGCGCAGTTCGTTGTAATCGTTGATCTTCAGATATGTCTTTCCACCTTTCTTCACGAGCTGCACGGCTTTCGACTTTTTGGCGTGGTCGAGTGTCCATGCCGCTATCAGCTGGCGGTTGCGCATGTGGGCTTCCTCCACATTGTTGCCTTCCTCTATCCTGTTGAGCTGGGTCATGAGGCCGTTCATCATCTGCTGGTAATATTCGGCTTTATAGGCTTCCGGATCGGAGATGATGCCCAGTTCCACGAGTTTCGGATCGGCGAGATAGTAGAGGGCGAAAAGGTCTGCGCGGGCTTCCTCCAGAGTCGAGCCGTTTTCCTTCAGAGCGTCAGGGTCGGTGCCGGGTGCAAGTTGTCCGGAAGCATGTCCCAGACATTCATGCAGGTCGGTGTGGAGCATATCGGTCTGATATAGGTATTTGTCCATCAGGGCGCGGGTTGGGGCATCGATCACGAATTCCTCTCGGAAACCGTTGCCCTTGCTTGCCTCTGCGTATGCTTCGGTGATGTTCTCGATAGTGACAGACTTGCTTCCGTGCTGCGCGCGAATCCAGTCTGCGTTGGGCAGATTGATGCCGATTGCGGTAGCCGGATAAGCGTCGCCGGCAAGCATCACGGCATTGATGGCCTTTGCCGAGATTCCCTTCACGTGCGGCTTGCGATATTGAGGGTCGATCGGAGCGTTGTCTTCAAACCACTGGGCGTTGTCAGAGATGATTTTAGTGCGTTTCGTGCTTTCGCGGTTGCGGAAATTGACGTAACTTTCCCAGCTTCCGGTCATTCCCAGAGGGTCATTGTAGCTTTCGATGAAACCGTTCACAAAGTCCACGTCTGAATTTGAATCCTCGGCCCAGAGTATGGAGTATTCATCGAAGAGGCGGAGGTCGCCGGTGATGTAGTAGTCGATAAGTTTGGTGATGTAAGCGCGTTGCGCGTCATTCTCAGCCACTCCTTTTGCCTTGTCGAGCCAGTAGATGATATGGCGGATTGCGTCTCCGTAAAGACCGTTGAGGCAGTAAGTCTCCTCATAGATATTTCCGCGCGCGTCTTTCACCAGCTTGGAGTTCAGTCCGTAGGAGATGGGTGTGGGGTCGTCGGCCTTCTTCTTTGAAGCGAAGTAAGCCTCAACTTCTTCCTGAGTCACTCCGTCGTAGAGGTTCACGCTTGAAGCGGTTATCACGTCGCCGGTGGAGTCGAGGCTCACCTTTTTCGGCATATATGAGGGGTCGAAGATATATCGGGTGATCTCAGCCACTATCGCATTGCGTTCCTTGTCGTCTGAAGCCCCCATGCAGCGGGCGCAGATACCCTTCACGCGCTCCTCGAAGAATTCCTGTGAGAATTCAGGAACGAATTTGTCGTTTGAATAGTGGTGGTGAGGCCCGTTGCCGAACCATACCTGTTTCAGATATTTTTCGAACGCTTTCCAGTCTTTTGAATCGCGGTCTCCGTCATATTTCTGATAGATTTTCTCCAGTATGAGACGTAGCTGCAGATTGTTTTTGCCGTTCTGATCCCAAATGATGTCACGGCCCCACTGTGCTGCCTCCGAGAGGTAGTAGAGCATTTCCTTCTGTTTGAGTGTCAGTTGGTCGAAGCCCGGCACTTCATAGCGCAGCACTTCGATATCGGCGAAGCGATCCACCTTATAGTCGAAATTCGGATTTTCCTTTGCCATTGTCGTAATCGATCCGAGGAGTAAGGCTCCACCGGTCATAATCATCTGTAGTTTTTTCATTATAGTGTAAAATTCTCAATTTTCAATTACTCAGGTGGTCGCGCTCGGAGATCGCTCCGGACCTATCCTGCTCTTGAATTCTAAATCCTCAATTAGCTGCGCTCAAGCTAAAGCAAGCCTGAATTCTAAATTCTCAATTCCCCATTCTCAATTACTCCACGTAGAGCACCAGCCCCTTCAGATATTCTCCTTCAGGATGAGAGATGTCGATGGGGTGATCGGCCGGCTGTGTGAGCTGATGCAGGATGCGCACTTTGCGACCTGATTTGGCGGCAGCGCTGAATACTGCCAGGCGGAAAGCCTCGCGCGTCACCACCTGCGAGCATGAGAACGTGAAGAGAACCCCGCCGGGTTTGATCTTCTCAAAAGCCTTGCTGTTGAGTTTGCGATAGCCGATGAGTCCGTTCTTTAGGGCTGAGCGATGCTTGGCGAATGCCGGAGGATCGAGGATGATGAGATCAAACTTTCCGGCCGGCATGTCGTTGAGATACTTGAACGCATCCACGGCATACGTCTTATGTCGCGGGTCGTCAGGGAAGTTGAGTGCGATGTTGGCGTCGGTGAGCGCTGCGGCTTTAGCCGAGGAGTCTACAGAGACCACGCTCTCCGCGCCTCCGCGCATTGCATAGACGGAGAAGCCGCCGGTGTAGCAGAACATGTTGAGCACATTGCGTCCTTTGGCAAATTTCTCAAGCAGGGCGCGATTCTCACGCTGATCCACGAAGAAGCCCGTCTTCTGCCCCCTGAGCCAGTCTATGTTGAACTGCAGGCCGTTTTCGGTGGCGATGTTGCCGTCATATCCGCCCGCGAGATATTCGTTTTCTGGGTCGAGGTTGGCCTTGTAGGGGAGTGTGGTCTCGCTTTTATAGTATACGTTGCGGATGCGGGCTTCAGGAATCTCTATCAGAGCCTGCGCAATCTTGCGGCGCTCGAAGTGCATGCCGGGACTGTGGGCCTGCACCACTGCAGTGTCGCCATAGATGTCTATGACGAGTCCGGGCAGGAAGTCGCCCTCTCCGTGCACCAGACGAAAGCAGTCGTTGTCAGGGCGGATCAGCCCTAAGGCGAGGCGCAGTCGGTAGGCTTCCTGAAGGCGCTTTGCAAAGAAGTCGTCAGGGAGCGGGCCGGAGCCGAATTCAAGAATGCGCACCGCTATCGATCCTATCTGATAGTGTCCGGTGCCGAGTATGGTGCCGTCGGCAGCTTTCACCATCACGAGGTCGCCTTCTTCGAGCCCTTCGGGCAGACGGGCTATCGCTCCAGAGAAGACCCATGGATGATGGCGCAGGAGGCTTTCTTCCTTTCCTTTCTTCAGAATTATCTCTTTCATGTTGCGGATGTGATTTGCGGTTACTTGAAGAAGAATCTGACGATGTCCATTCCGTTGGCATAGATGAGGAGGCCGATCAGAAGCACCATGCCTGTCATCTGGGCGTATTCCATAAACTTCTCGGATGGCTTACGACGGAATATCACCTCATAAAGAAGGAAAAGCACGTGTCCGCCGTCGAGCGCGGGAATGGGAAGAATATTCATGAATGCGAGAGCAACCGAGAGGAATGCCGCGATATTCCAGAATGCTATCCAATCCCACGATTCAGGGAAAATACTGCCTATCGAGCCAAATCCGCCTACAGATTTCGCTCCCTCTTTCGTGAAGACAAGTTTCATGCTCTGGGCGTAGGCCGTGAGCCTGTCCACTCCCATCTCGATGCCACGCGGCACGGAGGTGAAGAGCGAGTATTTCTTTTCCTGAGTTTTGAAGAAGGCCGAGGGATCGATTTCAAGCCCCACACCCATCTTGGATCCGGAGGAAAGCGTAACGGGAAGCTGGAGTGTGTCTTTCTTTTCCCTTATGAGGGTAAGCTTCACGGTCTGGTTCTCGTGCCCTTCAAGCGTGGGCAGGAACTCATTGAGCGAAGGGGTCGGAATGCTGTCGATGGCGATAATCTCGTCGCCTTCCTTCACTCCGGCCTTTGCGGCGCCCTCGCCGGGCATCACCTGAGTGATGCGTGTAGGTATTCTGTAGGTGAAGAAGTTGATGGAGGCTGTGTCGCTCTTGGCTTCCTCATCAAGACGGAAGATGAGATCCTGAGGCACCTTGACAGTGGTCTTCTTTCCATCGCGGAGCACTGTCACTTCCTTGGCCTGAAGCATGGCCAGGCGCGCCTCTGACGGAAGCCCGGCGAGGCTCTTCCCGTCTGCTTCAAGAGGAATGTCGCCATTGTGGAATCCGGCTTTAAGCGCCTCTCCGGAATATTGCATACCCATATCGGCATCTGTCACCGACACATATTTCTCGCCGGTGGCAAAGACAATGCCTGCATAGATGATTATGGCAAGGAGGAAGTTGAAGAGCACTCCGGCTATCATGACGAGAAGACGTTGCCATGCCGGCTTGCTGCGGAATTCCCACGGCTGTGCCGGCTGCTTCATCTGCTCCGTATCCATCGACTCGTCGATCATGCCCGAAATCTTGCAGTAGCCTCCGAGCGGCAGCCAGCCTATACCATATTCGGTATCGTTCCAGAAGCCCTTTTTCTCGGGTGCGGGCTCCTCCTCTCCGTCTTCCTTTACTGCAGTCGCGTTTTCTGATTTGTCGAGATTCTTCTGCATACCCAGACCGCCGACATATTTGCCCGGCTTCCACTTGAAGATTTCTTTCCAGGGGTCGAAGAATATATAGAATTTCTCAACCCGAATGCCGAAGATGCGGGCGATGAGGAAGTGGCCGAACTCATGAATTATCACGAGGATTGCAAACGCAAGCACAAGTTGCGCTGCTTTGATCAGGAATGTTTCCAATGTTTATTTCTTTGCTATTTTGTCAGTGTATGTTCTTGCTATCGCGCGCGCCTCGGCGTTGGTGGCCACAAGCGTGTCGAGCTCCGGCGCGGGGCTCCAGTCGGCCGTGTCCATAGTGTGGCGTGCCACCTTAGGCATGTCTGTGAAGCGGATCTCGCCTTCAAGAAAGGCCTGCACGGCTATCTCGTTGGCGGCATTCAGGATGCAGGGCATCGTGCCCCCTTTCGCTATGGCTTCGAAGGCGTAGCCGAGCAGAGGGAATTTTTCCATGTCGGGACGCTCGAAAGTGAGGTGCATGTAGTCTTCAAGGCGCATGGGCGGAAGCACAGTGCCCAGACGCGAGGGGTAGGAGAGTGCATAGCGGATGGGTGTGTGCATGTCAGGCACTCCGAGTTGCGCTTTCACGCTTCCGTCGCGGTATTCCACCATTGAGTGCACGATCGACTGCGGATGCACCACCACTTCTATCTGATCGGGTCTGCAATCGAATAGCCAGCGAGCTTCTATCATCTCGAACCCCTTGTTCATCATCGAGGCCGAATCTATGGTCACCTTCGCTCCCATATCCCAGTTGGGATGCTTGAGCGCATCGGCGGGAGTGACGTGTTCCAGCTGCTCTTTTGAGAATGTGCGGAATGGGCCTCCGCTGGCTGTGAGGATGATTTTCTGCATCTCGTCGCGCCGTTCGCCCACCAGGCATTGAAATATCGCGGAGTGCTCGCTGTCTACTGGAATGATGTCGGCGGCATATTCACGGCAGAGTTTCGTGATGAGCTCACCGGCCACCACGAGAGTCTCCTTGTTGGAGAGGGCTATGGTCTTGTGTGCCTTTATCGCCTCGATGGTGGGGATGAGTCCGCTGTAGCCCACCATTGCCGTCACCACGGTGTCGGTAGAAGGATGTGCGGCTGCTGCGGCTATGGCCGCTTCTCCTGCGGCTACCTCGATTCCGCTCCCTTCGAGGGCTTTCTTCAGTTCGGGAAGATAACGCTCCTCGCCGATTACTACCAGATCGGGCCTGAATTTCAGCGCTTGCTCGGCAAGAAGTTGCCATTGGCGCCTGGCCGTCAATACTCCTGCCCTGAAGCGATCGGGATATTCCGCTATGATGTCGAGTGTCTGGGTGCCGATGCTGCCGGTCGATCCGAGAACTCCTATGCTTTTCTGTGTCATATATAGGTTGATGTCTGTTGTCAGTTGGTCTGTGTCAGGTATCTGGCCGGCTCCACTGGCGTTCCGTCGTGCCACATCTCAAGAAAGAATCGGCCCGGAGCCGTGGCCCCACCCGAAGCGCCGAGGGCTATCACGCTGCCTCCCTCCACGTGCATTCCTGCCGCCACTGAAGGGGTGCCCACATGCGAATACCTCGAGGCAAAGCCTCCGTCGTGCTGAAGTATGATGGCGCATCCTCCTTCGGGAGCGGGATTCTGTATGGCGAGTATTCTCGCATCGGTAAGGGCGCACACCGGGCTCCCTTTGGGAGTGACGATGACGGCCTTGGCCGGATTCGGGCTGTTTTCGGCTATCATCGCTCCAGCGGCCACCGGGTAGAGCCGCAACTGGCCGGCCGCGAGCGGCGCGAGCACCTCCACGTTGTATTTCTCGCGCTCTTTCAGCTGGCTGATGAATTCTATCTCGCGCGGTGAAGCAGGCAGAAGTGAGTCGGGCGGCAATTCATTGGGGGTGGTCTCGGCCTGAACGCTGTCGGTAGCGGCCCGGTCAGTGTCGAGCACTGTCAGGATGTTGGCGATATACCGGCTGTTGAGCGTATAGGCATTCTTGATGGAATCGATGCGTAGCATTCCGGCTTCAGCAGCGCTTCGCTCCCCCTTCTTGAGATAGCCGGGCATGAGATTTCTGAGCGGTGTGGCCACGATGAGCAGAGAAGTGAGCAGGATAAGTGCGAACACTGAGGCCAAAGCCACACCCCACAATACTGCCGGACGCATGGATACCTTGACGATATCGCGCAGGCGCGATTCGTCTTCGATGGTTATTCTGTAGCGTCGTCTGGCTTTCATCAGGCCTCGTTTAGTGTGTTGGTCTCCTTATGTCGTGGGTACATGCCCGTATTAATCTGCAAATTTAATGAAAAATCTTCAATTATTCAAATCTATTTCCGGCTCACACCTCAATTAGCAAAATAAATCCCCGGAATCAAAAGATCCCGAGGATTATCATGTTCTTCTTGCTGAAGATTCAGAAGAGCCACTAGCCGGACTCGAACCGGCGACCGTCTCGTTACGAATGAGATACTCTACCAACTAAGCTATAGTGGCCGATTTTGCGAGTGCAAAGTTAATACTTTTTTCTGAATCAGGCAAGACTTTTATAAATTTTTATCAGATTATGCCTTGTCCCATCATGGCATCGGCCACTTTGAGGAAGCCTGCGATGTTGGCACCCTTCATGTAGTTGATGTAGCCGTCTTCCTGCATGCCGTGTTCCACACAGGCATTGTGGATGTCGCTCATCATGGTGTGAAGACGCTGATCCACTTCTTCGGCGCTCCACTGCAGGTGCTCGGCATCCTGGCTCATCTCGAGGCCTGATACTCCCACACCGCCGGCGTTGACAGCCTTGCCCGGGCAGTAGACGGTCTTATTGGCTATGAAGGCGTCGATTGCTTCAGGGGTGCAGCCCATGTTGCTGACTTCGGCACAAAGCTGAACATCGTTGGCAATCAGCATCTTCGCATCCTCGCCGTTGAGCTCGTTCTGGGTGGCGCAGGGAAGTGCGATGTCCACCTTGCGCTCCCAGGGCTTTCTTCCGGGGAAGAATTCTGAGCCGGGGAACTGCTCTGCGTAAGGCTCCACAATGTCGTTGCCGGTAGCGCGGAGCTCAAGGAGATATTCTATTTTCTCGTCGTCGAGTCCAGCCGGGTCATAGATATAGCCGTCGGGGCCGGAGATGGTGACTACTTTCGCGCCGAGAGCGGTGGCTTTCTTTGCTGCGCCCCATGCCACGTTGCCGAAGCCGGAGATGGCGATGGTCTTGCCGGCGAGGTCTTCACCCCAGTTCTTTTTCAGAACGTTCTGCACGAAATAGATTGCTCCGTAGCCTGTGGCTTCCGGACGCAGACGGCTGCCGCCGAAACTGAGGCCTTTGCCGGTGAATGTGCCGGTGTTCTCGCGTGCGAGTTTCTTATACATGCCGTACATATAGCCAACTTCGCGTCCGCCTACTCCTATGTCGCCGGCAGGAACGTCGCGGTCGGGGCCGAGATTCTGCCAGAGTTCAAGCACGAATGCCTGGCAGAAGCGCATGATCTCGGCATCGCTCTTGCCGCGGGGCGAGAAGTCGCTGCCGCCTTTGGCGCCGCCCATAGGCAGGGTGGTGAGGGCATTCTTGAATGTCTGCTCGAAACCGAGGAACTTCAGGATCGACAGGTTCACGCTTGCATGGAAGCGGATGCCGCCCTTGTAGGGGCCGATGGCGTTGTTAAACTGAACGCGATAGCCGATGTTGTTCTGCACTTCGCCCTTGTCGTCTACCCATGTCACGCGGAAGGTGAAGATGCGGTCGGGTTCCACCATGCGCTCGATGATGCGTGCTTTTTCGTATTCAGGATGCTGGTTATAGACATCTTCTACAGAAAGAAGCACTTCTTTCACTGCCTGCAGAAACTCGTTTTCTCCCGGATGCTTGGCCTCGAGTGCGGCCATGATTTCGTTTATGTTCATATTGGCTTTGATTTTAAGGTTGCTTTAGGTGTTGTTACGCATTGGTTGCGTTTTTCACTTGCAAATATAAATTATTTTTGGCTTCCGGCCAAGTATTTTTGGAAATTTTTTTGGAAAATTTCCATAAAAAGCCTCGGATATGTTTTAAAACATATTACTTGATGAGGAAATGGTCGCCGGTCTCTTTCACGATCGACTCATAATATTTCTTGTCGTAGCCCGGCTGAGAAGGTGAGGCCGGCAGCCCGTAGGGGTTGAGTTTGAAAGATCCGTCCTCGTTTTGCTTTTTAACGTTGCCGTCGATATACTTCACGAGCAGGAACTGGGCCAGATCGCGGTAGGCATCGGTGGCTTCCTTTGCAATAGCCGCCGCCTGGCTGTTGGCCACTGTGGTGACTTCTCCCAGGAAGCCTGCCTCGGCGAGCGGCGACAGCTCGGCGTCAGACGCGGCGCGCGATGAGCGATACTTGTCTTCAAGAGAGTTCTGCACCTTGCGGATGTCGGGTATCATCTGGTCATAGCGGTTATAGGCCT
Organism: uncultured Sangeribacter sp.; assembly: GCA_964410515.1. Classification (GTDB taxonomy): domain Bacteria; phylum Bacteroidota; class Bacteroidia; order Bacteroidales; family Muribaculaceae; genus Lepagella. The sequence continues at coordinate 25,926 of CAYPGW010000010.1, read as the reverse complement.
GATTCGCCACCCAGTTGTTCATCCAGAAGTTTGAGTCCATGTCGAAGTGGTAGAGATCGCCTACGGTGAACTGCACGGGCACTTCCGTCAGGCAGCAATAAAGCGGCATGTAGACGCAGGTATTGGTGTCGTCGGTGCCAAACCAGAATATTCCGCCTACAGGGTCGGGAAGCCAGTCGCGGCACTGTGCCACGAAACTCCAGCCGGTCTGCTGAGTGGCTGTGGCGCGCTCCATGCAGTATTTCTTGCCGTCCACTTCATATTCCATAGGGCGCCAGCGGTAGGGCACATGGTAAGGGCCGGCGCCCACGTCTTGAGTCATGTCGAAAGGTGTTCCCTCGAAGTGGCTGCGCATGGATAGCATCATGTCTTCGAGAGAGACCTTTTTCTCCGGCACAACGTAAAGTGGCATCGGTGTGTCGCTCTCGCCGCTACACCAGGAGTAGTATTTATCCATATCGGGAGCGTACTCGCGCATGTAGGCCCAGGCGCGGGCATCGCAACTGCGTCGTGTGGCGGTGTCGTGGAAGCCGTAGACGTCGGCAAACGAGAAATCCTCGTCCTTCCCCTCGTAGAGGCCACGCTTGCGGGCAAACTCAATCATGTCTTTTGCATAGCGCACGTTTTTCTTGTCTTTCAGGTCTACGCGGCGTATGCGCGGCTCGTTGGCGTGGGCGCAGATGGCGTTGTCGGGAATGCGCACAGCCACCCAGACAGCACCCTTCTCGGCACCTTTGCCGATCATGTCCATCACCCACACTTCATTCTTATCGGCGATGGTGAATGATTCTCCTTCCGAAGCGTAACCGTATTCAGCCACGAGCGAAGTCATGACGTCGAGGGCCTCGGCTGCGCTTTTTGAGCGTTCGAGGGCAATCTGTATCAGGGAGCCGTAGTCGATTATGGAGTTTCCGGTAGTGTCCATCAGTTCTTCCCTGCCTCCCCACGTGGTTTCGCCAATGGCAACCTGATATTCGTTCATGTTCCCCACGACGTTGTAGGTTTTGGCCGGCTGGGGTATCTCGCCGAGGATTTTGCCGGTATCCCATTCCTTCACGGTGCGCATCTCCCCGGGTTTGTGCACTGCGGCCGGAGTGTGCGACAGGTCGCCGTATAAAGTGTGTGAGTCGGCTGCGTAAGTAATCATGACGCTTCCGTCAGTTGTAGCTTTTTTTCCGGCTATCAGGTTGGTGCATGCAAGCGCGGAGGCTCCTGAGAGCGCGAGGGCCGAGAGTGTGAGGGTCAGTCTTATAGTCATGTCGTGTGGTAGATGAATATTAGAAAACTTTGATGTGGGTAGTGTTGTAATTATACGTGAAAGTGAAGATCGCGGTGCGAGTGGCAGCGTCATATCTGAAGTCATGGCTTGCGCCGTTGATTTCAAGTGAGCGGGGACGTGACACACCTGCTATCTCCATCGAGATGGTGCGGGACTCCGGCATACCGGTGTATTTCCCTTCCGAAGCGATGTCGATGTAAATTTCCGAACCCTGTTGTGAGCCCCTGAATGTCGTGAGCTGATAATTACCGTCTTCGAGCGAGGTGGGAGAGAGGCGGTCGTCGTCGAAGAGGGTGTATTCGCTCCATTCCTTACGGGGAAAATATCTCACGGTCAGTTCCGAAGGGTCATACTCCGAGGTGTTGGCTATCTTTTGTGTGCAAAGAGGTATGAAACTTCCGGTCTTTACGAATAGCGGGAGTGTCTTGAGTGGGGCGGCTACAGTTGTTGTTGTGCCTCCCTTGAATTTCAAAGCGGTATTGTTCCAGTCCACCCATGTGCCGGAAGGGAAAGTGACCTTGCGCGAACGTGCGCCTTTCTTAGTGACAGGGGCCACGAGCACGTTGTCGCCCCAGAGATATTCATCGCTGATATCTCCCAGATGGGCGTCTTCTTCATTTCCCCTGAAGTTGAGGGTGCGCATGAGCGGAAGTCCGGAAGTGGCGTTTTCGTAGGCCAGCGTGTAGTTGTAGGGCAGCCATTCATATCTCATTCTGATGAAGCGCCTGATGATGTCTTCCTGACCCGGATAGTGATATGGCTCGGGCCTGTCCTGGGCATGAGTGCGAAGCACGGGCGAGAATGTGCCTGCCTGCACCCAGCGCACATAAAGCTCAGGGTCGTAGGGTTTTTCAGGATCCACGGCAAAACCGCCCACGTCGTTGCTCATGTAGCCGAGTCCGGACAGACCTGATCCGAGAAGCAGCTTGTTTTGAGCCTGTAGCCCTTCCCAAGAACGCGCCACGTCTGAAGTCCACGGGAAGACACCGTAGCGGTGAAGTCCGGTGGTGCCACCTCTCATCATAAGCATCGGGCGCATGTCGGGGAAGTCGCTCCTGAGTCCGTCGTAGATCATCTTGCTCCACACGTTGCCGTAGACGTTGTGGAATTCCTCTGCCGTCTCACCGTTGGCATGCACTATTTCAAGTGGATGCACCTCCGGCTCGCCGAGATCACCCCACCAGCCGGAAAAACCTTCCGCTGTGAGCGGACTCATTCTCTGCCACATCCATTCGCGCGTGCGTGGATTGGCTATGTCGAACATGCCGGCCTCGCCAACCCATGTGGTGACATCTTTCGTGTTGCCGTCTGCGTCTTTGGTCAGCAGTCCGGCGCTGTCGAGCAGGTTGTAATTGTCAAGAGCTCCTATCTTGTTGATATAAGGCTGATGTATTGGCACGACGTGAATGCCCTGAGCCTTCATGTCGGCGAGCATCTTCCGGTGGTCGGGCCATTGCGTGCTGTCCCAGGCAAGGCGTCCCATGTCGGTCTCCACTCCATACCAGTAAAGGTCGAGCACCATTCCGTCTACGGGGTAATCTCTCTGCTTGAGTGAGTCGATGGCTCCGTATGCTTCCTTCTGGTTGTGATAGCCGTATTTTGATGTGATGTAGCCAAGTGTCCAGAACGGAGGAAGTGGCTGGCGGCCGGTTAGACCAGTGAAGTTTTCCGTAGCACCTGCCAGCGAACCGTTACCGTTTATGAAATAGTAGCTCAGGGGTTTCCGTGCGATCGTGGTGTAGAGGATTGTGTCAGCCCCTATCGTGAGGTTTGCTTTAGCATAATCGTCGATGAGGATGGCTATGCCTTTGTCGCTCACAATGTATGGCATACAGATGTTTGCCTGCGAGATTCGGCTGTCGCCCTCTCCGTAGCCGTAATTTGCGCGGTTCCACATGGTCAGTTCCGATCCGTTGAGAGTCAGCGAGTGTCCTCTCTCGCCCGCTCCGTAGAATCTTTCTCCTTTCGGAGTGAGGAATGCCACACTTTGCCCGTCGCCGTCTTTGCGGGCGCTCTCGGCTTCACGGAGCAGAACGGCTCCTTCATGATTAAGGAAAGTCACCTTTCCGGTTGTCTTGTCTACCTCAACTGTCGTGGAGGGAGAAGAAACCGTAAATGACCCGGGCGAAGACCATGCCGTTATGCCGTTGGGGCAGCCGTGTGAAACCGCCGCTTGCGTGGGTTGCGGAGTGGCGGCGTCGCGCGAGGGTAGGGTGGTGATACGGAATACTCCGTCTGAGACCGGGTCAATCTCCACAGCCCCTTTCGCAGTCAGCACTCTGTAGGGTGCGCATTCTCCGAAAGCAGAGAAGGCGGTTGCAACCGAAGCCGCAACCGCCATCGTGATGGTTATGATGGGATTTCTCATAATTCGATGTCGCCGTTTACTATCACGTGCCAGGGGAGGCCGTTGACAGCAAGTGTCTCGAGGAACGGATCCGGATCAAACTCTTCCACATTGTGGACTCCGGGTTTCACCCATTTTCCGGTAAGGAACATCATGGCTCCTACCATGGCCGGAACTCCCGTGGTGTAGCTCACGGCCTGTGCGCCGGTTTCCTTGTAGGCTTCCTCGTGCGAGCAGTTGTTGTAGATATAATAGGTAGATTCCTTTCCCTGCTTGTCGATGCCACGGATACGGCAGCCGATCGAAGTCTCTCCGTGATAGTTCTCTCCGAGCGAGCCCGGATCGGGGAGCACGGCTTTAAGGAACTGGATGGGGATAATCTCCTGGCCGTTATACATCACCGGGTCAATACGTGCCATTCCTATGTCCTGAATCACTCGCAGATGTGTGAGATATTCCTGGCCGAATGTCATCCAGAAGCGGGCTCTCTTGATAGAGGGGAAGTTCTGCACAAGGCTTTCGAGCTCCTCATGATAGAGCAGATAGCTTTCGCGTGCGCCTATGTTGGGATAGGTGAGCGGCTGATGAATCTCGAGATTTTCGGTCTCCACCCATTTGCCGTCTTCCCAATATTTACCCTTCTGGGTGATTTCGCGGATATTGATTTCGGGGTTGAAATTGGTGGCGAATGCCTTGCCGTGGTTGCCGGCATTGCAGTCTACTATGTCGAGATATTCCATCTTCTCGAAGTGATGCTTGGCGGCGTAAGCCACGAAGACAGCGCTCACTCCCGGGTCGAAGCCGCATCCCAGAATAGCTGTCAGCCCCGCTTTCTCAAAGCGCTCGCGGTAGGCCCACTGCCAGCTGTATTCAAAATGAGCCTCGTCTTTAGGTTCATAGTTGGCTGTGTCGAGATAGTTCACCCCGCATTTAAGGCAGGCCTCCATGATGGTGAGATCCTGATAGGGGAGTGCCACATTTATGCAGATGTCAGGCTTGTGGCGGTTGAAGAGTTCCACAATCTGATCCACCTCGTCGGCATCGACACGGTCTGTGGTGATATTGGCCGCGCCTATCTTGGCTGCGAGGGCATCGCATTTTGATTTGGTGCGAGAGGCCAAAACTATCTCGTTAAACACCTCGGGGTGCTGTGCGCATTTGTGAGCCACAACCGAGCCGACCCCGCCGGCGCCTATGATTACAACTTTTCCCATATAGAAATTCTTACGTTTGTTCTTAACTTCTGCAAATTTAATAAAAAATAAGCATTCGCGGACTAAAAAATGAAAAAAAGTGCTTTCCTGTCTGCTGCATCCTTATTCTTTCGCGTCATTTCGAGATCAGGATGAGCGGACGCTCGCCCTCAAGCCCGATATATCGGAACCCGGGATTCTCGCTTCGGAAAGTCTGAAGCACGTTGCCCAGTGAATCGGGATATGTGGCGCTTCCGGCTATGATATAGTGCTTACCGTTGCCGGTCACTGCTATCACAGGAGTCAGGCTGCTGCTGTTCTTTTGCAGGTCTTCGATGGCAGCGTTGGCGTTGGTGCTCATCTTATAAAGCGACACTGCAAGTCTGTAGGGGCCGGACTGCGGCCAGACGTAGCCCTCGGCCGGACGCATCATTTGATGTTCCACCTGAAGGGAGTCGCTGCCGATCACTTTCCAGTTGGATGCTTCATCGCTCAGAAGCCTGTGGCCTCCTGTGAGCAGGAGATCGTCAGGGTCTTTCTGTTCACGTTTGTTCTTGGCGGCCTCGTAAGCGGCCTGATAATTCTTTTCGGTTGGTTTGCAGGCTGTAAACGCGATAGCGAGTAGCATGGCACAGCCTATTGTTTGTCTTAGTCTCATTTAGTCTTAGAGTAGATGTGGGTGGCTCGTGGTGCAAGCGCAAGCGGCATATTGCCATTGCGCAGTGTGGCTCGTTTGCCGGTTAGAATGTCGGTATATTCCGCTCCTTCATCAATGATTTCGGCATAGCGGCTCATGTCGAGTTCAAGTTCCTCGTCTTTCCCGTTGAGAATCACGATCACTTCTTCAGGGCCGTATGCGCGGCGGTAGAGATAGACTCCGTTGGTGGGCATGAAATGTTTCATTTCGCCCTTCCCGACGGCATCCGAGGTCTTGCGCCAGTTGCAGAGGGTGGATATGAAGTCGTATGCCTCATTCTGCACATCGCTTCTTCCGGCTGCGTCAAACTGACTTTTCTCCTTCTTTCCGAAGCCTCCCGGCATGTCGCGCCGCACATATCCGTCGGAGCCTTCCTTGCTGCCGTGCATGAGCAGCTCGGTGCCGTAATAAAGCTGCGGTATGCCCGGCGCCGTGAGCAGCATTGCTATGGCCTGTTTCCACGCATCGAGGTTTTCCGGCTCTTCGAGAATCATACGGTCTGTGTCATGATTGTCGAGAAAGCGCAACACGTTCATAGGGTTGGCATAAACATAATCGAGCGCGAAGTGGTCGTAAAGTTCATTTATGCCGTTCCATGCCTGAGAGTCAATCTTGAACGGCTTCAGGTCAGCACAGAGAATGCTCAGGGGAAAATCCATCACTACCGGCAGCCGGGTGTCGATTCCTTTTGCAGCGGCGATGGGTGAGCCGGTCTGCCAGAACTGTTCTCCTGCCGTGGTGCCGAACCAGCATTCGCCAACTATGTTGAAATCGGGATATTCCGCCATTACCGCGTCGATCCATTCTCCCATCTTCTCGCGGTCGGCGTATGGATATGTATCCATGCGGATGCCGTCGATTTGGGCATCCTCGATCCAGAAAATCGAATTCTGGATCAGATATTTCATCAGGTGGGGATTGCGCTGGTTGAGGTCGGGCATGTCTTCTACAAACCAGCCATTGACCGTCAGATCCCTATCGTAGTCCGAAGCGTATGGGTCTGTGATTGTGGAAAGTCGGTAGTTGGTCTGCACATATTTGTCCTGATGGTTGAACCAGTCGCTTGCCGGCGGGTTGAGAGCCCACGGATGGTGAGAACCGCAATGGTTGAAAATCATGTCCATCACCATCTTTATTCCTTTCCCGTGGAGTGTATCGATGAGTGCGGCATATTCCCCGTTGGTGCCGAAGCGGGGATCCACCCGGTAATAATCCGTGGTGGCATATCCGTGATAACTTCCGCCGGGCATGTCGTTTTCGAGCACCGGATTAAGCCAGACGGCAGTAACTCCGAGCGAATCTATATAGTCGATATGATCTGCTATTCCTTTAAGGTCTCCGCCGTGACGTGCGTTAGGGTTTTCCCTATCAATGGCCACATTATGGTTCAGCCGAGAGGCTTCGTCGTGAGTCTTTCCGCCGGAAGCGAACCTGTCAGGCATGATCATGTAGAGCACATCGGCGGCTGAGAATCCCTGCGCTCCCTTCATAGGAGTGCGCGCTTTGAGTTCATAGTCGCGTGAGATAGTCTTCCTGCCTTCTTTCCAGGTGAGTTTCATCGTCCCCGGCTTTGCCTCGGGCGAAATGTTGAGGTAGACATATTGCCAGTCAGGGCTGCCGTCAAGCCGGGCCACCGAGTCCACTCTCACACCCGGATATTCCACCGAAAACTCCGCATTGCGAATATTCTTCCCGTTCACCTGCAGTTGCAGAGTGGTGTCGGTCATGCCGGTCCACCAGTATGGCGGCTCTATCTTATCAACGGCAAAAGCTGCCATCACCCTGGTGGCGATGGCAGCGCTTATCAGTAATTTTTTGTGTTTCATTATCTTCAGTCAATCTGGATGATAAGGAAGGGCGTGAGGCTCCAGAATGAAGTCGGGTTGGTGATCTTCACGCTCTGAGTGCCGTTGGCATTGTCGATTATGTCATAGCTGCCTGCCGGCATGTTGCTCCAGATTTTCACTTTCTTTCCACCGGTATTGATTACAGAGAGGTCACGTTTGTCGCCCACGGTGAAGTAGTTTTCGTTGAAATCACCCTTCAACACCTTGGTGGCTCCGAGGAATTTTTTCTCAAGCAGGCCATTCTGCTTCAGTTCCTTGTTGGTGCCGATAGCGTAATACACTTTATTCGCAGCATTCTCGGCGGCTACGGTCTCGGCCTCGGCCTTTTCGCGAGCAGCTGTCTCGGCGTCAAGTTCTTCCTTGCCCTTGATCACCTGGTCGTTGAGTTCGGCAATCTGGGTGTTGGCGTTCTCGAGCTGGGTGTTGAGCTGGTTGATTTTCTCTTCCTGCTGGGCGATTCGCTCCTGAAGCTGCGCGATTGTCTTCTTCATCACGCTGTTTTCTCCTCCGGTCTTGTCAAGTTGTGCCTGCATTTTGCTGAGCATATCCTTGTTCTGCTGAAGACGGGCCTTGATGCCGGCGAGATTTTCGCGGATGTCGGCGCGTCGGTCAACGCCTTCGCCGGTGCGGTCGATGCTGTAGAGCAGACCTTCCTGCATATTGATTGAGTCGAGACCTGCATAGATGTCGCCTATGAGCAGGAGCAGTGAGTCGTTCATGGTCGAAGCCTCTTCATATTGAGTGGTCACGATCACGAGAGAGTCGGCTTTTGAGTCGCCTTTGTGTCCGCTGCATGATGCGAGCAGAAGCGCGCCCATGGCGCAGAGGGGAAGAATCTTTTTCATATTGATGTGTTTTTATAATTGTCAATTTCTGCCTTTGACGACTATAACAATTTCACCCTTTGGAGTGTTCACTGCAAAATACTCGGATAGCTCTTTTAAAGTGCCGTTGTGAAAGGTTTCGTGAATTTTCGATATCTCTCTTGCCACGCATGCCTCGCGGTCTTCGCCGAAAGCCTCGGCAAGCTGGCGCAGAGTGCGCGGGAGCCTCACGGGGCTCTCATAGATCACTGTGGTGCGCGGGTCTTCGGCAAGCAGCGCCAGCCGGGTGGCGCGACCTTTTTTCGGGGGAAGGAATCCCTCGAATACGAATCTGTCGCAAGGTAGTCCGCTGCCAACAAGGGCCGGCACGAAAGCCGTAGGGCCCGGAAGCACTGTCACCTCCACCCCCATGCGCCGGCATTCACGCACGAGCATGAAGCCCGGATCGGAGATGCCGGGAGTGCCCGCGTCTGAGATAAGGGCAATGTTTTCGCCGGCTTCGAGGCGCTCCGCAAGCGGCCCCACAGTAGAGTGCTCGTTAAATTTATGATGACTCTGCATCGGGGTGTGGATGTCAAAATGCTTCAGGAGCACACTGCTCGTGCGGGTGTCTTCTGCGAGTATGAGATCTGCCTCCTTCAGCACCTTGACGGCGCGGAATGTCATGTCGTCGAGGTTGCCAACCGGAGTCGGTACTATATATAGCATGGTTCTTGTCGTGTTATTTGAAATGTGGGCGTAGGGTATCTATATATTGGCTCACGAATCGCCGTTCAGGATCCCATTCCAGTTCGTTGAAGAAGTAGTCTTCGATATCGGAGAAATATTCGATACCTTCCAGCTGGCGCAGTGTGGCGTCAAACATCTTCATGTCGCCGTCGAAAAGTTCGCGGGCGTAGAGGAAGCGGTCGTTGAGCGAGAAGAAAGCCTTGAGGTTGGGCTTGGGCTTCTGTATATGCTCGGGTTTCGGCTGTTCCGCTACCGCTTCGGGTGCATCTTCGTCCTCCTCTAAGTTCAGGAGAATGTCATCGTCATACTCATCTTCGTCTTCAGCGAAACCGTCCATCTGCAGATATGCTTCTGACGATTGTTGTTCTGCCTCGTACTCTTCGTCATCTTCAGCAGATTCCTCTTCATTTTCTTCTGCCTCTGTAGTTGTTTCTTCTTCTTTGGTCTCTTCTTCTGCTTCTGGAGTTTCTTCTTCTACTTGCTCTTCTTCCACCGTTTCGGTCTCCTCTTCGGCCTGAGTCTCTTCCTCTTCAGCCGGAGTCTGCTCTTCAGCCGGGGCTTCGTGAACCTCCGATTCATCGGCCATGGATTCGCCTTCGGTGGCGTCCTCTTTTTCGAGTGCCTGATAAGCCTCGGCGGTGGCCTCTTCGGCTTCGGCTTCTTCATCCGATGCAGACTCTGCCGCCTTGCTTTCTTCAGCCTCGGTGGGGACTTGCTTCATTCTGTCATACTCGGCTGCCAGCTTATCGCATTCATCGGCGAGCCGGAATGTTTTCTCAGTTAATAATGAGTATAATTCATCGGACGGCTTTCCATCCTTTACAATGCGCAGCAGTCCTTCGATTTCTACCGCTGTCTCTATGAGTTTTGTCACCATGCGTCTTATATGCTTGATTTTTGTATTTACTTTTATAACAACTTCCCGCTCATTTGTTATATAGTCAGAATACGTTTATGTTTCTTTTAATCTAAAAATCCGATAACCGAAAAATTCAAATGCCATGAAGAGAATAATCCCTCCATCCGAACTCATTATCAATGCCGACGGCTCGGCTTTCCACATTCATTTGCGTCCTGATCAGCTCCGCGATAATATCCTTCTTGTCGGTGACCCCGGCAGGGTAACGATGGTGGCGGAAATGTTCGATTCCATCGATTATGACGTTCAGTCGCGCGAGTTTCATGCCGTAGGAGGCACATATAGGGGAAAGCCCGTGATGTGCATCTCGCATGGCATCGGCTCTGACAATATCGAGATAGTGGTGACCGAACTTGACGCACTCGCCAATATCGACTTCAATACGCGCGAGGTGAAGCCCGAACACCGCACGCTCAATATGGTGCGTGTAGGCACGTCAGGCTCGCTTCAGCCCGACATTCATCTCGGAGATTACGTGATTGCCGAGAAGGCTACAGGCACAGACGGCATTCTTAATTATTATGCCGGGCGCGATATGGTCTGCGATCTGGACTTTGAGCGCGAGTTCGTGGCTCACACCGGATGGTTGAAGACCTGGGCTGCTCCCTACACGGTGGATGCCGATGCCTCACTCGTGGCCCGCATCGGGTGCGACGACATGCTGCGCGGCTGCACAATTTCGGCTGTAGGGTTCTATGCTCCGCAGGGGCGCTGCGTGCGTCTGCCGCTCGCCGATCCTGACCTGAATGCGAAAATCGAGAGTTTCAGATATAATGGAAGGCCTGTCACTAACTTCGAGATGGAATCGGGATGCCTGCAGGGTATGGCTAAGTTGCTCGGCCATCGTGCTATGACTGTTTGCTGTATCATAGCGGAACGCGTCGCAACCAAGTCGAATACCGACTACAAGCCCCGTGTGAGAGAACTGCTCAGCACTGTTCTCGACCGTTTCTGACTCTCAGTAAATGATATGCTCGTCTGCGGCAGACGGCATGTCAGTTCACTACATTTTCCGCTTTCCCCTCAAGGAAGGCGGAAAGATTGTTTACGGCTATAGTCATCAATCTCCGGCGGGCCTCTTTTGTGGCCCAGGCTATATGGGGTGTGATGAATGCGTTGGGGGCCGTCAGCAGCGGGTTGGAGGCGGCAGGGGGCTCTGTAGATAGCACGTCAGCCCCGAAAGCTCCGAGATGCCCTGATTTCAATGCCTCGGCCACAGCATCTTCGTTGATGAGCGGGCCTCGTCCTGTGTTGATGAGGATGGCGCCTTCGCGCATCATGGCAAGTTTGCTTTCATCTATAAGATGTCGGGTGGTCTCGGTCAGCGGACAATGAAGCGTGACTATGTCAGATGCTGAGAGAAGGCTGTCGAGGTCTGCTTTTTCAACGCCTTCGGGAAGGGCGCATTGCTCTTTCGATGTGTAAGCCTTTACTTTCATGCCGAAAGCGAGCGCTATTCCGGCTACGGCCTTTCCTATGTGGCCAAATCCAATTATTCCTATGGTTTTGCCGGCAAGTTCGGTGAGCGGAGTGTCCCAATAGCAGAAATCAGGGTTGCTGCTCCAGCGTCCCTTTCTGTTTTCGGCGGCATAATGCTCCACTCTGTTGGTGACAGCGAGAATAAGGGCGAAGACGGCCTGGGCCACCGACATTGTGCTGTAGGAAGGAATGTTGGTGACGGTGATGCCCTGTTTTCGCGCGGCCTCCGTGTCTACTACATTATAGCCGGTGGCGAGCACTCCGATATATTTCAGGTTGGGAAGCATAGCGATCGATGCCGCGTCAAGAATTGTCTTGTTGGTGATGAGAACATCGGCATCCCTGCTCCTGCTGATCAGTTCATCGGGTTTTGTCCGGTCATAGACGGTGAGTTCGCCCAACCTGCTGAATCCTTCCCAGCTGAGATCGCCGGGATTGAGGCCGTACCCGTCAAGTACTGTTATTTTCATGATATTTTTTTTGTTTATGATAAGGAAATCAGGGCCGTTAAGATTATTGATGCCGGGGTTTCATCATAGGCCCCGGAAATGCCCCGAAAATGCCCTTGATCATTCATTGTGTTTGCAAAGGTAATGAAAAATTGAGATAATTGCAATTTTTCATTATAACTCACCTGAATCTCAATCTCATCATTCACAAAAAATGTAAAAAATGCGAAAAATGTATTTTGAAAATTTGCAGGGTCTCTGTTTTTTTATTAACTTTGCATTCGCTATCAGAGAGCATGTCCTCTTTGTAGCACTCAGGATTGCCTTATGGTGTAATGGTAGCACACCAGATTTTGGTTCTGTTTGTCCAAGTTCGAATCTTGGTAAGGCAACAATTCCATAAGTCCTTATAGGTCTCCGGGTTTGAATGGAGACCTTTTTCTCAAAAAAAATAACAATATTGGTCGCCCCGGGCGGCCTGATAAACTTAACCCGACAGACAATGCGCAACATGAACATTAAATATTTCTTTGCAGGACTTGCGATAGCAGTCCCGGCGTTGCTTTTTGCCAAACCGGCAGATTCACGTGTTCGCACATTCACCAACCCGGATGGCTCAACCGTTCAGGTAAGGGTTCATGGTGATGAATATTTCAACTTTATGACCGATGCTGACTGCACACGCCTCCTCGAGACTGATTCCCGAGGCTTCGTTGTTGATGCCGTGCGCTTCGGTGAGGTGCTCCGTTTCAATCCCGAAGATGTGGATGTGCTGAGGGCCGAAGTGGAAGAAATGCGTTTGCAGAATCCTGACCCGGCCTTGAGGCGCCCGGCGCGTATGGCCGCCCTCACTTCGGAGGGGCGCTCTCAATATCCTACCATAGGCGAGGGAAATCACTCGCTTGTGGTGCTGGTGGAGTTTAGCGATGTGGAGTTCTCTATGGATGATCCTCAGGATTATTTCCATCGCCAGCTCAACGAGCCCGGATTCTCCGACTATGGCGGCAAGGGCAGCGCGCTCGATTACTATACGGCAATCTCCAACGGTAAATATCTCCCCACTTTCGATGTGGTGGGCCCGGTGAAATTGTCGAAGAAAGCCTCCTATTTCTATAAGAACCAGGATAATCCCATCGTGAATATGCCCGAGTTCGTCCGCGAAGCCATGACTCTTGTGAATGAAAACTGCGAGGTTGATTTCTCAAACTACGATCTTGACGGCGACGGCGTTCTCGACACGGTATTCTTCTATTATGCCGGCTATGGAAGCGCCGACTCCAACACCAGCACCATCTGGCCGCATCAGGCAGACTTCCGCTGGTATAGTTCCTTGCATTTGGGCGGTAAGTTAATGGGCCCCTATGCCTGCGGCAATGAGCTGAAGGGCTGGAACCCCGAGACAGGAAGGCAGCCGTGGCTCGACGGCTCTGCTCCCTGGGTTGACGGAATCGGAACATTCGCCCACGAATACGGCCACGTGCTCGGACTCCCCGACCTCTACGACGTGAACTACATAAACACCAAAAGCCCGGGCGAATGGGACGTGATGGATGCCGGATGCTACAATTTCGACGGATGCGTGCCGCCGCTTTTCTCTGCCTACGAGCAGTGGGTGTGCAGATGGCTCGAGTTTGAGCAGGCAGAAGACGGAACTCACTACGATCTTGAAGCGCTGGGCAATGCGCCCGAGCCAAAAGCGGTGAGAATCAGAATCCCTATGAATGAGGCAGGTACTAATTTTTATACGGAATATTTCGTGATTGAATCACGCGATAATTCAGGATGGGACGCCTGCTTCCCGGAACCGGGTCTGATGGTGTGGCGCATTAACTACAAGAAAAATAACTGGACAAACAATTCGGTCAATACTAACGGTGTCTCACATGTGGAGATCGTGTACCCGAAAAACGAAAAGCATCCTCTTTTCGAGTCGGGTGCAATCTACCCCGGAGCCGATGTGGAGTTGAAGCCGAGCGGTAAATATACATACTGGCGCTCGCCCTATATCACAAACATCGTTTATGATAAGGAAACCAAGACAGGAAGTCTTGATTATAATATGGTTGAACCCTCCGATGTGGCTACCGTGCTCCATGATAATCCCGAGGCTGCGCCCGACGGATCGAAAGCCTTCACCCTCGTCTGGGATGAAGTGGAAGGAGTGGATGAATACCTGCTCACCATCAAGACCGTGAAGTCAGGAAAGGTCGTGAATAATTTCAACAAGACCAGTGTCGGAAAGCAAACTACGGTGACAGTCGACGGGCTCTCGACAATGTATTGGAAACTTGAGATGGAGGCATACGTCACTTGTGTGGTTGGCGGAATACCATCTACCGAGGATTCAAATGTCATAAAGTTTACCCCATCCGAACTTCCTAAAGAGGGTGAAAGCGCAGTTGGCGCCATCGAAGCCTCAGATGTTGCAATCTCCGGCGGAATCGGCTGCATCAATGCTCCGGAAGGAGCGGAAATCTATAACCCCGCAGGTCAGCGACTGAAAGCCGACGGCCTCGCTCCGGGTGTCTATATAGTGGTCTACGGCAATAAGACTGTCAAGGTTATGGTGCGTTAATCGGCAACATTTCCCCGACAAGATATAGCGGAGGCCCGGAAATTTCGGGTCTCCGCCGCTTTTTTAGCGAAAAAATTGTCGTTTTGCATTTTGCAAGGCAATCCGCCCTGAACAGGTGTGTCAATATGGGCCATATTTGCGTCGGCGATCTTATTCCGGCGGTTTGGCTGTCATTTTGATATATTTTCGGGAAAATATAAATTCGAATGTATGTTTTTTAACATAAAAATTTTGTTTTTTAACTAAAAAACTCGCATTAACATATCGGAAAATCCAATATTTTTTCGTAACTTTGCATTTTGAAAAGGCCATTTCTATATGCGGCCTCCGGTCGGGGAGTGGGAATTTTCAAATAGTTTTAAATAGAAATTCAACAATAACCATAATTCTGAGGTCTGTTTTTCGCAGATACTGCGGGGGAAGGCCGTAAAGAAAATTAGCACCACATTTCGGAACGAATGATGAAAAAGAAATTAGTCCTCCTGACTCTCAGCTTCCTGATGGCGCTCGGAGTTTATGCCGACATCGTGGTCACAGGTACCGTCACTTTCAAGGACGAACCCGATGAACCTGCGATCGGTGCGACTGTCATGGTCAAGGGCAAGCCCAAAACCGGAGTCGCTACAGATGTAGACGGCAATTTTAAAATCACTGTACCTAATCTAAAGTCAACTATTCAGGTAACATACGTAGGATATCAGACTGCCGAGGTCAAGGCTTCAGAGCAGCACCTCAACATCCAGCTCGTATCTGACGCGACTCAGCTCAACGAAGTGGTCGTGACCGGTATGGGTTCGGTTGACCGCCGTCTCTTCACAGGCTCCGCCACCAAGATCGACGCCGAGAAGAGCCGCCTCACAGGTGTGGCCGACATCTCTCGCTCGCTCGAAGGACGTGCCGCCGGCGTGTCTGTGCAGAACGTATCCGGCACATTCGGTACCGCTCCCAAGATCCGCGTGCGTGGTGCTACATCTATCTATGGCACCAGCAAGCCCCTCTGGGTGGTAGACGGTGTGATTCTTGAGGATAACGTCGAGGTTAGCGCCGACGATCTCTCGTCCGGTAATGCCGAGACCCTCATCGCTTCGGCTATCGCCGGCCTCAACGCCGATGATATCGAGTCGTTCCAGATTCTCAAGGACGGTTCCGCAACTTCTATCTATGGTGCGCGCGCCATGGCCGGTGTGATCGTCGTGACCACCAAGCAGGGCCGCTCCGGACACACCAATATCAACTATACCGGTGAGTTCACCTATCGTATGAAGCCCAGCTACCGCAACTATAATATTGCCAACTCTCAGGAGCAGATGGGCATCAATAAGGAAATGGAAGAGAAAGGTTGGCTCAGCTTCGCTTCTCTCGCCAACGCATCCAACTCGGGTGTCTACGGCTCGATGTATAAGCTGATCAATACCTACGATTCCAACACAGGTCAGTTCCTGCTTCCCAATACGGAGTCTGCCAAGAATGCATATCTCCGCGAGGCTGAGATGCGCAACACCGACTGGTTCGACCTCCTCTTTAATAATAACGTGATGATGAACCACGCTGTCAGCATCTCGGGTGGTACGGACAAAGGTCAGTTCTACACCTCTTTCTCCTATATGGGCGACGACGGCTGGTATAAGTCTTCAAACGTTTCGCGCTACACTTTCAACGCCAACGCAAGCTACAATCTCTCGAAGACGCTGAAAGTGAAGATCCTGACCTCAGACAGCTACCGCCACCAGAAGGCGCCCGGTACTCTCTCGCAGGAAGTGGACGTGGTTTCGGGTGCGGTAAACAGATCGTTTGACATCAACCCGTTCTCCTACTCACTCAATACGGCGCGTACCACCGACCCCCACGCGATGCAGAAGCGTAACTACGCTGACTTCAATATCTTCGACGAGCTCGAGAATAACTACATTGACGTGAACGTGATGGATCTCAAGTTCCAGGGCGAACTCACGTGGAAACCCGTCAGAGGCCTTACCCTTATGGCTCTCGGCTCTTTCCGCCGCAACACCTCGACCCAGAACCACTACATCATGGACGACAGCAACATGGCGAATGCCTACCGTGCAGGTGTGAAGCCGGAAGACGCTACCATACGCGCTGCCAACTCCTACCTCTACCGTGACCCCGACGATCCGAACTCGCTTCCCATCTCGGTTCTTCCCAACGGTGGTATCCTGAAGCATACACAGTATGCCCTCAACCAGTGGGACTTCCGCGCAACCGCTACCTACGACCGCGACTTCGCCGGCAAATACCGTCTGAATGCGATGGCAGGTGTGGAGGCATCGAAATTCGACCGTCTCACCGAGTCATATCAGGGCTGGGGCATCTGCTTCAACAACGGTAACATCCCTTTCACCGACTGGAAGCTCTTCAAGCAGCAGAACGAGGAAAACCTCAACTACTATTCATACACTCCGTCTACAGTGCGCAACATGGCTTACTTCGGAACAGCCAGCTTCATGTATGATAACCGTTACATCATCATGGGAACCGTGCGCTACGAAGGCTCCAACAAGCTCGGACGCTCCACTCAGTCGCGCTGGCTCCCGACATGGAACATCTCCGGATCGTGGAACATCGACTCTGAGTCATGGTTTGCCAACCCGGTGCTCTCAACTGCCAAGTTCCGCGTCAGCTACTCTCTGACCGCAGACTCCGGTCTGCCCCAGGTGTCGAACGCATCCGCAGTCTACTATCCCTCGCGCCCCTGGCGTCAGGATACATACGCCTACGAGCAGGCTCTCTACCTCAGCGCGCTTGCCAACGGCGAGCTCACCTACGAGAAGAAGCACGAGCTTAACATCGGTGCCGACCTCGGTTTCATCAACAACCGAATCAACCTCGTGGTGGACTGGTACAAGCGTAACAACTTCGACCTTATCGGCCGAATCTACACTCAGGGTGTTGGTGGTGAGATCATGAAATATGCCAACGTTGCCTCCATGGCATCTCACGGTGTGGAATTCACGGTGACCACCCACAACATCATGATGCGCGACTTCAACTGGACCACGGACTTCACGTTCTCCTACGCGAAGAACAAGATTACCGACCTCACCTCACGCTCACGCGTGATCGACCTCGTGCCCGGCACCGGTTTCGCTATGCAGGGCTATCCCGTGCGCGCCATCTTCTCGATTCCCTTCGTGGGTCTGACCGAAGACGGTATCCCGCAGTTCATCAACGAGAAGGGGGAGGTGACCACCACCGACATCAACATGCAGGAGTGGGAGAAACTTGACCACCTCGTATATGAGGGCCCGGTTGATCCTATCTATACCGGCGGCTTCGGCAACACGTTCACCTATAAGAACTGGAGCCTCAATGTCTTCATGACTTACGCCTTCGGCAATAAGCTCCGTCTCGACCCCGTGTTCTCGGCTGCTTATTCCGACCTCACCGCGATGCCCAAAGACTTTATGGATCGCTGGGTGGCATCAGGCGACGAGAAATTGACCAACGTGCCGGCTATCGCATCGCTCCGTCAGTATTACAACGACAGGCAGCTCAGCTATGCCTACAACGCATACAACTATTCAACCGAGCGCATAGCCAAGGGCGACTTCATCCGCATGAAGGAGATCTCGCTGCAGTATCAGTTCCCCGAGAACTGGAACAAGGCACTCCGCATCTCCAACGCTTCGCTGAAGTTTGCCGCCACCAACCCCTTCCTGATCTACGCCGACAAGCGTCTCCACGGTCAGGATCCGGAGTTCTTCAACAACGGTGGTGTGGCTTCGCCCAACCCGAAGCAGTTCACTTTCACAGTGCGTGTCGGCTTCTGATATAAAATGGAACTTAAAGCATAGACATCATAATAATGAAAGCATATAAATTTATATATACCCTGTCGGCGGCAGCCGCTCTCGCCCTCACATCATGCGGAAGCGACTTCCTGAACACTCCCACCGACTCGCGTGTGGAACTCGACAGCACCGAGAAATTGAGAATGCTGCTCGTCTCATCCTATCCCACCCAGAACTATGGCTGGCCTTGTGAGCTGATGAGCGATAATATGGAAGACAACAATGCTCCCGACGACGAGGGCATGCGTCAGAACCTCAGCCCCTACAACCGTGGCGACGACGAGATGTTCCGCTGGGAAGTCTGCGTCAGCAACACCGACAACGACAGCCCCTCAGGCATCTGGGAAAGCCACTACAACGCCATCGCAGGCGCCAACGCTGTGCTCCAGGTTATAGAGCAGTGGGAGAAGGAGAGGAAACTCTCAGATGAGGAATCCGCCATCAAGGGCGAGGCCCTGATGATCCGCAGCTACTGCCATTTCATCCTCGCTCAGGTGTTCTGCCACCCCTATCGCGGCGATGTTGTGAACCCCACACTTCTCGGCATCCCTTACATCAAGAAGCCCGAGACCACCGTCAAGCCCAACTATGACCGCGGCACCCTCAGGGATACATACGACAATATCCGCAAGGATCTCGAGGATGGTCTGCAGCTCGTGGACAACAGCATCTACGAAATGCCCAAGTATCACTTCAACAAAAGTGCATCCGAGGCTTACGCCGCAAGGTTCTATCTCGTAGTCCGTGAATATGACAAGTGTCTCGAGCACGCCAACAACGCTTTCGGCGGTGCCGACGTGGATCCGAGCACTATGATGAATACATTCTTCCAGAATCTCGGTGGATTCTACTACATGTCAGACATGGGCAAGTTTGTGCAGGCCAGCGACAAGGCCCGCAACCTCATGCTGATCGCCACCTACAGCACCGCTACCCGTCACTTCTCGGGAGGCCGCCGCTACGGTGTGATCCGCGATGCACTCAACTCCACCATCCACGGCTCGAGCCCCGCATGGAGCGTCTTCAAGTGGCGTTCGAGCAACGGAAAGGGAGGCACCTTCACCATGCACCCTTGCTTCAACGGTTCCTGTGCCTCAAACGGCAAGTCGGAATACGGCACAT
This sequence comes from uncultured Sangeribacter sp., assembly GCA_964410515.1. GTDB lineage: Bacteria > Bacteroidota > Bacteroidia > Bacteroidales > Muribaculaceae > Lepagella. The sequence continues at coordinate 6,657 of CAYPGW010000010.1, read as the reverse complement.
GGTTTGGTGGCAACATCTCCGAGCAGTTTGAGATCACCGACAAGATTGCCGGTATCGGTTACGCTCACGTCACCCGCTCTGAGTTCACCACCGAGGAGGTGCTTCTGACCAGAGCCGAGGCAAAACTCTTCCTCGGCGACATGAACGGCGCCCTCGCCGATCTTCAGATCTGGGAACGCGCACGCCGTCAGTGCCCCTCCGCTGAAGGTGATCTGGACAAATTCGTAGACCTCTCTGTAGATAACATCCGCAGGTTCTACTACGACCGCGACCCCGGCTACGGCATCGCCAAGACCATCAATATTGATGATATATGCCCGTCGGCATGGCAGGTGACCTCACCCGAAGGGATAGCAATGCTCCAGTGCATACAGCACTTCCGCCGCATCGAGATGATCCACACAGGCATGCGTTGGTTTGACATCAAGCGCCTCGGTCTCGAATTCGATCGCAAGATTGGAAAAGACGGTCTTGATCATCTCGGAATCTTCGACGAGCGCAAAGCTGTCCAGATTCCCGCCGAGATCACTGCAGCAGGTATGAAGGCCAACCCGCGTGGCTCTGACGCCGACAACCAGCCCATCTCGAAGGGCGCTTACTTGAAGGCATACTGATTGCTGCCAAGAATCAAACAGATAACGATGATAACTCGCAGATAAAATGAAAATAGCAAAATATATCATAGCAATGTTTGCCGCGCCTCTGATGGTGGCTTGCTCGAGCGATGAGCTCGGCCCCTCCATCTTCCCCGAGGTGAGCGATGAGCCGGATCCCAATTCATATACGTATAAGTTCGACAAGTGGCTCAATCAGAACTTCCGTGATGTCTACAACCTCGAGTTTAAATATCTCATGGAAGATGTGGAGGCCGATATGGAATACAACCTCGTGCCCGCCACGTATGAGAACGCACGCGACCTCGCGCTGCTCACACGCTACCTCTGGTTTGACTCCTACAAGGAGCTCACCGGCGACGTGTTCCTGAAGACCTACGGCCCGCGCATCCTGCACCTCATCGGATCGCCGGCCTACAACCCGAGCACCGGAACCATCATCCTCGGTCTTGCCGAGGGCGGCCTGAAGGTTTCGCTCTTCAAGGTGAACGAACTCAACCTCAATGATGTGGATGCACTCAACGAGTATTACTTCCGCACAATGCACCATGAGTTTGGCCACATCCTGCACCAGACCAAATCATATCCCACTGATTTCAATCTGCTCTCTACCGGTCTTTATGACGACAGCTCATGGCAGTCGAAGCAGCCCGGATATGTGGCATCGAGAGGATTCGTCACCAACTACGCCTCTTCGCAGGCTCGTGAGGACTTCGCCGAGACAATAGCCAACTATCTCACCCGCACTCCCGAGCAGATGGAGCTGATCCTCTGGATGGCAGAGCGCGGCTGGACCACCGGAAACGAACTCGCCGATGGCGAGCTTGAAGACGACGATGCTTCATACTTCGCATATTACTTCCTCGACGATCCCTCCGATGCGGAGTCAAAACATTACTTCCTCACATCTGCCGAAAGCGCCTACGGCCTCTACAAGATCGGATGTGTAGGCCTCGGAGGTGAGTATCTCACCACCGTTGAGGAAGTTGAGGAATATCTCGAAGATATGCGCGAGACACGCGACATTTATCCCGTGGAAGACAAGGATAAGGTAAATGGTGCCGAAGTCATTCTCCAGAAGCAGTCGATCGTGCGCAACTGGTTTGCCGACCAGTGGAAGATTTCGTTTGATGACCTGCGCGACATCGTGCAGCGCCGTCAGCAGGATTTCGATATCGAGGCTCTCCGCAGCGAAGTTGAATCCATCCAGTAAGACTCAGACTAAAGTTCCTTGCAGTCACCGGTCATCATAGATCTGAGATGTGACCTTACTGACCGGGAGACTTTAAAGGCTTTAATAATGATAAAATTGAAGAACAAGATGAAAAAATCAATATATCTCGCGGCCTTCGCCGCTCTTGCATTGGCATCCTGCTCTAACGACAAATATGATATCTTCGACGAAAGCGCTGCCGTGCGCCTTGAGGAGTATAAGAAGCAATATCATGACGTGCTCGTTGACAAGGGTGGTATCTGGACGATGGAGTATTTCTCCAACGACGAGGAACCAGGCTATCTCTTCGTGATGAAATTCAACGAAAATGGTTCTGTCAATATCGCTGCCAATCATAAATGGATCGGTAACACATATAAGGAAGAGGTATCGCTCTGGAAGATGATCGCCGACAATGGTCCGGTAATCACTTTCAACTCATACAACAACCTTTTCCACATCTTCTCCGACCCCGCCAACATCACCGGCCCGAATGCTCCCGTCAACGGTGAATATGACATCGACGAGACCGGCTACGGCCATGACGGTGACTATGAGTTCCAGGTGCTTGAGGTTTCGGAAGACGGCAACAGTATGCGTCTGCTCGGAAAGAAGAAACTGCACCACATCTATATGCGCCGTCTCCCTGCCGATACGGACATCAAGAAATATATGGATGATTATAAGGCAGTGGAGCAGGGCCTCTTCTGCAAGGAGATTCCCAACCTTATGCTGAAGAATCTCAACGGCGAGGATTATGTGGTGTCAGGATGCGAAACAGGCATCATGAGCATCTATCCCGCTGCCGGCGATGCAGTGGATCAGACCCGCTCGGCCAATTTCATCGTCACCGACAAGGGCATCCGCTTCATGGATCCGTTCAAGATCGTGAACGCTGCCGATGAGGAGATTGAGATTGAGGAATTCACCTTCAACGATGATTATAGCCTCGCTCTTGCAGGCCATGAAGGTGCAGTGCTCAGTGCCGGCACTCCTCAGGAGTATATCTATAATAATCTGCGCAACTGGAAGGTAGACACAAAGTCGTTCGACGGAACATTGAAGACTCAGTTTGACAGTTTCATTACTGAACTGCGTACTCTCTACGGCTACAAGTCGGCAAATGTAAACGAGATGTCGTTTGATGTTGACCAGACCTCAAAATCTTACGTGTTGAGACTCAAAATGAAAATCAGCGCCAATGGTTATGAGACCAATAAATTCTTCATCACATTCTCCGATGCTGATGGAGGCGTGAAGATTACTTTCGGCGAGCCGGTAGACAGTGGTTCCGCTCTCGGCCTCAATGCATATCAGGAACTTCGCAAACTCTTCGAGATGCTCGGAAGCTCGGCCATGAAGTGTGAGACTTTCAGCGCTTGCGGCCCGAAGGCGGTGACACTCGTCAGCGGCAACGGCTCAATGCAGATCACAGCACTCTAATTTTCGTTTCACAATAATAACCTAAAAATTATGGTAAGACAATTCCTTCTTATCGCCGGTCTTGCAGCCGGTCTCTGTGCTTCGGCACAGGAGGCCCGTCAGACCATCAAGCCCGGTCAGAACGTGCCTGATGAAAGCAGGACTGTAGTGCATCGTTCAGACATCGCTATCGCAAATGCTCAGCTCAACGACGGCACCAATCATCGTGGCGTGCAGAAAGCTGCCAATACATCAGTAAGCTGGAAGCGCCCCGCAGGTCAGTTCTGGGGCACCGGCTATTCTCTTGAGCAGCAGGTTCTGGGCTACTACTATACTCCGCTGGTGCTCCGTCCCTGGGTAGACTACACTTTCGTAAACCAGTCTACATTATCGAAGGGCACTCCGAGCTGGAACGTGGAATATTTCGATTTCACCCAGACTGCCGAAGGTTATAAAGGCTATGTTGAAGAGACCGTGAAAGACGAAGACCTGACATGGAGCTGGCAGCAGTATGAGCAGGGTCACTCCCCTGTGCTCACCGTCGGCAAAGGCTCTATTCCCTATCCTTCACAGTATGCTAAGGAGGCTAAGACCTCTATGGAATATCTGCCCCTCTGTATCAACAAAGATATTGCTGCTAACTGGAGCGTCGGTGGCCAGCCCGTATGTTCTCACTACTGGAGCCTTTTCACTCGCAATTCTTCAGAAAGGCAAGGTATTGGCGCAATGTTAGGCGCTGATGCATACGAAGATGGTATATATAATACTACATTCGACAAACTTGAAGGACTTTGGTTTGGAACCAATACTTCGGGTATTAATGCTATGGCAACCCGCTTCGAGAAGCCCGAGCAGCCTTATCTGCTCAATGCTGTGTACTGGTATTATCAGTTTCAAGGATCTATTTCCAATGAAATTCCTTTGAAGGTTTACGTCTTCAAGACTCTTGACCCCGCAAAGGAAGTCACCGGCACTAACTCCCAGGGTGTGCAGTACACTATTGAGACTTGTGTGCTTGGTGACCTCATCGCTGAAGCCGAGGCTGTAATACCTATGGTTACCGAGACTGACGATTACTGGTCTGACATGCTCACATTTGAGTTCAAGAAAAAGAATCCCGTAACCGGCGCAGAGACTGCCTACAGCCTCGAGATTGATGACGATATAGTAGTAATTGTTACCGGTTTTGATGGATATCCCGGACCTCAAGCGAATGTCTCCTCATGCTACTCCCTTGATGAATATGATGAAGGTTATGGCAACCTCGGCTACCTCGGATCTTTCAATATTTCCGAAGATGGAACTATTGAATATGGACTGACTGCTCTCAAGGACTTCTTCTCCACCTCGCTTCCCAACACTACTCCCGGTGTGCTCGCTGACGTAACTTATCCCTGGATTCAGGACTATTACGTGAATCAGGCAAGAGATATCCAGCTTCCTAACGATGGCGAGACCACAGACGAAGTTCAGGGTCTTCAGCTCTACGTTCCCCTTCTCTCTACTTCAGAGACCACAGAGTTTGACGTTACCTACGACGGCGAGGACGAGTGCGACTGGCTCTCAATCACCGACGTTTACGACGAGATGGATGTGAACGATGATGGCGATGAGGAATTCGCCGGCATCTGCCAGCTTGAATTCACTGCAGCTGCTAACCCCGACGACGTTAAGCGCACCTGCCACGTTAAGATCTCTATCCCCGCTGCTTCTTACGAGCTCACTATTCGTCAGGGCACAGGCAACATTCCCGAGGCTGTGGAAGTTGTTGCAGCAGAAGGCGCAGAGCAGTATTATGACCTCGCAGGCCGCCGCGTGATGAACCCCGAGAAGGGTCTCTACATCAAGGTTAATGGCCGGAAAGCAGAGAAAGTGATCCGCTAATATTTGCTTAACACGCTATAAATCAGAATCCCGCATCCCTTCCGGATGCGGGATTTTTTTTGATGTTTCAGATTTCACACCTTTGCAACCGCAATGTAATAAAGATGTAACATATTTTTTCTAATTTTGCATCACTCAAAAAAAAGATAATTCATTTACTGACGTAAGTCATTCTTGCAAACATGGAAACGTGGTTTATAATTCTTCTGGCCGTGATAGCGGTGATTGCCGTCGCCATTCTGCTGATTTTCTCGCTGATTGGTGACGATTACATCCGTAAATATCGCATGAAGCACAGGCGGGGGGAGTATATCAACGACCAGACCGCGATAATCTGTCAGTCGATAAAGGATACCAATGATCCGGAAAAGGCTTATCAGCTTTTTGTGGAGTACCTGTTTGCCAACAACCGTCACTTCCTGTCGTATCTGAGCCGGCGCATACGCAGCCTCTGCGATGCCTTTCTGGATCATGACGTGCCCGGACTCCATGCCGAGCTGAAGGCGATAGAGGATATGAAGATTGAACTCAAGGATCAGTACTATACGCAGCGCGAATGCCTGTCGAGCATCGATTCCATCTATTATATGGAGAATGCACTCTGGATAAGGCTCTCGATCAATTGCCGTTTCGACATAAACCAGAGTCTGCGTCAGATAGCGAAGGTGAGCGCGAAATATTACACCATCACGTCAGACAAGATCGGTAAGAATTATATCGAACTCATCACAAAGGTTGTGAAGGCGATCGTGGATATATGCAGGCGCTCGTCGGAACTGCTGCATTCAGGCGACATCGAGGGCATGAAATCGCTGCGCCATGACTGCAAGGACATGCTTCTGGAGTCGCAGGAGGAGACACAGCGCATCTACGACATCCTTAACGACGGGTGGAGCGTGATCTCGCCTGAAGAGCGTCTGAAACTCAATTATGTGCTCAACTGCATGAGGGAGTGCCATTTCATCATCTACACGCTTCGTCGCCTCGTGCTCTGCAACATCGGAAAGTCGCTTTCCATCCGAGACTAATTTAGAATTTCGAATTTCAATAATTTTGAATTTAGAATTTAGAATTTGGAATAATTGAGTTGAGTAATTGTAGGGATGCACCCCGGTGCATCCGTCAGGTTGAGTCAGTCACGGAGGTCTGCCGGAGTTTATGCTCCTCACGAAAGCGCCTCTCCGAGGCGATTTTCTCTTTTTCGTCATTTCCCCCGCGTTGAAACGCGGGGTTTCGTTATAATCCCGGCTCTCCGAGCCTCCGCCCACCCTTATCCAGCGCGGAGCGCTGTTTATCGTGAGATAACCTCGGGCTGAAGCCCGAGGAACGATGCACAAAAAAGAAACAGCCTCTCCGAGGCGATTTTCTCTTTTGGTCATTTCCCCCGCGTTGAAACGCGGGGTTTCGTTATAATCCCGGCTCTCCGAGCCTCCCACTTAAACAATCCTTTCTCAGTGGCGGATGCACCGGGGTGCACTACTGTCCCAAGAAAATCTTAACATTTAACCTTTATTATCAACATAT
>CAYPGW010000009.1:0-78859 GCA_964410515.1 uncultured Sangeribacter sp. | reverse complement strand
GGCCACGATAGCCTTGATCTTGGCGAGAGCCGCGTCGATGCTTGCCTTGTCTTTCGAGGCGATCTCAACCTTGCCGATACCGAGTTTCTCGTCTTCCTCGATTGAGATGGTTGCGCCGGTCTCTTCCTGAATGCCCTGGATCACCTTGCCCTGAGGCCCGATTACGGCACCGATCATCTCCTTGGGAATTTCGATGGTGACGAGGCGGGGCACATGAGGCTTGTAGTCTTCGCGTGCTTCGGGAATTGCTTCGGCTATCTTGCCGAGGATGTGCAGGCGTCCCTGACGTGCCTGATCGAGAGCCTTGGCAAGAATCTCATAACTGAGGCCGTCGCACTTGATGTCCATCTGAGTGGCAGTGATACCCTTTTCGGTGCCGGTCACCTTGAAGTCCATGTCGCCGAGGTGATCCTCGTCGCCGAGGATGTCAGAGAGCACTGCATATTTAGTTGCTCCGGGGTCGGAGATAAGGCCCATGGCAACTCCGGCCACGGGGCGCTTCATCTTAACGCCGGCGTCGAGGAGGGCGAGTGTGCCGCCGCACACGGTGGCCATCGAAGACGAGCCGTTTGACTCAAGAATGTCGCTCACGATGCGGCAGGTGTAGGGGAAGCCATCGGGGAACATTCTCTTCAGTGCGCGGTGTGCGAGATTGCCGTGGCCTATCTCGCGGCGTCCTACACCACGCTGCGGACGAGCCTCACCGGTGGAGAAGGGCGGGAAATTATAGTGGAGCAGGAAGCGCTCCTTGCTCTGATTGAGGACGTCGTCCACAATCTTTTCGTCGAGTGTGGTGCCGAGCGTAGCTGTCACGAGCGCCTGAGTCTCGCCGCGGGTGAAGATAGCTGATCCGTGGGGGCCGGGTATGTAGTCAGTCTCGATCCAGATAGGACGAATCTCAGTGGTCTTGCGGCCGTCGAGACGGATGCCCTCATCGAGCACGCAGCGGCGCATTGCCTCTTTCTCAACGTCGTGATAGTAGCGCTTCACCATCTCGATGCGCTGCTCGGGAGTGTAGAGGGCAAGCTGCTCTTCGGTCATCTCGGGGAGAGATTCGATATATTCGTCGCGGATAGCCTTGAACGACTCGTTGCGCCACTGCTTGTCGGCGCTTCCGGTCTTGGCGATGGCGTATGCCTTATCGTAGCATTTCTCGTGAACGTCGGCTTTCAGGGCCTCGTCGTTCACCTCGTGGCAATATTCGCGCTTGGTCTCCTTGCCGGCCTCTTTCATCATCTCCATCTGGGCCACGCAGTGCTTCTTTATCTCCTCGTGGGCCACCTTGAGGGCTTCGAGCAGATCGGCCTCGCTCACTTCGTCCATCTCGCCTTCCACCATCATGATGTTGTCGTAGGTGGCGCCTACCATCAGCTCGATGTCGGCTTCATCTATCTGCGCGAAAGTGGGATTGATCACCCATTCTCCGTTTACACGGGCTACACGCACTTCGGAGATCGGGCCATTGAATGGAATGTCGCTGCAGGCAAGGGCCGCAGAAGCTGCTATGCCGGCCAGAGCGTCGGGAGCATCGTTTTCGTCGGCAGAGAAGAGAGTGACGTTTACGAAAGTCTCTGCATGGTAATTGTCGGGGAAGAGAGGGCGGAGCACACGGTCTACCAGTCGTGATGTCAGGATCTCATAGTCGCTGGCGCGTCCTTCGCGTTTCAGAAAACCGCCGGGATAACGTCCGATAGAGGCGTATTTTTCCTTGTACTCTACTGTGAGGGGCATAAAGTCGACACCCTCGTTTGCCTCCTGTGCGGAGCAGACGGTAGCGAGAAGCATGGTGTTGCCCATGCGCACTTCCACCGCACCATCTGCCTGTTTGGCGAGCTTGCCGGTTTCTATCGTAATAGTGCGGCCGTCGCCCAGCTCAATGGTTTTCTTGATTGGCTGTGGTTTCATTCTTGATAAGTTCTTTCTTGTTTTTCGTTTGCAATGTCGCTTGAAAGGCAAGCAGGGCATCGGGCCGCATTTGCGCGGCTCGATGCCCTGTCTGCGTTCAGTGTGCAAAGATAATAAAAATTATCGGGCTTTCCTAATATTCAGCGCTTTTTCTATCATTTTTTCACCTTTTTGCCCCAATACGTGGTGCGGTCGCCTATTCCGGCGAAGACAATGGTGTGGGTGCGCGGTGTGGCCTCCCAGTCGCATTCGCGCGCCAGATAGAGATCGCAGCCGTTCACTGTCAGTATCTGCGACTCCTCGTCATAGCTCCATTCCTTGCCGCTCCAGGTGCCTGAGGTCACCTTATGGTCGGCTCCGAGGGTCATTGAGGTAGACTCCTTCATCTTGCCGTAGCTGTAGGCGAGATTGATGTGTTCCCATTCGCCTACGAGCTCATCTTCCGCTATCCTGACAGCAGGCACGGCGGCATAGCGCTCGGGCATCACGAGAGGCCAGCCGTCTTTAGTCCAGCGGATAGCCCTTACATGGCCCATCATGATTGCATTGGAATAGGGATCGCTGTAGGAGTTGGCCGGCAGTCGGCCCTGACTCGCATAGAACCAGTTGCCGTTGCCGTCGTCGAAGACAGCACAGTGCGAGATGCCGACCCATCCGGTGTGATTCTTGAACTTGTAGGGATGAGTGACAATCGGATACGCATCGCCACCGTTGGTGACGTCCTTACCGTCGTAGCTGTAATAAGGCCCGTCGATGTTGGCCGAGCGCACCACGCGGGTATTATAAGGCACGTCAAGAGCGTCATACGCCATGAAGAGGTAATAATATCCGTCTCTATACACCACTTCCGGGGCTTCCGAGCCTTGCCATCTGTCGCCATTCTTGCGAGTGTAGACCCTCTTGCCGTAGGGCGCGATGTCGGCCAGCGAGCCCCAGGGTTGAGTCGTGATGTCGGGCTTGCCCGAAGCCGGATCAACCTGAACTGCCGCGAATCCTGAATGCCACGAGCCGTAGATAAGCCAGTGTTCTCCCGCATCGGTGATGATGTAGGTGGGATCAATGGCGTTCCAGCGGAAATAGCAGTTGGCCCAGTCGTCGGGCTTCACGTTGAAGTTCAGTGCTTTGTCAGAAGCATTGGTGATGACATATCCTTTGTCGACCCAGCCGTCGTTGTTTGCCGGATCGCTATTTTCCATCAGGCCTATGAAGGCGCGCTCGCTCCACGACTTGTCACCGTTGATATGGCCGGGGCATACGATGGCATAATACATACGATAGAGACCTGAGCGCACTTTCCTTACCACGGGAGCCCAGTAGCCAAACTGGTTTACGTCAGGATTAACCTCAGGCAGCCCCATGCCGCCGCGAATCTCGTTGAGTTTGGGTATCACCCAGCCGGGGAGCGAGGGCATAGTGCCTCCGAGATATTCCCAGCTTACGAGATCTTTCGACCTGCGGCAGTGGAAATGTCCGTGCCCGTCGTGAGCGTTTCCAAACGAGGCATCGGTCTGATACATGTAGAAATATCCGTCGTCAGCCTTCACCACCGAGGGGTCGTGCACATTGGCGAGATTCCAGTTGTAGCGCTGATCCCAGCCGGCGATATTCCTGTAATAGTCGGAATATGAGGGAGCTGACCACGCTTCGAGATCGGCAGCCGTAGGGCCATTGCCCGAGGGCTCTTCGGGAGGCGTGGAGGGCTCAGACCCGGAGGAAGGCGGCACGATCGGCGCAACGGGCTCGTCGGGTATGTAGGGAGACTTTTCAGCGCAGGCACCCGATAACAGGATGCCTGCGGCTGCAAAAAGAATGATTCTTGATCTGATGGTCATGTGTAGTCTTCAGTAGAAAAAGTTAGAGTTCCCAGCCCGGAGTCTGAGGCAGACCGATACGCTGCACTTCTGAGAAGGGTATTGGGAAGAAATAGTTCTTCGGGGCGTTGAAGTTCAACCTGGGGTATTTCTCCGAGTCTCCATAGACGAATTTCACATTATCACTCTTGTGAATAGTCACGCCGTAGAGATGATAGAGCTGCTTGTAGTAAGGCAGGTTCTTCTCCGAGTCGTAGGTCTGGTTCTCGAAGAGTTTCCAACGACGACAATCGTAGAAGCGGTGGTCTTCGAAGCAGAGCTCTATGCGACGTTCGTTCTGAATTCTCTCGCGGAGCTGCTCCTGATTCTTGCCTGCATAGCTCGGCATTCCCACTCTTGAGCGGAGCTGGTCGATATATTTGATGGCCTCACCGGTCTGTCCGGCTTCGTTGAGCGCTTCTGCTGCATTGAGCAGAATCTCGCCGAAGCGGAAGATGGGGCATGCCACACGCTGGTTGCCTATTGTGCCGTCGAAGCGGATGTTGTGCACATATTTCTTGCAATAGTAACCCGTACAGGTGCCACCGTTACCGCGAGCATAGTCCACACCCGCACCCTCATCGTCGCTGACGTGGTTCATGTCGAGCGGACGGGCCTCATCGCCGTCGCCCCACACCATGTCATGATAGAAGATGGTCTGAGCCAGACGCGGGTCGCGGTTTGCGTAGGGGTTCTGCGGGTCGTAGGTCGGATCCTGATCGATGGGAAGACCGTTCTTTGTCTCGTAGGCATCCACAAGATTCTGCGTAGGATTGCAGTAGCCGGTGTTGGAGATCGCACCCGAGAAGCCGCAGGGGCCGTTGAAGTACACGAGCTGAAGCGTAGACCATACCGAGCGGCTGAGGATATACTCGTTGCTCATCACGGGGTTTGATGTGAAGATGGCATAGTAGTTCTCCTCAGTATTGTTAGAAGGCGTGGTGTGCAGGCGATAGGGATTGCTGCAGGTGGCGTTCTTTGCGAGGAAGTCGGTAGCGGCCTTTGCCGCTGCGCTCCAGAGAGCCTGGTCGCCAGTGGGGTTATGGAGCGGGGAAGCCTTGTAGAGCAGCGCGCGCGACTTGAGTGCGTATGCTGCGGCTCCGTTCACGCGGCCCCAGTTCTCATCTTCGTTCTGATAACGGAATGGAAGGTTATCCTTATACTTATCCATCTCGTCGGCTACCCACTGCAGGGCGTCGGCAGCCTTGGTGCGCTCCGGAATGACCATGCCGGGCGAGAGGATTATCGGGTCGCCGTTCTCATCGTCGGCCACAATGGGAATATCGCCGAAGTAGCCGATGAGTTCGAAGTGGAGCAGGGCGCGGATCACGCGGGCCTCCGCTATCCAGCGGTCGTAGAGACGGTTGTCGTCGCCTTTCTTTTCCGCATTGCCCACAACGCTCTCCTTGGCGTTGGCAATAAACTGGTTGCACGCGCGGATGCCTTTGTAGTCGTTGCTCCAGTAGTGGGAAGCGAACCAATGCCCGGTGGCGTCGTATGCATCATCGGTCACGGAATGGTAGCGAGCCACGCCCCAGAAGTCGATGGCATTGTCGGTCATGCAGTCCTGGCTCAGGCGATATTGAGTGTCGCTGTAGCCTTGGAATGCATCGGGAAGATATTCATATAGTTTGGCGAGCGCACCCCTGGTCATGTCATAGTCGCTGAAGACCAGTTCCGACTGCAGGGTGAGGTCTACCTCCTTGTCAAGATAGGAGTCGCAGGATGTCGCACCGAGTGTGAGAAGTGCGGCTCCGAGTATAGCTGATTTATAGATTTTCATGATTGTTTCGGTTCTGTGGTTAGAATGCTACGTTGACGCCAAACGACATGATTCTTGTCTTGGGATACCACCAGCAGTAGCCCATCGGGCGTTCGGGGTCCATTCCCTTCGGCAGATGGCTGAATGTGGCCACATTGTATGCACTGAAGTAGAAGCGGCATTTAGTCATGCAGGCTTTGGCAATCAGTTTTGCCGGGAGTGAATAGCCGAACTCGATGTTCCGGAGCGAGAAATAGTCGCCGTTGGTGATCCATATATCGTTCTGATATGAGCCGTTGTCGCGTGAGGAGTCTTCAGAGTTGTAGGAGAAAGACAGACGCGGATATTTGGCGTTGATGTTGCGGGGGTCGGTAGGATCGTCGGTATAGTAGCCCCAGGCATCCTTCACGGCGTGGGTGGAGTTGTTCGAGCCCCATTCTGAGAATGTCATCGCAGGCGAGAGGAACACTGAGCGGTTGAGATAGGCGGTGCCTACAACCTTCAGGTCGAAGCCGGCATATTTCACCGTGAGCGCGAGCGAGGGGATGAGGTCGGGGAGCATAGTGTAGCCGAGCGGCATCATGTCGCGCGAGTCGATGATACGGTCGTTGTTGATATCCTTAAACACGGCGGTGCCGAGTTTCTGGCCGCTACCTGAGAAAGAGTTGAAAGGATATTTTTCAGGGTGATCGATAGCGTCCTGCTGCGATGTAGAGATAAGGGCGGGATCGCTTGCCCAACCGTTGAACTGATACATGTTCCAGCCGCCGATCACTCCGGGATTCTCACTCTCGTAGATGGCTGCCACTCCCTCATAACCACGGATACGGTCGCCGGTCTTGCGCTGCCATGCCACGGCAGGCTCCACCTCGTCCATCTCGGTGATCTTGTTGATATTGTAGGAGAGCATTCCTTCCACAGTGTATTCCACTTTGCCGATCTTGTTCTGGTGGCCGATGGTCAGCTCGTAACCTTTCGACTCAACCTTTCCGTATGAGTCCTTGGCAAAGCTGATGCCGAGGATGTCGGGGTTGGTGGAGCGGTTGATGAGGATGTCGCTGCGCCATTCTTTCCAGAAATCCACGCTTCCGTAGAGGCGGTTGCCGAAGAAGCCCCAGTCGAGGCCGATGTTTGCCATTCTGGAAATCTCCCACTTGGAGTTGGGATTACCGGCCTGAGCCTCCTGATAGCCGGGCACCCATACGGCTCCCGTGCCGAAACTGTAGCCGTTATTCTGCTCGAAGATCGACTGGTAGGGATAGCGTCCTGCGCCGGTGTCGCTCATACCGGTCTTTCCGTATGAGAGGCGGAGTTTGAGAAGATTTACATTCTCGTTTTGCAGGAACTTCTCGTTGTTGATGAGCCATCCGGCACCTACGCCCCAGAATGTGCCCCAGCGGTTCTCCGGGTCGAAGTTGTCGTTACCCATGTAGGAGATGCTTCCGTTCACGATGTAACGGTTGTCGAACACGTAAGTGCCCACAGCATTGTAGCTGAGATAGCGGTCAGACGAGAGGTGATACCAGTTGGCAGAGTGCGGGCCTCGGTTGTTGCGCTTCATGTAGGAACGCACGAATGCCCTTACGTCTACATTGTGCTTGCCGAAGATTCGCTCATAGCTGAAACCTCCCCTGAGGTTGAGAGTCCATGAGTTGTCGCGCTCGTTCTTGCTCGGGTTGCTGAGTTCCTCGTAGCTCTTAGTCTGGGTATAGGTGAAGTCTTCCACATTCTCGACTGTAGAGTTGTTCCAGTCGTAGCTGTAGGCGTTGATGGCGTTTCGCTGAGTTGATTCGTAACCGTCGTATGCGTCGAACGATACCACTGCGTCCACGCCCAGACCCGGAGTGATCTTCCTCAGGTCGCCCTTCACGTTGAGGGTGGAGTAAAGCTGACGGCGGCGGTTCTTCTCAAGACCCGACGATCCGAGCTGATAGATCGGGTTATTGGTGTTGTTGTCCAGATAGAGTTCTCCGTTGGGACAGTATACGGGCGAGAACACATTGGTCTCCACCGCGCCGAAGGTGGTGAGGTCGAACACCGATGCCGTAGGCTGAGTGATATTGTCGATACGTCCGCCGAGGTCGAGGCCTACGGTGAGGTAGTCATTTACCGTGATGTCGAGGTTTGAGCGGAGGTTCCAGCGGTTGAGCGCATGCTGCGAGTTGTAGCCTTCAGCCTTGTGCGAGGTGGCCTCGTTGTTCCACATACCTTCATGGCGGAGATATGAGAACGACACATAGTAGCGCGCCCTCTTGTTGCCGCCCGAGATCTGGAAGTTGGTCTTCAGCACAGGAGCAGTGTCACGATACAATACGTCAAACCAATTGGTGTTGAAATATTTGTAGCGGTCGATTCCTTCCAGAGTCTCACCGTTGCAGACACGGCGATACTTCTCTATGGCCTCCGGAGAGTAGAGGGGATCCTTGCCGTCGAGATAGCGCACCTGGTTGGATGTGAGCGCGTGGTTGTAGGCATTCTGGTTCTCAACGGTGTTGGTCAGCGTCTGCCAACCCACCTCCTGAGTGAAGTCGATGACCGCTTTGCCGCTTTCGCCGCGCTTAGTGGTGACGAGCACCACGCCGTTGGCGCCACGCATACCGTAGAGGGCGGTGGCAGCAGCATCCTTCAGGATGGTCACATTGTCGATGGGGAATGCATCGAGGAAGGATATGTCGCGCTCCACATTGTCTACGATAACAATAGGATTACGTGCCGATGAATTGAGGGTGCGGATACCGCGGATATACATCTTTGTCTCCGCCCAACCGGGCTCGGTTGCAGCCTCGTAGGTCTGCACGCCGGTCACGGTAGAGCTGAAGGCGTTCTGAAGCACCGTGATTGGATAACGCTGCAGTTCTTCGCCGGTGACGATCGAGGTTGCCTCGGTCTGGTACTTGGCCGGCTTGTCGGCAAAGGCGAAATTACGGAGCTTGGCGTAGGCGTCGCTTTCCGGATCAAGCACTATCACGAGGGGAGCCTGAAGGTCTTCCACAGTCACGATCTTCGGGTCGTAGCCCACACACTTGGTGTTGATCTCGTCTTCGATCGCAACGTCCTTGAGGGTGAAACAGCCGTCGATGTCCGTGACAACGATGCCGCTCTGTTCGGCCACATTGACAATGGCTCCCGGGATGGGATTGCCCTCCGCGTCAGTGACGCGGCCCTTGAGCTCGCGTCCTCCCGCCGCCGACATCGTGAGCGATGTGCCGGCTAAGGCCGAAACGATGGCGAGCCTGCGGATGGCTGATATATGTTTTGCTGTATTATTCATGTTTCTTAGGTAAGTATTGTGTATCTTGAATGCTTGGTGTTATGCACTATGACTTATTCCCACCCGGGATTGTTGGCGATTTCCGTCTTCCAGTATTCGGCCTCGGGAATCGGGTAGAGATACATCTTGTCTTCAAACACTCGTTTCTGAGCCACCTTGCGCGAGATGGCGCCGTTCTGAGCCACATCTATGCCGTAGATGTCGCGCGACAGGGCTTCCTTGGCCACGTTCCAGCGGCGCACGTCCCACCAGCGGTGCTCCTCGAAAGCGAATTCCACCGTGCGCTCCTTATGGATGAAGTTGCGCATAGCTTCCTTGGTCTTCAGGTCGGTGCGGTCGGCAGTGTTGCCGGTGATTCCCGCACGGTGACGCACCTGATCGAGCAGGGCGCAGACCTGATCTGAAGGGCCGCCCACTTCGTTGAGAGCCTCAGCATAGTTCATCAGGATCTCGGCATAGCGGATGATGGTCCATAGACGATAGGCCGAGCCGCCATGGTTGCTTGCGAGAATTGATGCGGGTATGTACTTGCGCATGTAGTAGCCTGTAGGAGTGGCGTCGGCGTTGCCGATAGGATTATCGGCCATGCCGCGGCGCACGTCGATGCTTCCGGTGCTGTTCATCGAGCCCCATTCAGTGCCGTGGAACAGCACAGATGCCTCGAAGCGGGGGTCACGATCCTGCCACATCCGCTGGTCGGAATATCCGCTTGCTGCGTTGATGGCGGGCATTCCGTCGGCATTGTAGACGGGAGCTCCGGTGGCGTCATACTGCTGGAAGGGCGATGAGCCGTCGGCCATGTCATACATGTCCACGAGGTTCTGCGAGGGGCAGTTGCCGCCGCGTCCGCCTTCGCCCACCGGAGTGTCGAGGCTGATTCCGCCCCACCCTATCTGAGTGTCGTTGCGGAAGAAGATCACCTCATTGTTATTTCCGGTGTATTGCGAGTGGAGTATCGCGTTAGCATAGTTCTCGGCGCCCGATTTGGAGGCTTCGGCATATAAGCCGAAGTTGCCGCCGTAAGTTTCGATAAAGTTTCTTGCGCAGTCAGCAGCCTCTTGCCAGCTTACGTTGCATCCGAGCGCGGCGTATCTCGGAGACGCGAGATAGAGGAGTATCCTCGACTCGAGAGCCAGCGACATAGGCTGCGAAAGGCGTCCGATGCGGTTGCCGTTCCAGGCATCATCGTAGTTCAGGAGATCGGAACGCGACTCACGAAGTTCGGTGAGGATGAAATCGGTGTAGTCGGCATACGACGGACGGGTCTTGTAGGGCCCCACCATATCCTTTTCCGGATCGAGCACGTCCTCGATGATGGGCAGAGGCCCGTAGCGCAGGAAAAGCTCCCAGTAGAAATAAGCGCGGAATGTGCGAGCCTCGGCGCGCATTGTGGCACGCTGCTGGGCGTCTTCCTCGTCGGTCAGGGTGATATTCTTGGGCACCTTGTCCATATTGGTGAGCACCCAGTTGCATTTCCTGATGGCGCGGTAGCGTGATTCCCAAGTGTCCTGAAGCTCGCTCCAGCCACCTCCGGAATAGTAGTTGCCGATATTGAATGAAGTGCGCGCTCCTCCCGTGGCAAACGAAGTCTCGGCAAGGTCTGTTGCGGCGTCGAGCCAGGAGTCGCTCATTCGGTTGGCGCCGTGGCGCAGGAAGTTGTAGGTGTCGGTGTGGAAGTACTCGAACATTCGCCAGTCGGCGAGTGTCTTTTCTTCCGTCAGCTCGTTGGAGGCCTGCTTGTCGAGATAATCGCTACACGAAGTCATCGCAAGAGCCATGCCTACGGCTGCCGTGGTCAGTGCTATATGTTTGAATTTCTTGGTCATGTCGGTAGGTTAGAATTGAATGTTGACACCGAAGTTGATGGTCTTGCAGATGGGATAGCGGTTAGAGCCGTTGCTCTCGGGGTCTGTAAGCCCGTCGAGCTTGTCCCATGTCACGAGGTTGTTGGCGTTCACGAAGACGCGGCATTGTGACATTGCGGCATGTCTGATCCATTTCTGCGGCAGGTTGTAGTAGATCTCCACATTCTTGAGGCGGCAGAAAGAGCCGTCTTTCAGGAAGAAGCTGTTGGTGCGCTGGTTGTGGTTACCGTAGTTGTCATAGTGGAGAAGCGGATACTTTGCGTTGGCGAGGTTCTGGGCCTCGCTCACGTTGGGATTCCAGCGGTCGAGATGATGCTCCTTCACCTTGCCGCCATTGACGAAGGCATACATCGCCTCAGCGTCATAGTAGCGGCTCACTCCGCTCACGCCCTGGAACATCATGCTGAAGCCGAGACCCTTCCAGTCAGCGCCGAGTGTCACGGCGTAGGTGTTCTCAGGCAGGTCGCTCAAGCCGATATAGGTGATATCGCGGTCGTCGATGAAACCGTCGCCGTTCATGTCGCGGTATTTGAGGTCGCCCACCTTGACATCGCCGAATGTAGACTGCGGAAGTTTGCCTGAGGCGATATCTGCCGATGTCACGAAGCCGTCGCACTGAAGTCCGAAGTATTGTCCGATGGGATGTCCGGTCTGCTTGCGGTAAGCAGTCTTCAGGGCAGGCTCGTCCATTTCGGTGATCTTGTTCTTTGCGTGCGAGAAGGTTAAACCTACGTTATAATTGATATCGGCTCCTATCTTGTTGTTGTAGTGGAGTTCAAGCTCGAAACCTGAGTTCTTTGTCTTTCCGAGGTTTCCTACAGCCGATGTCACGCCAAACCACCAGGGTCTTGTCTGATATTCAGCAAGGATATCGTCGCGCTTCTCGGTGAAGTAGTCGAAACTTCCGGTGAGAGTGTTGTTGAGGAAGCCGAACTCAAGACCGATGTTGAATTTGTGAGCCCTTTCCCAAGTCACGTAGTAGTTGGGATACTGCTGCTCAAAGATACCTGTCTGGCCGTTGGTGCCGAAGTAGTAGTCGTTGCTAATCTGCGACCATTTCTGCTCGTAGAGGAAGCGCTGTCCGGTGTAGTTGTCGTTGCCGACCTGTCCGTAGCTGCCTCTCAGTTTCAGGTTGGAGAGCCAGTCTGTGGTGCTTTCCATGAAACTTTCCTCTGTGATGCGCCAGCCGAGCGAGAAAGCGGGGAAGAAACCGAAACGGCGGTCTTTATGGAAGTTTTCCGAGCCGTTGTATCCGGCGTTGAACTCGGCGAGATAACGGTTGTCGTAAGCGTATGTGACGCGGCCAACCACACCCTGATATCTCTTGGCGAGTTCGGAGTTCTCGCGGTAGTCGTTCTGCATGTAGAGCACCATAGCGGAGACGTCGTGCACGTTGTTGAAAGTGCGCTTGTAGTTGATCTGAGCCTCGAGATAGAGCTTGTAGATTGTGTTGAAATCATAGCTTGATGTCATCGGGGCGTCGGTGCCGAACTTGTTGTAGGCGTCGATCGACATGTAATTGTCCCTGTCGTTGAGCTCGTATTTTGCGAAACTTTTCTTATACTGGTTCTGGTGGTAGCTTTCGTAGTCGAAAGAAGCCATTGCGCGGGCTGAAAGGCCGGGGGTAAGCCAGTCCATCTTGTAGTCTACAATGAAGTTGGTCTCGTTGATGGTGTTGATACCCTTGTAGTAGCCGCCCACGGCGAAAGTGCCATAGATATTATCCTGATACTGCGAGCTGCCACCCCAGAGGGTCTTGGTGTCCTCGCCGTTAAGCACCTCGTAGGCCACGGGGAAAAGCCAGCCGGGAGTATGGTTCATCTGATAGAAGGCGTTGCTGAAGTCGCCTCTTTCGGTGCTGTTGGGGAGTTTACGCTCCTCGAAGCGAGTGCCGAAGTTCACAGAGAGGGTGAGGTCTTTGGTGAGGAAGAAGTCGGCGTTGGCACGGAAACTGTAGCGGCGGTAGTGCTGCGATGAGCCGTTGCCGTAGGTGTCGCGCGAGAGTTCCTTGTAGAGCGACCCCTGGTTGTAGAATTCGAGCGATGCGTAGTAGCGCATTCTCTTTGTTCCGCCCCTTACGCTCGCGTTGTAGCGCTGTGAGGGGGCTGAACTACGGAGGAGTTCGTCATACCAGTCCACATTCGGATAAAGCAACGCTTCCACACCCTCGAGCTGCCCGAGGGCCGACCGACGGTACATCTCAATGTCCTGCATTGAATACTGTGAGGGAAGGCCATCGTTTGCAAGGGCTTCCTCAAGCAGGGTCACCGAATTGTAGGAATCGAGATAAGAGTCCTTGCGGGTCGGGGTCTGCCACTGGAAGTTGGCCGTGAGGCTCACTACCGGTTTCTGCTCCTTACCGCGCTTGGTGGTGATGAGCATGACTCCGTTCGCGCCGCGCACACCATACACAGCTGTTGCTGATGCGTCTTTAAGCACGGAGATGGTCTCGATATCGTCGGGTGCGATCTGCGAGAATGATCGCTCGATGCCGTCCACAAGGATAAGGGGCTGCGCGTCGCCGGCAAATGTAGCACGGCCGCGGATGAAGATGGAGGCGTCGTCGGCACCCGGGGCGCCTGAAGTCTGCGAAGTGATGACACCGGGAATCTTACCGGCGATGGCTTGCGAGAGGTTGGCCGAGGGTGTCTCAAGAAGATCGGCCGAGCCTACCTGCGAGATGGCGCCGATCACCGACTCCTTCTTCTGCTGGCCGTAGCCTACCACCACGAGCTCGTCGAGGAGCTCTGACGATTCCTTCAGTGTGATCTCAAGGTGTTTCTGACCTTTCACGGCTACTTCCTCAGTGGTGTAGCCAACGTAAGATACTGTCAGCACCGCTTTCTCCGCGTCTTTTACGAACAGCACGAAATTGCCGTCAAGATCGGTGGCTGTGCCCGTGGAAGTACCTTTTTCAATGATTGTGGCGCCGATCAGCGGTTCTCCGGTGTTGTCTTTCACCGTGCCGGTTATCTGAGCCTGCTGTGCATAGGCATAATGCCCACATAGCAAGGTCAGGAGCGCCGCCAACAGCCGGAGATAAATTCTCCGGCCATGAGGCGTATTGTTACTATTTATGTTCATTATCAGTTTCAGATTTTAGAGTTAGTCGTTTGATTCAGGACTCATGTCTGCAAATGGGAAATATCCCGCTTTCAGTATTTCGAGCCAGCAGCCTTCGCATGTGAGGATAAGGCTGAGAGGAGCAGACACTCCGGGAGTGACAAATCTGTATTCAGGCATTCTTTCCCCATCGGTCTTCGTATGCCGTGCAGACATTGTAAGTTCCTGGTTTTGATATGTGAAATACATACGCACATTAGCGTCCTTAATTTCAGAAGTGAATGTATCCCAGTTATACCCATGAGTCATCGTAGAACTGTCGTAGTGTGATCCCCAGCCCCATGCATCTGCACGCAGATAATAGTATTCTGAGTAGGCCGGATCTCTTTGTCCATCAGGGGCTGACTGGTAACCATTGGTGACTACGAGTCCCCAGCTTTGCCAGTTTTGAGAGCCTTCCCCTTGGCTATGGTTAATGAATTCGAATGCGAAATTTTTGAAGTTGCCTTCCATACGCACCTGATTGCTCCATGCGCTCCAGAATCCTGTGGTAAAGTCTGTACCTACAGTGTATTCTCCCGGTTTGTAGGTGTTTCCAACAAACACTTGTTCAGGATTGATGAGCAGGTGACCACCTTCCACGAGGAGGAATGATCCGAGAGTTTCTGAATCCACTCCTTCAATGGTCTTACGATAATTGAGTGTCTTGCCTTCCACAGTAGTGATGACACATACAATCTCCACATTGGCTCCGTTGCGGTTGATATCCATGTTGACGTAAGCCCCGTTCATATCGTGGCAGAAGGTATCCCAATCAAATTCCTGGCTCATTTCACCTGTGTCATACAGTGCTCCCCAACCCCATGCATCGGAGCGAAGTACTATATATTCGGAATATCCGTTTCCTTCACGCTCTATTCCGTTAGTGAGGCAGAGCAACCAGTTTCTCCAGTTTGCACCTTCATCACTATAGTTGAAGAATTCGTAGTGGATATTGCCGTTGCCAGTTAGATTGACGTATGGACCCCAAGCAGTCCAGAATCCGGTGGTATTGTCTTCTTCTCCTACCAAGATCCAATTGCTATAGTCCGGCTCGTCGCTTCCGCTTCCTGTCTGGCCAATCTTACCCTTCTTGGGCTGCTTCGCTTCTTTCTCAGTGGCACTGTTGCGGAAGAAGGTGAAGTCGTCGAGGAGCATGTGCTGATCGCCGTCTGCATTGAGCACTACATAATCAGCGCGGTTCATCAGCAACACTGCTTCAGAAAGATCGGTGCCCTCGGGAACAGTAACGGGCATTTCCTCACCGCCTACAAACAGGCGCAAGTTGTTCTGATGCACTACAAGTGTGATAAACTGCCACTTGTCGGCTTTAATGAAATCATTCTTGATTTCGGCCGGATCGTTGAGAGTGATTGCTTTCTCACCACTCTTCAGCTTCAGGCATCCGTTGGCTGTGAAGTCGAGGGTGCTTCCCTCTATCTCCCAGTGCAGGATTGAACTTGTGAGGTTTACGGGTGCCACCTCGCCTTCGGCCGGCGTTATGCCTGACACCTGCTTAAACCAGAAAGACACGGATGCCGACGTCTGGCAATCGACAGCGGTGAGAGCATTCGCAAGCCTTGCGTAGGCTCCACGACTGATGTCGAGAATTGGAGATTGCACAGAGTCGTCTACGGCGACTACGGCCGCAGCGCTCCCATCGAGGGAGCCAAGCTCGACTACGAGCGGATCTATTTCCTCATCAAAATTGTAGCTTGCCACATTCTGAAGAGAAGGATAGATCTGATTTCCTGCAGGCGGATCCATTTTGCCCCAGTCGGGACCGCACGAAGCGGCTGCCAGGCCAAGAGAACCGAACAGGATGCAAGATTTGATCGAGTTCTTCATTAGGTAGATGATGTTGTAGTATTATAGATTATTATGTATAATCAACTGAAAGTCAAGGTATAGATTCGTAAGATGTTTTATGATGTCCAGTTACAGGTCGTTGAGATTGCAAAATTACTGAAAAAGATGTGAATGGAGGTTAAAATAGTGTTAAATTATGTTAATCCTTTATAGTTAAAAAAATTATTGTCACTTTTTGCTCCGCGGATGGGCTGAATCGTAAGCCTTTCGGATGTCTGAAAATGTGAGATGTGTATATATCTGCGTGGACTGAAGCGATGAGTGCCCGAGGAGTTCCCTGACGGAGTTGATCTCCGCACCCCCGTTGAGCATGGACGTGGCGAAAGTGTGGCGCAGCGTGTGTGGCCCTTTGTGGGTTGCGCCAGTGTTGAGCAGTTGCTTGTGGATAAGGTTATAGATTGCCCGGCCGGTGAGTTTACCGCGGCTCGAGCAGATGAGCGGAGCCGGAGCGGGGAGTTGCCAGAGCGAGTCGCGTATCTTCTGCCACTCCTCGATCTGCGCTATCAGCTCATCGGGAAGCGGGACAACGCGGGTCTTGTTGCGCTTGCCGTGCACCCTCAGCTCGCGATTGCCGAGGTCGATGTCGGCATCAGTGATCTTTGCAAGTTCATCTCGGCGTATGCCGCAACTGTAGAAAATTGTAATTGCAAGCCGGTTGCGGATATTGAGGGCCGGGTCTCCGCCCGCTGGCACAGAGTCGAGCAGGGCTTCCATCTCGCTCTCCCTTACGAATTCGGGAAGTTTTTTGCCGATTCTTGCTAGCTGGATGTCGCGGGCCGGATTCGCCATTACCACTCCCCTCTTCTGCAGAAACCTGAAAAAAGCCCTCACCGCCTGAGTCTTGCGTCGCAGCGAGCGCGCCGACATCCCTCCCCTGGCGAGGTGGGCGAGCCACGCGCGGATGTCCGACGTGGTGACATACCGGGCGTCGGGAAGTTCCGGATCAAGCCCGAGAAACTCCGCCATGTCATGAAGATCGCGCCGGTAGGCGTCCACCGTCAGCACGCTCCGGTTGAGTTCCAGCTCAAGATATCTCAGGAAGTCGGTCAGCATAGCTCAGTTAAGGCATTTATCAGCAGAAAGAGCCGTCTCCTCCGGGAAGCGGCTCTTTCTGATATTGCATATCGTGGTGAAGACTGATCGATTACTCCTCGTTCTGGCGAAGCTGCTGCACGTAGACAGCCTTGATCATCTTCTTGCGGTTGGTTACGGAAGGCTTCTCAAAGGCCTGACGGCTACGGAGTTCTTTAACAATGCCTGTGCGCTCGAATTTGCGCTTGAATTTCTTGAGGGCTTTTTCGATGTTCTCGCCTTCTTTGACTTGTACGATAATCATGCTTTGGTGATTTGATTTTTATTGGTTTCGATTTTTTATTATTGAGGTTGGCGGGATGATGCCCAAAGGCACATATTCCCGGTTGCGGCTGCAAAATTACTCATAATTTGCAACCTGACAAAATTTTTCGGCTAAAAAATGATACGTGTCTCTATTTGCAGTCGCTTGCAACCTCCTTTCGGATAAAAATCAAATATCTGTAGTAATTATCTCTGTTTCACAAAAAATCGCTCGCATGGAGTGGCACCGAGGCGCTGCCCCGCGATTTTCGGATGCAAAATTAATAAAAAATCCTCATCCATCCAAATCAAACCTCACGCTCCCGCAAATGAAAAGCAAATTTCATGAACATCAAGACGCAATAAATTCACCAGAGAAATGCAGCTCAGTAAAGAAAGCCGAGGAGCCATATCGGGATTTTGTTGCCCGCTCCGGTCTCGATATTGTCAGCTATGACATAACTGTCGGGCCTGTCGGCAATCTGAGAGAATCCTTTATTGCGACCTCCCACTTCAAAGAGGTATTTTCTGTTGAGGAGAAAATCGCCCGCCTTCGGTGCATGAAGTTGTCCTTGAGAACTCAGCATGGACGCCACGAAACTTTCTCTGACAGTGCCCACCTTATGAATGATGCCGAGCGCCTGCATCACCGACGGATTGTCGAAGAGGATCTTCTCGGGTTTGGCGGCCCGCTTAGGCTGAGTGGTGTCATCAGTCAATGTACGGATTATCGCCCCTTCGCTAAGAAGCGTAAAAAATTTCATCAACTGATTTCTTGTCACCTCGACATCTCGGGTGAGGCTTGTGATGTTCGGCACAAATGGCACCTGCTCGGCAAGCACCACGAGAAGTTTCTTTAATTTCAGCTGCGTATCATACTCTATAGCCGTGATTGCCGGAATATCAATATCTATCACCGACAGCACAAGGCGCTCCACTCGCTGCGCGTATGTGATTTCAGAACTTTCCATGAAGAAAGGAAAGTAGCCCGTCTTCAGATATTTCTCAAATTCACCTATTACCCGGAGACGTGCAGATATTCTTGAAGCGAGCGCGCCGTGACTCTCCAACATCTCAGCAAGAGTAATAGCCTCGAAAGAGTGACCGCACTTGAAATTCAGATACTCGCGGAAAGAGAGCCCCCTGAGATCGTAAACCGCCAAACGCCGGGACAAATCCGCTATCTTGCTGTTGAGATGCAGAAGTGATGACCCGGTAAACACTATATGTAGACCGGGATAACTGTCATAAATATTCTTGAGTTCTCGCTCCCAATTAGGGCGAGGATATAGATGCACCTCGTCAAGATATAGATGTGTGCCACCATGTTTATAATGATAGTCTGCAAGTTCTACAATGGTGTGGTCGTTAAAAAACAATTGATCGAGCGAGGCATACACCCCGTTCTCTCCATTTTCCCTGCAACGTTGCAACATCATGGTGGTCTTACCCACTCCTCGCGCTCCTTTTATCATGATCAGGCGATCAGGCCATACAATCCTGTCATATAGATAACGACGCATCGGCATGTTGAGGTCTTCGGTCAGTCGCCGCGATATTTCATATATTCGCTCCATATCTGTCAATTTTTCACAAAGTTACAAAAAGTTTTCTTTACAAAGAAAGAAAATGGCCAAAAAGTTTTCTTTAGAAAGAAAACCTTTGACCAAATCACTGACTCATATAGCATTTATGCGTCGCAGCCAACCCGTGCGGAATCGCTCGTTGGCAGGGCGAGCCGCGCAAATGCGGTCGATGTAGGCGATGCGCTCCTTCTTCAGCAGAGATAAAAGAGCGGAAGCATCGCGCGAATGAAGAGCGGCGAGGGTCTTAGGCCCGACAATGCCGTCGGGTGTCACCCCGAGAAGCCTCTGCGGGATAGTGATGCCATAGGCGCCTGAAGTCCACACCCAGTCCACAAGAAAATGGGCCACTCGCTGCGATCGGATTTCATCAGCCCGCCATCGATCCCAGAACATGGTCTTGAGTATGTCGAGCCATTCATCGAAACCGAGCCGCCCGAAATCAGCCTCGGCAGGAGAGATACGCCCTTTGCGGCGGCAATATTCCTTATATGTGCCTATGGTGATGCCCACAAGCGTGGCACCGCCCCTATCGGCAGGGTCACACACCACTCCTTTACGTCGGGCTTTGCTGAAAAGGGCCTCGGGAGTGGCAGTCGGGTCTGACACTCCGGTTTCCCACAAAATCAGGAAAGGTATCAGCGATTCAATCTGTGCCATAATCTGAGAAATAAGATGATGAGGATTACGATAACTGCGAGTGCGGCAAGCCATATTCCCTCACTGCGGAATGTGACCCTATCAGCCTTTGCAGGCCCGGACTTTGTCTCAGAAACCCTGATGCCGGCCACTGAGATGGAGTCGGCCGAAGCAGAAGCGACAGATACCGATGTGCTGGTGGCACGTCCGGAAACGCGGGCCTTGGCCACTCCCTTCAGATTCACGCTGCCCGACGGCCCGATGTTTATTTCGCCGCCTTCGGGAAGAAATGTGACGTAAGCTTCGCAGGCAGACGAGTCGGATTTCTGCGACGCCCGGAAAGATTCGACTCTGACGGCATCAACGGCCACTGAGTCTGCCTCGTTAGTGACAGTGCATTTTTGGCTTCGGCAGGAAAACAGGGCCAGAACGAGGCCCGCAAGATAAAGATGTCTCATAGAGATGTGCATGATGAAGTGAAAGTCCTGAATCAATAATTGCTCTGCGGCTCACGCTGGGGGCAGTCGTGAATAAGACACTTGCGGGCCTCAGCCTCGGTGAGGCGGAGCTCGGCCTGATGGCGCAGACACATTTCATCGATGCGAAGCGCCTGCTCCTTGCGCAGTTCTGCATAAATTGAGTCGATCTTCGTGTCGCGGTCTGAGAGACGCTGTTCGAGCCAGTCTGTCTGTTTCCTTGTGTTTTCCGATTCGAGAGCCGCCACTGCCGCCTCGTCGCGGCGGATGCTGATGCGGCGCGACTGCCACCAGCGGGCAGCCTCGATGATGCCCTGCATACCGCCTACGGTGCCTGCAAGGGTTAGAATGTCTGATAATTGCATGACTATAAATTTTTCTTGCAAAAATACGCCATGCCACCCTCCCGCCACCCTTATCCGCCGAAAAGATGAAGGTATGGGGAGGAAATCATAGATATAAATATACAGAAAAATCACCCTTCAGAGGAATGAATCTGCTAAGATTCCCCCTGAAGGGTGACTTTTCAATTGATCGCGCTACGCGGCGCGAATTTTAGAATCTGAGAATTACTTCACAATCTTCTTGCCGTTGAGGATGTAGACATGGCCCTTGACGGGATTGTCTACGCGTATGCCCTGAAGATCGTAGTAGATACCTTCGTAATCAGCATTGATGACGTTCACCGAAGAGCCATCAACGTGAGCAGCAACGCCGAGACCGCCCTGAGCATTGGCCGAGCGAATCTGCCAGTTGGCCTCCGGATCGGCAGCTGCATAGGAATTGCCTTCAGTCACGACGCCTGCAAGTTCTCCATTCTTAAACAGAGCGTAGGCAGAAGCTCCATCAACGGCTTCCCATGTGATCATGCCATTGCTCAAAGATGCCTTAGGAGCAGCCACCTGAACGCAGAGATCAGCCGGCTTCCAATCGGGGAATACCTTATCTACTGAATATTCCGCAGCCTGGTCAGCTGTCAGGATAGTCTCCATCTCGTTCACGTTGTCGCCCTTGATGAACTTCACCACGTGCGAAGCCGGAGAAATGACATTGCCGTTCGCATCCTTAGTGTTGAACTCCACGAATTCCTTGGCTGCCACGTTCATGCCGTTGGCTGTCCAGCGAGCGGAGTTAAGTTTATCATCGGTGAGCGTGGTGTTGATGTAGGCGCAGCGGGGCTCATTGCTCCATGCGCGTCCGAAGTTATACTTAGCCGCGTGGTTCACCACGGTGCAGTTGTCGAATACATATCCATATCTGTTGCCCGCCTTAGTAGCGGGAGCTGTGATGGTGCATTCGCCCGAGCCGTCCGGTTTACGCTTCTCAACGGTGATTGTAGAGTTGGTCATAAACATCGTGCCTTCACCGCAGAAGAAGTCTACGGTGCCGTGGATATCGGAAGTCTCCCAATAATATGTACCGTTAACGTTATTGGTGTAATATGTGTCCTGATATGAGAGGAGTGTCACGTTCTTGGCAGCGGTGTTGATACCCTTGTCCCAGAATGCTACCGCACGGCCACCGCCGAGCCCTGCATCCTGAGCGCCGTAATAGTCAAGTGCGTTCTGGATGGTAAGATCCTGCATGTAGAGGTTCGTACCGGTATTCATAAGGGTAGCAGTCTGGGCTATGCCCTCGGTGGTGTAGTGAGGAGCATTGCGGATGATGGTCTTCTCCATGCTCTGGCCAATAAGAGAGATGTTGTGGCCCGAGAGGTTGGTGAGGACTTTCTCGCGGAGATCATAAACTCCATCGGGAACGAAGATGAATGCACGTGCTGCATCACGGCCTGAATTTACAGCGCATACGGCTTCGATCACATCGAGCAGCGACTGGGCGTCGCCCGGCTTCACGAAATACCAGCTGCCGTCAGACTCATAGTTGACTTCGGCGTTGTTCATGATCTTCACCGAGTGGATGTAAAGTTCACCTTCTGACTCGAGAGTGAGAGTGAGCAGACCGGGGTCTCCGTCATATTGGAATGCCACAACTTCTCCGTCGGTCTCGGTAGTGGACTTCGCCGGAACGGTAGCCACCTCGTTGCCTTTGGCATCCGTAACCTTGATGTTAGTGCCGTAGCCATAGCGGCAGAGTGCGATTGATATGGCTGCTTTCGGACCGGTGAGCAGTGTGATCACGTCGCCGTTATTGAATGCCCAACCGTGGGTGGTGTCGTGGAAATAACCGTTTTCGGTGTTGAAAGCCTCGTGGTCGGTGGGGTCGAACGAAGCGTCGTTGAGCTTGAACTCATACTTTTTGTGAGTGGATTCCGTCTCGATTTCTGAAGCACGGGCGTAGAGGCTCATGGGGCCGGTCACGATATCTTCCACTTTTGCCTTTCTGCCATTGGCAGGAGCCACATACCATCCGCGCACTTTATAGCCCTCTTCAGCGGCGGCAGTAGTGTAGTCTACGGCAAACTTGGTGATGGGAGTGTCTTTCTCCACAATCTGACTTCCCATTTCGGTCTTAGCGTCAGTGTCGTAGTAAGTAACTGTATATCCGGGTCTGTGGACGAACTTCGCAACATAATTAATGTTGATTGCGCCTAATGAAACAGGGATAGTGACATAGCTAAGCTCCCATTGCCAGGGATATTCGCAGTCTAAATGCATGAGTTCATATTTGATTTCGCCAATTTCACCCTTGATAGCAGTGACGTCGGTGAGCGGATTGGTCTCTGAAATCATTTCACCTGCCCATGGAATCTCGATGGTGGCCTTATAGTTGTCGCCATCAGCCTCGAAGAGATCCTGAACACTGTATTCAACACCATTGGCCTTGAACGAACCGAGCATGGGAAGTTCTTTTTCCGTACCTGAAAGAGTTCCTTCAATGACAATATTGCGGAAACCTACGCGCTTGCCATGGTCGAGGTTGTAAAGATTGAGAAGAAGTGCGCAAGCGCCTTCGCCCACAGTGGCACCTTCTATCTCATAGCTGCATTCGCTCACATTGGGAGTGGCATTGTCGCGCTGGGGCTTCACGGCACTTGCGAGTTCCACGGTCGTCTTGTCGGGATTTTCCCAAGCCACATCCACAGCACCGCCGTCAGTGCCGAAACGGGTCATTTCGAACGACACCTTTGTCGGTGTGAAAGAAAGGCCGAAATTAGGCTGGATTATGAAGCGGATGGCGTTGCTCTCGTCGGCAGCCGACGCTTTGCTTTCGACACCGAACCATGTCATATTGAGCTTCTTGTTGTCATTGCCGTCGAGTGTGAGATTACTGCCGTAGGTCACTTTCGACGCCATGAAATATTCCTCGCAGTTGATTTCCGCTTTCTGGCCTTCAGTTCCGAGGTCGAATTTGAAGGTTGCTGTTGCGGGCTCGTTGTCGAGGGTGGCTGGGCCTTTAGGTGCTTTCTGCTCTACCTTGAGCGAAAGATAATAGTTATTGTCATTGGTGGATACGACTGATACATATCCGCGTTCCACGTCTGAGAATTTCGCCTTGTAGGTGTTGGTGTTCGTCATTTCCTCACTACCGGAAATCGTATAGTAGGAATAACCCTGATAACCTTCCACGGTCACCACATCGTCGGTAGAAATAACCGGGATACGGAATTCAGCGCCGGTGCGCACCTGGATGTTGTTGCCGTTGTTGCGGAAAGATGCTCCGTTGGCAAGCACGGTCATCTCTAATTCTCCTTCCGAGGCCTTTACAGTTCCGGCTTCCTGAGAGCCGGAGAGGGCCATGGTAGCCTCCATCACCTCAGCGTTGCCATAACTCCATACTCCGATGGCATCCTGAAGTTCCGAAGCATCTTCCGCTCCCTTAGCAGGAGCGGCTGCGGGAGCCATCATCGCGTTGATCGCCATCGCTCCGCAAAGCGTGATGGCAACACCCGCGAGGGCTGTCACAAAATGTTTGATTCTCATAAAAAGTCAGGTATTTAAAATGTAATAATTAGTTCATGATGCAAAGATAATCAAAAAATTAGACAAATCAATCATTTTAAGTTAAAAAAGCCACTTCCCCGGCAAATCACTTTCCCCGGAGTTTCTTTTGCTCGGCTTCGAAGGCTTCGATGAAGTGGATCTCGACCGGAGATAGTTGGTACCGGGTGCGCTCGCGAAATTTCTCATACTCGGTGTCGGCTTTCAGTTTCGCCACCTCTGCCGATATATTTCCGGCATGTTTGAGCAATTCTTTCCCGGACAGAGTAAGGAAGTCATCGAGTTTCTTTATCCAATCCTTCATATACATAGGCACATGGCTCTTTGCCTGAAGTTCGGCAAAGTCGAGATATAGGTTGACAATGCGGTTAAGCATATCAACTTCCTCATCCGAAAGATAATTCTTTGCAATCTCAGCCTCTTGTTTGGTGGGTAATGCTCCGCGCCAAGTAGTCAAACCCATAAAATCATTTTCGGCATTCGCCCTATCGTAGATCACTTCGGCAGCAGTGTGTCCATGAGCGGCAAAGTGCATTTTGTTCTGCACAGTCTTGAAGAATTGCTGGGTTGTTTCCGTCCGAGGATCATAGTCGATACTGAGAGCATATATTTCAAGAACCTTGCGATAGAACACTTTTTCCGAACTGCGAATGTCACGGATTCTCGCAAGTAGCTCATCGAAGTAATTCCCATGTCCGGCATTTTTCAGCAGATCATAGTTCAATGCAAACCCCTTAATCATATACTCCTTCAGCACCTGAGTCGCCCACTGCCGGAATTGAACGCCCCGATGCGAATTGACACGATATCCGACACTGATAATCATGTCGAGATTATAGATAGGGATTTGGCGTTCCACCTGACGTTTGCCCTCAGTTTGAACTTGTGCAAAAAATGCACAAGTTGAATCCGGTGTCAATTCTCCCTCCTCATATATCCTCTTAATGTGCCGTTGTATGGTCGAACGGTCACGTTGAAACAGCTCCGCCATCTGGTCGGCAGTAAGCCACACAGATTCATTGGCAAGCCGAACCTCAATCTTCGTCTCGCCTCCCTGCGTCTGAAACAATATTACCTGTCCGCTATCCATGTTGAATCAATTTATTCATTTGGTAGTCACTCTTGGCGCATATCAGCATGTCTGTTTATCCTTTGAGACGTTTAAAGTTCTCCTTAGTTTGCTCAATTTCTCGCTTTAACTCTTCTTCAGTAGGAAGGATCAACTTGTATTTTGATGCAAATACACCAATATCATTTCGATTGCCTAAAGTATATTCAATCACAGTATCATTCTTTTCTGTACATAAAATGATTCCTACGGTTGGATTATCATCGGGTGAACACACCTCCCGATTAAAATAATTGACATATAGCTGCATTTGTCCTATATCGGCATAACCAGCCTTTGTCATTTTCAGATCAATTATTACATAGCAACGAGCCGGGATATTGTAAAATATCAAATCCGGATAGAAATGATCTCCCTCCAATGTAAATCTTTTCTGTCGTCCTACGAAAGCGAAGCCTCTGCCAAGCTCGAGAAGAAAATCTTCAATATGAGTTAGAATCGCACTTTCAAGCTCTTTTTCCTGCAATGCGGGATCCTCTTTCATATCAAGAAATTCAAGCACGAATGGATCATGCACTAATTTCAATGGGTCGAATTTTTCAGGATTAACAAGAAGATTTCTTTTTATAATTTCACGTACTTCTGCATCATCTCTATGCGAAGCAAGCAGTCGTTCATAATACTGTGTTTCAATTTGCCTTTCAAGCTGCCGGACACTCCAGCCTCCTTTAGCCGCCTCCTCTAAGTAATACTCCCTTGCTTTCTCATTGATAACTTTTGTAAGAATACGATAATGCGTCCAACTCAAATCGTCACGCAGTGAGTGACGATTTGGGAAAGCATTGTAAAATAGGCGCATATACTTAAGATTGGTGGGAGTAAACCCTTTCCCAAATTCTGAAGTCAACTGCATAGACAACCGTTTGATCAAATCATCTCCGTATGCAGCTCGTTCTTCGCCACCTTGCGCATCAACAATCAGTTTGCCTATATGCCAATAAGCCTGAACCATCGCTGTATTGACAGTAGTAGCCACTTTGGTTCTGGCCTCTTTGAGAATCTGACTGATTTGCGAGTACAGATTCTCTGATAGTAGACTTGGGTTATTTATTATATCTGCCATTATTTTCGATATTTGAATTTGTGAGACATGTCTCACATTTTTAATTAATGCTATAGATCATACGACTTTCAGATAAGTGTTCTAAATATGCCATAAATAACACCACTTCTACATTGGCAAGCCGAACCTCAATCTTCGTCTCGCCTCCCTGCGTCTGAAACAATATTACCTGTCCGCTATCCATAGTAAAATCAGATATCATATAATATTCATCGTGCGCCTCATAAGAGTGTTATCATAAGCCGGCATCCCGGTTTAAAAGTGTCTCGCTAATATCGTCAGCGACCCAATCAAGGCTTTGCGGATGAAGTTCCTCATATCTTTTTATAAGCCTGTTTTGGATTAAGCCTTGCTTACTCAATCGGTCGTGCATCTCCTTGCCGGAAATTCCCAGCTTACGTGCTCAGCTCTCAATCGCCATTACTGCGAAATGAATCCGGCGGTACATGTCATTGTCTATATTCATATCACGAGTTTTTTTAGGAGGTTCTTCTATCTTTTGCTTCGTCGTAGGTGTCGATTATCCTTTGCAACTCTGACTCAGATGGTAACATTTCGGCAGCTTTCTTTGCTATGCCAAATTTATATTCGGCAACTCCAAGCGGTTGGTTCATTCCCCGGAAAGACCATTCTACTACTGTGTTGTCCTTAGATTTGCATATAAGCAGTCCGATTGTCGGGTTATCGTCAGGTTGTTTCATCAGTTCATCTACGGCAGAAACATAGAAATTCAGTTTACCGGCATATTCAGGAATAAAGGGGGTTACCTTTAACTCTACAACAATATATAGTTTCAGCCTTGTATGGTAGAATACCATATCGGGAATGAAAGTCTGACCTCCGGGCATCTTCAACTCCATTTGTCTGCCCACATATGCAAATCCTTGTCCAAGTTCGAGAAGGAAACGGGTTATATTTCCCGCCAGTTCATCTTCAAGTTGCTTTTCGTTAGTGATCTTCTTGTCAATGAATCCAAAATCATACGGACTTTTCAAAATGTCTTTGGCAAGTCCACTATATGGCGCGGGCAACTTGTCGTCAAAATTAGTTATGGCCATCCCATGCTTAGCATAAAGACCATCATTCATTTCTGACTCCAACTCCGATCGGCTCCACCCATTATATATTGTCTTATCAATATAGAAAAGTGCCTCGGCAACTGAATCGCTATGGGTGAATATATGGATATGATGTTTCCATGGAACACGACCAAAATCTATTGGCATCTCAAATTCGTCACCAAGTTGGTGACGAATTTCGTCAACGACCCGTTGACGAACCCCATCTCCTTGATTATAAAATTCATACCATCGTTTTGCGTACTTGATATTTGTAACAGAAAACCCGGTTTGATTGGGGAATTCTGTTTTCAAGTCAAGGCTAAGACAGTCGAAGAATGCACTTCCCCATTTTGCGGTTTGATGTAGGCGCGATATATCCCGGCCCATCTCCCAGTAATACTCAAGCATTGCAGTATTCACTTTGACCGCAGCCTTAATCTGCGACTTTCTGAATCGCTCTTTGAGCACACTGAGTAACTTTGCATACTCCTTGCCAGACACTATACTGTTGCGCTTCACAAAAGCCGGGCTATTATCTTCTTTATTTGCCATGATGATATAATAATTAGCGAATACATCAATAGCTTAAACGACACCGAATCGCAGAACGGTCACGTTGAAACAGTTCCGCCATATCGCGGCTACGCTGTTGCTGTTGCTGACGCGACTTCAAAGCGCGAGGCACGATTACTGAACCATTCTCACCGGTAATCATTTCAATGGTGATCGGGTCGGAGAATTGATAACCGGCACCTCGCTTGGCATAGTTATCCGTAGCCCAAAAGATATTACCTTTTGTGGTATGGTCTTTGAGTAACATAGCGAGCAGTTCAGGCGAAATTGCCAGAATATCATTCTCTTGTATGTCGACTTGCGCTTCTTCCATTCTAAAAGCCAGAACATCCGAGTAGTATCTGAAGGCTGACCAAAGCCTGTAACGGCTACAAGGAAGTTCTCAAAGTTTTTCGGCTATCGCCGATGTCTTGTTTATTATTAACTGGTCTAATTCAGATTGGCGTTACTTCACAAATGCAAATTTACATAAAAATAATGAGATTCGCACATCGGCCGAAGAAAAAATAGGGCTGAGAGCCGCCGCTCGCTCTGATATCTTTGAGAATATCCCGAATAAAATTGGAGATAAGCAGACTTTTGATTAACTTTGCATATTCAATCGAGAATTGAGACTTGCGCTTTATGCATGGGCGGAGCCAATTAAGAATTGAGGTAATATTCATCTTCAGAAGTGATAAAATGAAAAAATTAGCAAGATATATCGGCGGCGCGGCATGCGCGGCACTGCTCTGCCTCGCGGCAGGATGCGCTGACAAGGGATTCAAGATAGAAGGCAATGTGGCCGGTGGCGACAATGAGAAGATTCTTCTCGAGAAAGCCGATTTCTCGGGATACTGGGCCATTGTGGACTCAACCCGCACCGACAGCAAGGGTAATTTCAAGTTCTCACAGCCCGAACAGAGCGGCCCCGAGATATATCGACTCTCGCTCAACGACAAATTCATATATCTACCCGTCGATTCTACCGAGACGCTGACTGTGAACACGAAGAAAGACTCGTTTGGACACGACTTCACGGTGACCGGCACCGAGCAGGCTGCGCGTATGGCGGAGTTTGAGAAAGAACTGCTCGCATTCACGCCCTACATCAATAATGCCGACTCGCTGAAAAATTTCAAGAAGCACGTCTACAATCAGTATATGCACGACGGCAAAGGCCAGGTGATGACATATTATATTCTGACCAAGACCATTGGCGACCGCGTGCTCTTCGACCCGGCTTCGGAAGACTACAAATATATAGTGGCCGTGGCCAACAGTTTCAACCTTCACCGTCCGAACGACGCGCGCACGCCTTATCTGGTGGAACTGGCAAAGGCTGCCCAGCGCCACCACAACGATCAGGCAGGCATCCACACAGTGATCAATGCCGAAGAGGTGACCATGCTCGAGATAGCGCTCGACGATGAGAACGGCAAGGAACGCAAACTTTCCGAACTCGTGGGCAAAGGCAAACCGGTGGTGCTCGCCTTCACCCTGATGCGCGACGGCACCACTCCTGAAATCAACCGCCAGCTCGCAGAGCTCTACCGCAGCGGCCGCGTTGAAATCTACAACGTGAGCCCCGACCGCGACCAGTACGGATGGAAAGAATCGGCTTCGAACCTTCCGTGGGTGACTGTGCTCGATCCCACTGCCGGACAGCACAAAGTATTCAGGGAATACAATGTAGGCACTCTCCCCACATTCTTCATCTATAACGTTGCCGGCGAACTGAGCGGCCGCGCCATGAGCGTGAAGGAATTGCGCGAAAAGCTCTGACTCATGGACTGGAAAGAAGCATTGTCGCAGCTCGGCGGGCTCCCCGAAGGGGAATCCGCCGAAGCCGTATCCTCCACCGGGCCGGAGGCAGACAAGATTGAGCAGAAGGGCGCGCTCCACGTGATGATTGAGAAGAAAGGACGCGGCGGCAAGACCGCCACTATCGTGGAGGGATTTGAGATCGACGATGATCAGATAGCCGGAATAGCCTCTGAGATGCGACGCAAGCTCGGCACCGGCGGAAGCGCGCGCGGAGGAGAAATCCTGATTCAGGGCGACCGCAAAGCCGACGTCATGGCTTTTCTAAAAGCTAAAGGGTTCAAGGTGAAAGGATAACTAATCTCAATTCACGATTAGCTGCGCTCAAGCTAAAGCAAGTCTCAATTCTCAATTCACGATTTTCCAAATTAGAAAGTGATGAGACCCTAACTATGGCAGACCACCGTGGCGGATGCACCGGGGTGCATCCCTACATTTCCTCAATTATTCCAAATTCTAAATTCCAAATTCCAAATTAGAACGTGCTGCAACTTCAGAGGGCTTCGGCAGGATCAGGAAAGACTTATCTGCTGGCCAAGAAATTCATAGAATATTTCATCTCGAAGAGAGAGGAGGGAGGGCCACGCCGACTGCGCTCGGCGCGCGAACTGCGCGACTCGCTGAAGCATATCCTGGCCATCACATTCACCAACAAGGCCACCAACGAGATGAAGTTGCGCATCGTTGACAAGCTCAACTCCCTCGCAAACTGGACTCCGGGCACGCCTCTGAAAGATGTGGATTATCTCGAATCTTTCTGCAAGGATTTCAACTGCAGTCCGGAGGAAATAGCCACCCTCTGCAAGGCTGCTCTCAACACGTTGCTTACCGAATATGGCGACTTCAAGGTGTCTACCATCGACTCCTTCTTCCAGAGCGTGCTCCGCACTTTCGCCTACGAAGCCGATCTCGACGACACTTACGGCATCGAACTGGAGAGCGACTACGTCACCAAGATGGGTCTCGACATCACCCTCGACGAGATAGACAGCGACGGCAAGCCCACGCAAGGAATGAAATGGATAGAGAACATGATGGGAGACATCTCCGACTCAAAGAAAAACTGGAATATATTCCAGAAAAAGGAGGGGAACCACACCATCTACGGCGAGATTATGCGTGCGAGCAAGAACCTCGGGAAAGAGGATTTCAAGAATATCAGAGACCGCCTCGACGAGTTCTTTGCCGACGTTCCCGACTTTTTCGATTACTACCGCCGGCTGAAGACCATCTATGAAAAAGACATCCGCGCCGCCCACGCCGGGATGCGGGCCGCCGCCCGCAAAGTGAGCGCGGCATTCATGAGGATAGGCCTTGACATGGATATGTATGCAGGCCAGTATCTCGCTTCAAGAGTGAGAAATATGGCTGATGGATGGAGATGGTATCCTGCTTCGTCAGACAATATATCGTTTAAAATCCCGGAGTTCACCCGAAAGGGAACGCAGACGAGGGTCTTCGATCCGAAAAAGAAAGATAATCCCTATCTCGGCACTCCGGAAGAAGACGAGATCGAGCGCCTTGCAAAGGAAATGTATGCCGCCTTCATCGAATGGAAAGATCTCGCACAAAGCGAGGCCCTGACCCGCTGGAGGCTGTATGACGCCACACTCCCCTCGCTCGGAGTGCTTCAGAGCGTCAGGGAAAACGCGCGGCTCTTCCTCACCGACTCCAACACAGTGGAACTCAGCGAGACCAACTCCATATTGCGCCGCATAATAGGCGACGACGACGCCTCATTCATCTACGAGCGCATCGGCAACCGGCTTGAGCACTTCCTCATAGATGAATTTCAAGACACGAGTGCCCTGCAATGGCAGAATCTCCGGCCCCTCGTCTCGGAAAGCGAGGGCAAGGGCCTCGACAACCTCATAATCGGAGATGCTAAGCAGAGCATCTACCGCTTCCGCAATGCCGACCCGAGCCTCATCACGCGTGTGGTGCCGGAAGAATTCGAGGCCACTTGCAACGTCTGCGGCAACTCGCCGCAGGAAAACACCAACTGGCGCAGTGCCCGGCACATAGTGGAATTCAACAATCTCTTCTTCCGCTTCTTCACTCACGAGATATCGCCTGAAATGCAGCAACTCTACAGCAACACCGTGCAGCCTCCCCACCACCGCGAGGATGCCGGCTATGTGAGGCTGCAACTCTTCGAAAGCAAAGACAAGGATGACGACGAGGTGCCACTGCACTTTGCGGCCATCCCCGACCTGATATCGGATATGCTCGACCGCGGCTACCGCATGAAAGACATCGCCGTGCTTGTAGACAACAGGACGCATGGCAGCCTCATCATCGAGAGCATCATGAACCACAACAGGCGTACAGACATACGCCACAAGATCGACTTCATAAGCGCTGACTCGCTCAAGATAGGTGAATCCACAGCCGTCCAGACAGTGATCGCCGTGCTTGAATCCATCAATAAGGGCACCGGCGCGCGCCTGCGCGAAGGAGAGGAACGAATAAAGAAAGGTGTGGGCGACTGGAGCCGGCTGAAAGCCGATTTCGGATTTTTCGCCATGAAGAACGCCGATATTCCTCTTGCCGAGCAGCTTCACCGCTTTCTGAGCGGAGAGTTTCATCCCGATTCCATCCGCGACATGCTGGCCGAGATGAGCACCACCGTGCTTCCGGCCCTTATAGAGAAGATAATCAGGCATTTCATACCGCCACGCCTGCGCAGGGCCGATGCCCCCTTCCTCGCGGCTCTCGAAGACAGCGTGCTCGATTTCTGCGATACGCACACATCCGACATTGCAAGCTTTCTGCAGTGGTGGGAGAAGCGTGGCGCCGCAATGAGCATTTCCTCGCCCGAAGACACCGATGCCGTGCAGGTGATGACCGTGCACAAATCGAAAGGACTTGAATTCAGGTGCGTGATAGTGCCATACTCCAAGCAGACACTCACACCCCGGCCTCATGAAAAGGAATGGCTATGGGTGAAGCCCGCCCTCGGTGAAGCCGAAGGCCTGAAGCCACTCCCCTATCTGCCTGTATGGACCGACAAGAAACTTGACGAAACCCCTCACAGGGAGCAATATCAGGAGTATCTCAGACTATATATGGCCGATAAGGTGAATACGGCTTATGTGGCATATACGCGTGCCGTAGATGAGCTATATATCTTCTCACCGGTAAAAGTCAAAGACGGACAGCCTAAAGAGGGTTCCGGCATGATCGGGGAATACCTGTGGAGATGCGGCTCGGAGGCCGCAGACATTATCGACGGCATAGCGGAAGAATATCCCGATGCCGCTCCGTATCTTCCGAAGAAGGAAGATTTCTCTGCCGACCCCGACTCGCTAACTTGGGAGATGGGAACGCTCCCGACGCGCGAGGAAGTGCTCGCGTCCATCGCGCAGCATGGCGATGATGAGCACGACAGCAGCATTGCGATAGATGAATTCCGGTGCGGAGTGGAGATTCCGGCACTCCTCTATCAGGATCCGGCCTCATCAGAGGCCGACATCCTCCCCCTTGAAGAGGAAACCACACCCGACGAGGAAGAAGAATCGGATGCTTCTGCAGAGACTGAAGAAAGCCGCGCCCGCGGCGAACTGCTCCATCACCTTATGGAACACATCATCACTGCCGACGACCTGCCGCGAGCCATACTGAAATTCAAGATGCGCGGCCACGTCAGCCGTGCCATCGCGCCCCGGCTGGAAGCCGACATTCTCGAAGCACTACGCAGCGTGGAGAGCTACGGATGGTTTGCGCCTGGCGTAAGGGTGCTTCGTGAAAGGGCGATAGCCACCGGAGGCCATATCATCCGCCCCGACCGCGTCATACTTCATCCCGACGGATCGGCCACGGTGGTAGACTATAAATTCGGCACTCACCGCAACGACAGTGCCTATAGCCGGCAGGTGAAGCGCTATGCCGACGCAATTGTGGCAGCAGGAAAGGCAAAAAAATGCGAGGCCTACATCTGGTATGTAAGCCTCGGAGAAGTTCTTCGTTGTAGATAGGAGTCCGCGTCAGTCGCGGCTGCCGCCGAATAAGCGGAGGATGAAGAGGAAGAGATTGATGAAGTCAAGATAAAGATTCATCGCACCCATCGTAGCCAGTTTGTCGGCAAGTGCCGGATCGAGATTGGCAGCTGCAAGTTTCTTCACATTCTGGGTGTCCCATGCGGTGAGCCCGGTGAAGATCAGCACTCCTACGATCGAGATAACAAATCCCATGGCATTGCTCTTCAGGAAGATATTGACCAACATGGCGATGATGAGTCCGAAAAGGGCCATCATCAGGAAAGATCCCATCTTCGACAGGTCAGACTTTGTGAAATATCCATAGACCGACATGGCGCCGAAAGTGCCCGCGGTGATGAAGAAAGTGCCCACGATAGCCGGCATCTTGTAGACCACGAATATGCTGCTCAGGAATACTCCCATCAGCGCCGCATACACCAGGAAGAGAAGCAGCACCGTGCCGCTCTGCATCTTCATCAGGCGCGCCGGAATGAGGATAGCCATGGCAAACATACCGATGAAGATGCCCCAGAATACGATCTGGTTGCCGAAAATGAATGAGAGGGCGGCAGGGCTCGATGCCACGCCGAGAGCGCAGAATGCCGAGACGAGAAGTCCGATAAACATACGCACGTATACGCGCTTCAAGACCGCGTTGGTCTGGCGCTCCACTGCAGCTCCGCCATAGTAGGGAGGAGGAGTCTGCTGCACATTATTATTGTAATCAGGATACATATTGTGAAATTTTATATTGTTTGCTTTCTTATCGAGGCCTTCATGCCCACCCCGCACCTTGCATCAGGGGGTTATGAGCGAAAACCCTTTCCTTAATAATAGACAACCAACGAGGGGCTAAAGTTTAATCACCCTCACGTCATCATCACATTCTTGCGGGCATCTCCATTCCGAGCAGGGCCACTCCGGTCTTCAGCGTGCGGGCCACAACGTAGGAGAGAAGCAGACGCAGCTGGCGCACAGCATGATCCTCCTCGCGCAGAATGCTGTAATCATGATAGAAGCGGTTGTATTCCTTGGCCAGCTCGAAGCAATAGTTGGCAATGAGCGAGGGGCTGTAGGCGCGTCCTGCCTCTTTCACCACTTCGGGGAAATCGGCCACTTTCTGAATAAGGTCAGACTCCACCTCGTTGGGTATGGCAGTCGGCATATAGAGCGGGTCGAAATCATCGCCCGCGCGCCTTATCACAGACTGGATTCGGGCGTAGGTGTACTGCAGGAAAGGCCCGGTGTTTCCATTGAAATCGATCGACTCCTTAGGATTGAAGAGCATATTCTTGCGGGGATCCACCTTCAGGAGGAAATATTTCAGCGCACCCATTCCCACAATACGGGCCACTTCCGCACGCTCCTCCTCAGGCATGTCGGCAAAGCGCTCGGCCCCTGTCTCGGCTGCATCTGCTATCATCTTGTCGATCAGGTCGTCAGCATCCACCACCGTACCCTCGCGGCTCTTCATCTTACCCTCGGGAAGCTCCACCATTCCGTAAGAGAAATGGGTTAGATCCTTACCCCACTTGAAGCCGAGACGGTCGAGCAGGAGAGAGAGCACCTGGAAGTGATAGTTCTGCTCGTTGCCCACCACATATATCATCTTGTCGATGGGGAAGTCCTGATAGCGCAGTTTGGCGGTGCCGATATCCTGAGTCATATAGACGGAAGTTCCGTCGGCACGCAGAAGCAGCTTATGATCGAGCCCTTCGGCTGTGAGGTCGGCCCATACCGAGCCGTCTTCCTTGCGATACACCTTTCCCTCGTCAAGACCTTTGAGCACAAGATCCTTACCCTGAAGATAAGTGTCGCTTTCATAATATATCTTGTCGAATGAGACACCGAGACGCTTGTAGGTCTCGTCAAATCCGGCATAGACCCACTCGTTCATCATCTTCCAGAGATCTCGCACTTCCTTGTCGCCGGCCTCCCACTTGCGCAGCATCTCGCGGGCCTCGAGCATCAGCGGCGACTTGGCCTTCGCCTCGTCTTCGGTGAGACCCTGCGCCATCAGCTGCTCCACTTCCTTCTTGAAGTGG
This sequence comes from uncultured Sangeribacter sp., assembly GCA_964410515.1. Lineage (GTDB taxonomy): Bacteria > Bacteroidota > Bacteroidia > Bacteroidales > Muribaculaceae > Lepagella. The sequence goes on along the minus strand of CAYPGW010000009.1, from coordinate 43,649 downwards.
CGGTCGAAGAGCACGTAGAAGTCACCGATAAGGTGATCTCCTTTCTTTCCGGATGATTCGGGAGTCGCGCCCTTGCCCCATTTCTTCCATGCGAGCATCGACTTGCAGATGTGAATGCCGCGGTCGTTCACTATATTGGTCTTCACCACCTTATGGCCGTTGGCCTCAAGGATGAGCGACAGCGAGTAGCCGAGCAGGTTATTGCGCACGTGTCCGAGATGGAGAGGCTTGTTGGTGTTGGGGCTGGAATATTCCACCATCACAAGGTCGGAATCCTCATCAGGCTTCACGAGCCCTAAGTCCGGATCGGCGGCTATCGAGTGCAGCGTCGTGAGCCAGAATGTAGGATTGACCGAGAGGTTGAGAAATCCCTTCACAACGTTGTATTTCTCAACGGCCGGAACGTTTTCCACGAGCCACTCCCCTATTTCGGCGGCAGTGGCCTCGGGGGACTTGTGCGAGGCCTTCAGAAAGGGGAAGGCCATTATGGTGAGATTGCCCTCGAATTCTTTTTTAGTCTGTTGCGGCTGAATCTTATCGGCCGGGAAGTCAAGGGCGTAAAGACTCATTACGGCATCGCTGACGCCTTGAGTGATTATAGATTCAATCTTCATTTCTAAGCTTAGATGATATTACTGTGCAAATTTAGTAATAAAAATTGACATTGGCAAGTGAAGCGCGAATGAAGCCGGGCTGTTGCGTGCCGGGCAGTGAAGATCATCGGCATCGTCGGGCAGGCATTATAACGCAAGCGGCCCCGGAAGCCTTAGCTCCGGCGCCGCCCGATTTCTTCTTTCGCAGGAAAGATTATTTTCCGAGGCCTGCGGCGGGTTTGAATTTCACCACCTTGCGGGCCGGGATCTGGATTTTTTCTTTAGTGCGGGGGTTGAGGCCTTCGCGAGCGGGCTTTTCAGTAACAGCGAAAGTGCCGAAGCCGAGGAGCTGCACTTTATCTTCATTTGCAAGTGCCTGTGAGATGGATTCGAGCACTGCGTCGAGGGCTTCTTTGGCAGCCACCTTAGAGAGACTTGCCTTAGCCGCGATTTCGTTGACGAGATCTGTCTTATTCATAATTATACTTAAATTTAGGGTATATTAGATGTTTTGATCTTTTCTGCCGCAAATATAGTGCTAAAATTGCGAATGACAAATTTTTCTGACAAAAAAATTTTAAAAATCTATAAAAAAATGCGTTTTTCGCCGATTTGAGGCATGGCTGACGAGGAATTTTGTTAAATTTGCAGTCTGAAACAAGATAGACACAATTATTCTATGTATAACTCATATCAGCGTGGCAACTGGTGGCAGCAGATACCGCCGGTGACCAAAAACCTAATCATCATAAATCTTATAGTCTGGCTCGCCGAGATTCTTGTGCCCGGGTTCTCGCATACTCTCGTCAACCGCCTCGGGCTGCATCTGATCGGGGGAAACGACTTCAATCCGGCCCAGATCTTCACCTATATGTTTCTCCACGATCCGGGCAATTTCGCGCATATTCTCTTCAATATGTTCACCCTATGGATGTTCGGGCGAATACTGGAGCAGGCCTGGGGCTCGCAGCGCTTCCTCTTCTTCTATATAGTGTGCGGCGTGGGCGCCGCGCTCGTGCAGGAGGCAGTGTGGGGGCTCACATGGCGCCACGAATACGTCTCGGCCATAGCATCGGCCAACGGCCTCACCTACGAGCATGCGGCCGCTATCGTTGACTCGGCCCTGAAGACCGGCGACTCCAACTTCACTAATGCTGTGGCGGCGTTCAAGAATTCATTCTGCACCATCGGGGCCTCGGGAGCGGTCTACGGCATCCTGCTCGGTTTCGCCTTCACATTCCCCAATCTTCCGCTCTATCTCTTCTTCATCCCTGTTCCGATCAAGGCCAAATACATGGTGATCGGATATGGAGTGATCGAGTTCCTGCTCGGAGTCACCGGCACTGCGAGCACGATAGCGCATTTCGCCCATCTGGGCGGTATGCTCTTCGGCATCATACTGCTCCTCTACTGGAAGAAGAAAGGTATCATAAGTAGATTTGGATGAGATGAATCTGCTCGGAAAGTGGTATTGGCGGTGCGGAGGCAGCCGCTGGCTTGCATGGATGACACTGACCGAAATCGGCGTGTGGCTTCTCGTGACCGTGCTCTCACTTCTTGGCAGGGCATTTCATTTCGACCCCGAAGTGGCGCGATGGCTCACACTGCCGTCAGGTTTCGGCGAGTTTCTGACCAGGCCCTGGACTCTGCTGACATATATGGCGGTGCAGTTCGACTTCTTTCATCTTCTCTTCAACGTGCTCTGGCTCTACTGGTTTGGCAAGATACTGCTTCTTACGCTTGCAGAACGCTACCTCGCAACATTCTTTATAGGTGGAGGAGTGGCAGGCGGGCTCTTCTTCATGGCAGCCTCAGCCTTAGGCGCCGGAGGAGGAATGCTGTGCGGATGTAGCGCCGCGGTGATAGCCGTCATGTGCGGGGCAGCCGTCATGATGCCCGACTATCACGTGAATCTCTTCCTCATTGGAGAGGTGAGACTGAAATGGGTGGCACTCGCGTGCTGCCTGCTTACCCTTCTCGGCGGAGGCGGCAATCAGGCGGCCCATATCGGCGGAGCCGTATGGGGTCTTACCCTCGCTATGGGGGTCAAGGGCATCATCCCCCTGCCGAGGCGCCGCGCGCAAAAGGAGCGCAAGCGCGATGTCTCAAAAATGGTCAGAGCCCTGCGCGATCACCGCGACGACATGCAGCGCCTCGACGCGCTTCTCGACAAAATAAAGGTTTCAGGCTATGAAAGCCTCTCGCGGAGAGAGAGAGAAGAGCTCAACACACTTTCAACACGAATTAAAAAGTCATGATCATCATCTCACCCATCCTACGCATTGTAATGAAGATAGCCTCATCAGTGCTGTTCTTAGTTACGCTTGCGGCAGCCTTCGGCGGATATTGCAATCCGGAATTCATGACGTTGCCGTCGGTACTCGTTCTGGCTCTCCCATACCTTGCCATCGCCACCCTTATAGTAGGCATAGCGTGGCTCGCCAAAGGGAGCATAATCATGGCCGCGCTTGCAGGGCTGACTCTATTTGCCGGATGGGGTACCCTTAAAGATGTAACCCCGCTGGCTTTCTCAAAGAAAGCATCGTCTGAAAGCCGCACCTTCCGGATGATCACCTTCAACTGTCTTCACTTTGCCGACACCACCAAGAGCGAGTTGCCGGGCAACCGGGCTATAAGGTATCTCACCGCTTCAGGAGCCGACATCATCTGCCTGCAGGAAATGCATAATCTCGAGGATCCCTCCGAGATTCATCATTGGAGCCGCGAAGCAATGGATTCACTCTACGCTGCGTACCCCTATCGTGCCGGATCAATCCACAACGACATTAAGGTTCTATCGAAATACCCGGTGCGCGCGCTGACTGCCGAGCGCAGCGACCCCGAGGAAGAGGAATACTGGAGGCCCCGAAGAAGATGGCGCATGTTTGAGGTGGACATTTTCGGCAAACGTCTACCCATCGTGAACTTCCACATGAGCAGCTACAACCTCTCTGACACGGAACGCGAAGTGGTGACCGAAATCACCGGCGTGAGGACAGCGAAACAAAGCTATACCGAATTCCGCTATGAGATCTTTCCGAAACTGGGCGCAGCCTTCCGCGAGCGCGCCAAAGGCGTGCAGGATCTCGTGGCCGCCACCGAGGGCATATCTCCCCTCATAGCCTGCGGCGACTTCAACGATGTGGCCGGGAGCTGGGCCTACAGAATAATGAGGAAGGCCGGATTTCAGGATGCCTATTCCGAAACGAGTTTCGGCCCGGTAAACACCTTCAATCAGTTTATGTTTCTCTTCCACATTGACCAGATCTTCTACCGGGGCGAGCAACTCACGGCCCTGAAAGTGAGGCGTCTCCCGCTCGACACGAGCGACCACTACCCGATGGAAGTGACTTTTGAACTGAAATAATTAAAATTTCCGGCTGACCCGCAAAGTCAGCCTTTTTATTTTATAGACAGAACTTTAGAGCCCTCAATTTAATTATTTAACTGTTAAAATTAACTTAATTTTTGTTAATTTCATGTTTTGCCTTTGACTTTTTTTCAACCGGCGTGTTTAAATGGTACAATTTCACTAACGCGGTGAACCGGTCAGACCGACCAAGCCGCAATTTAAAATTATCTTAATCAAATAACTTGAAAAAAACACGCGACTATGAAAAAAATGCTACTCGCCGCTACAATCCTTCTCGGAGGCGCGGCAACCGCAATGGCTCAGGAAACCATGCAGAAACCGGGATTCTTCGATAACATGTCAATTGGCGTTCAAGGCGGTGCCACCACACCCCTGGCCAAAGGATCCAAGTTCTTTAAAGACATGAGAGGCGTAGCCGGCCTCGACATCCGCAAGCAGGTGACACCCGCATTCGGACTCGGTGTTGAAGGCAACGCAGCAGTGAATACTTCAAACTGGAAAAATCATCTCCACTCGAAGACAGCATTCGATCAGAGTTATGTAGGTGCATACGGAGCAGTGAATCTCTTCCAGCTTTTCCAGCCCTACGGCACTAAGAATCCGTTTGACATCGAAGCACAGGCCGGCGCCGGATGGGGCCACACCTATCAGACCGACGGAATCAAGGATCACAACTATTTCGCAACTAAGGCTGGTCTTAACTTCAACTTCAACGTTAGCGACCACGTGACCCTCTCTCTTCGTCCGAGCGTGATGTGGGACATGAGCGATGCAGGCGTGAGCCAGACATCGGCTGCCTACAACGCAAACAAGGCTCAGTTCAATATCATGGCAGGAGTGATGGTAAAGCTCGGCGACGGATTCAAGTATGTGGTTCCTAACTATAACCTCGACGAGATCGCAGCGCTCAACGCACAGGTAGACAATCTCCGCGCCGACCTCGCAGCCGCAGGCGATGCCCTCAACCAGAGCAACAACGTGAATATGGCTCTCGCAGCCAAACTGGAGCAGATGAAGAATCAGAAGCCTACCGTAGTAAAGGAGACTCAGGACTTCCTCAGCACAGTAAGATATGTGAACTTCGCGCTCGGCCGCTACAACGTGCCTGCCGATCAGCTTCCTAACGTGGCTGCAGTGGCTTCCTACCTGAAGAATCATCCCAAGGCAACCGTAAGCATCAAGGGCTACGCATCTCAGGATGGCCCGATCGAGGTGAATGAAAGACTCGCTAACCAGCGTGCAGAGTCTGTGAAGGATATGCTCGTGAAGAAATACGGCATCGCAGCAGACCGCATTCAGGCTGAAGGCTTAGGTGTAGGCCACATGTTTGAGGAAGAGAGCTGGAACCGAGTAGCAATCTGCACACTCGACAACAATGCTCCCGTAGCAACAGAGACCAGCGTAAACAAATAAAAATAACTTTAGGCAAGTGATTGCCGCATAGCGGCAAGATTGAATGCCTCCCGAAAAGACGGGGGGCATTCTTTTTTTCTCGAAAAATTTGGCCGACAAAGAAAAAGTGATTATCTTTGCAACGTGAAAGCCGAGTCAGCGTTTCTGCTGGCGCCCGGCCAAGCGGCAGGAATGGTGGAATGGTAGACACGGGGGACTTAAAATCCCCTGGCCCTTATCGGCTGTGTGGGTTCGAGTCCCACTTCCTGTACTCTTACAATTTTGAAGGAAACTCATTCTGAATTCAGATGCGAAGTGGAGAAATAGCGACTATCGGAATTGCCGTAGTCGCTTGTTTTGTATATTTAGGCAAGGGGCTCATGCAAAACATGCAGAACAATCCGAAATATTCCGACCGCTTTAAAAGCAACATAAAGAAAATATTCACAGCTATCTTAATCGTCTGCCTGTTTCTGATTTACTTATTCAGACATATATCCATATCGTCAATCAATAAGTGACGTCCTGCTCCATGTCTTCACATCGGGAAGAAGGTGCTTATATGGTCGCGCTCGGAGATCGCGACAGACCTATCTTGCATTGCGCATTTCAGTACGCGGGATAAGTCCGCGAGCGATCTCCGAGCGCTCGTCCTCCGTGAGAATTGTGACTTGCTTTAGCTTGAGCGTAGCCAATTGTGAATCGTGAATCGTGACTTGCTTTAGCTTGAGCGTAGCTAATTGTGAATCGTCACGGTGCATCCGCCACGTATCTCTGCCGGAGTTATGGGCTCTTCACAAAAGCGCATCTCCGAGGCTATCCTTTGCGGGAGCCTGGTCCCCACGTTGAAACGCGGGGTTTCATCACAATCTCGGCTCTCCGAGCCTCCGACTTCGCTTAAACAGCGCGGAGCGCTGATCATCGTGAGATAACCTAAGGCTTCAATCAGGGTGAAGCGTTTCAACGCGGGGTTTCGTCACAATCCCGGCTCTCCGAGCCTACCGCCACCCTTAAACATCGCGGAGCGCTGTCATCGTGAGATAACCTCGGGCTTCAGCCCGAGGGGAAGGATGCGTAATTCTGAGACAGCCTCGGAGAGGCGACTTGTGATGAGACTTCCTATTCTACCATCCGCCCCGGCCGCACACTCCACACCCCTCACCCCGCCGGGCCCTACCCTTTTCACCACTTCGGAGACTGCATGATTCTTGCAGTACAAATCTGCAATATTAAACTTCATTAACAATTCGCTGCAATATAGTTGCAGCGAAAACGGATAATTTTGCTTCCGTAATTAAACGACGCGCCCCTCACGCAGGGCCCGAGCAAAACTTATCCGAAAATGATGAACCGCTACACCACCCACTCGACACAGACACCGGTCTACACTTCACGCGCACCGCGGTGTGTGACCGTAGGACGTCCGGACACAGCCATGAGCTACGGCGACCGCATGACGGTGCGCGTAGTGATGGGCAACAGCACAATGATGGAATATGAAACCCGCAACGTGGCCGATATGACCGACCTGACCGGCGATCTCAGACGCCGCGCACACGGACGCCGCGGGCTGGCGACCGTCTACATTCGTAATCACGACCGGGGCTGGACGCGTGAACGCAGGATGATGCTCTATCCTGAACGTAAATATGCACCTACACGCCGTGTGGAGGCTGTGCAGGTGCCTATGTTCTTCCCGTGGGAACTGTAATTAATTTGGAATGGGGAATTTAGAATTTGGAATTAAGCTATGCTCAAGCTAACTCAAGTCACGATTCACAATGCACGATTCACGATGCTCGATTGGCTACGCTCTCTCATTTATTCTAAATTGCTCTTGTGGTCGCGCCGGACATCGCACGCGATGTCCCTACGTATTCATCTGTGGATCAACCTATAAGTAGGGACGTGGCGCGCCACGTCTGCAGTGAAGCCACATCAAGCTAAAGCAATGCACGATGCACGATTCACGATTCACAATGCACGATTATTCTAAATTCTCAATTCTCAATTATTCTAAATTCCAAATTCCAAATTATTAATTAGGGATTGTAAAGGTCGCGGTGATAGAAATTGAGGATTTCATTCGTGGCCTGAAGCAGTTGCGTGGCCGGGCCGTCGGGATTCAGTTTCTGGGCCGCGAGATAGTCGCCTATGGCAAGACTTCGCCGGCCGAGCGCCCAATATAGGCGGCCGCGCTCTATAAGTGCCCCGTCGTCTTCAGGACAGGCCTGTATGCGCTCTGAGAGTTCCGCCAAACGCTTTTCCGCGTCTGAGTCGTATGCGGCAAGGGTTTCTTCTGTAGTCATGACCGGTAGGGAAAATAAGGTGAATATAAACCGACGTCGGCAGTGGATGTCTTCATCAGTCGAGCGGACAATGTCGGGCGCTGACGGGATGATGTGTGAAGAGAGTAGCGAGAGAATCAAACTTCTCGGGGTTCTCGCTGGTGAGGAATTCCGCCTGCCCCCCTTTTGAAAGGCGGCATTCCATTTCAGGGTGTCGCCGCAGATAGTCTTTGAGCGAATCGGCCACGAGCCGGCCTTGCGGGAGGATTCTTACACCCTCGGGGGCGTATTTGCGGATTTTGTCGATCAGCAGGGGATAATGCGTGCAGCCGAGCACGAAAGTATCCACCTCGGGGTCGCGACTCATCAGCAGGTCGATATCTTTCTTCACGAAATAGTCGGCGCCATCACCGTCGGCCTCGGAGTTTTCCACAATAGCGGCCCACAGCGGACAGGCCTGCTCGGTGACGCTCATCTCCGGAAAAAGTTTCTGAGTCTCGAGGCTGTAGGAGTGGCTTGCCACAGTGCCCGGAGTGCCGAGCACGCCGACATGGCCGGTGGCGGAGACCTCCCCGAGGATTTCCACCGTGGGGCGGATCACACCCAGCACGCGGCGCGTGGGGTCGATTTCGGGCAGATCATTCTGCTGAATGGTGCGGAGCGCCTTGGCCGAGGCGGTGTTGCACGCCAGAATCACAAGCGGACATCCACGCGAGAAGAGTTCCCTGACAGCCTGCAGCGTATAGCGATAGACCACGTCGAAACTGCGCGATCCGTAGGGTGCGCGAGCGTTGTCGCCGAGATAGAGATAGTCATATTCCGGCAGAACTTCCCGTAGGTCGCGCAGGATGGTGAGGCCGCCATAGCCGGAGTCGAAGACCCCTATAGGGCCTAATGAAATGGCGGAAGCATCAGCCTCCGCCATCTCTACTATAATACTATTCTTCATAGTGTGGGTGCAACGTGCATTGGCCGGCCCTGATTATTTGAGGCCGAGTTTAGCCTTCACGGCGGGAGTCACGTCTTCCACCGGTTCGGCACGATAAAGGGTAAGCTGCGGAGAATACATCTGGATGAGTGAGTAGCTACCCTCGCGGCCTACGCTCTCCACAGCCTGAACAATCTTCTGCTGGATGGGGGTCATCAGATCGTTCTGCATTTTTCCGAGTTCTTCGCCTGCAGTAGCCTCAAACTGCTGGAGCTTCACATTATAGTCGCTGATCTCTCTCGCGCGACGCTCCTTGATGGCTGCCGGCTCAGACTCGGGGAGTTTCTCAAACTCGGAGTAGAGGCGGTTCATCTCCTCGACGAGTTTCTGATATTCTGCCTTATACTTCTCGCTGGTCTCCTGAAGTTGCTTCTGAGCCTCGGCGGTCTCGGGCATAGCAGAGAGCACTGAATCAAAGTCTACGAGGCCCATCTTGAATGTCTGGGCAGAAAGGAGCATCGGGCAGATGAGCGCGAATGCCAAAAGAATCTTCTTGATCATTTTTCTGAAATTTTATTTAGTTTTATTTTTTATCTTGACTTATTTTGAATATCCGAGTTTTGCAAGCACTTCATTGCTGACGTCGATCTTGGGCGATGCGAAGACGATGCTCTGCGACGACGCGCGGTCGAAAATCACCTGATATCCGCGCTCTTCGCTCACTGCCTTCACCGCGTTGTAAACGTCTTCCTGAATGGGCTTCATGAGGCTCTGACGCTTCTTGAAGAGTTCACCTTCAGGGCCGAAATACTTGTAGCGGAGATCGGTCACCTCCTTTTCCTTAGCCACAATTTCTTCTTCGCGGGCCTTTTTCTGGTCGTCGGTGAGGAAGACCATTTCCGACTGATAATTCTTATACATGGTCTCGGCTTCCTTCGAGAGTTCGGTGACTTCCCTCTCCCAGCGCTGCGACACCTGGTTGAGTTGCTCGTTGGCCATTTCATAACCGGGCACATTGCGCAGGATATAGTCCATGTCTACGAGAGCGAATTTCTGGGCATTTGCCCCGAGAGCCACCGCTATCGCCATAGCCAGAGATATCATAAGTTGTTTCATGTCTTTCAATTTTTAAAGATTAATGACTTGTATACATTAAGACAATGTGGGCTTATTAAAGTTTAAACCGTCAGAAATCCTGACCGAGCACGAAGTGGATATTGCTGCCGCCGCGTCTTCCCCATACCTTGTCGAAGCCATATCCCCAGTCGATGCCGAGGAAGCCGAGCATAGAGAGATAGAGACGCACACCGACACCGGCCGACCTCTTGAGATTGAACGGTGCGAAATTCTTGATATCAGTCCAGGCATTTCCGGCCTCGGCAAATGCGAGGGCGAAAATCGTGGTGTTGGGCTGGAGCATGAAGGGGAAGCGAAGCTCGAAGGTATATTTCGCGTAAGCATACGCCTCATAGTTCCAGGGGGTGAACTGTCCGTTGTCATAACCGCGCATGCCGACAGTCTCTGTAGCGTAAGTATAATTTCCGGTCATTCCGTCGCCACCGAAATAGAACGTCTCAAACGGAGACTTCACATGCTTGTTGTATGAACCGAGCAGTGCGAAGTCGGCCTTCGACATGAAGACGAGAGTCCAGTTGCCGTCAGGGTCTGAAAGCGGAGTGAACGTCTTTGCCTGGAACTTCAGTTTCCAGTATTCAATCCATTTGTAAAGTTCGGCCTGAGCCTTTTGGTTGCGGAGCACATCGGCCTGATATGCGAGCTTCTCCCAGTCATGACCCTTCCTGATCTTGGTCCAGGGCGGAGTCATCTGGAGCTGCAGCATGAAGTTGGAGCCCTTACGCGGGAAGATGGGGTTGTCTACTGTGTTGCGGCTTAAAGTCAGGCCGAGCACCACCGAGTTCGAGGCTCCCGTCTGCATGAAGCGCAGATAATCCCAGTTGTTGAGGTAATACCAGCGATAGGCAAGCGACACCTGGAACTGGAAGAGATCGTCGGGCCATGAGAGGCGCGTTCCGTAGGCGGCTGTGACGCCTGCGAGCTGAAGCACCTTGTTGGGGTCGTAGGCATTCTCGTAGGCATACTGGGAGAAATTGCTGTTATAACTGCCGCCGTAATAATATGAATTGTAGAAACTGTTGTAGTAGTTCTGATTGAAGAAGCGGCTATTGACGCCGGTAGAGCGGCTGTAGTCAACGGAAAATGAGAATGAAGTCGGACGCTTTCCACCGAGCCAGGGGTCGAAGAAGCTGATGTTATAGCTCTGATAATACTTGGCGTTGGTCTGGGCCGAGATCGAGAAAGTCTGTCCGTCACCACGCGGGATGATGCCGCGGTAGCTCTGCGGATTGAAAAGATTCTTGATAGAGAAGTTGGAGAATGACAGAGCCACCTGCCCGGTGACACCCGTCTGACCCCAGCCGAGAGAGAGCTGCACCTTATCGTTGGCTTTCTGCTCGAGGTTGAAGACGATATCGACCGTGCCGTCGGCATCGTTGGGCATAGGATTGATGTCCATGGTCTCGGGGTCAAAATGTCCTGAGGCTGCGATCTCGCGTGCGGAGTTCATAAGTTCACGCTTCGAGAACAGATCGCCCGGCTTCACACGCAGTTCGCGGCGAATCACTTTTTCATAAAGCTGATCGTTGCCGTTGATCACCACCTTGTTGATTTTTGCCGGCTGGCCCTCGATGACGCGCATCATGAGCGAAATGCTGTCGCCCACCACGTTCTCTTCGATGGGGATGAGCTCGTGGAAGAGATAGCCGTTGTCGAGATAGAGGTTGCTGACAGCGTCATCATCATCTCTCGTGCGCTTGGTGAGGCGCTTCTGGTTATAGACATCGCCGGGATAGATACCGAGCACCTGATTGAGCACCTCAGTGGGATATACGGTATTGCCCACCCAGTTTATATCCTTGATATAGTATCTGTCGCCTTCATCTACAGTGAGATATATGTCTATTTCCTTATCGTCATATTTCACTATTGAATCGCTGATGATTGCCGCGTCACGATAACCGAGCTCGTTGTATTTGTCGATGATGCGGATCTTGTCGTCGGCATAATCCGAATCCACAAATTTCTTCTGCTTGAAAAGATTGAGGATGTCGCCGTTTTCGTTAGTCTTCTTCATCGCATTCTTAAACTTGCGATCTGAGAGGACGTTGTTGCCGTTGATATAGATCTTGTGAACCTTAACCTTGTTCTGGCGATCTACCTTCACGGTGAGGAAGTCGTAGTTTTCCTGCGAGAGATCGGGCTGCTGCGATGAAGTTACGACAACGTTCTTGAAGCCCTTGTCGCTGTAGAACTGCTTCACGACCTGCACGATACGGGCCACGATGTTGGGGGTGAGCTGCTGCCCCTTCTCCACGTTGAGGCGCTCGAGCAGATCTTTCTTCTCGCCACCCTTCACACCCTCGAAGCGGAGTTCGGCCATTCTCGGCTGCTGGCGCAGGGCTATCTGGAGCCACGCCTTGTCGCCCACGGTCTTCTCGAGGTTGATTTCCACCTTGGAGTAAAGACCTTGCTTATAGAAACGCTTCACGGCCGTGGTGATTGCCTCGCCCGGAATCTCCACCCGCTCGCCTACGGCAAGCCCGGAGTATCCGATGATGACGTAGTCTTCCACATCGGGCACACCGGTGACGCTGATTCCCGCTATTTCATATACCTTGGGAATCGGACTGTAGATGATATCCGGAGCGTAGACCGTGTCGTTGGCAGCGTTCTGTGCCGAAGCCCGGCATGGAAGCAGGAGGGCGGCTGTGATAAGGAGGGCGGCAAGCGTAATCCCTCTTAGCGTTCTGGTCAAAGTCATATCTTGTTGTGAAATTGTCTGATTTATCTAAAAAAATGATGCAGAATAGTTCAAGCGCGACCTTTCTGTCATCACTGTGCCACTTGCTCGGAGGTCTTTCCGAAGCGGCGCTCGCGCTGCTGATAGTCTACCAGAGCCCGGGCATAGTGGCATTTGTCGAAGTCGGGCCATAACACAGGGGTGAAATATAGCTCGCTGTAGGCTATCTGCCAAAGCAGATAATTGCTGATGCGCTCTTCCCCGCCGGTGCGTATGAGCAGGTCAGGGTCGGGCATTCCGGCAGTGGCGAGATGATTTGCAAAGACTTCCTCGTTGATGTCGTCGGGATTGATTTTCCCCTCGGCGGCCTCGCGGGCGAGCCTGCGAGCCGCATCGGCAATCTCCCAGCGCGACGAGTAGCTGATGCATATATTGAGCTGGAGGCCTGTGCAGTGGGCGGTCTTGTCGCGCGAGTCGTAGAGTTCCTGACGCGGGCCTTCGGGCACACGCTCTATATCGCCGAGAAGATTGATCTTCACATTGTTGGCGAGGAGCTCGGGGAGCTCGCGCGCTATGGCCCATCCGATAATGGTCATGAGCGTGTCCACTTCCTCTTTTGGTCTGTTCCAGTTTTCGGTGCTGAAAGCGTATAGCGTGAGATAGTCCATCCCGAGGTCAGACGATAAGGCTGTTACGTTATGGACACTCGTGATGCCCTCATAGTGGCCGTCGCTGCGCATTTTGTCGCGCTGCTTGGCCCAACGCCCGTTCCCGTCCATAATCATGGCCACATGCCGCGGAATGCGCTTCATGTCGAGTAGGGCTAATATATCTTCAAGTTTTTCCATAAGGATTTATTATTCTTTGTAGTTGCAGGTGGCGCAGCGCTTCGAGAATTCGTAGCTGAGCGTCAGCGAAAGGGTTGAATACCAGTCGGTGTTCTTGGCGAAGCCCGACTTTATGGCATGCGGATCGGAGAGCATAGGGCCGTCGAGGCGGTCGGAGAAAGTCTTCTTCATCAGGAACTCCATGCCGAGGTTGAGGCGGCGGTTGAGCTTATATTTCACTCCGGCCCCGAGCGGGATGGTGAATGCTCCCCCGGTGAATCCGTCGGTAGTCCACACAGTGGCTCCGAGTCCGGCTGTGATATACGGGCTCCAGCGCCTTAGACGCCGGTAGCGCTCCCCTATTCCGTAGTTGAAGAAGTTGAACTCAAACATTTCGCTCAGTTCATAGAAGGTGGTCGAGAACCTGAACTGCGCACCATCGGGAAGCACGTCGGCCATATCTGCCGTGTTCCCTTTCAGGGTGCCTACATAGAAGCCAGTCTTGAACGCTATCCTGGGGCTTCGCAGATACCTGAAGAGGAGCGTGGCGTCAAATCCGGGATGACTCCACAGATTGGATGAGTTGGCGTCGCCGAGATAGCCCGTCATGCCGAAACCGCCGCCGGCGTCAAACCGGTAGTCTTCCTGCGCGGCGGCATCCTGGCCGGCCGCCATGCAGAGCGCGATGAGCATGATAAGCGAGGCGAACTTCTTCATATAGCGTCAGAACTGCGGGATGAATGTAAGGCGGTTGAGCACTCCGCGCCAAACACGGCTATTGAAGGCGCCGGTGTCGGTGATGCCTCCGAAGACGTATATGTAGGGGCAATCCCAATACACTTCATAGTCATCCACCTCATATTTCACACGGGCCATCGGCACTTTATTGCCCTGCCCGGCCTTGGTCCAGTTGCCTTCAAGCGAAGCCTTCTTGGGCCACTCCACCATGAGGGCGTCGAGCTGACGCAGCCCGGGGAATTGCGACGGGAGTTGCATTCCTTCAGAAGCGGCATACCAGTTTACTCCATTGTCATACGAGACGAATACGCGCCTGTTGGCGCTTCCGTCGGCAAGTTCGCCGCCAATCAGCATCCACACCGAGAATTCGGTCTGCACAAGCGATGACGACGTCTTTCGATACACGAAATAAGGCACCACCGCAGCGTCTGCAACGGCAGGCATCATATTCTGCGAGAGCACCTCCCAGTGGTCGCCGTCGAAGCCCCATGTCTTTTCGGTGAGAGAGCCGTCGGCAAGGCGGCCGCCGGTGATGAAGCCAATAGGGAGTGTGGTCCATTTGTTGCTGAACTGCACGAAGTCGGAATATCCCTCCACCGGAAAATCGCCGGCCACGGGCATCTCCGCAAATCCGGCCGAAGCGGGCCACGACGTGTGCATGAGGCGGCCGCCTTCGCTGCGGAGTCCGAGCAAGGCCGTGTCATAGCATCCTATGATGTTGGTCCATACAAGGCCGGTGTTTTCCCACGTCAGGCCGTCTTCTGATGTGTGTAGCACTCCGGAAGTGTCGAGCATGCAGAGCGCCAAGGGAGTGGCGCATAAAGTGCGCAAATCCGGGTCGAAATCAAATGATACGGGAAACTTGCTCCATTCCCCAGCGAGCAGATCGATAGCCACCGACAATGTGTATGTGCCATCGTTTTCCTTCACCATGGAATAAGTTGAATCCCAATATTTCACTGTCTTCTGCTGCACGGGGTGTTCCATACGCGACGGCATTGCGGTGACGGCGAGCTGATCCCACATCAGCGAGTCGGGGTTCACCTGGTGCACATTAATCTTTATCACATAGTCGCGTGTCACCTCCTTGTCTTCAGCCTTTATGGAGAGTGTGACGAGGCCGGTGAAGTTGATAGTGTCGTTGGGGCTCTCCTTATAGTCATTCTCCACATCCTTCACCCCGTTGAAACTTTTGAGTTTCACCTCGGAGGCCGAAGATGTGTAGGAGATGACCGGGATCAGCTTATTCACACGTGTTCCCATCGGGAGGGAATCGGCGTTGAATATCACTCCGCGGTTGAGATCTATCGAGAAGAATACGGAGTCGAGGGGGATGCCGGCGTGTGTGATGGAGTCGGGCATCGACTTGAGTTTAAACTCTGTCACGGCCGCTGTTGACGACGGCATATAGGTATCTTCGGTAGACTCTTCAGTCTTCTTATTGCACGACACAGTTGTGCCTATCAGGAATGCGAGGCAAGCTGACAAGACGAATCTGCCTGATAAAAAGCGTTTTAATTTCACAGGTTGCTATTTTTGACGCGTAAGCGTGGAGTTTCAATCTGCAAAATTAACATTATTTGCTAAATAATACGGCATGTAAAGGCAACTTTTTTGCTATCTTCCGCTCAATTCAGTCGTTTTTAACAACTTTTAATAAGGTGGAGGCAATGGGGCCATCGTCTGTAAAGTCTCTCTCAATTATCGGCACCCCACATAATTCAAAATTATCACCAATTCTAAATTCTAAATACAAAATTCAAAATTATTTTGTAATTTTGCAATCAAAATACTTCTGCAGGTTATGAAATTCACAAAAATGCACGGTTGCGGCAACGATTATGTCTATATCGACTGCCGCGAAAGCGTTCCCGACGATCTGCCCCGGCTCGCTATCGGGCTCAGCGACCGCCACAAGGGTGTAGGGGCCGACGGCATCATCCTCATCTGCAAGGGTGACCTGGCCCCATTCAAGATGCGTATCTTCAATGCCGACGGCTCGGAGGGAAAGATGTGCGGCAACGGCATCAGGTGTGTAGCCAAATATCTCTTCGACAATGTTCCCGGCATCGGGCACAGGCTCGACATCGACACGCTTTCGGGCGTGAAACACATCGTGATAGCCGATGAAGCCAGACCGGGAGATGAAGAAATCCAGGTCACTGTAGACATGGGCGAGCCGGTAGTGGAATCCACGTCGGAGACGATCACGCTTCCCGACGGCACCGCGCTGACGGGAGCAGCCGTCTCGATGGGTAACCCCCACTTCGTGACATTCATCCGCAACTCGCCCACCGACGCATTCGTGCACGGCTTAGGGCCGCTTGCCGAGCGCCACAGCCGCTTCCCCGACCGCACCAATGTGGAGTTTGCGCGTGTGCTCGGGCGCCACATCATCGAGATGCGCGTATGGGAACGCGGCAGCGGCGAGACCATGGCCTGCGGCACCGGAGCGTGCGCCACGGCTGTGGCCGCCATCAGGAAAGGGCTCGCCGATGGGGTGGTGACCGTAAGGCTGCTCGGTGGTGACCTCCGCGTCTCGCTCGATGAGCGCGGACACGTGCTGATGCAAGGCCCGGCGACTACGGTTTTTGAAGGAGAAATCAATATTAATCAAGACCGGCTACAGCGCGAGCAAGCTAATTGAGAACCAATGGCCTTAAAGACCTTAATAACTATCATCAGATGATAAGGATTAACGATAATTTCCTTCTGCTGCCCGAATCTTACCTTTTTTCGGAGGTGGCGAGAAGGGTTAGCGAATTTCAGAAGTCGCATCCTGACAAAGAGATAATCAGGATGGGAATAGGCGACGTCACGCGGCCGCTTTGCAAGGCAGCCACCGACGCGATGCATCGCGCTGTAGACGACGAGGCTTCCGCCTCTACCTTTCATGGCTACGGCCCCGAACAGGGTTATGCCTTCCTGCGCGAGAAAATAGCCCGGTTTGACTATTCCGAGCGCGGCATCGACATCAGCGCCGATGAAATTTTCATCGGAGACGGCGCGAAGAGCGATCTCGGCAACTTCACCGATATTCTGGCGGCCGGCCTGACGGTGGCAGTCACAGATCCGGTCTATCCCGTCTATGTAGACACCAATGTGATGGCCGGCCGGGGCGGAGAGCGCCGGGGAGAGCACCATGAAGGCATCATCTATCTCCCGGTCAACAGTCAGAACGGATATGTTCCGACGCTTCCCGACAGGCGCCCCGACGTGATCTATCTCTGCAGCCCCAACAATCCCACAGGCACATCGCTCACGCGCCCGCAACTAAAGCAATGGGTGGATTACGCCCGCCGCGAGGGGTGCCTGATACTTTTCGACTCGGCCTACGAGGCATATATCCATAGCGACGATGTGCCCCACAGCATCTATGAGATAGAGGGGGCGAAGGATGTGGCCGTGGAATTTCGCAGTTTCTCAAAGACGGCCGGCTTCACCGGCGTGCGCTGCGGCTACACAGTGGTGCCGCAGTGCCTGAAAGGACTGGCCGGCAACGGAGAAGAAGTGAGTCTGAACCGGCTCTGGAACCGCCGCCAGTCTACCAAGTTCAACGGCGCATCCTACATCTCACAGCGCGGAGCCGAGGCCATCTACACCGAGGATGGACGACAGCAGACGCAGGCAACTGTGGAATACTACATGGAGAATGCCCGCATCATGCGCGAGGCCCTCACCGACGCCGGATATGAGACTGCCGGCGGCGTGGATTCTCCCTACGTATGGCTGAAGACACCACACGACATGACAAGTTGGGATTTCTTCGACTATCTGCTCCACACCCACGGCATAGTGGGCACACCGGGAAGCGGTTTCGGTGCTGAAGGCGAAGGCTACCTGCGGCTCACTGCCTTCAATACCCGCGAGGCCACACTGAAAGCCATGTCGCTGCTGCGGGGAGAGTAGGATTTCATCACATTTTCCGACACCGACCTTATGAAGACAGAAGAAAAATATATGCGCAGGGCCCTTCAGCTCGCCCGGCTCGGCGAAGGCCTCGTCTCGCCAAATCCGATGGTGGGAGCCGTGATAGTATCGGCCTCCGGCAGGATTATCGGCGAGGGATATCACCACCGCTACGGGGGCCCGCATGCCGAAGTGTGCGCCGTAAGCAGCGTGAGCGAGCAAGACCGTCAGCTGCTGGCCGGAAGCACTATCTACGTCACACTCGAGCCTTGCTCGCACTACGGCAAGACCCCTCCATGCGCCCGCCTCATCATCGAATCCGGCATACCCCGCGTGGTGGTGGGGAGCGCCGATCCGTTTCCCGAAGTGAGCGGCCGCGGCATCAGGATGCTGCGCGAGGCGGGAGTGGAAGTGATAGAAGACGTGCTTCGTGAGGAGTGCGACGCGCTCAATGTCAGGTTTCTCACTGCCCACCGGCTCGGGAGGCCCTGGATTCAATTGAAATGGGCCGAGAGCGCCGACGGATTCATGGCCGGCATCGATGCCGATGGAAACCCTTATCCGGTGAAATTCTCCACCCCGGTTTCCTCAGTGTGGATGCACCGGCGACGCTCCATGGTGGATGCCATCATGGTGGGCAGCAACACTTTGCGAATTGACAGGCCACGGCTCGACTGCCGCCTCTGGCCCGGGAAGGCCCCCCGGCGCATCGAACCTGACCACGATCTCAACGCACTGATGCGCAAGCTCTACAGCGAGGGGATAACGTCGCTCATGGTGGAGGGAGGCCCCACCCTGCTTCAGAGTTTCATCGACCTCGGCCTCTACGACGATGTGCGCATAGAGCGCTCGGCGAAAATTCTCGGCTCGGGACTCCCCTCTCCGAAAATCAATTAAAAAAATCAGGATAAATCATGAAAAAAGATTTATCCTGATTAAGCATGATTAAACATGATAAAACATGATTAATCCCTATTTAAAAGAATAGCTGCCTCAGCAACCCTCGGGGCGGAGAGAGCGCACGGTCTTTCCGGCCTGCCACATCTCGCTCTCGCGCAGCTCCTTCAGTTCCTTCTCCAGCCCGTCACGATAGTCGGGGCGTGAATTGGAATCGATCGAGTTCTGCGCCTCGATGCCGGCTGCCACGCTCGCATAAAGCTGCTTCATCACAGGCTTGATGGCGTCGCGGAAAGGAGTCATCCAGTCGAGTGCGCCGCGCTGCGCGGTAGTTGAGCAGTTGGCATACATCCAGTCCATACCGTTCTTTGCTACAAGCGGCATCAGCGACTGTGTCAGTTCCTCCACCGTCTCATTGAATGCCTCAGAGGGGGTGTGGCCGTTTTCACGCAGCACTTCATACTGAGCCAGGAAGAGGCCCTGGATGGCACCCATCAGGCTTCCGCGCTCACCGGTGAGGTCGCTGTAAGCCTCACGTTTGAAAGTGGTCTCGAACACATATCCCGAGCCTATGCCGATTGCAAGGGCAAGAGTGCGCTCAAGTGCTTTGCCCGAGGCGTCCTGCTCGATGGCGTAGCTTGAGTTGAGGCCGCGTCCCTCAAGAAACATAGTGCGCAGCGAGGTGCCGCTGCCCTTGGGGGCAACGAGAATCACGTCCACATCGGCGGGGGGCACCACTCCGGTGCGCTCCGGCCATGCTATGGCGAAGCCGTGAGAGAAATAAAGGGCCTTGCCGGGAGTGAGATGCTTCTTGATGACGGGCCACACCGAAAGCACGGCAGCATCGGAAAGCAGACACATGATGATGGAGCCCTTCTCGCATGCCTCCTCAATTGAGAAAAGGGTCTCGCCGGGCACCCATCCGTCGGCCACAGCCTTGTCAAATGTCTTTCCCTCGCGCTGGCCCACGATCACATTGAAGCCGTTGTCGCGGAGATTGAGGCTCTGGCCGGGCCCCTGCACTCCGTATCCGATCACGGCGATGGTCTCGTCTTTCAGTATCTCACGCGCTTTCTCAAGAGGGAATTCCTCTCTTGTGACTACAGTCTCCTCGACTGAGCCGAATTTCATCTTTGCCATATATGTAATTTTGAATTTAGAATTTGGAATTTGGAATAATTGAGAATTGGGAATTGTGACTTGCTTTAGCTTGAGCGCAGCTAATTGGGAATTGTGAATCAGTGGGCTGTGCGCCGGGCTTCGCGGGCGAGGAGGTATTCATCCACTTTCTCGCGCGATGAGCGTGTCACCGCGATGCGCCCCGAGCGCACGAACTGCTTTATGCCCAGTGGCTTCAGGCGCTCAAACAGGGCCATTATCTCATCTGTGTGGCCGGTCTTCTCAAAGACGGTGTAGTCAGGGTGAATCTCGAGCACCCTGGCGCCGCTGCCGCGCACTATGTCTTCAATCTCGGTGTAGACCACGCTTGCCGTGGGCACCTTGTAGAGGGCCACTTCCTGATACACTATCTCGTCGTCGGTGAAAAGGAACGCCTTGATCACGTCGATTCTCTTCTCTATCTGCCTCACCACGTGCTCGAGCATCGTGCGGGTGCTGAAGCAAGTGATGGTGAATTTATGCACGCCCTCGATGGAGCAGGCACTCACCGTCATGCTGTCGATGTTGAGACACCGGCGGCTGAACACCATCGAGATCTGATGAAGCAGGCTTACGCGGTTTTCCGTATAGACCGCTATGGTATACAACTGTGGTTCCATATCTTTCACCTCGGTTTATAATATTGCGACTCGTCGAGCAGTATCTCGTCCACCCCGTTGCCGCCGGGAGTCATCGGAAACACCATGTCGGTCTCGTCGATATTCACATTGAGCAGATATGCTCCGGGGCACTCCTTCATTCTTGCTATGGCGGCGTCGAGCTCCTCGGCGCTGGCCACGTCGGCGCCTTCAATTCCGTAGGCAGCGGCCAGCATCCTGAAGTCGGGATTTGTCATCGGCGTGCTGCTGAAGCGCCCCTTGAAGAAGAGATGCTGCCATTGGCGCACATTGCCCAGAAAATTATTGTTGAGCAATACAATCTTCACGTCGATGCCATATTCCATGATCATGCCCAGTTCCTCTATGGTCATCTGCAGGCCGCCGTCGCCCACGAAGAGCACCACATCCCTCTGAGGCACGCCAATCTTCGCACCTATGGCGGCGGGAAGGCCGTAGCCCATTGTGCCCAGACCTCCCGAAGATATCAGGCTGCCGGGACGATTGAAGCGCGAGTATTTCACGGCAAACATCTGGTTCTGACCCACATCGGTGACTATCACCGCATTGTCGCCGTAGGCCTCGCACACCTTCCTCACCACTCCGCCCATCAGCATCTTTCCGCCGGGGGCGGCCACGGCGAGCTCACGCGCCATGACTCTCTCCTCCTCCACCTCGCGGTGGCGGTCGAAACTCTCCCGCCATTCCTTGCGGTCGGCCTCTTTGAGAAGCGGCAGTATGGCTTCGAGAGCCTTCCTTGCGTCGCAGTGCACATGCACGTCGGCCTTCACCATCTTGTCGAATTCGCTCGCGTCGATGTCGATATGCACTATCTTCGCGTTGGGGGCATACTTCGTGAGGTCGCCCGTAACGCGGTCGTCAAACCTCATTCCCACCGCCACTATCACGTCGGCGCGGTTGGTGTTGATGTTCGGTCCTAGATTGCCGTGCATTCCGAGCATACCGACATACTGCGGATGGCCCGACGGGATGCAGGAAAGCCCGAGCATGGTGCAGGCCACCGGTATTTCGCCCTTCTCGGCTACGGCGGCGAGCAGATTTTCCGCTCCCGCGATGCTGATGCCGTGTCCGGCAAGTATCAGGGGGCGCTCAGCCTCGTTGAGCAGCCTTGCCGTCTCCTCGAGGGTTCCCTCGGCCGGACGGGGATCGGAGTCATAACTGCGGATGAAGGGAGCCTCCAGCTTCTCATACTCGGCGCTGCCCACCTGCGCGTCGCGCGCCAGATCTATCACCACCGGGCCCGGGCGTCCGGAATTGGCAATATAGAATGCGCGGGCCACTGCCGGCGCTATGTCTTCGGCTCGGCGCACCTGCACTGCCCATTTCGTGACCGGGAGCACCGACGAGATCACGTCGCTCTCCTGAAATGCATCTTTTCCGAGCATCGAGCTACCCACTTGCCCTGTCACCGCCACCACCGGAGTGCTGTCCATCAGAGCATCGGCCAGGCCCGTGAGCAGATTCATGGCTCCGGGGCCTGAAGTTGCGGTCACCACTCCGGTTCTTCCGGTGGCGCGCGCATATCCCTCGGCCGCGTGGATGGCGCCCTGCTCGTGGCGGGCGAGATAATGACGCAGCCGGTCGGAATAATCATACAGTTTGTCGTAGACCGGCATTATCTGCCCTCCGGGATATCCGAACAGGCACTGAGTGCCGTTGTCGATCAGAGACCTTATGAGGATTTCCGAGCCGGTTAACAATTCTTTCATACTATCGCGTTTTCTTCTTGTCAGATTTCTTTTCTCACGCCCCCCTTGTCGGCCGACGTGACGTTGGCGGCGTAAGCCTTGAGCGCGCGGCTCACCACCCTGTCTCGGCCCCTCGGGGTGAAGGCCTCCTTGCCGAAGGCCTCTTCCTCGGCGCGGCGCGCGTCGAGCTCCTCAGCGCTCAGGCGCACGTTGATGCTGCGGCCGGGAATGTCGATCTCTATGATGTCGCCGTCTCTCACCAGCCCTATCTCACCGCCGGCGGCGGCTTCGGGCGATATGTGGCCTATCGAGAGGCCCGATGTGCCTCCCGAGAAGCGTCCATCGGTGATGAGGGCACATTCCTTGCCCAGATGCATGCTCTTTAGATAGCTCGTGGGATATAGCATCTCCTGCATGCCGGGGCCACCCTTAGGCCCCTCGAAAGTGATCACCACCACGTCGCCGCTCTTCACTTTTCCGCCAAGGATGCCGTCTACGGCCTCCTCCTGGCTGCGAAACACCTTAGCCGGGCCCGAGAACCGGAATATCGACTCGTCCACGCCCGCCGTCTTCACCACGCAGCCGTCTTTTGCTATGTTTCCTTTCAAGACCGCGAGGCCGCCATCCTGCACGTATGCGTTCTCGCAACTGCGTATGCAGCCGTTCTTGCGGTCGGTGTCCAGTTCGCGGTACATGGCATTCTGGCATCCCATCTCTGTTGTGCGCCGCAGCCCGGGAGCGGTATGCCAGCGCCGGTCGGCCTCCTCCGTGTAAGCCTTGCCGCCGATAGCGTTTTTCTCAATGGCTTCGCCCAGAGTGTCGCCGTCCACGCGCACCACGCCGGTGTGAATCAGTTCCTTGTCGGCAAGTTCCTTCATTATCGAGAGGATTCCGCCGGCGCGGTTCACGTCTTCTATGTGATAGTGCGAATTGGGAGCCACCTTGCAGAGCACCGGCACCCTCCTCGAGAGCATGTCGATGTCGTCGAGCGTGAAATCGATGCCTCCCTCGTTGGCGATAGCAAGCAGATGCAGCACCGTGTTGCTGCTTCCGCCCATGGCGATGTCGAGCGACATGGCATTGAGCATCGCCTCGCGCGACGCGATATTGCGCGGCAACACCGATTCATCGCCGTCGCGGTAATATTTATAGGCGTTCTCCACTATCTTGCGGGCCGCATCCCTGAAGAGCTGCAGGCGCTCCTCATGCGTGGCGAGTACCGTTCCGTTGCCGGGTAGCGCCAGGCCGATGGCCTCATTGAGCGAATTCATTGAATTGGCGGTAAACATTCCGGAGCAGCTTCCGCATGTGGGACACCCCTGATGCTCGAGAATGTCGACGCTCACGTCCGAGACACTCGGATCTGCCGAGTCTATCATCACATCGATAAGGTCAAGTTTGCGCCTGCCGGCCACTCCGGCCTCCATCGGGCCGCCCGAGACGAAGATTGAGGGGATATTGAGCCTCATGGCGGCCATCAGCATTCCCGGAGTGATCTTGTCGCAATTGCTTATGCAGATCATGGCGTCGGCCTTGTGAGCATTCACCATATACTCCACAGAGTCGGCTATCAGGTCGCGCGAAGGCAGGGAATAGAGCATTCCGTCGTGGCCCATCGCTATGCCGTCGTCTATGGCTATGGTGTTGAATTCAGCCGCGAAGCAGCCGAGAGCCTCAATTTCTTTCTTCACTATCTGCCCTATTTCGTGCAGGTGAGTGTGTCCGGGCACAAATTGCGTGAACGAATTGACAATCGCTATAATCGGCTTGCCAAACTGGCTGTCGGTCATGCCGTTTGCACGCCACAGGGCCCGTGCGCCGGCCATTCTGCGCCCCAATGTGGAGGCGTTGCTTCTCAATTGATTTACCATTATGATCTTACTGTAGAAAACGTGGAGCCGGGCTCCCGCGATGAAACCTCCCCCTTCAAATCGCAAAAACGAATCGTGAGATAGGATAAGTCTTGCAAATTTACATCTTTTTATTGAGAATGCCAAACTTTATTGCATAAAACTTTAAAAAATCTAAACTCTGAGACGCACCCGAAGACAAACCGATGCACAATGCACGATGCACAATTCACAATGCACGATTCACAATTCACAATTCACAATTCACGATGCACGATGCACAATTCTCAATTCTCAATTCACAATTCTCAATTCACAATTCTCAATTCACGATTATTCTAAATTCCAAATTCTAAATTCTAAATTACCTCAATTCTCAATTCTCAATTCTCAATTCTCCATTCTCAATTATTCTAAATTCTCAATTCACAATTCTAAATTAAAAAAAAGAGGAGGGGCGGCCTTTCGGTCGCCCCTCCGGGAATATGATAGGAATAAGTTTTGATTGCTTACTTCACAACAACCTTAGCTTCCTTGTCGCCGGCCTTCACTACGTAAACGCCCTTCTCAAGCTTGAAGGCAGTGCTGTTGCTTACCTTGCTTGCCTTGGCAACGATGCGTCCGTCGAGAGTGCTGATCATAACGTCCTGACCGTTGAGGCCGCTAACGTTGATCACATTCTTGCCGCCTTCGATCTTCACGTTAGCGAGAGATACAGTCTTCACGCCGCTTGTGCCTGTGATAGACATTTCCTCGATAGCGAGAACCTCAGTGGTATCCTCGAATTCAACCTCGATGAAGAGGCCAACCCAGTCCTGACCGAGATATTCAGCCGGAAGTTCGATAGAGAAGGCGTTGAGACCGTTGATAGCCTCGGGATCCTCAAGAACTACCTCACCGATAGCCTCTGCATCCTGACCATACTTCTGAGCGTAGATAGTAACCTTCGGCAGATAGAAGCAGTCGTTTACAGTGATGTTGAACGAAGCGCCGGTAAGACCCTGGGTAGAGAATCTCGGTGTGCCGAGCTGAGTAGCTGCACCTGCAGCCTTAGCCTGGCAAATCAAGGATATGCCACCTTCTACACCATTCTCCAAAGATTCGTCGTTTTCAACGAGACCCCATGCGTATGTGCTGCTCGGAGTGATGCTGTAAATAATCCAGGGCTGGCAGTTGAAGTCACCTTCGTCGAAGTCTTCAGCGATGGGGAGATCAAGCGGAGAACCGAGGATGCCCATTGCAGACTTCAGCCAACCGTTGTCGCCGGCAGAGTTGCGTGCAACTACACCGAGCTGAACCATATCCTGCTCAGCACCCGGCTCTACTTCGTAGGTGTAAGTAGTGCCTGTGATGCCCTGCTCATAGAGGCTCCATCCTGAACCAAATATTGACTCAACCACCATATAGATGTCATAAACTACATCATCGGGATTGATTACGCCACCGTCGGGATTAGATTCGTCGATCCAGCCGGTTGTTACAGCAGGCCATGAGAGAGTCATGCTCTGCATATCCGGAGACTCAACGCAGTCGAGATAAGCTATTGTAGAAGGAACGTCAACACCTGTGTATACTTCAGTCTGTGCTGTCAGACCGTTAAGGTCGCCAATAGAAGTAGCGACTACAATCACGTTGTTGTTCTGCTCAGTGTCGATAACCTCTGAAATTTCTTCACCGGGCTTGCCTGTTACGGTAGCAACCTCAAGACCGTTTACAGAGATGCTTGCAGTAATTTCAGTGTCAGCAGCAATAGGCTGCTCACCAAATGTAGTGCTCGGCATATTGAAGGTTACAGTAGCGTTGAGAGCGGGTTTCTCGGCTGCAACAGCCTTGAGATTCTCAACAGCATTCGGCGACTGCAGTGTGACATTGTTGTCTTCAATTACGAAGTTTCTGCAGAGGATACCCATCTGGTCACCATCTGATGTTGCGTGGATAGCTATGTAGTATTTACCTTCCTGACGAGCCTGGAAGAGAGCGTCAACAGTCTGCGCAGTTGCCTCGGGCTTGAATTCATCGAGGATAGTGCCTACCACACCACGGGGGCTGGGTTCGTTGCAGAGAAGAACCTCAACATATTCATCGGGATAAGATGCACTGCGGGCATTTACATCGAACGCGAAAGAATAGAACTTCTTCACGTCGTCGATCTTAAACGGCGGGAGGAACAACCAGTCGTCCATCGGGACGTCTTTACTATTCGTATAGTTGGTCTGAACAGCATTTGCCATGTAACTCCAGCCACGACCGTCGCCGTTGGCATCAATTACGGTGCAGATTGCGTATTCTTCTGCAGTCGGAGTGAGATAGACGGGAAGTTCGAGGGGCGAGCCCTCAACAACCTTGCTTGATGAAGCTTCAGAGCTCTGAAGGCCATCAGCAACTGCATAAACTACAGCCTTATAACCAGTCAGATCTCCGACAGTCTTAACAACGTCTGAAACGTTCATGCTGCAAACGTTCGATCCGGGTTCGGTCTCGCCTACGAGTTCATCATTTACAGACACTACATAGTAAACAGACTTGGGATCTACATATCCGCCGTGAACACCTTCACCAGTGCCATCGGTGTATTCATACGCACTCCAGGTAACTTCAGTAGCGTTGAGGTTTACATTGGAGGGAGCGATCGGGTTGTCGAAGCCAACATACTTCTTGAGAGAAGCAATTGAGCTGACAGACTCCTGCTGAACGCCATCCTCGTCGGTGTACTTAACAACGACTGCAAGACCGAAATTGTGCAGACCCTGGGGAACAGCGAAGTTAGCCTTCAGCACTGAACCTGCCTCAGCTGTGCCTGCAGAATAAAGCTGGCCGTCAACGTATGTGCGGTAGCCGATTTCTGCGGGAAGCGGGTTGCCTTCCTTGAACTTGGAGGGGAGCTGGAAGTTTACGAAGCCGATGAGTGATTCTTTGTAGAAGTCAGCGTCGAGAGCCAGAGGGCTGCCGGGCTTCATGGGATCACCCTTCACGTCGGTGGTGAAAAGCGACACGTATTCTTCACCGCAGGGGAGAACATCATAGATGTTGAGAGCGTAGCTGCTTCCGTCGATAGTGGCCATATATGAAATCCCATCCGTGTCATTGATGTTCCAATAATACACGTTGCTCAGTTCGTCATAAACAAGACCGGTAATGTACTTGTCGCCATTAGGCACGTCAAGGTGAGTCACAACAGTCTGATTACCCTGCTTATCGAACTTCACGAGATCGTAGTCGAGATTTATGCCGTAGAAAGCCTTGTCAACTGCATTGTAGCAGAAAGAAGAGTAATTGTCGTCGACCTCAGCAACGAACTGATAGTTGAAAGGTTCGGATGTAGGAGCCTTCAGCAAGCAGAAAACGTCGTCGACATAACCGAAACCGTAGATCTCATTAAAGTCGGTGTCGAGCGCACCAACCTGCATATAGTTGGTGTTGGAGCCGAGATCCTGCTCTTCGAAGGTGAGGACTTCACCTGTAGCAAAATCCATCTCCACATAATCGATACCGATTATAAAGCCAAAGATTGCCTCCTTCATATAACCCATGAGGACATCTCCCTTCAGGGAAAGATTCATGAAAGAGTAATCCGATTGCCAAAGAAGAGAAGCATCTGTGGAATCAAACTCGTAAAGACCGACCGGCTTTGTATCTATATCATCTGAATAAACCAGATAGCCGTAGATGTTGTCGCCCTTAGCCGTTACTTTCGCGGGAGCTTTCTGAGCAGCCATCGTTTCTTTTTCAAGAACGAGTCTGTGGAACTGAGACATGGGAGCTGCCTTCAGATTCTTGATAGACTTCACGGCTTTGGCATCACGAGTGGCAACGGGATACGTCATCAGTTTGCCTTCAGCCCTGAGTTCTTTCGCCCTTTCCAATGAAATCTTGGCTTCGGCATTCATGCCTGTGCCAATCATGGCTGCTGCCATGCAGAGGGTCAAAAATTGCTTCATAAGCTTTTTGAGTTAAATTAATTAATGTTGTTATATATTACCTGTTTTATACTTATTTAATATTATACGCTTTCAATTTGAATCTCCGCATGGCGTTAATCCACAATCTTTAGCCTTATTTGCTTACTTATTGCTAATTGCAACAGCCGAGATGTCTATACGGACACCCACCTATTAGGATGCAAAATTATAAAAAAATCTTATACTACGCAAACAATCGCTAAAAAAAATAAGAAGATTTTTAGAAAATATGATATATAAGTTATATAAGATATATATTATCTTTAAGAAATAAACTTTCGGAGGCATAAGCGCGTTGTATGTGAAAACCTGAATTATTAATTTATCAAAAAAACACACATCAGTATGGATACAAACTTGGATCTCGAAAAAGCAAAAGCAGCAGAGGCATTATCAGCAGAAGCAGCGAAAGTATCACAGGAAGCGGCAGCCGTAGCGGCTAAGTCCGGAATCGCCGGCGCTAAGGAAGCTCTGGCATCACAGGCAGCAGCCGCAAAAGACGCACTGGCATCGCAAGCGGCAGTAGCAAAAGAGGAATTTTCTGAGAAAGTGGCTCAGGCTAAAGACAAACTGTCGGGCTTTGCCGCCGATGCTCTCGACAAACTCTCGGGGCTCGCAGCAAAAGCTTCAGATGCAGCAGCCGCAAAAGCCGATGACCTGAAGAATTAATCATATATATAATATAGGAATCAGTTAAAACCGCAATGGTCTGCCTGAGGATGACTCTCCTCGGCAGACCATTCAAATTTTATCAGCGTAGCCATGCAGCCGGGTTCTGCTTCTCGCGCCCTTTCCAGACTTCAAAATGCACTGAGCCCCGGCGCGAGTCGTCGGGATCCTCACCTGCGGTGCCCACGGCCTGGCCCGACCTGACGGAAGAGCCGGCGGAGACTGACACCGACGAAAGGTTGCCGTAGACGGTATAGTATTCACCATGATTGACGATGACGACGTTGCCGTAGCCCGACACCTTATATACACCCGACACTTTTCCCTGGCAAACAGCCTTCACAGCTGAGCCGGTCTGCACCTCGGCGTCGATGCCGGGGTTGTCGTAGACCACCTCGGGCATCTCGGGCATGGAATGGCGTCCAAAGGCATTGGTGATGCGCCATCCGCCGTCAACCGGTCTCGGGAGCGAGCCGCGAAGAGCGGCGAAATTGATATTTGACGTTTCAACCGCCGGAGCCGGTGCAGGCGACGATGAGGGTGCGGGGGTGGGTTTGGGCGCCGTGGTAGCCGACGGCGACGGTGAGGGAGAATCTTTGCGGGTACGGTTTTTTCCGGTGCGCGAACCCTTCTCGCTATTCTTGATCTTCCCTTCTTTCGCCTCCTTATCTTTTACGCTCTCTTTCTCTTTCTTCTCTTTAGCCTCCGCCTCCTTGCGCTCTGCCTCCGCTTTCTTTTCGGCGGCAGCCTTCTTTTCGGCAGCCGCTTTCGCCTCGGCCTCGGCTTTCTCACGAGCCTTGCGGTCGGCTTCAGCCTTCTCCCGGGCCTTACGCTCGGCGTCGGCCTTCTCACGCGCTTTTTTCTCAGCCTCGGCCTGCTCGCGGGCTATGAGGGTAGAGATGCTTTCCTTCAGACGGTTGGCCTCATTCTGCTTGGCGGTGAGATGCGCCTGGAGCGCGGTGCCGTTCTTCCTGAGTTCAGCCACGAGCTGCTGCTGCTTCTCATGCTTCACCTCGAGGTCTTGCTGGGTGGCGTTGAGCTGCCCGAGTGCTGCGGAGTGCTGCTCTTTTGCCCGCGCGAGGCTTTCTTTCTCGCTGCTGAGTTGCTTTATCTTGTCGTTGATGGCGGCGGTCTGCTTCTCTTTCCATGCGGAGAACTGCTTCAGGTAGCGCATACGGCGCAGGGCCTGGTTGAAGTTTTCTGATGCAAAGATAAACGCGAGCGCCGACCGGTTACGGCTCGTGAGCCGCATCTTCTTCACGGCCTTCAGATATTCCTCCCTCATGTGCTGAAGTTCGGCCTCATTACTCTCTATCTGCCGGCCAAGTGCGTCGATCTCGGTAGCGAGAGAATTAACCTTTTTCTGCAGATCGGCCACTTTGGAGCGCCCGGCCGAGATGTCGGCCGAGAGGCTGTTGAGATCGGAAAGTCCGGACTTGACTTTCTCTTCGTTGATACGCAACTGCTCTTTCGTGAGGGCTATCTCTTTCTGCGCCGCTTCCTGCATGCGTTTGGCCTCGGCCGACGATACGGGAGTCTGAGCCGCATTTCCCGAGCGACGCTTCGAGGTGTTTCCGGTCTGTTTCTTTGCTGTGTCCTTACCGGTTGCAGCCTTTTTCTTCGCGGTGTCCTTACCCGTTGAGGTCTGCTTCTTAGCAGCGTTTTTCCCGGGCTTTGACTGAGTCTGCTGAGTCTTTGCCTTCTTGCGCGCCTGCGCAGATGCTTCTCCCGCGCCGGGGGCTATGCCCGCACACAGGATTATCGCAATCAGGATGGCAAGAAGTCGGCTCATATTTTTTTTAATTTAGAATTTAGAATTTGGAATTTGGAATAATTGAGAATTGAGAATTGAGGTAATTTAGAATTTGGAATTTAGAATAATTGTGAATTGTGAATTGTGAATTGAGAATTGAGAGTTTAGTATTTCATGAGTTCGCGGAAGTCTACCTTGCGGTATTGCTTACCGAGCGAGGTGGGCTTCAGCGGCGTGGGGGCATAGTCGGGATAAGAGAGCTCGAGTGAGCCGTGCATGGCTTTCCCTTTCAATACTATGTCGATGCCAAGCGTCCATCCATCCTCGCCATAGAGATATGAGGTCTGCACCTCAAGCTGCGCCTGCATCAGGGCTATGGCGAAGGCTGAAAGCTGCATAACCTCGTCGAGCACGAAGCCGCATTGCGAGCCGGGGGGCTGCAGGGTTTCGTCGGGGAATACGATTGTCTTTGCATCTGGCATCCCTATCCACCGCGCCTGCTTAGCGAGGTCGGGGGTTAGGCGGCCGTGGCCGGGGAAGGCCATCTGGCCGAGCAGCAGATCCTGAACGTCGGCAAGCACCCCGGGCATGCCTGAGGCCACGGGCGCAAGCGAGATGACATGATAGGTGCGCGAGCTTTTATTGATGAGCGTGATGCTGTCGCCAAGTATCTCCACCCTCGCCACTTCGCCCAAGATCGGGGCACGCGCCGAAATGAGGACGCTCTTGCCCCGCTCCATGTAGACCTTGACGTTGAGGCGCATTGGAAGGCCGTCAAACTGCAGGCGTCCCTGCATGGAAAGTTGCTCCCAGTCGGCATCGTAGTTAGCCATAACCGTGTCGGTAGCCACGGCTATCTCCTCCATGGTGAGCATGCGGCGCTCCGGAGCCTCTTCCTGCGCGCCGGCCAAGGGGACAGCCGCGGCCAGGAAGATAAGGGTGAGTATATTGAGTATAATAGTCTTCATATATCAGGGTATTTTCTTTAGCCGGATCTTTTCGGCTATCTCCTTATTGTCGGGATCGATGGAATGTGCTTTCTTCCAGTTCTCGAGAGCCTTGTCGCGCATTCCGCTTCGATACTGAATGTCGCCCAGATGGTCGTAAAATTCGGCATGCGTACCGTCGCCGTCGCCGAATGCCTCCACGGCATGCGTCTGAAGTTCGAGAGCCTCCTCATATTCACCTTTGAGATAGAGTATCCACGCCAGAGTGTCGAGACAGGTCGGATTATCGGGCTGCTCCTCCACAGTGATACGGCTCAACTCCTCGGCGCGGTCAAGATCGCGGCCGGCGAGCGCGAGGTAGTAGGCAAGATTGTTGAGGGCCAGCATGTCGCTTCCGTCGATGGCCACCACCACCTCATATTCCTTTATGGCCTGCTCCAAATCTCCACTCTGGTAGCTGGCATCGGCCGCCATCTGGAAGAGGTTGGCACCTTTCTTCAGTTCTTCGTAAGACTTACGCGAAGCTTTGGCGAAGACCTCCTCGGGCGAATCGGAGAGAGTTACCCCGGGAAGTATCCTTTCAAGCAGGTCGCTGTATATCTCGCGCACTTTGCCGTAGTCTTCCGCCATGGCCGACGCCGCTCCGTAGATGTAGAGCAACGACTCGGGCACTTCCGGAAGTTTCTCCATAGCCTTCAGGCAAGTGGCAATCGACTCCTGATATTTATTGTCGGAATAGTAAATGGCGGCGAGGCGCCCCCAGTAGTCGGGATTATCGGCATCGAGATCCGTGGCGTATGCCATCAGCTCCTCGGCCCTCTCATAGTCGCCTACAGCCGACGAATACTGAGCGCCCAGATTCAGCACCTCAGGCTCGTGGGGATACTGGAGAAGCAGCCCGTCGAAAAGTCTGGCGCCCCTCCTGCGGTCGGCCGTAGAGTCGCTTATGATGTTCTGCATGTAGCGGGTCATCAACTCGAGTTTTTCCTCCAGCTCGATATTCTCGCTTAGCATGGCCTCGCTGCTCTTGGCATCGTAGGCCACGGAGTCGCCCCGAGCGAGCCAGTAGTTGGCAAGGGTGAGCTTTACACGTCCGTCGTCGGGAGCAAGGCGCTCGGCATCCAGATAGCACGACAACGCGGAGTCGGGCATCTCGAGCGCTTCAAACACATTGCCGCGAATCACGATAAATTCAGGATTTAGCGGATTCTCGCTCACGAGGCGGTTGCTCTCGCTGAGAAGCCCCGCGGTGTCGCCCATGTTGAACATGAGCGCATATTTGCGCAGGGCAAGGTCAGGATCAGGCCCCTCGATTCTTTCATAGCGGTTGAGGGTAGTGATAGCCTTATCGTAATAATGCCCCAGGGCATAGTAATGTGCGAGCTGAAGCAGGTTTGTGGTTCTGTCGGGCGAGATGGAATCGCTCCGCTCCGCCACGCGGATGGCCTCGTCGAGTTTGCCGGAGCGCGCCGCCACAAATGCGTAATCCATTGCCTCGCCCACATCTTCGGGATACTCATCGATCAACGGACGCATGAGCGCGATCGACCTGTCTACTTCAACGGGGGTGAAGAGCGTGTCGTTGCGCATCATCATCCTCAGCGACGCGTAGGAATATGCAGCCTCGGAATAGCCGGAATCTGTCTGCACCGCTTTCTTGAAGAGTTCATAGCCCTCTGAAACGCGGCCGGCGGCCAGCGCTACGCTCCCGGCCACATAGTAGTGGCGAGCCTTGGCGCGGACGTCGTTCCTGTCGCGGCTGCTGAAGGCGGGAGTGCCCGTGAGCGCCACCACGCAGGTGAGAGATATAATGAGAAAAGATGTGAATGACTTTTTCATAAATTCGCTGATTTGAGACATCAGAATCTACCCGAATGGCCGAATCCCCCCTCTCCTCTTCCGGTGGAAGAGAGAGTGTCGGCAGAAACGAGGCTCACTCTCGGAGCCGGGGCAAACACCATCTGGCAGATGCGCTCGCCGCTCTCGATAGTGAACGGTTCGGAAGAGAGATTAACAAGAATCACGCCTACCTCGCCGCGATAGTCGGAGTCGATGGTGCCCGGAGCGTTAAGCACGGTGATGCCGTGAGAGGCGGCTAATCCGCTGCGCGGGCGTATCTGGCACTCCCATCCTTCGGGAATCTCCATCTTCAATCCGGTGGGAATCACGGCCCGCGCGAGGGGCGCAAGCGTCACGCCTCCATCAGGAAGCCATGCCCTGAGATCGATTCCGGCAGCCCCGGATGTGGCATACTGAGGCATCGGATTGCCCGAAAGATTGACTATCTTGATCTGAATCATATCAAATATCTGCTTTAACTTACAAAATTACAAAAAATAATTGAGAAATTCTTATTATTCGGGATTTTGTTTGGGTTCTATCAGGATTAATCATGTTAAATCATGTTAAATCATGATTAATCCTGATTTCGGGAGGGGCTGAAACTAACAAAAGGCTCGCTTCCGCATCGGGAAGGAGCCTTTAGATGAATTTTGGCCTGCAGAGAGGCTGATTAGCCTTCTGAGATAGCGTCGCTCGGGCAAACCTGTGCGCAGCTTCCGCAGTCGATGCAGGTGTCCGGGTTGATGTGATAGATATCGCCCTCTGTGATAGAATCGGTGGGGCATACGCTCTGGCAAGTGCCACATGCGACGCAGTTGTCGCCAATTACATAAGCCATAATCTTGATTGTTTATAAAGGTTTATAATTCTGCCTGTTGTGAACCGGTGCGGCGTGAAGCCGACCTTATCTATTGCAAATTTATACCTAAATGGGCAATTACACAAACATTCACACGCTAAATTTGCATTTGGAGCCTTAATTTAGACCGGGTCTAAATACCAACCGGAAGGCCCGTTCTGCTCTCAGTGCTTGTCTTTATACACGTTAATCTGCTTGCTCTTCTGAGGCTCATCGTCAAAGCCGCGCAGACGCAACAGTGCCTTTGCATCGGGGGTGTGACCGCGGAAATCCTTGAACAGTTCGGTGGCATCCTTGTCGTCGCCGCTCTCGAGGATATTCTTCTTATATACGGCAGCCGTCTTCTTGTCGAAGATGCCTTTCTGCTTGAAGAGTTCCCATGCGTCGGCCTCGAGCACCTGCGCCCAGAGATAAGTGTAATAGCCCGATGCATAGCCGTCATCGCCGAAGATGTGCTTGAAATAGGGCGAGCGGTAGCGATAAGTGATTTCGTCGGGGAGACCTATCTTCTCGGCAAAAGCCGCCTCGAATTCAGGCACATTTACATTCTCGCCGTCAGACTTGCCCCACGCAAGGTCGAGAAGGGCTGCGCCGGCAAGCTCAGTGGTGATGAAGCCCTGGTTAAACTTGGAAGCCTCCTGAATCTTGGCTATCATGTCGTCGCTCATCGGCTCTCCGGTCTTGTAATGACGCGCATAGTAGCGAAGCACCTCAGGCTCGGTGGCCCAGTGCTCGTTGAGTTGCGAAGGAAGTTCCACGGCATCGCGGTCTACGTTGGTTCCGGCAAGGCTCTTGTAGGTGGAGCGGCCGAGCATGCCCTGAAGGCCGTGGCCGAACTCATGGAACATTGTCTCCACCTCATCGAGAGTGAGGAGAGCCGGCACGTCGCCTGCCGGACGGGAGAAATTGCACACATTATAGACGATCGGACGCTTCATGACGCCGTCGGCATACAACCCGGCCGGCTGCATCTGCTCCATCCATGCACCCTGCACTTTAGAATTGCGGGGGAAATAGTCGGTCATGAACACAGATATGTGCTCGCCGGTCTTGGCATCCTGCACGTCGTAGACAGTGACCTCATCCATATATTTAGGAGCGTCGGGCATCTCCACGAGCTTGATGCCGTAGAGCTTCTCGGCACAGTAGAAAAGGCCTTTCTTCACATTCTCGAGCGAGAAATAGGGCTGGATGTCGGCGTCGCTGAGGCCGAACTTCTGCTCCTTGACCTTTCCGGCATAATAGTAATAATCCCAGGGGGCAATCTTGAATCCGCCTCCGTTGGCGTCCACGTAGGCCTGCATGTCGGCCACCTCCTCGTGAGAGCGCTTCACTGCGGGCTCAAACACCTGCAAAAGCAACTCTTCAGCGGCCTCGGGAGTCTTGGCCATCACCTTGGCGGTCTGCATCTGAGCGAAATTGTCGAAACCCATCAGTTTAGCCTTCTCGGCACGGAGTTTCACGATCTGCTCAATGACGGGATAATTGCTGTTGGCGCCATAGCTTGCGAGCGAGGTGTAGCCCTTATAGATGGCTTCACGAAGCCCGCGGTTGTCGGCCGATTCGAGCACCGGCAGGCGGCTCGGGGCGCGGAGAGTGAAAACCCAGAGGCCGTCGAGTCCTCTCGCTGTAGCCTCTTCTGCGGCAGCCGCTACAACATTGTCGGGGAGGCCGGCAAGGTCGTTCTTGTCGTAGACCGTAACGAAAAACTCATTGGTGGCATTGAGAAGATTCTTGTTGAACTGGATGAAAAGATTCGAAAGCTCATCGTTGATCTTCACAAGCTGCTCCTTCTTCTCGGGCGAAAGAGCCGCGCCCTGCTCGGAGAACTGGCGATAGTATTTCTCCACCAGCCTTTTCTGCACCGGGGTCAGGCCCATCTTGTCGCGCATGTCGTAGATCGACTTGATGCGGTCGAAAAGCTGCTGATTGAGCATCACCTTGTTGTTGGCATCGTTGAGAAGAGGAATGGCCTCCTCTGCCATAGCCGCGAATTCGGGAGTCTTCATGCAGCTGTCGTAGTGATAGAATATGGAGGCTACACTTTCCAGAATCGGCGAAAGATTTTCGAGCGGAACAATGGTGTTGTCGAAATCAGGAACTGAGCGCTGGCGCAGGATATTGTTGAGGTTTTCTTCCTGCTGGGCTATTCCGGCTTTGATGGCGGGTATGAAGTCTGAAGTCTTGATTTCCTCGAAAGGAGGAATCTCATACTTCGCCGTGTAGGGCCGGAGCAAAGGATTTTCATCGGCCATGGTAGTGAATGATGAGGCTGCGAGCGCTGCGCATGCAGCCAAAGTAGTGATTTTATTCATTATATTGTTATTTAATCTTGATTCAATGTTTTCGGTTGCCGAGTAGGCGCGGCCCTCAAAGTTTGCCGCGACGCAGCATCCTCGGGATAAACCCGAGATGGCGCCTTATCGCCGTCATGGTTCCGTAGTGCTCGGCCATGATGTGGAAGCGCTCCATAAGCGAAGCCTTCTTGTTTTTGTCGGTAAGGCCATCGCTGAGATAATCGATCGTGACCCTACGCAGATTCACGCAGCTGCCGGGCCGGGAAGCGCATATACAGCGGATAGTCCAGTCGTAGTCGGCCGAGAAGCGATAATCCGTATCATAAAGCGGCGCAATATCCTTTCTCACCATGAATGCCTGATGGCAGACAAGCATGCCATGGCTGAAACTTTCGAAAGTTAATATCTCAGGGGCCGAGAGGTGTCGCGGGCCAAGCCGCTGCCCTGAGGCATTCACAATGTCAGTGTCACCGTAGATTATGTCGGGCATCATATTTCCGATTGCCCGCGCGTAAGCCTCGAGCGTGTCGGGAGCATGGAAGCGGTCGCCTGAGTTGAGGAAGAGCACGTATGTCCCCCTGGCGAGGCGCAGTCCCTTGTTCATGGCATCATACAGGCCCTTGTCGGGCTCGCTCACTATGCGCACACCGGGTCTGCCCATGCGGCGCGCAATCAATATTGTATCATCGGTTGAGGCTCCATCCACCACCAGATGCTCGAAGTCAGCGAAAGTCTGCTCTGCAATCGACTTCAGCGTGATGGGGAGCGTTCCGGCCGCGTTGAATGTAATCGTAATGATAGATATAAGAGGTCTGCCGTCCATAAGCGTTCTGATTCTATTATATTTCCACTTCCATGACGCATACTTTCGACGTTGCTTCGGCATTGGCAGCCACTTTCTCCCCGTCGCCCTGATGCGATGGCTGCACGAAGATGTGAAGCTTTCGCTGCGAGTTCCAGAGATTTAGATCGTGAGAAGGCTCCCATGCGTCTACCGAGAAGTCGGTGAGGTCAGATATTATCCAGTCTTCTTTCCCGAGATGCGGCGTGTGGGCCACACTCACCTTGCTTCCACGCTCACTGTCGCGGAAGATGAAGTAGGCAAGGCGCCCGTCTGAGGCGATGCGTGGCCGGGCTATAGGTATCATCTTAGTGCCGCCGCCCGAGAGAGAGAACGGCATGGTGCGCTCGCCTACAGTGCTCATCTGCCACCTGTTTCCGTCGTGCCACACAAGTCGATATTGCGGCACATCGCTGTCGGCATCCCTCCAATATGTGGCTATGAACGGGTTGCCGGCTGCATCGGCCGTCATGCTTGTCTGATTTATTAGTTCCGAATTCTGCGGAATCTCCCACGCCTTTTCAGCAGTGGCGAGCGTGATAGGCAGCGAATAGGGGCTGCCGTCGCTGCGCTGCCACGTCAGGCCGCCATCCTTCGAGCAGGCATAGCAGAGGTCGTGGTTGGTCTCTACGAGCCACGTCTCACGCCACACCCATGAAAGGTGAATCGTGCCGGAGGGATCGGCGAAAAGCTGCCAGTAGGCATTGCGTTCTCCCTCGCCATCGATAAGTATATCGTGTAGACGGTGCCAGCGTTTTGCGGAAGTGCTGTAGCGGTTAAGCATGAGATTTCCACGCCCCGATGCGCCCGAGCGATAGGCGAAAAGGAGATCGCCCCCGGGCAGGGAATAGAACTCAGGATAGGTCACGTCTTCCTCATCGGTGCCGGTCATAGGCATAAGATCGCCGAGTTCGAGACTTCCGGGGCTCACCGAGCGCGCATATCGCAACGGATGACCGTGATGATCGAATGAGACATGCAGAAAGCCATCGCCGTCTATGCCTATGCTGATGACGTTGTGGGCATCCTTCACATTGCCCTTATACTGAGTGCGCTGCAAAGTCCAGGCGTCGGAATCAAGGCTGCGCTTGCCGAGGGTGACATAGCCATCGCCGTCATAATAGGCTATATACTGGAAGCCTGCGTGCGAGACGAGGGAACTGCCGCGGAATACGGCCGTATTCACTGAAGTTGCGGCATATCCGTCGCCAACCTCTATCAGCCTCGTCTTCAATCCTTCTGCCTCAGTGTCCTGACCGGCACCCAGCATCAAGGCCAACGCCACTATCATTCCATAGAGCCTATTCATCATGCCTGAACAAAGTTTAATTCCACAAATATAACCATTTTTCGCTCCACGTCCAAATTTTTCGGCAATTTTCTGAAATTTCACCATCAGCGTCCGGATTTCATTTTCAGCATTATTTTTACATAATTTGAACTTTTTAACTCCTTTTAAGGTTAATACTGCATAATTAATGATTCCATCTATGAGACACACTGCCACTCTCGCCATCATCATCGCTTTTGCAGCATTCCAGTGCTCATTCGCACAAGATTATCATAAGACCATGTCTTTCAGCGCCCCGGCAAAGAAAGCACGGCCAAAAGCCCCGGTCACAGACTCGATCAGCAGCGCTCCTGCGCCGGAACTCGCCGCCGGCTCCTCCGAGAGCGGCGAGCTCAGGTCGAACTCTTATGTCGATATCCAGAAGGAGGCGCTTCTGCGCGACCATAAGATCGTCTATATTGACGGCAAGCCGGCCAATGCTGACTCGAGCCAGCATCAGGATTCCCTGCGCGACATTGTGGAGAATTTCTTCTACGATCAGTTTCAGAGCTTCTCCGACCCTTCGGCACCTTATTTCCTCTTCATGAGCCGCGACGCGGATCTCGCAATGGGAATAGGAGGTTGCGTAAGGATCAGGGGATGGTATGATATCGACAACGCCATTCCATCGAATGCCTTCATGCCGTATCTTATACCGATGAAGCCCGACCCTGCGAACAACAGCAAAATCGGTGCCACACCGGCCGGATCAACACTCTTTTTCCGCGTGATCGGTAAAAACAAGACTCTTGGGAATTATCAACTCTATATTGAGGCGAACTTCAACGGATATGGCGGCACTGACTTCCACCTGAAGAAGGCATACGCCCAACTCAACAATGTGACATTAGGCTATGCGTCGTCTACATTCTCCGACCCTGCGGCACTTCCGCCCACGGTGGATGCCAACGGACCGGCCAACAAGATATCTCCCACATCAGTCCTCGTGAGATGGATGAATACGTATAAGAAACGCTGGACAGTGGCCGGCTCTCTCGAAATTCCGAAATCAGCCGCGGTGTCTACCATTGCCGGAAAAATCGGCACTGCAAGCCAGACACTGCCAGACGTTGCGGCTTTCATTCAGTATGCTTGGGGAAAGAGCGAACATGTCAGACTCGCCGGAATAGCACGTTCTCTGCCTTACGAGAATCTTGAGGACATGACCAAACACCGCAAATTAGGCTGGGGCATGCAACTCTCCACCGTAGTGCACCCGATCGCTCCCATGACCGTGTATGGCATCTTCAACTGCGGAGAGGGCCATGAGGGCATCACAGGCGACCTTCAGGCCGGCAACTATGATCTGATACCGACAGCATCAGACCCGACTTCGATGTACGCTCCTTTCTCGCTGGGATGGTGTGTGGGCCTGCAATATAATTTCCGCCCCAATCTCTTCGCGTCGGTATCTTACTCCGATAGCCGTTATCTGCCGAAAAGCCCGAGGGAGGCTTCTGAATACCGCTACGGAAATATCTTTACCGCCAACGTCTTCTGGAATCTCACTCCGCGAATTCAGGCAGGACTGGAGTTTGACACCGGAGAGCGCTGCAACTGGAGCGGAGAGTCAAGGCGCTCAGACCGCATAGGAGTTATGGCGCAGTTCTCATTCTGATAATTGATACATCTTACTATACCTAATCGACCGCACCCCGGACCATCCGGAGTGCGGTCAGATATTTTTACGCCATATACTGCGGCTATTCTTCCCAACGAAGCACCGCACCGTTGCGGCGCGCCGGATCAGGCCCTGCGAAATCCATTGAATAAGGGCTTCCGGTCGTAGGGCTCTTGCCTACATATCTGTGAGTGCGTGTGGAGAGGAGCATGAATTGATTGTCGAGATAATCCTGCCACATAAATTCCTCCGCCTTCAGGGGGTCGTCGGTAAATCTCACGTCGCCCGGGAGTCCGAGACCGGAGACATACACATATCTGCCGTCGGCAGCCTGAAGAAGCACCTTGCCGTTGCCGCGGTCGATGACCCTGAACCGTGTCTGATCATTATCGACAGCCGCTCCCGTATCGTGCATAGGGCCGTGGGGAGTGGCATGCGCCGGGAGGCCGGTGGCGAGATTAATGATGCGGAATGTCTTCCCGAAAGGAATGTAGCCGCTGCGATCCGCCTTAGGCTCGACAACCGAAAAATTGTCGAAATCAGCATATCCTCCATTCTTTCCCTTATGGTTGAACGCAAACAGCGCCGGGCGCGACCCCTGGAATGAAATCAACTGATAACTCAGCACCATATCCTCGCCGGCCGGTAAGAACTCGTTGCCATCGATAGAATACCAATATCTCGCCTTGTCATTGTCATAGTCGCCGCTCAGCCGGAGCCAGATCTTCCCCTTTGAGCCGGAGAGCGGAACATCGAGAGTGTCGTTATGGAGTTGTTCAAATCTCCGTAGCGTTACCTTGTCTCCATCCTTCACCACCCCTATCCAGCTGCATGGCACGTTGATGTTTCCCAAGCCAGCCACATCGCCGTCTTTAAGTCCGGAATAGTCGAGTTCCACAGTGACATCCGATGTCGGGCCCACCGCACGCTGGGTCAGACTATTGCGGGCCCATAAGAGCTGATCGGCCGGAAGAGTATTCAGACGCAGTTTCCCCTTGTTGAGTTTCCATTTGGAATCGTCGGGATTATGATTCCACTGCCATATTCTGCCGAGAGTCTTGCCGTTGAAATCATCACTTCTCTGATAAGGAGCATGCACGGGCTCAGTTTCAGCCGCCGCTGTAGAGGGCTTAAACCATGTGCGCGGAGCACGCCCCAAGTTACCCTCCAGTCCTATCATGGGCCATCCGTCAGTCCAGGTTACGGGCATAAGGCACACAGTGCGTCCGATGGAGTGGAAATCCTGCATGAGAAGAGCCCACCACTGCCCGTCGGGAGTGCTGACAATTCCACCCTGATGCGCGTTGGAGCATAAGGTTGCGGCCGGATCGGGCATCGCCACCGAGACAGGGAATCCGTCAGGCATGATGCGCCCCTTTATCTGAGTCATCGGCGCCCCATGATAGCCGTAGGTCTCGTCGGCCGTGATCACGCGGGTCTCATACGGGCCGCGGATATTGTCGGCGCGGCTGCAGAGAGTACGTCCATTAGGCTTATAGTCGGTGGAGATAAGGTAATATTTGCCGTTGATTTTATAGAAATGGTGCCCTTCGCCCACACCGTTGCCTTCCGGAATGATCACTGTCGTAGAGTCTTCTTTCGGGCCTGACATGTCGGGTTCGAGTTCAGTGAGTTTCACTTCGCCGTATCCATGCACCGCATACACCTTGCCGTCATCGTCGAAGAGCACCCCGAGGTCATAGATGTTTCCGGCCATATTAATGTGCTTCCACGGGCCTTCGATGCGGTCGCTGACGTAACATTGCAGTCCTTTGCCATTGATGTTGCTGTAGAGATAGAATTTTCCGTCGTTCCAGCGTATGCACGGAGCCCAGATGCCCTGACCGTAAATTTCTTTGCCATTTTTCAGCGAGAATGCATCGTCGTCGAAATCAAACCTGTCGAAGCAATACGACACATTTTCCCAGTTAACGAGATCTTTGGAATGAAGTATGACCAGACCCGGCACTGTGTGCATGGTGGTGCCGGCCAGATAATAGTCATCGCCCACCCGGAGGATATCTGGATCGGAAAACTCGTCGTAGAAAAGCGGATTGGTGAAAGTGCCGTTGCCGTTATCGGCGCTCCACGACAAAGGCGCGTCTGATGCCGCCTGACATGAGGCGGCAACCGCCAATCCTGCCGCAAATGAAATCAATATTCTTTTCATGATGTTGAATGCTTTTCAAGTTCCTGCGCGTAACTTATTTGATGCGCCATGCGTAGGCGGTAGGAATTATACCGGCCTTGAATGAGCCTGCGGGCGCCCCGTCCTTAGAGTAGACATAGATATTACCGCCCTGAGTGT
This sequence comes from uncultured Sangeribacter sp., assembly GCA_964410515.1. Lineage (GTDB taxonomy): Bacteria > Bacteroidota > Bacteroidia > Bacteroidales > Muribaculaceae > Lepagella. The sequence continues at coordinate 1,127 of CAYPGW010000009.1, read as the reverse complement.
AGTCGATGGGATCAGCCACATAGATGTTCTCTTCTTTCGGAGAAACTGTGAGTGAATAAAAGCTCTTACCTTCCGAGGCAATTACCGGCTCGCCGGGGAGAGCCGCGTCATCGACAGCCATGCTGAAAACTCCTCCAATATTTTTGCCTGATTCATCATATCTGTTGATGATCCAGTACAAATTTTCACCGTCACCGCTGACGCAAAGTTTCGACACGCTGTCGCCGAGTTTCATACTGAAAGTCTTCACCACCGACATTGCATCCGGATCGATGCAGAGCAGCGACGGAGCCTCATAGCCGGCAGGATTTTCGCTCCAGCTGCCGCCGTCGCAAAGACACCAGATCTTGTCATTCTTATCCTTGACGATGGAATACGGCTGAATACCTGTCGGGATAGAGCCCTCTACCTTGTCGGTCTTTGAGTCAATCTTTATGATACTGTTGCCGTAACTCCAGAGGTTGCAATACACGTATCGTCCAATCTGAACGAATTCCTCCGTACTTCCGTCGCTCAGACTTCCTTTCTTTACGGGCACTCCAATCCTTCCGGTCACGCGATAGTGCTTATAATCAACCACTGCTATTGAATCAGTATACATCTGGCTGACGTAGGCCTTATCGTTGTCTACGAAGTGAATGTATCGCGGGCTTACAAGACCATTGTCAATTCTGCCCACTTCCCTGAAATTATCAGCATCCACACCGAAAATAATGTTGGAATTATTCACAACGATCCAGCATTGCGCACCATGTATGGAAGCCGATTGAGCAGTGTCTCCGAGCTTAAATCCATTAGCCTCATAAAAAAGATTATTATAGGCTAATTTCAACTCAGGATCATAACCGGTCACCGATGCATTGGAATAGTTCCAATTTCCTGCATTCACCACATACAGCAACTCTTTGGCATCGTCCGGCGGGCAGATAGTAGGCTCTCCGGGCTTATCCTTATCATCGCATGAAGATGCGCACAGCACCAAACAAGCAAAAGCAAAACAAAAATACTTATTCATAATACTCAAGTTATTTATTCGCACAATAATTTCGTACTTATCTTGTATGTCGCTTAAAAAAAAAGCCACACCCAATGATGAGTGTGGCTTTCTAAGGTGGCGATTACCTACT
>CAYPGW010000008.1:0-82864 GCA_964410515.1 uncultured Sangeribacter sp. | reverse complement strand
TAGACTTTACCCCGATGGTCGACATGAACATGTTGCTTATCACATTCTTCATGCTTTGTACGACCATGATTAAGTCGCAGACCCTCAACATCGCGCTCCCCTCCAATGAGAAGGTTCAGAACGAGGAGAACATGAGCCAGGCTTCTGCCGACGATGCCATCACCATCATCATCGATGCCAAGCGCAAACCGGGAAGTTTCATTCCTGACACGGTAGGCGGCAAGGTAGTGAACGAGATTTACTACTATGACGGCAAGCCTTGTAATGGTGACGCAGTTCCTACAGCAGAGAACAACAATCTGAAGAAAGCTGACTTTGTTGGTTCGAAAGATCAGGATAAGGATATCCGCCGCATCATTCAGGACCGCAACAAAGATGTCTGGAAAAAGATCGAACTTCTCAAGAAAGACTTCCGCGACGGCAAGATCACTCAGGAGCAATTTGACGTCAAGGCTAAGGAAGTGCGTAAGGACGAGACTCTGAAGAAACCGGTGATCATCATCAAGTCGACTCCCGAAGCGTCTTACGGCGCACTTGTGGAAATGCTCGACGAGATGCAGATCAACTCTGTATCGAAGTATCAGATCGACAACATGAGCCGCATGGACTCGACGATGCTTATCGAATATCAGAACCGTAATCGCTGATGTATGATTTATTAACGTTTAAGACACTACAACAATGGCTAATAGCAATATAGATCTTACATCGAAAGAATGGCGCGACATAGTATTCGCAGACAAGAACAAAGAGTTCGGTGCCTACGTGATGCGCCAGCAGAGCGACCGACGCCACAACCGTGCTTTCATCTATCTTATCGCCGGCCTTGCTGCCCTCATCGGTATTATCATCGTATGGGGCATCTACAGCGACAAGATGGCTGAGAAAGCAGCGATTGAGGCAAAGATGCAGGCTGAGAAGATGCTTGCTGCCCAGCTCGAGCAGATGGAACAGGATGAGCCTGAACCGGAACCCGAGGATCAGAAAGTGGAAATTGAAATTCCTGAAGTGCCTCAGGAAGTGCTCGCTACCGTACAGGTGACTCAGATCGCCATCGTAGACGACGTAAAGAATGAGGTGATGGAAATGGAGCAGCAGCTCGAAGACAACACCGCCCGCGGCGTTGTGAATCAGGAAGGTTCAGACGACGCTGACAAATTCAAGGCAGTTCAGGAACAGGTTGTGATCAAAGAACCCGAACCTGTTAAGCCGAAGGAGGAAGAAATCTTCCAGGCTGTGGAGCAGCCTGCGGAATTCCCCGGTGGCCAGGCAGCCCTCATGAAGTGGCTCGGCTCAAACATCCGCTATCCTGAAGCAGCACAGCAGAACGACGTTCAGGGCCGTGTGATCGTGAAATTCGTCGTAGAGAAAGACGGTTCCGTATCTCAGGCTACTATTCTGAAGGGTGTTGACAAAGACCTCGACAAGGAAGCACTCCGCGTCGTGAACAAGATGCCCAAGTGGCAGGCCGGTAAGAACAACGGTGTATCCGTACGCTCTTACTTCACCCTCCCGGTAGTCTTCAAGCTCCAGCAGCAGTAATACCTCTAAAACTCTTATACAAAATCCCGTCTTGCAAAAGGCGGGATTTTTTTTAAACCAGATGGCGTTTCAAATGTTAAAATAATAAAAGAAGTCAAACCACTTAAATTATTAAGACATGAAAAACTTAGATGATCCCCAGACCGGGCAGCCCAAATCGTTCAGAATCGGATTCAACATCTTCATGATGCTCGTCTACATAGCCGTGGGCATACTTTTCTTCACAGGATTCTTCAATATCGACAACAAGGTTATAAGCTATTGCGTGGGCGGACTCCTGGTGGCCTACGGAATCTGGAGAGGAGTGAGAGTCTACATTAACAATAAGGATGAGTGACGCCCGAGCGGCACATTCATATTCAATACAATCCGTATGAAAAGAACCTTAACGAAAAGCCTGAGTATTGTAGCCGCCGCGGTAGCCGTGGCGGCCATGGCAATAGGGTGCTCCCCCATCAAGAGGGGTGAATATGTGGAAGGAAGCGCCACGATGTATTGCGACGACGGCTTCCGCCATGTGCTTCAGGAAGAAATCGAGGTGTTTGAATATCAGTATCCGGAGAGCGCGATTATTCCCTACTACGTAGATGAGCAGACGGCTCTCGACTCGCTTCTTGAGGGAAAGACCCAACTTGTGGTCGCCACTCATGAGCTGTCCAAAGACCAGATACAATATCTCAAGGACAAGTATCGCCGCATCGTGCGCCAAAGGTGCATAGCGGTAGATGCCGTTGCCCTTATAGTGAACAAAGACAACCCCGTGTCTCTTCTCACTATGGATGACATCAAGGGAATTGTGCAGGGCAAAATATCCAACTGGAGCCAGCTTGCAGTGCCCGACAATTCAGATATAAAACTTGTATTCGACAATCAGGGCAGTTCCACAGTGAGCTACATGCGCGAGAAATTTCTCCCCGAAAACGGTAAGATATCTGATAATCCCAACGCTTTCGCACAGAAAGACAATGCCGAGGTGTTTGATATCGTGAAGAAAGATAAGAATGCCATAGGCATAATAAGTGTTAGCTGGCTCGGGGCTGATCTGCAGGAAGCCAAGAATGTTCCGGTTGACAAGCGAATGGAAGACTATGCAGTGGAAAACGATACTATCGCCACCAATCTTACAACCGAAGTAAAAATTCTCAAGATCGCCAATCCGGTGGAGGAAAACGACTATTCCCTGCAGGGCTATATGCCATATCAGGCCTATATCAACAGTGGTGAGTATCCTCTATTCCGCAAGGTCTACATGATAAGTTCCGCTTCCGGAAGCAGTGTTCTCAACAGTTTCTATCAGTTCTGCGGAGGATTTATCGGCCAGAAGATAATATCGAAAACCGGCATAATGCCCTATCATCTCAGTTCTCGGGTTGTAAACCTGAAATAGCAACAAAACCTTATATATAGACTTATCCGCCCCCGATTCGCTCAGGGAGCGGATTTCTTTTTTCATCCGTCTCGTAAATGACACATTTTTTAACGTTCCTACGCATTTTTTATTTGTAGATTTCGCATAAAATGATTATTTTTGCATTTAAGAATTGATCCGGCATCTGTGCAGTCATGGCATAGCCGGGCGAATACTTGTATGAAATAACAAAACTTAAACTCATATCAGAATGAAATTCAAAGCGTTATTCGCCGCCACTCTCGCTGCAGTGGCGCTAAGCGGCTTCGCACAGACCCATCTGGAAGGTGCGGAATACTACAAGGCCGATCAGTTAGAGAATGCAAAGGAACTTCTTCTCCGCAATCTCAACAATGCGGGCACCGACAAGGCTGTGGCTAACTATTATCTCGGCCTTATCGCCATTCAGGAGAATAAACTTGATGAAGCCGAAAAATATTTCGAGGCAGGTGTGCAGGCAAATCCCGATTATGCCTACAACCACATCGGCATTGGCGGCATGGCCCTTCAGAAAGGTGACGTGAAGACTGCTGAAGCCGAGTTCAAGGCAGGTGAGAAACTCGTGAAGAAAGATGCCGGTGCTGAAATCGCCATTGCGCGCGCTTACTATGACGCCGACCCGGTGAAATATGCAAAAGAGATTGAGAAGCGAGTTGCCAAAGCCCGCAAAATCAATCTTAACGCTCCTGAAATCTACATCTTCGAGGGCGACCAGAAAAAAGACGTAAAAGACTGGGGTGGCGCAGCCACCAAATACGAAATGGCCAAAAGTTATGACAAGAACGCAACCGAGGCTTACGTGAAATATGCTAACCTCTACACTCAGGTGAATCCTCAGTATGCAATCACCATGCTCAAGGAACTCCTCTCGGTGAACCCCTCATCCGCTCTCGGACAGCGTGAGCTCGCCAACGCTTACTACAACAAGAAAGACTATTCCGACGCAGCTCGTGAATATGGCGCATACGTTAAGAATCCTAACCACTTCAAGCAGGACGAAGACCGCTACGCTTTCCTCCTCTTCTTCAGCCAGGACTTCCAGAAGGGTTATGACTACGCTACACAGCTCCTCAACGCCAACCCGGGCAATTTCACCGCTCGCCGCTATCAGTTTATGAACGCTGCGAATCTCCCCGCCATGGCAGACAAGCTCGTGCCTATGGCAGAGGAACTTCTCGGCGCTCACAACGCAAATCCGCAGGCCAACAAATTTGCAGCCATCGACTTCACCCTGATCGCTGACGAGTTCACAAAAGCAAAGCGCACCGACGAGGCTATTGTGGTTCTTAACGAGGCTATCAAGGAAATGCCTGAGAACGCCAACTTCAACAAGCAGCTGGCCATGACCCTGCTTGAAGGCAACAACTTCTCCGGAGCTTCTGACGCATACGAGGGATATCTGGCAAAACTTGAAAAGCCTGATTTCAACGACTTCAGCCAGCAGGCCACTTTCAGCTACTATGCCGGAGTTGAGAACAAGCAGGACAATCTTGCCAAGGCACAGGAATATTTCAAGAAGGCCAATGACTACGCCGCAAAGATGGAGAGCGCGCTTCCCGACAACTACAAGCCTTATAAGATCTACGGCGACGTAGCCATGCAGCTCGCCGCTTCAGATGCTGAGGCAAAAACCGCTGCGTTCCCGTCATACATCAAGGCTGCCGAACTCATCGAAGCAAGCGAGAATCCCTCACGCTACGCAAGAGATGCCAAGACCATCTACAACTATCTCGGCAACTACTATCTCGACAACAAGGATGTGGCTAAGGCTAAGGAAAACTTCAACAAATATCTGAAGTATGACCCTGAAAACGAACAGTACCGCAAGTTTGTGGAAGGTCTGAAAGACTAAGCCCTTTTGAAATAATCTAAGAATTGCATCATATATCCGGGTCGCTTCGGCGATCCGGATAATTTTTTGATAGATTTATGCCTCAAATTTTGTTTAGTTTGCAAATTTTAATTAATTTTGTGGTTTAGAGGCGCACGCGCCTTGCATGAGATATCAAGATAAAAATATACCAATAAGGTATGGCTATAGAAATCAATATAAAAAAAGGACTTGACATTCCTCTCGAAGGAAAAGCCGGCGGCAAGCCGGAACCCGTCGCCTGCTCCAGGACAGGAATATGCCCCGACGATTTCCCCGGCTACACGTGGAAATGCGACGTAAAACCCGGATCGATCGTGGCCAGAGGCTCAGTCATCTTCCATGCAAAAGAAGCGGAAGACATTAAACTCGTTTCTCCCGTGAGCGGCGAAGTGGAAGAAATTCGCCGCGGAGAGCGACGCAAGATTCTTGCCGTAGTGATAAGAAGAAACGGTGATGATTACGTGGCTCCCGAAGGTTCGGATCTGAAGGCGAAACTTCTGAACAGCGGCCTCTGGACCATGATGCGCCAGCGCCCATACGACGTGGTGCCGGATCCTGCTTCGCAGCCTCGAGACATATTCGTGACGGCATTCGACTCGTCGCCGCTTGCCCCGGGAATGATACCGGCACACCTCACAGACTGGCTCGAGACCGGACTGGAAGCACTCAAGACTTTCACTAAAGGTAACGTCTATCTCGGAGTTCGTCCGGAACAGGCATTACGGAGCAAAAGCGCAAAGACCATAGAGGTGAAAGGGCCGCATCCGGCAGGAAACGTGGGTGTGCAGATAGCGGCTGTGGCTCCCGTCAACAAAGGAGAGACCGTATGGACACTTAATGCTGCCACAGCAGCCCGCATTGGCATGCTTGCCAAGAAGGGTGTCACCGATTACCGCTCCGAAGTGGCCATCACCGGCCCGGCTGCCGAGAAGCCCAAGAAAGTGCTCACCGATTTCGGAGCCTCGCTTGCTGAGATCCTCAAGGGCGAGATAAAAGAAGGGGAACACAGCCGTGTGATATCCGGCAATGTGCTCACCGGCATAAAGGTGAATCCTGAAGAAGATTTCCTGCATTACCCCTACAGGCAGGTGACCATAATATCTGAGGGCGACAATGCCGACGAGTTTATGGGCTGGGCTTCGATGAATCCCGACAAATTCAGTGTAAAGCGCACTTTCCCCGCCTTCCTGAAAGGGCTCGGCAAGCATTACGATTTCGACGCACGTGTGCGTGGCGGACGCCGCGCCATGATACTGAGCGGAGAACTCGACAAGGTCTTCCCCTTCGACATCTACCCTGAATATCTGGTAAAAGCCATGATTGCCGGCGATTTTGACCGGATGGAAAAACTCGGCATCTATGAGGTGGCACCCGAAGACTTCGCTCTTCCTGAATTTGTAGACACTTCAAAACAAGAACTTCAGAAACTTACGCGTGAAAGTCTCGAACGTCTGCGCAAAGACAGTTGAGACTCATCGCACCACCTTCATCCATACAGTACTCATTCAGAACACTTATGAGCAAACTAAAGCAAAAGATAGACAGCATCCGACCGCAATTCGAGAAAGGAGGGAAATATGAAAAACTCCATTCCGTATTCGATGGATTCTATACATTCCTCTACACCCCCAACGAGACTTCGCAGTCGGGAGTGCATATCCACGACTCGAACGATTCGAAACGCACCATGATCACAGTGGTGCTGGCCCTGCTCCCCTGCTGCCTTTTCGGCATGTGGAATGTCGGCTACCAGCATTTTCTCGCAACCGGTGCATGCGAAGGCTTCTTCAGCCAGTTCTTCTACGGCCTGTGGGCAGTGATTCCTCAGATTTTCACGGCCTATATCGTGGGTCTCGGCATAGAGTTTATCGTAGCCCAGATGCGCGGCCACGAAATTCAGGAAGGCTTTCTCGTATCAGGTATCCTGATACCGATGATATGCCCGGTCAACACTCCCTGCTGGATGCTTGCGGTAGCAGTGGCATTTGCGGTGATTTTCGCAAAGGAAGTGTTTGGCGGCACAGGCTACAATTTCCTCAACGTGGCTCTCGTCACCCGCGCTTTCCTCTTCTTCGCTTATCCTCAGAAAATGAGTGGCGACAGCGTTTTTGTCAGTCTGGGCAATAAGGCGGCCGTAGATGGATATTCCGGAGCTACACCCCTAGGACAGCTGGCCACATCTGCCGGTGACAATGTGCAAATCTACGGAGTGGACGGGCAAATTCTTGATTTCGCCAATCTCTTCTGGGGCACAATACCGGGAAGCTGGGGCGAGACCTCCACTTTCTGCATACTGATAGGCGCTGTGATTCTGCTCGCAACCGGAATGGCAAGCTGGAAAATCATGCTTTCCGCTCTTGCAGGCGGCCTCGGCATGGCATGTCTTGGATTTGCCGTAGGAAATCCAACTTATCCTGTGAGCATGGTCAATCCTCTATATCAGCTCTGTCTCGGCGGATTCCTGTTTGCCATAGTCTTCATGGCCACCGATCCGGTGACAAGCTGCCGCACTGAGACAGGAAAATGGATCTATGGCTTCCTTGTGGGAGCGATAGCAATGACCATACGCTTCTACAATACGGGCTATCCCGAGGGGGCAATGCTCGCAGTGCTTCTGATGAACTGCTTCGCGCCGCTTATCGACTGGTGCGTGGTGAACAGCAACATCCGTCGCCGCATGAAGCGAATGGCTGCCTGACGGAGAAATTAACGCGTAACGAAATTTCAGCAAGATGAAAATCAATAAAGAAAGCAACGTCTATACGATAATCTATGCCGCAGTGCTTGTGGTATTGGTGGGCTTCGGACTTGCCGTGGTGTATCAGGCCCTGCGCCCGGCACAGCTCGAAAACATAGCTAACGACACCAAGAAGCAGATACTTGCAGCCGCATTAATCTATCCTGACGGCAACGAAAACATAGGCGATCTATATGCAAAACACATCACCGAGAGCTATTGCGTAGACAGCAAGGGCAACCGTGTGCCCGGCGACGCTATGGAAGTGAATACCGCCGCGGAAGTGAAGAAGCCGGCCGACCAACGCCTGCTCCCCGTCTTCGTATGCTCTACCAACAAGGGAACGAAATACATTGTGCCTGTGGCAGGTGCCGGACTATGGGGCCCGATCTGGGGTTATATAGCCATGGATGCCAACGGCAACAATATCTTCGGCGCTTATTTCGGACACCAGGGAGAAACTCCGGGTCTTGGCGCGGAAATCGAGAATCCTGACTTCAGGAAACAGTTTGACGGAAAGCCTATCTTCGGAGCCGACGGCAAATTCGAATCGGTGCTTGTGGTGAAGAAAGGTCAGGAGCCGGCCGGACGTGCATACGTCAATGCTGTCAGCGGCGGCACAATCACGAGTCAGGGCGTGCAGAAGATGCTTCAGTCCTCGCTCGAGCCTTACAGCGCATTTTTCAAGAAACTCGCATCCGAAGCAAATAAAGAATGATTATGGGAAATATAAGAAAACGTCTTGAACCGCTCATCAATCCCCTGAGCAATGACAATCCCGTGATTGTCCAGATTCTCGGTATCTGTTCAGCGCTGGCCGTGACTGCCAAACTGCAGCCGGCGGTAGTGATGACGATATCGGTGCTGGCGGTACTCGCCCTTTCAAATGTAATCATATCATTGATACGCAACACCATACCGACATCCATACGCATCATCGTGCAGCTTGTGGTCGTGGCCGCGCTCGTAGTCATTGTAGATCAGGTGCTCAAGGCCTGGAACTATGAGGTGAGCAAACAACTGTCTGTCTTTATCGGCCTTATCATCACCAACTGCATCATAATGGGCCGACTGGAGGCTTTCGCCCTCAACAATACACCCTTCAACGCTTTTCTTGACGGAATAGGAAATGCGTTGGGCTATGGCATCATTCTCGTGATAGTGGCATTCTTCCGCGAGCTTTTCGGAAGCGGCACTCTCTGGGGATTTCAGGTGATTCCGCAGGTGTTCTACGATCTTGGCTATCAGAACAACGGTATGATGATCCTGCCTCCGATGGCACTCATCACGGTAGCCTGCATCATCTGGTTTCATAACCGCAAGGCTAAGTAATGTGGACAGTCACTTTCATTCATTGACAACGACAGAAAGATATGGAAAATCTTAACTTGTTCATACGCTCGATCTTTATCGACAACATGATATTCGCATATTTCCTCGGCATGTGCAGTTTCCTTGCAGTGTCGAAGAATGTGAAGACCGCCTTCGGACTTGGCATAGCAGTGACATTCGTCCTGACAATAGCCCTGCCGGTGTGCTGGTGCATCAACGAATATATCCTCGCTCCGGGATCGCTCAGTTGGCTCGGAGCCGAATATGCCAACGCCGACCTCAGTTTTCTCGGCCTGATAATGTTTATCGCTGTCATTGCCGCCCTCGTGCAGATTCTCGAGATGGCAATTGAGAAGTACACCCCCGCCCTCTATGCTAGCCTCGGCATCTTCCTCCCGCTCATAGCCGTGAACTGCGCCATTCTCGGAGCCGTCCTCTTCATGCAGCAGAGGGAATTTTCCAACGCCTGGACAGCCACCGTATATGGTGTAGGATCGGGCATAGGATGGCTACTCGCCATCACTGCACTTGCAGCCATCCGCGAGCGTCTCAACGAGCAGGCTGTTCCGGCTCCCCTTCGAGGCACCGGCATAACTTTCATCATCACCGGACTCATGGGCATCGCATTCATGAGTTTTCTTGGCATTAAACTCTAAAAAATCATCATAATCATGATAGAATGGCAAAACGTAATCGCTGCGGCACTCATATTTCTCGCCATGGTGCTCGTGCTTGTGGCGGTGCTTCTGCTTGCTAAGAGCCGCCTTGTGAAGAGCGGCGATGTCTCCATCAGCATCAACAACGGCCAGAAAGCACTTCTCACCAAAAGTGGCAAATCGCTGCTTATGACGCTCAACGACGCCGGCGTTCATCTGTCGTCGGCATGCGGCGGCAAAGGGTCATGCGGACAATGCCGCTGTCAGGTCATCTCGGGTGGCGGAGAGATGCTTCCCACCGAGGCCGTGCATTTCACCCGCAAGGAAATAAAAGATCACTGGCGCCTCGGATGCCAGGTGAAGGTGAAATCAGACATGGAGATACGTGTCAGCGAGGCTGCTCTCGACGTGAAGGAATGGGAATGCGAAGTAATCAGCAACAGGAATGTGGCCACTTTCATAAAGGAATTTATCGTGGCACTCCCCCCGGGTGAACACATGAACTTCATTCCCGGCAGCTATGCCCAGATACGCATTCCGAAATTCAGCATGTCTTACGATAAGGACATCGACAAAGACCTCATAGGTGCAGAATATCTGCCTGCTTGGGAGCAATTCGGCCTCTTCACGCTAAAATGCACTAACGATGAAGAGACAGTGCGCGCCTACTCAATGGCCAACTATCCGGAAGAGGGCGACCGCATCATGCTCACTGTGAGAATCGCAACTCCTCCTTTCAAGCCGAAGCCTCAGGTGGGATTTATGGATGTGCCTCCCGGCATAGCATCAAGCTATATCTTCACACTGAAGCCGGGCGACAAGGTAATGATGTCGGGCCCCTACGGAGATTTCCATCCGATTGTAGACTCAGACAAGGAGATGATCTGGGTTGGAGGCGGTGCCGGTATGGCTCCTCTGCGCGCGCAGATAATGTGGCTGACCAAAACACTGAAGACCACCAACAGGCGCATGGACTATTTCTACGGTGCGCGAGCTCTCAACGAAGTGTTCTATCTCGACGACTTCCTGCAGCTTGAGAAAGAATTCCCCAATTTCCACTTCCATCTCGCACTCGACCGCCCCGATCCGGCAGCCGACGCAGCCGGAGTGAAATATACTCCGGGCTTCGTGCACAATGTGATGCACGACACCTATCTGAAAGATCACGAATCTCCTGAAGAAATCGAATACTACATGTGCGGCCCGGGCCCGATGAGCAACGCCGTGAACAAAATGCTCTACGATCTTGGCGTGGAACCCGAATCAATCCACTACGATAACTTCGGAGGATAAATCATCTTATTTCTCACAAACACAATCAGACAAAGACAGAAATGAAAAGAGACAACGAGATATTTGACATAATCGACCGCGAACACCTGCGCCAGCGCAGGGGAATAGAGTTGATCGCAAGTGAGAATTTTGTAAGCGACGAGGTGATGCGCGCCATGGGAAGCTGCCTCACCAACAAATATGCGGAAGGCTATCCGGGCAAGCGATACTACGGCGGATGCCAGGTTGTAGACGAAGCCGAAAACATTGCCATTGAGCGCGCAAAGAAACTTTTCGGAGCGGAATATGCCAACGTGCAGCCTCATTCGGGAGCACAGGCAAACATGGCTGTCTTCATGGCATGTCTCGAGCCCGGCGACAAGTTTATGGGTATGGATCTCAGCCACGGTGGACACCTCAGCCACGGAAGCCCGGTTAATTTCTCAGGATTGGTGTTTGAGCCGATCAGTTACACCGTGAAGGAGGAAGACGGACGCGTGAACTATGAGGAAATGGAAGAGAAGGCAAGAGCCGAACGTCCGAAACTCATTATAGCGGGCGCCAGTGCCTACAGCCGCGAATGGGACTATGCAAGAATACGCAAACTCGCTGATGAAATCGGAGCCATTTTCATGGTAGACATGGCTCATCCGGCCGGCCTTATCGCTGCCGGACTGCTCGAAAACCCCGTGAAGCATGCACACATCGTGACCACCACCACTCATAAGACACTGCGCGGACCGCGTGGCGGACTGATTCTTATGGGCAAGGATTTCGACAATCCCATGGGTAAGAAAACTCCGAAGGGAGAAATTAAGAAAATGTCGGCACTTCTCGACAGCGCTGTCTTCCCCGGAGTGCAGGGAGGCCCGCTTGAGCACGTTATCGCTGCGAAAGCTGTCGCATTTGGCGAGGCTCTTCAGCCCGAATGGAAAGAATATGCCATTCAGGTGCAGAAAAATGCCAAGGTTCTTGCAGAAGAACTCTCGAAGAGGGGCTACAAGATAATCTCAGGAGGCACAGACAATCACTGCATGCTCGTGGATCTACGCACAAAGTTCCCCGACATGAGCGGAAAGAAAGCCGAGCGTGTGCTTGTGGAGGCAGACATCACCGCCAACAAGAACATGGTGCCCTACGACAGCCGTAGCCCCTTCCTGACTTCGGGGTTGCGTTTCGGAACAGCCGCCATCACAACACGCGGCGCCAAAGAAGACCTCATGGTCAAGATTGCGGAACTCATCGACCGCGTTCTTGTCAATGCAGACGACGAGAAGGAGATAGCCAACGTGCGCAGGGAAGTCAATGAATTGATGAATGACTATCCTATGTTTGCATATTGATACCTAATAAGGAATAGTCAAGCCACGGCTCATCGGCCGTGGCTTTCTTTACGCCATGAAATATTTTATTACAGGAATAGGAACTGACGTTGGCAAAAGCTGGGCCACCGGATGGCTTGCCAATCGCATGCGCAACGAAGGCAAAAGCGTGATAACCCAGAAATTTATACAGACAGGCAATATCGGTGCAAGCGAAGATATAGAAGTGCACCGCAAAATTATGGGGATTACTCCTACTGAGGAAGATCTCGCTATGCTCACCGCGCCGGAGATATTCTCTTATCCCTGCTCGCCCGACCTTGCTTCGCGCATCGACGGCAGGAACATTGACTTCAAAAAAATCGACGAAGCCTCAGATGTGCTCAATTCACGCTATGACGTAGTGCTGATTGAGGGAGCGGGAGGAATTATGGTTCCACTATGTGAGGATTACCTCACAATAGACTATATCAGATCACGCAATCTGCCAACAGTAGTTGTCACCAACGGACAACTCGGCTCCATCAATCACACGCTGCTCACGCTTGAGGCCATACGCCGCGAGAACATCGAACTGGCTGAAGTAATCTACAACAGTTATTTCGACAAAGACCCCGTGATATGCGCAGACACCATTGAATACATCCGCAAATATCTCGAAAGGAATTTTCCACGCGCCGCTTTCAGCATCATGCCTCGGGAGTAGTAAGCGAGTTGAGATCCTGCTCAAGTTTCACAGCCTTTTCTGCATTTTCTTTTATGAAGAAGTAAAGTTCGGCTATCGGCCTGAGATTAGCAGGAACATCGTTTGAGGGATCACCGGCAAACGATGCAATCTCTTTTTGCAGAGCAAGTTGCGCCTCAGATTCCTTCATGCCATCCGCATTCGTCGAAATGAGGTCGGACGCCTTTCCACTCAAGCTATCTGATGCGGAAAACATCTGAAAATTAGCCACAAATCCGAAACAGTTGTCGAGGATATCGGGCCAGATCGTCAGGTCTATTCTGTTCTGAAGTGAATCAAGGGCAAGAGAAGTATGCGAGGCGCTCTTTACCAGGCGCGCTACTGCCGGCATGCGTGTCACATCGAAGGGCAACCCCGAGGGCTGGAACAGATCCTGCATATCAGAAAATTTGAAATCAGGATTATATTCACTGTTGCCGTCGTTGCGCTTGGCCAAAGGAGTGGTGACGGCGTAGCAATATTCAAGGAAATTATTGAGAGTGTGCTTCAGAGCCGGAATCGAGACAGTAAGTTTCTGCTTCTCCATCTCTATATGAGCGCGCCTGCGCTTTTCCACCTCAGACTCGACATCTATCTCAGATTTCATCGAGCCCACGGCATTCAGGAAAAATCCGATGAGAACCAAACCGAACATAACCTCAATGGCGGTGAATATCTGAGCCCAAACATGCGCGGGGGTATAATCACCGAATCCGAGAGTGGTTTCTGTCACGATGCTGTAGTAGAGCCACGACCAATAGTCAGTTGCAGCCCCATCCGGAATGCGGAATTGAGCGTCGGGCAGAGCCCAATAAATGAAAGCGAACAGCGGCATCACAGCCACGTAAGCACCGATCCAGATAATCGGGCGTATGTTCGATACCACATGAAAGAAGTGGCTCGTCTTCATTGATAATGTGTCTTTCATAGTGTCTTGATAATGTTTATATCTACAACACTCTGAAAGCCCGATAAGTTGCGGTGCTCTGAATTTTCAGACGCGAGGCTCCTCAGTTTCTGAAAATCAAAATTACCGGAACGTATGTAAGCGAGAGAGGAAGTTGTGAAAGAGGAACCCTCTCTTTACTCAGCTTTCCATAGGCCGGCGAGACTCCGGAATGCTTCAGATGCATCAGCATTTCCCTAACCGACCCGAATTCAAGCCGGCGCTTCCATATTCTGCACTCGTCGGCTCCTACAGAAAGGTATTCATCTTCATCGCGGTATATGATTGGAGAGGGGCGCAGCTCATCAAGATCTGCGAGATTGCCTTTGGCAAAAGTAGAAATCACGGCGATGCCTCCGGGATTGAGATGTGACCTGATATCCTTCAGAAAGCCTGTAGGATCGACAAACCATTGTATGGTGGAGGCAGAGAGAATGATATCGAATTTCCGTCCTGATTCAGACAACGCCCTTTCCGCATCGCACATCAAATATTCTTCCGATTGCGCCACTCCGAACTCAGGCATTGCACAGAGGTCGATAAAGGTAGCCGATGCAGGAGAAAAAATCTTTGCCCACCGCCGCGTGAGCATGCCCTGCCCCGCTCCAATCTCAAGCAACTCACCGGTATTCAGAGCGCCTTTTTCCTGCAATTCAAGCAATTTCGCAGCAATGACATCGCAAACCTCGGCCTGAACAATAGCACTCGAGCTATATTTATCAGTAGCCTTACTGAAACTTTTTCCTATCGCACCTATGTCGGGAAGTGAAGCATTGATCACCTGCGCCATATCCACAGCGTGCGCACCCGGCAACATGACTACAGACGTACCGGGCTGACACTTCCAGAACCGCAGCTGATTCTTTGTCGGAATAATGGCGTCGTCCGAAGCGATATACGCACGATGCCATTTCAGATCGGAAGACTCTTGCTCATCATAGCCGGCTATGAAGCGCAACTCTTCTTGAAGAGCATCAACATCTTGACTTTCAGGAAGATTCTCCTTCAACTTCAGCCATTCACTGTTTCCGCCTGCCATACGGCGGTGGAATTTGAGCAATGATCTTTCCGACAGGTTATCAGCGGTAGCCTTGTAGATTGATTCCGGAATACCGAACTCATCCGACACAGGAAAAGGCGTGCCGCACACAGCCACCCTCAGCGCAGCATCAACCGGAACCGCTGAAGCGGCCCAGACACCAAGTGAATATGCGAAAACACATATTGTGGTATACTGCGAAGGAATTGCGGGCAACTCGCTGTCACAATAATCGTGCACCACTGCGGTGTCCCAACCGGGCATCACGCATCGTCGGTAATATTCCACCCCGGTAGACCAACCGGCATATATAAGTATGAGGCGCGTTTCCGCGCCTCTTCTAATAAAATCAATCTTCACTTAATCACTTGATTTAGAAGAAGTAAGCAAGATTTATCCTCCATGCATCGGAGCGGGCCGAGAGGTTGTCGAGCTTAATCGTTCTTGTAGCGTAGCTGACACCCCACAGGTAACCAACCGAAATCTGCAGTTTCTGAAACAACTCGCATCCGAGGCCGAAATCGAGCGACATCGTGCCCACCGGATACTCCAGCGCCTTGCTGTTTCCTCCGGCATTGAACGTGAATACCGGGCCGGCAAAAGCTAACGGAGCAAAAGTCTCCTCCAGGCCCTCAAGACGCGTATATTTGAAGCGGAGGTGGAGGGGGATGTTGATAGTGTGGATGGTGACGTCACTATCCTTGAAGCCATCGCTATTCCAGATTTCCCACTGCCCGAAATCCACTTTTGCCGATCTCATGCCGTAGGTAAGCCCGGCGTCCACACCGAAACCTATGCCCGGAATCATAATCTCTGTCATGATTCCCGCGTCAAAGCAAGTGCGGAGATGAGTGTTCAGGAGCGGTTCCTTCCAACGGAACGTGTTAAAATTGACGCTCGCGGTCGGCCCCCAACGCAATTCGGCTGCGGCGCCGAAGGCTATCATCAGAGCCACTACCGCCAGAAAGAATTTCTTCATCTATCTGATTAATTTAGAAAAGATATGCTGCAGTGAGACTCCAGTAGTTTTTCTTCACTTTATAGTCCTGAGTCTGAATTCCCGTATTCACACCAAGCTTATCGGCAGTATCCACAATGTTGTTCAGGCCGATAGTGTAGCCTGCCTGCACCTGCAGATGCTTGAAGAGTTCCACACCGAGGCCGATGTTCCAACCCACCTCGCAAGATTTCGATTTGAACGAATCGAGAGTCTTCTTGTTGAGGGCGAAGAGGAAATCGGGGCCTGTGTAGATAATCGGCGACACAATATTCTTCACCACGGGAATTCCGATTTTCCACTTGAGATTTACCGGGATATCGAGGAAGTCTTTATTTTCGTATACGGTGTTGTCATCGAGGTTCTGACGGGCATAAAGAATCGACGCGTCCATGCCGATGTTGACGATGGGCACAGTGAATTCGGCCATAACGCCGGCCATCCAGCCTGTGCGGTTGCCCGGATCCTGAAGATTGGCCTGCACGTTCTTGTAGTCGAGCTTATTGAAATTCAGGCCGGCCTTGATGCCGAAACGGAAATCGGCTGAAGCATGCCCAACTGAGAAGATGGCTACGATGGCCACGAGAAGCAGTTTCTGAAGTGTCTTCATAAATAACGAGTTTATACAAAGTTTCTAATTATCTTGCCTGCAAGAGCGGAGAGCGGCCGGCCGACAAAACGTTTTGCAAAGTTAATAAAATTTCTTGAAGAAGTCAAAAAATAATGTTAACTTTGCATTGAAATTCACACCTCACTCCTCCTCAACAGAAAAAACTGTTAATGCTGAAATGAAAATATCCATATCGAAACAGGAGCTGGCAGAGTTGCCGGCTGCTCATTTCAAAGGAAAAATCACAGTCATCGACGACACTTCGCTCGTCGAGGAGGCGGTAGAGAGGCTTAGTGCTTCCGACCTTCTCGGCTTCGACACAGAGACGCGGCCTGCCTTCAAGAAAGGACAAAACCATCAGGTTGCGCTCCTGCAGCTTTCTTCAGACACGGAATGCTACTTGTTCAGACTTAATAAAATAGGACTCCCCGACGCGCTGAAGCAGCTTCTCGAAGCTGCCGACAAGAAGAAAATCGGGCTGTCGCTCCACGACGACTTCCGCAATCTGAAGAAGAATTTTGATCTCAATCCCGAGGGGTTTGTTGAGCTCCAGCAGTATGTGGAGCAATGGAACATAGTTGATAAGAGCCTGTCGAAACTCTATGCCATACTTTTTGGCGAGAGAATCTCGAAAGGACAACGACTCTCAAACTGGGAGGCCGAGCATCTGGCAGAGAGTCAGCAGCATTATGCAGCACTTGATGCCTACGCTTGTGTGAGGATATATCAGGAACTGAGCAATGGAAACTTTAATCCTGATTCATGCAAATACCGCGAAGAGGAATCATGAGAAAATATAAATATATATGGCTCCCGGCCATTCTTGCTATCTACTTCATATTCATGACCCTTCATTTCGGAGTAGATCTGCTGAAGAGTGGCAATGCACTAAGGTTCTGGCTCACAGTGGGCTCTGAGGTGGCTGTGCTTATAGCATTGAGTTTCTTTCTCCGCAAGCGGGAGCGACTGCGCTCGGAGAGGGAAGAAGATATGCGCGACTCTGAAAACAGACACAAGTGATGATTTACGCCGATATCCTTGCATCGCTCGAGAATGAGAACCGACTCAGACGCATACCCGACACACTTTCAGGCCTGGATCTGCTGAGCAACGACTACATGGGGCTCGCTGCCCGGCATGAGGAGTTTATGGCGGAGTATAACCGGCGCTTCGGTCCCGCCCCGATGTCGGCATCGGCATCCCGACTTCTGCAGAGGCATCAAGAGCAGCATTTTGCTCTTGAGTCAATGCTTTCGGAGATGTATGGCAAAGATATTCTGCTAATGAACTCAGGTTATCATGCTAATGCCGGGGCGTTGTCGGCATTATCAGTGAAAGGGACTCTCATCGTAAGCGATAAACTCTCGCACGCCTCGATGATAGACGGAATCCGACTGGGAGCAGGCGATAATGTTCGTTTTGCCCACAACGATATGGATATGCTGAGGAAGATTCTGAAGAAAAAGGCTTCGGACTACGACACCGTGATAGTGGCCACCGAGTCTGCCTTCAGCATGGATGGAGATCTCTCCCCTCTTATTGAATTGACGGCAATAAAGAAAGAATTTCCGAATGTGCTGCTTTATGTGGATGAGGCTCATGCCTTCGGCGTCTTCGGAGAGAGGGGACTGGGGCTTGCAGAGGCTGCCGGAGTTATGGAAGATATAGATGTGCTGATCGTGACACTCGGGAAGGCTGCTGCCGGCTTCGGTGCCTTCATTGCCACGTCACCACTGCTGCGCTCATATCTCGTGAACTCAGCCCGGAGTTTTATCTTTTCCACCGCTTTGCCCCCTGCAGTGGAGGCATGGAATATGCTGATGATAGAGAAACTTGCCGGCATGACTGCCGAAAGGGAGCATCTGCATAAACTTGCTGCGTGGTTTCGCAAGGAATTGTCACTGCTCACAGGCACAGAGTGCGTGAGCCGAAGTCAGATAGTGCCTGTGATGGCCGGTAGCGCCACTCGAGCCATCAGCATAGCATCGGCACTGCGCGATGCAGGCATAGATGCCTTACCGATAAGACGCCCAACCGTGCCGATTGGGGGAGAAAGAATACGGCTGTCGCTCTCGGCCGGTCTATCCGAAGCTGACCTCAATCCGGTGCTTGAAGTCCTGAGTCGGGCGATAGGCTGACAAAAACCGGAGAATCACTCCAATATCGACTTCAATTCAAGAACGCCATCGGGCGTGAGCACCGCGTAGGAGTAGTGTGAAATCCAGTCGCCGAGCACCGTGAGGCTGCATGAAGGGGAAAGCTGCTCATTCACCATGATATGAAGATGACCATATATAAAGTGGCTTATGTCAGGGTGCTCGGCAAGATAACTTTTCGAGAAGGCTTCAAGTTTGTCGAGCAGAGGGTGCCATGTCTGCCCGGCTTCCCTGCCTGTGGCCCGGCTGTGCCGGCTCCATGAATAAGCGAAAGGTACTGTCCACCGAGGATGTATGGCTGAATAGAAAAACTGACACACCTTTGAGCGGAACAGCCCCCGGAGAAATCTGAACGAGAATGGATGTTTCCCCACGCCGTCGCCGTGAGCGAGGAATAGTTTCCGGCCGTAGACCTCCTCCACAAGACTTCCATCAATCACCCTGATTCCGAGTTCAGAGGGGAGATAATCGAAAATCCAGATGTCATGATTGCCTATCATCCAGGTTATCCTGACTCCGGCATCGGAGAGTTCTGCAAGTTTGCCGAAAAATCGCACAAACCCGCGAGGCACTACATACCGGTATTCATACCAGTAGTCGAGCACGTCGCCGAGCAGATAGATTGCTTCCGCATCGTGCTTTATCGAGTCGAGAAACGCCACTACCCTCTTCTCAGCCTCATGCGAGTCTGAGAAGTAAGGGGCACCGAGGTGCAGGTCGCTCAGAAAATAAGTTTTCACAGAAATCCAAGTTCGAGTTTAGCCTCTTCCGACATCATCGACTGATCCCATGCAGGCTCGAACACCAGCCGGAGATCGACCTTCTCCGGCCCTTTGATGCTGACAAGTTTCTGCCGCACGTCTTCAAGTATGAAGTCGGCTGCCGGACAACTCGGAGCAGTCAGGGTCATATCCACATGAAGCGTTTTCTCATCCACGTCATAGTCTATCTTGTAGATCAGGCCGAGATCATAGACGTTTACCGGTATCTCAGGATCGAATACGGTACGCAGCATCTCGATTGCTTTCTCGGTGACGCGGAGTTCTTCAGCGTTCTTCTCTTCTATATCATTATTTTCCATAATCTATTCTTTAGTCAGCCTTCCTCAAGTGGCCGGACAGTCTTATTTTAGCAACAATCCTGCAAGACTATTGGTTGAGGATTTCCTTCAGTATTTTAATGAGTTTGCGGGCGAGGAAGCGCACCTGATCATCAGTGACGGCAAGAAACGGGGGCATCAGATAGGCATTATGAGCAAAAGGCCTGATCCATACTCCCTCTTCCACGCATTTCTTCTGAAACTCACCAAGCCAGCTGATGTAGTCATGAAGCTCAATAACTCCGATACCTCCGAGCACACGCACCTCCTTCACGAAAGGAAGCGATCTGGCAGGTGCAAGTTCCTCGTTCAAAATAGCCTCGATCTCGCGCACTCTCGTTTGCCAATTGCTTGCGAGCAGCAACCTTGTGCTTGCAAGTGCCACCGCACAAGCCAGCGGATTACCCATGAAGGTGGGGCCGTGCATGATGCACCCCGCATCGCTTGAAGAGATCATGCCGGCAACTTTCTCGGAGGTTGCTACCGCTGAAAAAGTCATGTATCCGCCGGTGAGCGCCTTGCCTATCAGCATTATGTCGGGTTCGACACCTGCATGCTCCCATGCGAAGAGTCTGCCGGTGCGCCCGAATCCGGTGGCGATCTCGTCGAAAATCAGCAGTATTCCCCTGCGGTCGCATTCACGCCGCAACTCACGCAGATATTGAGGATGATAGAATCGCATTCCCCCCGCACCTTGCACAATAGGCTCAAGAATCACAGCCGCTATCGAATCGCCATGCTCATCGAGCAACTTTCTCATTGAGTCGAAATCGGCAGGATCCCATTCGTTATGAAATCCGCATGAAGGGGCATCGGCAAAGAATCTAACCGGGAGCGCCGGACCGAAAGCACCATGCATACCAGTCACCGGGTCGCACACCGACATTGCATTCCAGGTGTCGCCATGATAACCGCTGCGGATGGTTGCGAAGTTGGTGCGCCGTGGGTCATTTATAGCCTGCACCGCCATCTTCATGGCCACTTCAGTGGCTACGGATCCTGAATCGGCAAAGAAAATACGGTTCATCGACGGCGGAAGAATATCGAGCAGGAGCTTACCGAGCTCGATGGCCGGCTCATGAGTAAGACCTCCGAACATGACATGGCTCATCTTCTCGGTCTGCTTCCTGATGGCCTCGTTGAGCACAGGATGGTTATAGCCGTGGATCACGCACCACCATGACGACATGCCGTCGATCAGCTCTCGGCCATCAGCCAGAGTGATCACAGCCCCGTTGGCATGATCCACCTTATATGTAGGAAGCGGATCATGGGTCGAAGTATAAGGATGCCAGAGATGATCTCTGTCAAAATCGTCGTGAATATCCATTGTTTCAGATTTACCCGGCAAAATTACAAAAATAATTTTGAATTTAGAATTGAGAATTTAGAATTTTCTAAAAAACTACATCCCTAACTGAATATTCATTTTTGCGCTTATGCATGAGGATAAAAAAAGCAAAAGGACCTAACCACCACGGCCGGGTCCATTTTATGAGTTTCTACAGGTAAAAAATCTTAAGGTAAAAAGATTGTTTAGATTCTGAATGCAAAGATAAACTAAAAAATCAATCCCTCCAAATTATTTTTAACAAAATGTCACAAATATGTTGCATAACATATAAATTACACGACATTTTGAATCATGAACCCAAATTATTCAGAAATTATGCAAGAAAATATGCTATACAACATATATTTTAAGTTGAGTTTGTCGTTCTGGTCAGACGGTTCTGACCAATTCAATCCAAGACTATGAGTATTATTCGGTGCGGAGATGGACGATGGGATTGCTCCGGGCCACTCGGAGAGTGTTGGCCACCACCACAAGCATGATCACAAGGAGTATGAGTAGGAGGGTGAGCAACATTATCAGTGGCGAGAGGGAGACGCGGTCGGTGAACTGCGAGAGCCATTTCTGCCCCGCAATCATCGCCCCAGCGCCGCCGGCCAGCAACGAAGGCACAGCCACTTTCATCACATCAAGGCAGAAAAGCCTTACAATCTTGGAGGCCGGGGTTCCATTCACCTTGCGTATGGCTATCTCTTTGGCGCGGCGGTTGACTTCATCGGTGACATATCCGATAAGGCCTACGAGCGCTATGAGGACGATGGCGATGCCCACTATCAATACCGAAGTTCCGAAAGTGCGGATACCTGCCTTCTTAGCCTCTATCTGAGCCTTATAGGGGGTAATATAGATGGCCTCGCCATCGTTAAGGGAGTCTATCACCTTCTGCGCGGCGCTCAGACGCTCCGGCGTGAGTTGAGAGAAGCGGACATAGACATTCCCCCTCGCCGATGCTGACGGGAAAAAGCTGCCCGCACGGGTATCTACACGGTCATACTCAAATCCACCTCTGCGGATGTCGGCTACCACTCCTACTATAGTGAAGACGGGAAATTCCGATTCCGTCATAGGATGACCGGTCACAATTATCCGCTTTCCGACGATGTCGGAATCAGTCTCGCCGAAATATTTCTGGAGAACCCCGACCATTCGCTCATCCACTATTATCTCATTGACGGTTGAATCGGAATGCTCAGAGAATGTGCCTCCCTGCACGAAGCGGATCCCCAGCACATCAAAGAGTTCCGGATTAACATGTCCGCAGTCGCCGATATTGATCTGATTCTCTTCCTGGCCTTCGGTCCACATATTGTTGCCATACGCATAGTCGGCCGGACTGCGAGAGGCTGTGGCCACACCCTCCACAAAGGGAAGTTTCTTCAATTCCTTAATTATAGTGGCAGTCTTCTCGTCAGACAGCGGATAGTGGTAGAAGCAGCCCACATTCTCATAATCTATGCCTATCTGCATCGAACCAACCATGAAATACTGCCTCCCTACGAGCACGAGCATGCACATCACCATACCGGTGGCAAAAAACTGAACGGCAAGGAGCACAAGTTTCCAGTTCTTCTTCCCTGTGACAGAAGTGCGGAATGCGAAAGCCACAGGGGTATCGCTATAGATCACTGAGGGAATGACACCGGTGACTATGAGCATCACGAGGCACACCAGAGCCTCGACAAGCCACACCTTGCCGATAGATAACAGCACTCCCGGAGAATATCCAAGCAACTCGGTGCAAATATCGGAAAAGGAGAACGCCAGCAAGACAGCAAGCGCAAGCGAAACCAGCAGGAAAAACAGGCTCTCGCCCATCACCATCATGAAAATCTGCCGGC
Organism: uncultured Sangeribacter sp.; assembly: GCA_964410515.1. Taxonomy (GTDB): domain Bacteria; phylum Bacteroidota; class Bacteroidia; order Bacteroidales; family Muribaculaceae; genus Lepagella. The sequence goes on along the minus strand of CAYPGW010000008.1, from coordinate 59,959 downwards.
GATCGGTGCCGTAGCATTTGCGTATAGCCATCTCTTTAGCCCTCGATGCCAGCTGCCCTATCACTATGAGCAGATAATTGAGCGATGCACATATCAGGATAATGAAGGCAAGCATTCCCAGCATCCAGGTCATGGTTCGCACGCCGCTCAATGAGCTATGGCTATTGGCAAGCGGGCGGAGCCATACCTTATAATCGCCTATCGTAAAAGCATCTTCGGGGAGTTTTGTCTTGAGATGCTCCACCATCTTGGGATTGATCTTCTCGGGATCAGAGCCATCGGCCAGAAGGACATAGCTTCTGTAGCAGTCGTTGCCTATCATGTTGTCTTCCGAACCCTCCCATATAAATGTGCCTACCGACCGCATGGACAGATACACGGCATTCGTCAATGTGGAATTCAAGGGATAGTCTTCATAGACCCCTCCTATCGTGACCTTATAGTCATCGCCCGTCTCCACTATGGAGAAACGCTTCCCTATCACATCGCCACCTATCTTACGGGCGAGCGAGAGTGGTATCATAGCCTGATTTTCCACATCGAGCACTTCATGCGGGTCGCCTTCCACAACAGGGGTCTTCAATACATCGAACAGACATGTGTCTGCCAGAGTCACCGTCGGCACATCAAACTTTCGGCCATCTTCAAGTTTGATCACCGCGCTCCATGCCACATGTGTGAAACGTGTGGCCGTCTCTATCTCGGGAATCACCCGGGCCAATTCATGGACTGTGCCACCGGGAGTGCCATCGAATTCCTTATATTCTCCCTGCTCCACCACGCTCTCGGTGATGCGATACAAGCGGTCGATATCAGGGAAGAAAGAATCATACGTCTGCTCAAAATAAATTTTTGCAATAAGCAGAATGCCTACAGAGAGGCCTACCGAAAGGCACAGTATCTTGATTAGATTCCGACGCAGATCGGATGTGAAAAACTTCATCATGGCTTCAGATGTTCCGGAGTTTATCTACAATCTGGCCGTCGTAGAGATTTATCACGCGGTCGGCCACATTCGCGTCTCTCAGCGAGTGGGTCACCATCACAATAGTGGCCCCCTCCTTGTGAAGTTCGGAGAGAAGTTCCATCACTTCCGCTCCATTCTTGGAGTCAAGATTTCCGGTAGGCTCATCGGCGAGAATAAGGCCGGGTCTTCCCACGATAGCCCTCGCTATGGCGGCCCTCTGCTGCTGGCCACCAGAGAGTTGCGAGGGATAGTGTTTCGCCCTGTGAGCGATGCCCATGCGCGAGAGCGCATCTTCCACCCTCTTTCTCTTTTCCTCGCGGTTGAGGGGAAGATTATTGAGCGGGAGCATCACGTTGTCGTAGACTGTCATGGTGTCGATAAGATTAAACGACTGGAAGATGAATCCAATGCGCCCTTTCCGGTATTCCGTGCGTCCGCTTTCACGCAGGTTGCCCACTTCCTTGCCATCAAGCCTGTAGCTGCCCGACGTTGGATTGTCGAGCAAGCCGAGGATATTGAGCAAAGTTGACTTTCCGCAACCCGATGGGCCCATAATGGCCACGAACTCACCGTCGCTTATCGAAAGCGACACTTGATTGAGCGCTACGGTCTGCACCGTGTCAGACCTGAATACTTTCTGAAGATTCTCTATTTCAATTTGCATAGTTGTTGCTTTTTACATGATTAATCATGATGAAACATGACATGACTTGATTTAATGATTATTCTTTGATTTTTAACCGGTCGGCTTCGCCGAAATCCGAGTACGAACTGACGATCACCTTCTCACCGGGCCTCAGACCTTCCACCACCTCGTAGTATTTAGGATTGCGTCGCCCCAACGTGACATCCCGCTTAGTGGCTCCCTTGCCATCGGCATCCATTACGTAGACATATCTGCCTCCCGAACTCTGAAAGAATGTGCCTTTTTCGAGCAAGACGGTTTCAGAAGGGCTCCCGAGTTGAATATCGACAGAATAGGTCTGCCCCACTCTCGGCTTTTCAGGCAATGTTCCTGTTATGCTTAGATCGGCCCGGAATTGGCCTCCGACCACCTCGGGATAAACTTTAGCCACTGTGATATCTAATTCTTTCCCCTGGCGGCCCGCCTTGCCCGAAAGCCCGGGCTCCACCTTATCGATGTAATGCTCATCGATAAGCACCGTGAGTTTGAAATTATCGAGAATATTTATCTGACCCACCTGCTGGCCGGCCTGAATATTCTGCCCTATCTCCGCATCGAGGCTTCCGAGCTGACCGCTGTGAGTGGCACGGATATCGAGATTGTCGGCCCTTCGGCGCACGAGCATGAAATTCTCCAGCATGTTGTTAAGGCTCTCGCGCATCATGGCCACCTGCACGGAGCGATACAAAGAGTCTTGCCGCAATCGGTCTTCGAGCAGTCTGAGATTCTCCGCAGCCAGCTCATAGTCTTCCTGCGCAGTGGTGTATTCCTCGCGCGATGTAAGGTTTTCCGCGAGCAGGGTCTTCTGCTGTGCTGCCAGCCGGCGCTTTCTGTTGAGTTCGGTGCGCGCCGCCACAATGTCGCGCCTCACCTGCAGGCGCTCCTTCTCCATGGCCAGTTCAGTGTCGCGCAGCATGTTCTGCCGCTCGGCAAGTTGCGATTCAGAGTCGAGTATCTGCTGCCTGAGCAGAGGGTTTCTGAGTGAGAGAATCACATCGCCCTCATTCACCATAGCACCCTCCTCCACAATCTTTTCCGCCACTACTCCGGTCTCGAGCGCCGACACCTGAACCACAAGTCCGGTCTCCACTTTGCCCGTGAGATGAATGTAATCGTCAAATTCACCTTCGGTCACCTCGCGCACCATAAGATTGCGTGCTTCTGTGGTGTAGGATGAAGTCTTCGCCTGCGCTATGGCCCATGCCACTACCGCCACCAAAGCTACCGCGACTACCACGTAAACGGCATATTTCCGTAGTCCGGGATTCTTACGTCTTATTTCTGTATCCATAAAATATTTGATTGTCAGGTTAGTAAATCAGCGGATGCCCTTCATAGTAACGGAGGGTTATCTCAGAGATTATCAGTTGTATGCGCTTCCCGGTGAGATTGGCTTCGGCCTGCGCAAGTTTTGAGGATGATGTGTAAAGATCAATCGCCGAAGCGGCACCGATCTCGTACTTCCTTCTTATAGCCCGGTATGCAATTTTCTCAGCATCAAGACGACTCCGGGCCGCCTTCAGTTCTTCTACAGCCCCGGTGTGGTCGAGCAGCGCCTCTTCTGAAGCCTGCCTGATGCTGAATTGCATCTGCTCCAGTCTGGTCCGGCTCTCTTCAAGCAGAATCGAGGCTTTCCTGACCCGTCCGGCTGTGGCCAGTCCGTCGAATACGGGTAGAGACAACGAGAAACTGAAATATTCGCCCATATTGTCGCGGAATTGGCGGGCAAACGAAGGCGCCGAAACCGACATTCCCATCATGCGGTAGTAAGAAGTGGAGACACCGGCATTGAACGATAGTCTCGGGCTGTAGCCTCCTTTTGCAATTCTCAGATTCATACGCCCTTCCGTCACTCCCAGATTTGCCTCTTCTATCTCGGGCAATTGCCTCGTTATTTCCAGGGCGGGAAGATACTCGGCATCCGCATCCAGACACAGCAGAGTGTCGGACACAGCCATTCCCATCGCGCTCCTCAATGATAGATGCGCTTTCCTAAGGAGGTTTGTCTGATTAGTGAGTTCATAGACATCCGCCGCCACCAAAGCCTCGAGTTGCGCTACATCGGCACCGCTTTTCGTTCCAAGTTCAAGAGCGCGTCGCGCACCCTCGAGATCGGTGGAGTCGCGCTGCAACTGACGCTCCATCTGCTTCACCATCGCCTCGCAATAGATTATGTTGTAGAAATCTCTGATCACTTCGAGCGACACCCGGTCTTCTTCCGCCTCCTGTGCCTTTTGCCTGCGCATTCGGGCCGCATTCAGAGCCTTCACGTTATTGATGTGCACGAGCCCGTCGAAGAGGGGCAGCGACATCTCAAGTCCGAGACCGGTGCCGAGTGTCTTCTTATTGTCGTAGGTGTTTGTTTCAGGGTCTATATTGCGTCCGAAACTAAGGCTTCCGTTGCTACCCAGGGCGATGTAAGGCATCATGTCGGCCATTCCGATGCGCCTGTCGGCAGAGGCGGCGGCAGTCTCCAAACGGTTGATTCTGTTGGAATGCGCATGTTCCCGGGCATAGAGCAGACAATCGCGCAGCGTCATGGAAGAAGACACTCCCGCATCAGTGGGAACATCTCCGGCCATGACTTCCAGCACCGGAAGCATCAGCACTAAGATTACAATTATGAGCGAAGCACATTTCATAGAGATATCATAAAATTGATTTTTCACCGGCAAAATTATCTCAGGCGCACACTCTATCCAAATATAGCTATATTTTTCTCATTATTACGGTTCATTTTGTCTAAATTTTAGACATAACGTCTAATAATCATACACCCTTAACGCCGGATATTTGGAGATGAAAGCAAAACGGATTACCTTTGCATCTAAAATATATGGTTATGACATCAGGAGTGCTTATAATAGATGACAATTCAGCGGTGAGAGCTACTTTGAAACTGCTGCTCACCCCGCATTTTGATGAAGTCACGGCTATCGAAAACCCTTCCATGATAGGCGATCTTCCGCATCGGGGCAGTTACGATGCCGTGCTTCTCGACATGAATTTCAACTGCGGAGCACTCGACTGCAGCGACGGACTCTTCTGGCTTGAGCGTCTGAAAAGCATTCCCGATCCCCCGGCCATAGTGGTGATCACGGCCTTCGGCGATGTAGACATTGCCGTAAAGGCCATGAAACTCGGAGCGGAGGATTTCATTACCAAACCCTGGGACAATGACTCACTGATAGCGAAACTGAAAAAAGCCATCGCAGCCAACCGCAGGAAGCGCAAAGACAGGGAAGCGTCGAAGCGGCTTGTTTCGCTCGAAGAGGCCGAGAGAGAGCGCATGGCCCTCACGCTCGACGAAGTGAAACTCAGGCATATACGCTCCGTGATTGAAGCCTGTGGAGGCAACATCACAGCCGCTTCGCAGCAACTGGGCATAAACCGGCAGACTCTCTATAACATCCTAAAAAAGCATTCATGAAGAATTTCAGGCTCAATATCCTATTGCTGCTCGCAGGCATCATCATCTTCTCCGGGATGTCGGCGATTCTGATAGTGAAGGGGAAGGTGGCGCAGGGATGCCTCCTTTCCATCCCTGCCGCGATATGCGCGGCTACCTTATGGCGACTGCAGTCGCGCCTGATATCGTCGATGTCAGCTTTCGTGACCGCTCTCGAGATGAACGACAGCACGCTCCGGGTTGAAGCGGGAGGCGACAGCGCCCTGAGAGCAATGTCGGAATCGATGAACCGCATCTCGCAACTGCATCACTACAACATGAAGGAACTCCACACCCGTAAATTATTCTATGATCGCGTTCTGAAGATCGTGACCCACGAGATGCGCAACGGCATAACTCCTATCGCAGCCATATCTGCCGACATGAAGGCTCACCCGGAGCGTTATAGCGGCGAGACTCTTGGTGAGGCTTCCCACCTGATGCATTCACAGGCGGAGGGGATACTGAAATTTCTTGACTCCTACTATAGCCTTACCCACGTGCCGGAACCTGAGCCCAAACCGGTAAGCGCAGGAGAATATTTCCGTAACGTAAAAAGACTTGCGGATGCTGAACTGGAGCGACGCCATCTGCCGGAGAACACAATCGCATATACCATTCCTCCGGATATGACACTCGAGATTGACTCCGCCCTGATGAATCAGGTTATCATCAACCTCATCCGCAACGCCCTCGATTCGCTGACACCGGTGGAGTGTGAAGTGCAGGAAGGCGCTGTAATGGTGGTGCTATCGGTTTCAGACAAGCGCCCTTTCCTGACTATAACCGACCGCGGAAGCGGAATGCCACAGCACATTATGGACAATCTCTTCCTCCCTTTCTTCACCACCAAGAAAGACGGGAGTGGCGTTGGACTCTCAATATCGCGCCAGATCATAATGCAGCACGGAGGCGACATCCGCATTCAGAGCAAACAGGGACGGGGCTCCACAGTCTACATCACATTATAGAATTGGGTCACACAGGGTCTACATCGTAATGAATCTTCGATGATTTCATCTGGGGCGACGGCGCCAGATGTTCATACACCTGCCTGAGCAGGGCCTTGACTTTCTTCATCGAGGCATTGGCCTCCACTTTTAGCATGATTTGCTGGATATACCACGTATTGACCCTTGCAACAAACGGACGTTCAGGCCCGAGAACTCTCTGACCGAATATCTTGCGCAATTCAAGAGCGAGCATCACTGCGGCCGCGTCGCACACGGCAGCCTCTTTATTGCGCACATATATATTCACAATCTTTGTGAACGGCGGATAACCGTAACGCTCCCTCTCGGCCAGCGTCTCTTCATAATATGCCTGATAATCGTGATTGCGTACATGCCCAAGCACCGGCTCATCTGCCTTCGAGGTCTGAATCAGCACCAGACCGGGTTCATGCCTGCGGCCCGCACGGCCGGCCACCTGCTCGAGCATGTTGAAGGCCCGCTCCGTGCTCCGGAAATCAGGGAAATTGAGCAAAGTGTCGGCATTAAGCACTCCCACTATCTTCACTTTGGCAAAATCGAGCCCTTTCGACACCATCTGCGTGCCAACAAGAATATCGGTGTGCTGCTCGGCAAAGTCCTCAATCAGGGTCTGGTAGGCAAGTTTGTTGCGGGTGGTGTCAAGATCCATCCTCGCCACTTTCTTATCGGGAAAAGACTCCTGAATCTCCTCGGCAATGCGCTCGGTGCCATATCCATATTTCTCGATCGTATTTTCTTCGCAAGCCGGGCAGATATCGGGCAGCATCTGCGTATAGCCGCAATAATGACAACGCAGCAGCTTGCTTCCCTTATGATAGACCATTGCCACATCGCAATTCACGCACTTAGGGCTCCATCCGCACGTGTTGCACACCACAACCGGTGCGAATCCTCTTCTGTTCTGGAACATTATCGCCTGCCAACCGTCATCAAGAGCCTCACGGGTGGCGAGCCGCAGCGGAGTGGAGAGAATGCCTTTCAGACTTTTCTGTTTGCGCATCTGCCGCATATCCACTATCTCAACCTGTGGCATCGAGGCCCCCTCGTAGCGCTCTGAAAGGGTGACAAGACCATATTTCCCGCCTTTGGCCTTATAGTATGTCTCGACAGCGGGAGTTGCCGATCCGAAGAGTGTCCTCGCGCCGTGGAGGGAAGCGAGCACGGTAGCCACATCGCGCGCATTGTAGCGTGGAGCGGGATCATACTGCTTGTAGGATGCTTCATGCTCTTCGTCCACGATCACGAGGCCCAGGCGCGCGAATGGCAGAAATACTGAACTGCGAACACCAAGCACCACAAGAGGCTCATTGGTAGATAGCATCCGGTTCCATATATCCACCCTCTCGCTATCTGAAAATTTGGAATGATAGATGAGAAGGCGGGAGCCGAATATTTTTTTCAACCGGTCGGTCAGTTGCGTGGTCAGCGATATCTCAGGCACGAGATAGAGCACCTGCGAACCCTGCTCAATCACTTCCCTGATGAGGTCGGAATAAATCTCTGTCTTTCCCGATCCGGTGACGCCATGCAGCAACGTGATGGCATGATCGCGAAATGAGTCGCGGATCTGCGCGGCAGCCTGACTCTGGGCGGGCGAGAGAATGGGATAGGAGCAGGATTCATCGGCAGGAGGAGCAAAACGATTTATCTTGTCCTTATAGACCTCCATGATTCCTTTCTGCACCAGCCCCTTGAGCACTGCAGCCGACACTCCGGCGTGACTGAGAAGCGCATCGCGCTCCACATCACGCACGTCCTCACCCTTGACCATAAACTTCGACATGTCGAGCCATGCGAGCAGCAGCGATTCCTGCTGTCGGCTTCTCTTCGTGGCGTCGAAGCACTCGTTGATGCGGTTCATGTCTTCCCTCTCGCAGAGCAGGCGAACTTTGGTCACAGTCTTTGGCCGATATTTCTCCACCATCTTCTCGTCTACCCTCACCACTCCCGAGGCAAGGAGCGCGTTGATATGCGGAGCCACATTCTTGATGCCGAGCAGTTTCTCGATTCCGGCCAGCGACTCCTTGCCTGAATGCTGCAGGGCAGCCACTATCTCGGCCTGACGCTCGGTGAGACTTATACCGTCAGCCTCGCCTTCGAAATCGGGATTGAGGGTCACTATACTCTCGCTCTCAATCTTTAACCCCGTAGGGAGGGCAGCCTTCATCACGTCGCCTACCGAACACAGATAATAGTCGGCGATCCACTCCCAGAACTTCAATTGCGGATAACGCAGGGCCGGATGTGGATCGAGAACAGCCATGATGCTTTTCACCTCATAGTTCTGAGGCCGTGTCTGATCAAGTCCGGCCACAATGGCGGTGTAATATTTCTTGCGTCCGAACTGCACCAGAACTCTCGACCCTATGGCGATGTATTTCTGCATTTCCTCGGGCACCTCGTATGTGAAGCATCCCTGCACTGAAAGGGGAAGTATGACCTGTATTAGCATGATATCGCAAATATAGCAAAAAAAACTCATCACAACATCATTTCCCTATAAAAAAGTGATGATTTGAGCATACATGTCATCACCAAAACACTGTTTTATAATAAAAATCATCTTTTCGCACCGATTATATCATGACATATCGATTTTTTACTAATTTTGCATATACCAATGCTTATTGCCTTCCATTGCTGACAGCTTGAGACGGCGCAAACCAAACTCCTGACAAAATGAAGAAATCGACCATCCTGCTTAATGCACTACTGCTTTCCATGACATCACTCGCCGCGACCGCACATGATAGCAGCTGCCTCGTTCCCGACAATGCGAATAAATCTATAACACTCGGTGACTTTCATGATTTTGGCATCTGTAATCAGGACACCATTCTGAGTCTTGACTGCAATGAATATGCTACAGATCCCAACAACCCTCTTTTCTACTCAGACTTCCGCACTCAACTGAATATTGAATTTGACATAAGGTTGAATACCGCAAACACTGAGCAAGTGGTGCTCTGCAAGGAAGGCACACGCTATCACGACGCAGCCGGAATCATGATAGGTTATGATCCCGGTCCCGAACAAATATTCTTGGAAATCACGGGAGCAGATGGCAAGTTGCGGCGACTATGGGCAGGCGACAAAGTCAAATTAGGCGAATGGATGAGAGTGTCGGTATGCGGAAATGCGAAAGATGACGATATATCACAGATAGTGCTTTCAGTGTCGGCTGAGGGAAAAGAACCGCAGATAGCAAGTATGGAATATCCTGGCCCTGTGATTCCATCTCTTGCCAGCCGCTGGGTGATCGGGCGCGGATATCCGGGAGGATTTCCCAACTCTCTTCAGGTGAGAAAAGGAGATTTGCGCTCACTGAAGATCGGAGGCTCAGGAAGGGAGCATAAACAAGGTCAGAATCCGATCTTCACCGATAGGTTCACGGCCGATCCTGCATGCACGGTAATCGGCGATCGCCTGTATGCTTTCGTAGGGGAAGACGCGGCACAACCGGGAGGATGGTTTACAATGCCACATTGGGTGGCATATTCCACAAACGATATGAAAAACTGGGAATGTCACGGCATCGTGCTGAAGGCTTCAGATTTTCCATACGCCAATCCATACGGAGCCTGGGCAGGACAGGTTGTGGAGAGAAACGGGAAATTCTATTACTATGTGACTCTTGATGACACCCGCAACTGCCGGCATGCGATTGACGTTGCTGTGGCCGACAGCCCTATGGGGCCTTATATTCCAGCACGTCTTGATCGAGAGCCCCTCATCACAGACGACATGACACCCGATTCGCACAGATGGAATGCAGACATAGATCCAACTGTTTTGATTGATGATGACGGACAAGCGTGGATAGTCTGGGGAAATGGTGATTTCTACATATCAAAACTCAAAGAGAATATGATAGAGTTGGAAGGAGATGTGATGCATCTCGGCATCCGTAACGTGTCGGAAGGCCCATGGCTTTTCAAGCGCAACGGTAAATATTATAACGTCTATGCTGCGGATGCACCGGGAGTTCAGCCTGAACAACTTGCATATTCCACTGCCGAGCACATCACAGGCCCATGGCAATATGGCGGATTGATTACAGGGCCGGCCAAGTTCGGATTCACCATCCACCCGTCGGTCAATGAATTCAATGGAAAGTGGTATTTGTTTTACCATGACGGCTCCTATATGCATGATGGAGGGCCCGGCGGAGATTGCAGGCGACACGTCTGCATTGAACCTCTGGAATTCGACAAGGATGGGCGCATACTGCCCATAACCCTCACCGAGAACGGAATTCTCGAAGAAAATTGATTATATAATCGGCTACATACGTCAGAAACAGCGAGCATGAAAATAAACCGCAGTTCATATATTATAGCAACGACAGCCTGTATTGCCTTAGGCATACAGAGCGCGTCTGCCGCCACTCCCGACAGCAATTTGGCTCCTTACGGACCGACACCAAGTGAGAAACAACTCAAGTGGCAGGATATGGAGACTTACGCCTTCATCCACTACTCTCTCAATACATATACAGACCAGGAATGGGGATACGGCAATGAGAGTCCGGATCTCTTCAACCCCTCCGACCTGGATGTGAAGCAATGGGTGAAAGTGTGCAAGGATTCAGGAATGACGGGAATCATCTTCACTGCAAAGCATCACTGCGGATTCTGTATGTGGCCGTCGAAGTATACGGATTATTCCGTGAAGAATTCACCCTGGAAAGACGGGAAAGGCGATGTAGTGAGGGAATTGGCCGACGCCTGCCGCGAAGCCGGATTGAAATTCGCGGTCTATCTCTTGCCGTGGGATCGCAATCATCCCGAATACGGACGTGAAGGATATGTGGAGTATTTCAAAAATCAACTGGAAGAACTTCTCAGCAACTACGGCGAAGTGTTTGAGGTATGGTTCGACGGTGCCAACGGCGGCGACGGATGGTATGGAGGTGCTGATGAAATAAGAAAAATCGACCGCCTGACATATTATAAATGGCCAGAGACCTACAAAATGATCCGCAATCTTCAGCCACAATGCCTTATATGGAACGACGGAAGCGACCGCGGCGATCTAAGATGGGTTGGCACGGAGGCCGGCGAGGTGGGCGCCACCAACTGGAGCCTGCTCAACAAAGATGGTGAGACTGATTGGGGTATGCTGCATTTCGGACTGGAATCAGGCGACTCATGGGTGCCCGGAGAGACAAACACCAGCATAAGGCCGGGATGGTTTTACCATTCCACGGAAGACGAGAACGTAAAGAGCCTTTCAAAACTTATGGACACCTACTATAAGTCGGTAGGTCGCAACTCGACGTTGCTTCTCAATTTTCCCATCATGCCCAATGGGCGCATACATCCCACCGACAGCCTGCGGGGAGCCGCATTCTCGAGAATGGTGAAAGAAGTGTTTGCAGACGACCTTGCCCGCAAGGCCCGATGCACCCATCAGGCGTTGAACGACGGCGAGAGAGACACCTATTGGAGTCCTGCCGACGGAAGCCTGAAGGGGGAAGTAACTCTTGAATTTGAGCAGCCTGTGACATTCAACCGATTTGTGGCAGAGGAATACATTCCCCTCGGACAGCGAGTGAAGGCTTGGGAAATAGAGGCTTACGCAAATGGCGAGTGGCAACCGTTAAAAGACGAATTGACCGCCGACGGCAAACTGACTACTATTGGCAGGAAAAGAATCGTCTGCTTTCCGAGGATTACGGCTGAGAAAGTCCGGTTCAAAGTCACCGACAGTAAGGCAACGCCGGTAATTTCCGGATTATCGATGTATGACGCTCCCGATCTTACCCCAGACATTCCGGATGCCGGAGAGAAGAAGTGCTCCAATCTGCGGATATTCTATATGTCGCCGACGAAGATGATTGTGGAACTCGGTGGCGAGAAGACCTTATCCGGCGTCAGATATCTCCCTCCTTCGCAAACCAAAGAGGGAGTGGTGACACACTATTCCATCTATGTCACTTCAGATTGGAGCGACTGGAAGAAAGTTGCGTCAGGGGAGTTTTCAAATATCGTAAACAACCCGATATGGCAGACCGTGAAGTTTGATCCCGCAAAAGGATCGGTTGTGATGATTGAAGCCAACCGCGTGGCGGAAGGTGAACACATGGCATACTCCGACGTCGAATTCCTGACAGAATAAATCTATAGCACTCAGATCAAGCGCTCCCCATACTGAAAAAAATGAATGAGGGTCAATGCAGCAACTCCTCAAGGGTGGTGCGCTGAGGGGTGAGGCCGAGAGAGCGGTAAAAAGCCTCGGCATTCGGATTGCATGCCCACACGTTGAGCGTGAGGTTATGAAATCCGTTGGACTTTGCCCAGTCACGAACTTCGGAATACAATCCCGAGCCAATGTGGCGTCCCCTACAGGAGGCATCCACGCAAAGGTCATCAATATATAGGGTGCGTATCGGCTGGAGGTTGCGGTGGCCGGCGTTGTCCTGCACTTTGCAGAAGCAATATGCCACAATCCGCCCCTCCTCGTCCTCACTTACAAAGACGGGGCTTGCAGGGTCGTCAAGAATCCCGTGAAGTTCCGATTCCGTATACTTGGTGGAATCTTTTACGAAAAGGTCAGGTCTTCCCTCGGCATGGACGTTATTGACCTGACGAAGAAGATCCATAATCTTCTCTATATCTCCTTTTACAGCATATCTCATGGCAATTTATCTTTTTTATGCTCCTTATCCGTTTTTACCCCGTCTTATCCACTGCAAATTTAATGTATTTTTCCGAATCCGCCAAATACCCCCTCCCTTGTAATTACCAAGTATTAACAAGATATGACTTTTGTGCGGTCAAGTTATGACTAATGATATATCTGAAATAAATATTCCATAGTTTGCTTAGATAATCTTGAATATTAAGCCTTAAACATGTTTTCTATTTTTGCCACAACGCCAAGTATGTCTGCAAATGAGGGTACGTTGTCCTCATATATCATATTCATGACCATAGTATCATAGTCGTTTTTCCATTCCTCGATAACGCTTTCAGGGGGAGTGAGGGTAATCCGTTTGCGAATGTCCGGTGTATAGTCAACATCGCGTATTGAAGTGAATACTTCCCGATGATGGCGAATGGTTTCCCACAGTTCATCATTAGGAATAGCCCTGTCGGCAATTCCAGCCTCATACATCTTGCATAGGTCATACAAATGTCGTGATTTACGGTTGGCATTACGGCAACCATCTGTTGAGAATAATTCGTGAAGCAGGAATGCTTTTTCAAGGAAGGTCTTTTCTGCAACAGCCGCTACTATCTGAATTTCACTGTCATTTGATGTAAGATGCGGGAACGTTCCTGTCACAAGGGATTCAACCTTTGCTTTGGCTGTCGGTTCAAACAGAGAACGCGCTCCAACTTCCAACAGTACCTCATCACGAAGATATGGATTAGCTCCAGAGGGTAATACCGACTTATATATTATATGAATCTGTCGAGGCTCGGGGTATGTAGAGTCTCCTTCGCCATCAGGGTCTGCCTTTATCGTAACAAACCCACTTAACCCTGCTTGTTCTACCGCTAATGTCAGGTCATTGGCAAGAGTATCCCTGACAAATACCGATGATGCCTTACGCAGCTTCTTTAATTGCTTCTTGGTCACATCACCCTCTATTCCGAACATACTACGATCTATGGCAATGTCAATATCTTCGGAGAAGCGTCGGATAACACCCCATACTTTACTGAGTGATGTTCCACCCTTGAACACCATTTTGTCAGCGTATGGCAGTGAGAAAAGAATATTGAGTATCTCCGTAACCCAAAAGTCTTTCTCAATGGCGGCTACAGGGAGCTTTATCTTTACGGCTGTCTGCTCAAATACGGTTCTTCTTTGAGCCTCAGTAAGTGTCAGAAATTTATTCATAGGAATCGAGTATAATTTTACGGATCCATGCCGGAATCAGGGCAAAGTCCTTTTTTATTGTTTCAAATGGTATGGTTTTAACCAGATTGCTGACATGTGCAAGCTGAGTGTCGGTGATATTTTTTTCTCCTATTTCACGCAGAGCAAAAGTGATAAGCATTACGATTTCATTCTGAAAAGCCAGATTTTTTTTAGCGGTGTGTTTGAACTGTATACCCCTGTTTCCTGCCAACTTTACTTTACGAGGCGATCCATCCGTGAGATACACTACATTCATCGGCAACTGGGTTGATAGTCCAAGTTTATTCAACGCATACGTTCCGGTCGGAACAATCTTAGCCTTGTCACGCCTTGCAATAGCAGCGGCAATCTCCTCAATGGTAGGATGAAGAATACCTAACCCTAAATCCTTATCAATCTTTGGATAACAATAGACACCTCGTGCCACTCTTATCAATTTTCCTGTTGCAGTCAGTCGTTCAAAGGCTTTTTGCACAGCCTTTGAATCTCCATATCCTGCATAATCAAGAGGAGACACTATCGCACCCCTCCCGCGTTTTGATATATTTGCAATTATCCTATTTTCAATAGATTGAATCATAAATTTTAAGTAATCTTGTCGCAAATATACAACATTTTTGCGACAAAACCAAATTATACACTATGAATTATTTTGGGATGTGGGGGACAACGGGCAGGTGCAACTGAGAATGCGCTTCGGGAGTTTAGGGAAAACCCTAAATGTGCTTATTTCAGTTGAGTTTGAAAATTAAAAAAGCAATTTTGTGTGGTATTATTCCCTAAAAAGAAGTAATTTTGCATTATGAAAAGAGAGTTTTACATTTTAGGGGTAATTCTGATTTTATTAACACTGCTTGGGCAGGGATGCAGCCGAAATGAGCGGGTGCCGGAAAATGAAGAGGAGGATATCTATCTCCTCGTGGGCGAGCCTTGTGCCGAAGGAGATTACATCACTGCCATATCACGTGCAGATTCACTTCTCGCGGCCCCGCGCGAGATGTCTGATTCGCTTAAAGCCTTCATAATGATCGACAGAGATGTCTCAATCTGTGAGTACGGACATCTTGACTGGGGCGCGGCCTACGCAGACACTGTAATACAGTTCGGGAAAAGCCATGGCATAGCCCTTGCAGTGATGCAGGGCTTGCAAAACAGAGGTATCATCAGCCGCAGGAAAGGCAACTACGACAATGCGATAGCTGACTATAAGGAAGGTCTTGAACTGGCGGTGAAAGAGAACGACATCGAGATGGTGCAGACCTTCTCTGAAATGCTCGCCATAGCCTGTGGCGAAAACAAACTGTATGACGACGCAAGCACATTCGCCCGCAGATCGCTCGATATTTCCAGAGAAAACAGCGATGAGACAGGTGAACTCAATGCTGTCTCCACACTCGGTGCCGTTAAGGTGAAGCAAGGCGACTATGATGGAGCTATCAAGGAACTGCTACCCTACCACGACAGGGCCATGGCCGGCAAGACACTCTTGCGTGTGAAATATCTCGCTCCGCTTCTTCAGTCATATCTGCAACTTGACTAGTGCATGAGACTCTTGATGAGACATATCAGGCACTTGAAGGAACACCGCGCAATACGCAGGCATATCTGGTGGCGGTCAATACAGAGGCCGGACTCGCAGGAAAAGAAGGCAGATATGCCGACCAGTGGAAATGGTATCAGCTTGCCGACAGCATCGGAGGAATGGGCACATCTCCTGAAATGTTATATGCACAGCGGGCTGAGTGTCTTGCGAATATGGGCCGTTATAGCGAGGCCTACGAAATGGAACGCAAGGCATTCACGGCGCTCGACTCGGTGCGCTCGGCCGACGTAGACAGTCATCTGCAGGAACTGTCGGTGAAATATGCCACCCTCGACAAGGAAAACACCATCATGCACCTGAAGGCACAGCGACTGCTGTGGGGCCTCATCGCTTTGAGTTGCCTGCTGGTGGTGACCGCAGGTGTGTTTATTTTCGTTTTCATGCGCAGGAGGGCCCTACGACGTCTTGAGAAAGAACGTCAGGAAGAATATATCAGAGGTCTGGAGGAGGAACGCGCCCGCATGGCGCGCGAACTTCACGACGACATAGCAGGAAGCCTTGTTGGCCTGCAGTGGCAATTGCCCGGCATGACCGGAGAAGAGGCTGAGAAAAGCATCGTCGAGATAACGAGAAGGGTCAGAACTCTCTCGCATGAACTCATGCCACCCTGCTTCAGAGAGCGCAATCTCACAGAGATGCTTCTCGACTATGTAGCCAAGATCAACTCTCAGCCCCACGGCAAGCACGTCACGCTCGTCGACGAAGGGTCTTTCCCGTGGGATCAGGTCACTCCTGAAGAGAGGCACGAACTCTACCGTATAGTCCAGGAATCGATAGGAAACGCACTGCGCCACGGCAGCGACGGAGACATACGCATAGAACTTTCCGGCGCCCCCGACAGGGAGGGTATGTTGACTATAACCAATCATGTGTCTGAAAATTACGTACCAAAATACAAAGACGGAGCCGGATTAAGGTCGCTTGAGGCACGAGCCGCAATCATAGGCGCAAAGTTCTCGGCTGACTGCGCCGACAGACTATTCACCATCACAATCAGCTGCCCGATAAAATGAAATTACTTGTAATTGACGACCATCCCGCAGTGCTTGAGGGACTCTCGGTAGTGATGCGCCGTGAGGGGTATGATGTGCTTTCGGCAAAAGACTGCCATGCTGCCTTAGACATAGCATCAAACTATCCCGACATTGACATCTTCATAGCAGATCTATCCATAGAGGAAGATACAGACGGACTCGACCTCATTTCCAAACTCAAGGGCGACAGCGGGCGCCCGTGCATAGTCTACACCATGCACGGTGAATCGTGGAATCTGCGCAGGCTTTATGACGCCGGCGTAGAAGGCATCGTATTGAAAGGCGAGAGCATCAGTGAGCTTCTGGATGCGGTGAAAGTGGTGGCGGCAGGTGGAGAATACCGTAGCCCCGAATTTGCCGCGCGTTATGACGCGGTCAGTCACTCCGGCGGCATCATATCCGACCGTGAATTGCATGTGCTGAAGATGATCAGCGACGGAGCCAGTTCCAGAGAGATTGCCGACACTTTGTGTCTCAGCGAGAAAGCGGTGGAATATCACAGAAGCAACATATTGAGGAAACTGGGATCGAACAATATGGCAAACGCTATCATACAAGCAGTGAGACTTGGCGTTCTTTCCTGAAATCCGGCTGAGGGTCAAACTGCTTCTTTGGGCCTCCAGTATAAATACCGGAGATAATTATCAACAAAAAGATTTGGAGAGTCAGCACATTTTGATTAATTTTGCTGAAACCTGAACTAATATAATGGTTAAGATCATGAATAAGACGATTTTGTTTTTGTGCATATCACTTTTATCATCCGTGATGTGCCGGGCCGAGAAAATTGGGTCTACTCCCTCTAAGCTTGTGATGAAAGGTGGCATCGGCATGCAGATTGATGTCGAGAATGTGGAGCGGAATGTTCCGTTCAACGTATTTGCAGACTGGATAGGGAATGAATCTTACTCGGGCGACGATTTCTTCGGCACTCTCGCCGTGGCACTGATCGATGAGAACGAAGAGATTAAGGAGATATTACACCAGGAGCAAGACATTCTCCTCTCTCCAGGCTGGGGATACGGACAGGGGTATCGCTTCTGTGGTCTGACAGTCAGCACGGAGATTGATTATGGAGATATCATACGTTTCGTGACCCGGGAAAACGGGGCATCGCAATGGCTTCCAGTGGAATCACGGGAATGTGAGATCACTTACTGCTATGCGAGAGACAATGAAGTGTATATCTCTGACGTAAATGTCAAGGTAATCGGAACCGCCGACATTCCTGTAGAACGCTATTGTGATGGCACTTACTATGGGCCTGCGCGGCAGGAAAAAGCGATTTATTCATCAGTTTACTGCATAGATATCCAATGGCCCGAGGGGAAGGATCATCGTTTTCTCAAGGTCGAACCGGGCCTCAACAGAATACAGATCGATCCTGACAGGATTCTCATTCAACTTGTGGAGGAACCTGAATATAACATCACGCTCATGGCATGCTCAGACGATGAACTCGTCACCGAACAGCTGCATTTCACGGTGTCTTCTCCCGGAAGTCTACCCAAGCAACTTAGAAATCATGAGAAACTTCTGTATATAAACAACATATCCGTATCAGGCGTGCTGAATGAATCGGATATTCTATTCATGCGCGACGAGATGCCGATGCTCGAGCATATCGACCTTTCCGGAGCGGAGATTCAGGGAGGCCTATTCCCCAACCGCGCGTTCGACAGTAAAGGGATAAAGACTTTGATTCTCCCGCCTAATATCTGGGGACTCGGAACTAACGCGCTTTGCGGCACGAAGCTGTTCAAACTCGACATTCCCGCAAGTGTGGATTATTACGGACTCAACGCGCTGAATTATTCCGAAGATCTTACGTTATTGGTATTACGCAATCCGGAGGTTATACCTGTGTCATGGTGTGTGCTTGAGGGCACAAACCGTTCAAAGGGAGTGCTGTTCGTACCGAAAGGATCCAAAGAGGCATTCGCTGCCGACATCGAATGGGGACAGTTTGGCCAGATTGTTGAAGGAGACAACACGGATGACTGGTTGTCTGAAAGCGACGGAACCTATTCTTATACCGGAATGTATCCTGATGTGACCATTACAAAAGTCGACGATCCGAAAGAGATCATGAGGGTGCCCGAGACAGTGGAATTCCACGGCCGAACATTCAATGTCACCGCTTTAGGAGATCAGATTTTCAGCTCATCTGAGATAAAGGAAATATATATCCCCAAGACAATCATTAAAATGGGTGAGTATGCCATTAATTCGCTTTGTTACTCATTAACTGATATCCATGTGGCCGAGGAGAATCCGGTTTATTTCTCGCATGAGGGTGTTCTCTATGAAAGGCCCTCACAGACCTTGCTCACTTATCCCTCATGTAAAGGCGATAATGAATATGTGGTGCCCGAAGGAGTGAGAAAGATAGGCGGCTGGGCATGCTACAACTTCAGTCTCGAGAAAATCACGTTCCCGGCCTCACTGGAGGAAATCGGCTCTTGCTCTTTCTGCTGGAGCGGCCTGAAATATCAGGACAATCCGGTGATAGTATGCAAAGCCGTGAATCCGCCTTCCATCTCAACAGAGGCTTTTGACTCGCGTACTTACCTGGATGCCGAAGTATATGTTCCGGCCTCCAGTCTCGAGGCATACCGGACACATAACAATTGGAAGAACTTTTCTCATATCCTGCCTATGGAAGATACCGGAATTGACGAGATTGACACCGAAGCCCCTGTGATTACAGTCAATGGCAACACACTCTGTGTCAAATCCGGATATCCGGTAGAGATTTATGGCATGGACGGCCGATTGCTGTATAACACACGTGCTGAATCATTCAGTCTGCCAGCGGGCCTTTACATTGTCAAAATCAACGGAAAGGCGACAAAGATCCGTATTTAATTACTTTAGTTATCTGTATCATACTCCCTCATTCATATTCGAGACCGGGGCCGGCGATAATGAAGACTTCGCCGGCCCCGGTCTCATATATGCTGACTATTACCGCCAGAGCGTTAGTGAAAACCCTAAATTTTTGATTATTCGCCATTTATTCATCAAATTTATTTTGCAACTATACTAACATTGATTAAATTTGCGATTGAAACAATCAAACTCAATCAATAATACATGAAGAAAATTCTACTTGCATTCGCCGGCCTGCTCAGCATGCAGTCTGCCGTTCTTGCACAGGACTACAATCCTGAGGTGACTGTAGATGGTCTCATTTATGCCATCAAGGGAGAGGAGGCCTCGTTGATCTACGGCGGAACTGCTTCCGGCGACATTGTGATTAAATCGGAAGTGCCCTATGAAGGGAAGATGTATCCCGTCACTTCGGTGGCTGATTATGCGTTCAAGACATGGGGCAATACCCTGCCCGTGACCTCGGTAGAGTTTCCCGCCTCGCTTCGGCGTATCGGCAAAGAGTCTTTCAGTAATACAGCAATCAGGGAACTTGAGATTCCGGAGACGGTGGATTCAATAGGATCCGGTGCATTTTCCTTTTGCCCCGAACTGAAAAGAGTGACACTCAATGGCGGAAAGGGATATATGGAAGGTTTTGAATTCACATATTGCAATTCTCTTGAAAGTGTCGATATTTCCGAAGGGCACACAGTGGTGACGACCGGAATGTTCTGCGGATGCTCACTTCTGAGCGCCGTCTCGCTTCCATCCTCATTGAAGGAAATCAGCGGGGAGCTGTATACGCAAGGGGCATTCCAGTATTGTGAGGCTTTGAAATCAATAGCACTGCCGGAGGGACTGATTTCTATCGGATATAGTGCTTTCTTCTGCTCAGGCCTTGAGTCAATAACACTTCCGGCAAATCTGACTTCATTGTCTTCCGGTGTGTTTAACTCATGTCCACAACTGCACGATGCGAGGATTCCTTCTGCCATCAAGATTCTTCCCGCATCAACCTTCTACAGTTGTTCGGCTTTGGAGTCAGTAGAGATCAGTGACAATGTAGAGGTGATTGAACCCTATTGCTTTGAACACTGTCTTTCCTTAAAAGAAGTCAAACTTAGTGAGAATCTCAAAGAGATAGGTGAATATGCTTTCCGTGACTGCATCGCTCTGCCCGAAATGAGGTTGCCTAATTCGCTGGTAGCACTTGGGAATAATGCATTCTCAGGTTGCAATTCTCTTAAAGAAATATATATCGGAAAGAATCTGGAAACTATCGGGTATAACTGTTTCGGGAATAATTCTTCACTTGAAAGAATATCGGTTGATCCCGACAACCAATATTTTTCGTCGGTAGACGGCATCCTTGCCGACAAACAGTGCACGGAACTGATAGTGGCTCCAAAAAATATATCGGGCACTTACACCCTTCCCGCTTCTATCAGGAAACTTAGAGCCTTTGTGTTTGCCAAATGCGCGAATCTTACCGGACTCATTCTGAATCCCGGACTGGAAGTGATTGAAGATGGAGTTATCTCGGATTGTAGTCTTTTGAAAGAACTTGAAATTCCTGCTTCTGTAAATGAAATCGCCACAGGCGCATTCTCAGGAAACTGTCTTGATTCTTTCAAGGTGGACGAGGGAAATCAGAATTATTCCTCCACCTTAGGCATGCTCCTTGACAAGCCGGGCGCGTTGGTGATCTCAGATGTAGTGGCTCAGGATAATATAATTCTTCCCGCGTCTGTGGTCGAAATCGGAGATTATGCCTTCTCCTCATCAGCTATTCGGGAGGTGACCTGCAACGAGGGCTTGAAGAAAATCGGGAACTCCTCATTTAGTTATTCTTCTATAGAAAAGATAGAGTTTCCATCCACATTGACATCGATCGGAGAATATGCTTTTACGGCGTGCAATTCCCTAAAATATATGTCGCTTCCGGAATCAGTCAGTGAGATAGGAAACCATTTCTTATCCAGAAGTGGTATAGAGGAACTCATATTCAACGGAGGTGTCAAGGATGTGCCTGAAGAAATATGTATTGGATGCGAAAATCTGAAAAAGGTTGATCTGAAGGGCGTCGAGACGATAGGAATGCAGGCTTTCTCAAATCATGCCATGGTGTCGGTTGATATACCCGCCACGGTCTCGCTTATAGAAACAGGAGCATTCAGCACGGGCAATCTTGATTTCAACCTCGTAAGATGTTATGCAAAAACGCCGCCGGAAACCGGAGGATTCCCATTCGGGTGGAACACCTACGCCATGGAACTGCAGGTGCCCGCTGCATCTGTAGAACTCTACAGCAATGCCGACGAATGGAAGAATTTCCATATAACCTACATTCCAGACGGAGTATCGAGCAAAGTGCTGAAAGTGGAATGTAACAACTATGATTTTGCCGTTTTGGTTGGCCTCACTAAAGATAACCTCATGGCCGGTGAGGACTATGTGCTCAGATTCAAAATAAAAGGCATAGGCATCAATCAGGACATGACGATTTCAACTACCAATAATATTGACGAACAGACCGAATATTTCCAGATACCCGTCACATCTGATTGGGGTGAGCACTGTGTGGAATTCACACCCGCCAATTCCGAAGGAACAGGAATAGCATGGTATTTCAGCGAGCTATCAGGAGCATTGCTTCTTGACGACGTGGTGCTGACTAAGAAAGGTGACAGTCAGAACATTATGGAGAACGGTGATATTGAGGGATATGACCGGTGGTCGTATCAGATTCCCGGCTGGTGGTGCTCGATCGAAGATGCCATGTCGGTAATAGTTGACACAACGGCCTCGTCGGTGGAGCAGATTATGCATCACGCAGCCAACGCCTCAGGGCGATGGACAGTCTACAGCATAGACGGACACAAACTGCTTGATACAACCGATGAAAGCAAGGTGAAGAGCCTCCCTGCCGGACTCTACATCATCAACGGAAAGAAGATTCTCGTTCGCTGATAGCGGAACTCCAACCATTACACAAATACGAACTATACCAATGTATGCGGCTCCCGCAAAGGGGGCCGCAAATTTTCATCAATATAACTAAGAAGACTCTGCAATACCGAACTTTTTTATGTAAATTTGCAGTCGAAAACCGCCACATAATACCGGATCATGAAGAAAAGGATATTGTTT
Source organism: uncultured Sangeribacter sp. (assembly GCA_964410515.1). Classification (GTDB taxonomy): domain Bacteria; phylum Bacteroidota; class Bacteroidia; order Bacteroidales; family Muribaculaceae; genus Lepagella. The sequence goes on along the minus strand of CAYPGW010000008.1, from coordinate 37,334 downwards.
TGTGAGATTTCGCCGTTAGCGTTCCGCATATCAAGAACGAAGTGTATCCTCATGCGGAAAATACGCGATCTTCTGAGCGGCTGCAGGTTTGCAAGAAGCGCCTCAGAAGAGAAGCTGCCCGTCGTTATCTATCGTCACAATTCCCTAATACGCAGAAAACTGGGGAATACTCAACCCGAACTTCAGGAAAACAAGGCCGTAAATCTATCGCTTGCCGTCCCTAAAGTGACCGGAGTGATCATCCGCCCCGGAGAGACATTCTCATTCTGGCGTCTGGTGGGAAAGGATTCAGCAAAGAAGGGATACAGGGAAGGGCTCACCATCTCAAACGGCCGCCCATCACGCGGAGTGGGGGGAGGCCTCTGCCAGTTCACAAACCTGATCCACTGGATGGTGCTCCATTCCGATCTCACCATAACCGAGCATCATCATCACGACGGGCTCGATCTCTTTCCCGATTTCAAGCGGCAGATTCCGTTCGGAACCGGCACAAGCATCGTCTATAACTATGTCGACTACCGATTCAGGAATGACACGGATATATCCTATCAACTGGTGATCTGGACCGACGGCGAATATCTGAGGGGAGAACTCAGGGCCGACAGGCAGCAGAGACATTCCTATCATATCCATGCCGAAGATGAGCATTTCTCGAAAGAAGCCGGAATTGTCTTCCGCAATGGAATAGTGATGCGCGACACTATCGACAGGCACACCGGCAAATGCCTTGCGAGCGAGATCATCAGGCGAAATCACGCGCAGGTGATGTATGACACCTCCGAGCTCAAAATAAAAACCGACTGACGCCGACCACTCTCTCACCACTTCCGCTCCCCTCTCCTATCCACGATGCCGAGATGCCGCCATATTGTTTAGGGAAAACCCTAAATTATTGATTTGAAGTTTATTATTTTATGCTTGTATTTGGCAAAATTAGTCTTTATGATTAATTTTGCTAAGCCAAATCAATATAACAGCAATTTTCAACTTCAAATTAATTCAGAACAATGAAAAGAAATATCATAGTTTCTCTCCTGATTCTGTCTCTTGCCGGCTTCGTGGGCTCGTGCATATCGAAAAAGATGATCAAGCAGTCATATTATGACTATGCCGGGCAGGGCAATACGGGCCCAAAAACATTCAGCAAGGATAGAGAAGAGTTAGATGCATGCGAGAAAGAATCGCTCAATGAGCCGGCCGACGAATATCGCGGTTATGGCTCGGCAATCAATGCCGACAGGGACTTTGCGCGCCAGATGGCCGTGTTCAATGCCGAGGTGGCTCTGACTAAGCGCATTCAGGACGAATTAATAGCCACAATGGAGTCTTATAAGGAGTTTACCCAGAAAGATGGCATAGCAAGAGATGAGCAGGAAGTCAAGGCTCATGCGGCATCGAAATCCAAGTCGGCTCTCTCCAATCTCAGGATTATCTGCTCTGAAAGATTCAGGATTTCAGACGGAACATACGAATGTGTGATATGCGTCTCGGTTCCCGCCATTCAGGTGGAAACTGCATCAAAGGCATTTGTCTCAGAGGAAGTCGAGCTGCAGGGCGGCAAGCTGCAGGAAGATGCCTATAAGAAATCGAGAGAAGGGAAGAAAGATTTTATTAAAAAACGCAGCGAACGGAAATGAAAAGACTGATATCTGCATTAGCTATAATTACATTGCTCTCTTGCGGCGTTGCAAAGGCCGATGACCGCTCAGACAAGATGATGCCGCGCTGGGCGGCCACCTCTACTCTTCCCAAGCCTAAAAGCCCCGGCTATTTCTTTATGATGACCGACGGACGTGGAAACACTCTTGAAGAGGCCCGCACGAACTCCCTGATCAACCTCAGGTCAAAAATGGAAGACGAGAAGCACATAACGATTGATGCTGAAGCCATTACCAAAGCGGGGCAAGAGATTATCGACAACCGTAGCAAGTCAATGACGACGAAGCAGTTTGTATTGAATTCATCAGTGACCGGCAAGCCCGTTGTGCTGAACTGCAAGGTGGTAGACGAATACTGGGAGTATAAGGACGGTAAATATTCCGTAAAGGATCTCTTCACTGTAAATGAATCTGAAAATTCGGTAGGCAAGCGAGGGATTGACGATATCAGGCTCACCACCTCCTACGGTGCCGCTCCGGTGTTTTACTCGCTCATACCCGGTGTGGGCCAGTTCGTGAAGGGCAGTTCCCTGAAAGGAGGCCTGATTTTGGGAGGCACGGCAGTAGGAGCCGCTGCAGTCATACTCTGTGAGAATCAGCGTGCCACCTACGCGAAGAAAATGAAGGAGAAACCCCAGTTTATAGATTTCTACAGGAATAAGAAATCAAGCTGGGAGTCGGGGCGGAACGTGGCTATCGGCGCCACCGCAGCGCTCTACCTCTACAATCTTATCGACGCTGCCGTGGCACCCGGCCGCCGCAGGGTCATTGTGGGGAAGCGCTCCTACGAGTATTCGCTGGCTCCGGTGGTGATCGACGACAGTTTCGGCGTCGGTTTCGCCATGAATTTCTGATAATTAAAGAACTATTAAACCAATTTCACTAATCAATATGATGAGAAAGATTTTTTCACTAATATCACTCTTATTCCTGATCTCAATTTCATTCACAGGTTGCACCGAGGAGCCGGAGATAACCACCGGGTCAATTTCCGGTCATGTCACCGAAGCGAAAGGTGGAATAGAACCTCTGTCGGGCGTTACGGTATCGATTCTATCTTCAGGACAGAGCACCACCACCGGCAGCGACGGCACATTCAAGTTCACCGACCTTCAGCCGGGAAACTATTCCCTACAGTTTGCGAAAAACGGTTATAACACCACCACAAGAAATGTCAGCATAGTAGCAGGGCTTGCTGTGCAGTGCGATGTGCAGCTCACGGCTGCAGCGCATGAAGCGGAGATTGAATTTAATCCCTCCTCCCTGAATTTCGGCACAACCCTGACCGATCTATCTGTGACAATTAAGAATAATGGAAACGCCACGGCAGAATGGTCGCTCAATCTCGGCAACAACTCCTGGCTCTCAGCCTCGGAACTTGCCGGTTCCATTCAGGCAGGTCGCACTCAGAGCATCATCTTCACTGTAGACCGCAATTTCCTTTCGGAGCCTAAATCTACAGTCATAAATCTTCATGCTTTCGGCAACTCCTATCCGCTGACGATATCTTGCGCACCCGGCAATGCCACATCTGAGATGACAGTTGATCCTAAGATGATCGATTTCGGGGCAAATGATACGGAAAAGACCCTCACCATCCGCAATACCGGTAAGGGCACACTCTCATGGACTGCCACAGGAATCACTTCAAACGCAGTTTCCCTATCGCAGACATCCGGCTCTGTGGCCGCCGGCGGTAACACGGTGCTTAAAGTATTTCTTGACCGCACACTATTCGAGGGCTCGCTTTCCACAAGTTTCACAATCAACGATGGCGTAAAGTCGGAAGTGATAACCGTTACTGCCAACACATCGGGAAGCGGAAGCAATCCATCGGGTGATAACGGAGATATTGTTGAGACAAAGGGACTCTATGCCTATTTCCCCTTCAACGGAAGTCTCGAAGATCTTGGTGAAAATAAACTGAACAGTTATGTCTCTCCTGATGCCTCGTACGTTGCCGGAGTCAAGGATGGCAGTCAGGCGCTGTCATTCTCCAGAAAAGACGGCACCATTTTCACTGTGAATGAAGGATTGATAGACCACACTTCGATCACAGTCAGTTTCTGGTTGAAGGATATCGACGAGGGCAATATCTTCTGGGTGACTTCTTCCAATAACTTTGGTAATGTGCAGTTTTATGATATGATGTGTTTGTCTTATGTAAACGGACATCTCAAATATGTCATGAGAAGAAACAATATATACTGGAATAATGATATTGGGAACTTCACACATAAGGCTATAGATGATGGGGAATGGCATCATGTAGCGCTTGTTTCCGATTTCAACAAGGAAAATGCAGATTACGTAACTACCACTTTATATGTTGATGGTATCAAGATGGATACGGTCAAGGAGGAATATAGCGCTTCAAATGAGAAATACCCATCAGACCGTCATTATGATACGGGAATAAAATTCACGATCGGTGGCAGCAATACTCCTAATATGAAAGTTGCAAATCTTAGAGTTTACAATTCAAGAAAACTGAACGCTGAACAGATAAAGACAATCTACGACGCAAAACAATAATGCAATATGAAAAAAATATTATCTTTGGCTGCACTCGCCATGCTCTTCTTCCTGCCAAGTTGCGACATACTGAAAGAAGAATTAGGTCTTGATCTCGATAAGGACAAGGATAAGGAGGAAAAACCTCAGATCAACGTGAATGTAAAGAAGACGCCTTGCGCTTATTTCACTTTCGACGGCCACTATGATGACCAAAGCGAGAATAAGAATTACGCATACGGAAATCCGGAACCGACTTTTGTGGCAGGCCCTAAATCCGACACAAAGGCGTTGTCTTTCTCAAGAGCAAACGGCTCAAAAGTGATAATCAATGACGGATTGATCGATTCCCCTTCCATGACAATCAGTTTCTGGGTCAAGGACATCGATGAAGGCAACATATTCTGGGTGACTTCTTCCAATAACTTTGGTAATGTGCAGTTTTATGATATGATGTGTTTGTCTTATGTAAACGGACATCTCAAATATGTCATGAGAAGAAACAATCTATACTGGAATCATGATATTGGAAACTTCACACACAAGAATATAGAAGATGGGGAATGGCATCATATCGCTCTCGTATCTGATCATAATATCCTTAACGAGGATAACGTGACCACCAGATTATATGTAGATGGAATTCTGATGGACACGGTCAAGGAGGAGTATGGTGCAAGTAATGAAAAATATGAGAATGACCGCCATTTCGGAACGGGTACGAAATTTATAATCGGTGGTAGCAACACACCCAATATGAAGATTGCCAATCTTCTCGTATATGATGAATGGCAACTTCCGGCAGAGGAAATAAAGAAGATTTATGACAACTATCTTTGATAGACCCTGATTATGAGGTTATTGCGAACATTACTGATAGCGGCGGCTTTCGGCATCCCGGCAGCGGGTCATGCAAGGACGGAGCAATCGAAAACACCTGACGATGACGATGCATTTTCAAGAATAGAAAACCACATCGACAGCGTGTTTACAAACATTGAGACAGAGTTTGACCAGCTTCTCGAGAAACTGAACAACGATTATATCGAGATGCTTGGCCGGACTTGGAAGAATCATGACGCGCAGAAGGAGGAAAAGAAGTCATTCACGCCTAAACCGGTAGTGCCCGATATTCCCAAAGGGAGCGCCACTCCCGAAAACAGAGATATCAGTTACAATAACGTAGTAGCCCCGGAACGGCCCCTCCCCGATATACCGGCCACATTGCCGGAGGTCGGGTCTTACGCTGACACAACATTTCCTAAAAAATTACTGTTCTATAACACCCCTTGCAGTTACAGGAATTTTAATACGCCCGCGATCAGTCTATCTTCGGGCGACCAGTCAAGCGTGAAGAAAGGATGGCAGAAGCTCACCGGAACTCAGGGCTTCAAATCCTTGCGCGATGACTGCCTGCGCATAAGGGAGGAGCTTCAGCTCTGCGACTGGGGGTATCTGCTTCTGACGGAGAAAATTGCGTCAGAACTGTATCCTGCCTCGACCGACAATCAGGCTCTCGCCGCATGCGCGTTGCTGAATCTTTCGGGTTATGACTGCCGCCTCGCTTCGGGAAACGGACACTTCTATCTGATATTTAATCCGAGCCATGACATACCGGGCACATATTTCCCCATCGACGGCAAACGATACTATATCCGCAGCAGGGGAGATAATCTGAGCAGCGCAAGCACCTGCATCGCCGACTTCCATAAGAACCCCACCCCTATTAGGATGCTGATGGATAGATACCCCCGATTCACACATAATCCTAAGACAGCGAGAAGATACAGTTCAGCGGCAATCGGCTCTTCAAAAGGTCTTGATATGCATGATGTGCGCACGGTGGTGAATTCATCGGTGCAGCAGTTTCTTGCCGATTATCCCGTGGTTCCCTGGAATCTCTATGGTCTTGCGCCGGTGAGCAAGGAGTTGCAAAAAACTCTTTTTAAGGTAATGAAAGAGGAAGTTGCCGGGCTCGGGCCGGTGGAGGCAGTAGATAAATTGCTCAAATTTCACTATCTCGGTTTTAATTATGCCACAGATGATAAACAGTTCGGCACTGAAAAACCCTTTTTCTTCGATGAGAATTTCTATTATCCTGCCAATGACTGCGAGGATCGCGCCATCATGTTTGCACGCCTTGTGAAAGACATCCTCGGTCTTGACGTGGTCTATCTGAAATATCCCAATCATCTGGCAGCGGGAGTTTGCTTTCCCCCCGGGGTGAATGTTAACGGCCCGAAAGTGACCGTGGACGGCAAGACCTACGTATTCTGTGATCCTACAAATGCGGACAAGGCCGGCAAATGCCCCATCATCTATACCACCGTGCGTCCGGACGTGTATAAGATAGAACTAACCAAGAATCACTGAAGTATTTATGAAACCGGTGTCGTCATATCTGGATAAGATGCCCTTAGCTGTCAAGGCTTTGGTGGCGACACTCATGGCTCTGGCCTTCACATATTTTGTGAAATACGACATTATGTCGATATCTTTTTTCGCCCCGATGGAGAAAGTCACTGATTATTCTTTCGGCGATTTCTATACTTCGGTGTCGAACAATGATTTCTGTGGTCATTATGAGGGAGGCCTGGCACTGGTGCCGGTAGACTCTTGCAGCGAAATTGAACTTGCGGAGGTGATAAGTAAGGTAGACTCGCTCAATCCCGCAGCCGTAGGCCTGGACATCACATACACCGGCAAACCATGCGCGAAGGATAGTGAACTCCCGGTGGCGCTTAGTGGATGCCGCAATCTGGTGTTACCGGTCTATCTGGATGAAGAGAATGGAAAGAAAACCATTGTCCACGAATCGTATATGGACACTATTGTGACTCCGTCGCTCGGGTTTGCGGTAATCAATATAGGTGGAGATGACAAATCGCTGACTACAGTTAGGAAATTCAGAAAAACACCCGGTGCCGACCAAGATGACATAATGACGTTGCCTGTAGCGCTCGTGTCTCACGTTCATCCTGACAAAATTGATAATCTCTTTGAGCAGCGCGATGATGAGATGCTGATTAACTATCTGGAACAGATAGACACTGTGTATCCATCCGAACTGGATGAAAATTCCTTCAAGATTGAGAATGCCATAGTGCTGATAGGAAATATACATGATTATTCCGATATGCACATCTCCCCCCTCGGCATTCACACTCCCGGATTGGTGATTCACGGACTATCGATAGCCACCATTCTATCGGGCAATTATATCTGGACTCCCAATGCGTGGGAAAGCTTCCTGATCGGTGCGATACTATGCTATCTCATAACATTTCTGAATTTCAAACTTAAAGACATGGTCACCAGACCATTGATAATCAGGACGCTACAATTTGCAATCCTGATCCTCATGATATTCGTGGGATCGTTTGCATTTAGATACATAAACGTTGATCTTAACTTTTCATACGCATTGCTTGCAGTCACAGTCGGAGTTGCATCCTGTGAGGTATACGAGGGGTTATTTGACAGAAAAGGGCTGTTTGACCTGATTGAGAGTAGATACAGAGTTATAAAGCACAACAAACGACATCTGTTGAAAAATCTAAGGAATAAGAAAAATAAAATTCAGTATAAAAAGATAAGTGAAAATGAAAATAAGGAATAGACTCTGTGCCGTATTGGGGCCGCTGCTGACTATGTCGATACTCGGAGTGGCTATAGATTCCGAGGCAAATCTCCGCATACATTCCGTGAATGGTAATGTGAAGGTGAATAAGTCCACTACAAAACCTAATACGGAGGTTAAGAAGTCTGATCGTCTTGACATTCCAACGGGTGGAATGGTGAAGATTCATGACACAGAGAGTAAGAAACTGTATAAGAATGTATCGGAGGGCACCATGACGGTAGAAAACATGATTTCCGCCGCAGAGGAAAAGTCAAGGTTAGGAATTGGCAAAATTATCGCCGGTATCTGGAATGAAATCAGGAGCAACGGCAATTCGCAAGCAGAGACCTATAAAAGCAGAGGCTCATCGCGCCATATCACCCATGATATTGTGGCTCAGCCGGTAGATCTCCCTGCAGGAATGAGTTATCTGCAGTATCTGATGTCGCTGCAGGATGAGAGTCAGCATGACATCATGGGCGATTATGTGCTGTTACGTCGAGAATTCTGCGATTCGACGAATAAATCCGACTTTAAGTTCGCTTTCTGGAATGATCTTGATTCAGTGGTCTACGTGAATGTAATAGACATGCACCCTGAGATGGAAAATGACATTCAGTTCTATTTCCCGGTGAATCCCCTGATTGAACCTTACGATACCACTGTAGTGGAAGACTATGAATTCTATAGTCCTGACGGTGGCAGTTACATACTTATTGCTTCTGAGAAAGATTTTACCATTGAGGATGTGAAGCGCCTTCTCGACAGTGAGTACCGGCCTGAGGAAAACTATTATTTCTCCATTCTCATTGTTGATAACAAAGAAGAGTAATAGAGACAGCTATCCACATATTTCAAACCTAACGAAAATCTGAATTATGAAACTCCTGAATCTTTTCGCTGCATCGCTCCTTGCACTCGTTGCCCTGAGCGGAGCCTCGGCAGAAGCCGCCAATATTACCATCGGCAAGGTCTCTATCGACAATATGGGGTCAGACAAACGTCTTCTTCGCCTTAACGACAAGGGCATGTTTGTAGATTTCACCACAATGTATGTTGATGTTACTGTCAATTTTCTGGTGGAAGGTCTTACCGGTAATCGTATTCTGTGCGAGGTCGGAATGCTGAGTGAGGATGGTGAGATTATGGCCGACACACAGGGCGAAGCTACCACTATGGAAGCGTTCACCGTCACAACAGACTCTTTCTACGGCAAGATAAATGTGCCACTGCCATATATGTGGCTTATCAATGAGGAGACGCGAAAGAATAACGCCGTGCGCATGATCGTCAGAATGATGAATTTGGGCGACGAGGAATGTATGGCGCAGAAAGACGTCAGGCTCACCGGAAATGAAATCAATATCGATAAAAGGAAACTTGCCGGCAGCATGATGGGTGGCATGCTTGGCGGCGGATCAGGTGGTGGAGGTCTGCTCGGAGGCATTCTTGGCAGCCTGCTTGACTCGTCTGATGGTGAGATTACAGAGGATTGTCCTTCGTGCGACGGAACAGGTATCTGCGCATATTGTGACGGTCTCGGCCTTTTTGATCCTCACGAGTGCCGGAAGTGCATCAACGATCCCGGAGTATGCCGACGCTGCAAAGGGGAAGGAACAGTAACCGTAAAATATGATATATATTAGACACATACCATACAAAACTTACAATGCACTGACTTATTGATTATAATACTACTTTTAAAGTAAGCGGCTCCTCAGGCGGGAGCCGCTTTTTCTTATTGTGAATGACAACTGATATTCAAGCATAAAAAATAACGGCAGCCATTTTCACAAATGGATGCCGCTCAATGTTTTCCATAATACATTTTACTAACCTAACATCATGAAACTAATTATTTCTTTGCTTATAAAACACTGCAGCGGGATATAAAGTTTAAGCAAAAGGCACGAAAATATGTTAAAAAACATAAAAATGAGATCTCAGATAAGAGACCTCATTCCATATCAAATCCGCACCTTTAAAAGATGGTTGAAATTCAGAGAATTATGAGTTACCTGAGATTTGAGTTCCTTCCTGTGGCAAACACCGGATCATTCTTCAGAATCCACTGAGCGATCTGCACGGCGTTCAAAGCGGCGCCTTTCTTAATCTGGTCGCCCACCACCCAGAATGTTATGCCATTCGGGTTGGATATGTCCTTGCGCAGACGTCCTACAAAGACTGGATCCTTATCGGCCACATCGAGCGGCATGGGATATTGCTTGGCCGAAGGATTGTCTACCACCACAAGGCCTTCCGCCTTGCTGAACGCCTCGCGCACGCTCTCAAGCGAAAGAGGTGACTCGGTCTCAACCCAAATAGCCTCGCTGTGGGCCCTGAGAACGGGAACACGCACGCATGTAGCACTCACGGCAATGTCATCGCTGTGCATGATCTTGCGCGTCTCGTTATACATCTTCATCTCCTCTTTCGTGTAGTCATTATCAAGGAAGACATCGACGTGGGGAATCACATTGAACGCAAGCTGATAGGCAAATTTCTCTACGGTTGGTTTCTTACCCTCGTTAAGCTCCACATATTGCTTCTCGAGCTCGGCCATAGCGGAAGCTCCGGCGCCGCTTGCGGCCTGATAAGTGGCCACATGCACCCGGGTGATCTTCGAAAGATCGTTGATAGGCTTCAGCGCCACCACCATCTGGATAGTGGTGCAGTTGGGATTACCGATAATATTTCGGGGCCTGTTGAGCGCATCTGCACCGTTCACTTCAGGCACCACCAAAGGCACGTCGCTATCCATACGGAATGCAGACGAGTTGTCGATCATAAGGGTGCCGTGACGGGTGATCACATCGGCATAATGCTTAGATGTTCCCGCTCCTGCTGAAGTGAAGGCGATGTCTACTCCGCTGAAGTCAGATTCGGAGGTGAGTTCTTCAATCACGTATTTCTTGCCCTGAAATTCCATCTCAGACCCTGCACTTCTTTTCGAGCCGAAAAGTCTCAGTTCGTCGATAGGAAAATTCTGCTCTGCGAGCACACGCAGAAACTCGTGACCCACTGCGCCACTGGCGCCAACGATAGCAACGTTCATCACTGCATGCCGCTTGTGGTAACCCCCTTGTTGATCTTCTTCACGAGACCCTGAAGCACAGCACCCGGACCGAGTTCCACAAACTCATCGGCGCCGTCGGCTATCATAGCCTCAACATCCTGAGTCCAGCGCACCGCACCGGTGAGCTGCTTGATGAGGTTGGCCTTGATTTCTTCCGGATCGGTATGCGGCTTGCCATCAACGTTCTGATATACAGGGCAACGGGGAGTCTCAAACTTTGCTGCTTCGATTGCCTCGGTGAGTTCTTCCTGAGCAGGCTGCATGAGGGGTGAATGGAATGCGCCGCCCACCTTCAGCTTGAGGGCACGCTTCGCTCCGGCAGCAAGAAGAGCCTCGCAAGCCTTGTCGATGCTCTCGATGGAGCCTGAAATCACCACCTGACCGGGGCAGTTATAATTGGCAGGTGCCACAATGCCATCGATGCCCGCACAGATTTCTTCCACTTTTTCGTCGGGAAGAGCGAGGACGGCAGCCATGGTGGAAGGCTCGATTTCGCATGCCTTCTGCATGGCATGAGCACGCTTGCTCACAAGTTTGAGGCCTTCCTCAAAACTGAGGGCTCCGGCTGCCACGAGAGCGGAGAACTCTCCGAGGCTGTGGCCGGCTACCATATCGGGCTTGAATTCATCGCCGAGACTCTTTGCAAGAGCCACACTGTGAAGGAATATAGCCGGCTGAGTCACCTTTGTCTGACGGAGGTCTTCTTCCGTACCGTTAAACATCAGATCGGTGATGCGAAAGCCAAGAATCTCGTTGGCTTTTTCCATCATCTCGCGCACCTCAGCGTTATTTTCGTATAGGTCTTTGCCCATGCCCACAAACTGGGCTCCCTGGCCGGGGAAAACGTATGCTTTCATGATTGGATTTCTTAATAATTTTACCTATTTATTCATATCTGTAGATTCGGACTGCAAAATTAGTAAAAATTATTGAAAGTTCTGAATTTCTAAGGGATTATTTTGAATAATTGATATTTGGAGGTCTCGACTTAACGCAGCGACCGATCAGAAGTTCTGCCTCACTCCGAGGATAAAGACCTTTTCAGTGGCGCGGGTTATGGCCGTGTATAGCCAGCGATAGAAATCGGAGCCCATGGCATCGTCAGGTATGCCGCCCATATCTACATAGACATGCTTCCACTGTCCGCCCTGAGCCTTATGGCAGGTGACGCAATAGGCATATTTAGCCTGCAATGCGTTATAATAGGGATTCATCATAGCGGCCATTATCTTTTCGGTTGGCCCTGTCCCCTCCGAACCGTCGATGACCAGCTGAAGGAAATTCTGCATCTCCTGTCTCGGAATTGCCGGCCCCTCGGCCATGAGCGACCGTAACATAACTTTAGCAGCTATCTCGCTGCCGTCGGCAAGAGTGAGCTCCGTATCGACAAACCATCGTCCAAACGCTTTCTCAGGAGTGCCGACCCACTTCACTATCACAGTCTCCCCGTTGGCGAGAAAGGTTTTGATTTTATTCTGCGGCCCCCAGAAATAATCGTTTTTAGCAATCACAAGTCTGTCGCCCTGCTGCAGGGGCTCCTCGGCATACATTACGATGTTTCTTATCGATTGATTGAAGCGATTGGCACGCGCATTGCTCCGGGTGATGATCAAGGTCTCCTCCACACCTACGGTGCTCCACGAAGTGGTAAGTTCGTCGGCAAGATCAGCGCGGCTCACGGCACAGATATCAGGAAATCCATCCAGCTTGAGCGGTAACTGTCCGGGGGCTATTCCACTCGGTTCTCCGGCGAGCATACGGTTGAGAATCGTCCTGACGAGAGTAGCGTTGTAGAGCACGCCGCTCTCAGCCGACTGGCGAACCGGAACATCGAGCGTATGGGAGAAAGGAGCCAACCCTATCTGCTTGAGCCGGTCTAAATTCATGGCCGGGGAATCGGTCTGCCCCACCGGTGGAAGCTGAGCAGTATCGCCCACAAGAATCATGCGGCATCCCTGTCCGGAATAAACGTAGCGAGTAAGATCGCGCAGCAGGCTGCCGCGTGCCGAATCAGTGATAAGAGATGCCTCATCTACTATAAAGACTGTGTTTTGGTCACGGTTCGCGCTCAGGCTTACGGTAGATTCGCCTGACTGTGTTGTCTCCAAATGATAGATGCGGCGGTGTATGGTCGAAGCCATACGTCCCGCCATCGCACCCGCCACCTTTGCCGCCCGTCCCGTAGGAGCAAGCACCACCGTCTTGATCTTGAGATGGGCAAGCGCCTTGATGAGAGCGGCCACCACACTCGTCTTGCCTGTGCCGGCATATCCGTTGAGCACGAACACGTCGCGCCAGAGGCCCGACACAACGTATTCAGCCATCTTGTAGAGCGCGATCGTCTGCCCTTCGAGTGGCTCGAAAGGAAGAGCAGCGATCGCCAGCCCGGCGAGTTCGCTTCCCGTGAGCAGATGTGACTGTTGAGACTCGGGCTGCATAATTATAGAACAAGGAATAAGCGAAAATTATCACCGATGACACAAAGCAAATGAAAAATATGTGCGGAATCAAAAATTTCATCGTAAATCTTTCACCATGTCAAAAAAAATCACTATCTTTGCCCTTTGAAAAGATTGGCACAGGCAAATCTGTTCAGCAATAAGAAAAATAACCCTTATATAACCAAAACTTTTCATAAAGAGTATGAAAATAGCAGACATCAAAGGACGCGAGATTCTTGACTCCCGCGGCAATCCGACAGTAGAAGTTGACGTTATCCTCGAATCAGGCGTAATGGGCCGTGCAGCCGTTCCCTCCGGAGCGTCTACAGGCGAAAACGAAGCCCTTGAGCTCCGCGACGGTGACAAGAGCCGCTACCTGGGCAAAGGTGTACTGAAGGCTGTGGCAAATGTCAACGGCCCCATCCGTGATCTTCTCATCGGCCACTCTGCACTTGACCAGATCGGCATCGACGAGGCCATGATCAAGCTCGACGGCACTGAAACCAAGAGCAACCTCGGCGCCAACGCAGTGCTCGGCGTATCGCTCGCAGTAGCAAAAGCCGCAGCCAACTACCTTGACCTCCCCCTCTACAACTACATCGGCGGCTGCAACAGCTACGTTCTTCCCGTTCCGATGATGAACATCATCAACGGCGGCGCTCACTCCGACGCCCCCATCTGCTTCCAGGAGTTCATGATCCGTCCCGTAGGTGCTTGCTGCTTCAAAGAAGGCATCCGCATGGGTACTGAGGTGTTCCATGCTCTCAAAGGCGTGCTCAAAGCACGTGGCCTCAGCACAGCTGTAGGTGACGAAGGCGGTTTCGCTCCCAACCTCGAAGGAACTGAAGATGCCCTCAACGTGATTGTGGAGGCTATCAAGAAAGCCGGCTACGAACCCGGAAAGGACGTTACAATCGGTCTTGACTGCGCTTCTTCCGAGTTCTATCAGGACGGCGTGTATGACTACACTCACCTGAAAAACGGCGCTCAGAAAGAGATTAACGGCCAGAAGTTCACCAGCGAGGAGCAGGCTAAGTATCTTGAGTCGCTCATCAACAAATACCCCATCGACTCTATCGAAGACGGTATGGACGAGAACGACTGGGAAGGCTGGAAGATCCTCACCAACCTCATCGGCAACCGCTGCCAGCTCGTTGGCGACGACTTCTTCGTGACCAACGTGAAGTATCTTGAGAAAGGTATCGCCGAGGGATGCGCAAACTCAATTCTCGTGAAAGTAAACCAGATCGGTTCACTCACCGAGACCCTCCGCGCCGTAGAGATGGCTCAGCGCAACAACTATACTGCTGTGATCTCTCACCGTTCAGGCGAGACAGAAGACAGCACTATCGCTGACATCGCTGTTGCTACCAATGCAGGTCAGATCAAGACCGGCTCTGCAAGCCGCTCAGACCGTATGGCAAAATACAACCAGCTCCTCCGCATCGAAGAGGAACTTGGCGACCGCGCTGTATACGGCTACAAGAAGATTGCCCGCAAATAATAATCTCAGAAACATAGCTACGGCTGATCCGGGAATCCGGGTCAGCCGCTTTTTTATTGTACTCGCATGAATATCACAAACCTTTGTGATTTTCATTCTTCCGATGTTCCGTAAAAGGAATCTACGAGCATTCAGAAAGATGATTTTGCTTAAAATAAAAAATCCGGGGCACGGTGACAACACCATAACCCGGATTGCTTATTTTTGGGAATGATTATTCTCAGGCTTTCAGAGCGGCAATCGAGGCCTTGATTGCAGCGATCTTTTCTGTGGCGTCTGACTGCTTCTTTCGTTCGATAGCTATCACCTGCTCAGGAGCATTCGCTACGAAACGCTCATTGGCGAGTTTCTTCTCCACTCCTGCCAGGAATCCCTCGAAACGCTTCAACTCCTTCTCAAGTTTAGCAAGTTCCTCCTCCACGTTGATTTTGCCCTCGAGAGGAACACTGTATTCCACAGGGCCGACGAGGAATGCCACACTGGTAGCGCCTTTCTCATCAACAGCCTTGATTTCCTTCACATTGCCCATCTTCAGAATTACGGAATCGAGGCCAGAGGTGTGCGCACCTTTCACCTCAACCGAGATTTCCTCCTTGTTCGGGATATTGCGCTGCTTCCTTATTGCGCGCAAGCCGGTGATGATTTCTTTCAGAGTCTCAAACCGGGCAAGAAGGGCTTCATTAACTTCTCCGGGTTCCTGAAGTGTTGTCTTCAGGATGCTGTCGCCGTCCTTGCGGTCGGCAAGATGCTGCCATAACTCTTCGGTGATGAAGGGCATGAACGGATGCAGCAGCTGAAGCAGAATCTCGAAGAAGCGCATGGTCTCCGCGTATGTCTTTCCATCCACGGGAGCTCCGTATGCCGGTTTGACAAGTTCAAGATACCAGCTTGAGAACTCATCCCAGAAAAGCTTGTAGACGGCCATGAGCGCTTCCGAGATACGGAACTTACCCATGAGGTCTTCCACCTCGTTCATCGTCTTGTTAAGCTGCGAGCTAAACCATTCTACAGCTATCTTTGAACTTTCAGGCTGCGAGATATTATCGTCGGCAGTCCATCCCTGAATAAGACGGAATGCGTTCCATATCTTATTGGCGAAATTTCGGCCCTGCTCCACAAGAGCATCATCATACATGATGTCGTTGCCGGCAGGAGCGCTGAGCATAAGACCCATACGCACTCCATCAGCACCGAACTTATCAATCAATTCGAGAGGATCGGGCGAGTTGCCGAGCGACTTGCTCATCTTGCGACCAATCTTGTCGCGGACGATGCCGGTGAAATATACATTGCCGAATGGTTTGTCGCCTACATATTCGTATCCGGCCATGATCATGCGCGCCACCCAGAAGAAGATGATATCCGGACCGGTCACGAGTGTTGCAGTTGGATAGTAATATTTCAACTCTTCATTATTCGGGTCGAGAATACCGTTGAAGAGAGTGATCGGCCACAGCCAGGAACTGAACCAGGTGTCGAGAGCACCCTCATCCTGAACAAGATCCTCGGCAGTCAGATCTTTTCCACTTTCCTTGCGAGCCTTCTCAAGCGCGGCTTCCTTGCTCTCAGCCACAACTATGCGGGTCTCGCCATCCACGTCGTAATAATAGGCCGGGATGCGGTGGCCCCACCAGAGCTGACGGCTTATGCACCAGTCCTGAATGTTCTCAAGCCACAGACGATAAGTAGTCTTATATTTCTCGGGCACGAAGCGGATGTAGTCTTCCATAACCGGGCCGAGCGATATTTCAGCGAAATGGCGCATATCGATAAACCACTGGAGCGACAGGCGGGGCTCAATCGCCACCTTGGTGCGCTCGGAATAACCCACATTATTCGTGTAGTCTTCCACTTTCTCCATCAGGCCGGCCTCCTCGAGATCTTTTGCAATCTGCTTTCTGACCTCGAAACGATCCATTCCCGCATATTTACCGCCATGCTCGTTGAGAGTGGCATCCTCGTTGAAGATGTCGATGGTCTCAAGGTTGTGGGTTTTGCCCAGCATATAGTCGTTCTTGTCGTGAGCCGGGGTTACTTTAAGGCAACCGGTACCGAAGTCAATCTCCACATACCTATCCTCGATCACCGGAATCTCACGACCCACGAGCGGCACTATCACCTTCTTACCCTTCAGCCACTCGTTTTTCGGGTCTTTCGGATTGATACACATGGCGGTGTCACCCATAATGGTTTCAGGACGGGTGGTGGCTACCACGGCGTAGCGGCCTTCGGAGTCGTCGGCCACATAATAGCGCAGATAGTAGAGCTTTGAGTGCTCCTGCACAAAATTCACCTCATCGTCTGAGATAGCGGTCTTATTTTTCGGATCCCAGTTCACCATCCTCAGGCCTCTATAAATAAGTCCTTTGTCATAAAGATCGCAGAAAACCTTCGTCACGCTTTTCGAACGCAGTTCATCCATAGTGAATGCCGTCCGGTCCCAGTCGCAGCTGGCTCCGAGTTTCCTCAACTGCTGAAGGATGATGCCACCATGCTTGTGAGTCCAGTCCCAGGCATGCTCGAGAAACTGCTCGCGCGTGAGATCGGTCTTCTTTATGCCCTCATCTGCCAGCTTCTGAATCACCTTCGTCTCAGTTGCAATGGCGGCGTGGTCCGTACCGGGCACCCACAGCGCGTTCTTGCCCATCATCCGGGCCCTGCGGATGAGGATGTCCTGAATGGTATTGTTGAGCATGTGACCCATGTGGAGCACACCCGTCACATTTGGCGGCGGAATAACTATACAATAAGGTTCACGCTCGTCGGGAACGGAATGAAACATCTTGTGGCGCTCCCAATATTCATACCATTTGTCTTCAACCTCATGAGGGTTGTATTTGGATGCTAATTCACTCATTTCTTTTAGTTATTATGCTTCAAGATGCAAAATTACAAAAAATAAATGAGACTTGCGATGCTTGTTAGTAGAAAATTGAGAATTGAGAACTGAGAATTGTTGGTATAATTTAGAATTACGGATATATTCTTGCCTCAAATCTCACTTCTGCCTTGACATCATGCTTCTTGTGAAGCACCCGACAACCCTCTTTCTTTGGATGCGATAAACTTCTTAACATTGTTATATGCGCGGTCAAAGATGTAGTAAGAGCCATATTTTATGGCATATAATTTCTTTTCTCTAAAAAGGAGTAGAGGAATCCGATAATTCAGATTCCTCTCTTTTAAGTCAATAGTGAATTATATCACAAGTATAAATATCTCAATATGATGAAATACTATTTAATATCTGATTATATTTCTGATTATAAACCAAAAAATATAAGCATATAGATAAGTCAAGGCACCTTTCTTACCAAGAAAGAATAAATAGAATCGTCTATCCCTATACTTAAATAGTTCGCCGATAAATATACCAATGAAATATAAAATAGTAAAAATCAAAAAGAAGTTGTATTTTATGGCAACAATTATCTCCCCACTTAAAAGAGCATGGAATGCTCTTTGATTACCACAGGAAGGGCAATCAAGACCTGTAATCTTCTTCACAGGGCAAAATGGAAAATACTGTCCATATTCTACAGGATCGAAAAAACTATATAATCCAACTATCATTACACCGCATAGAAATACAATGCAAATGAAAAGATGCTCCTTATTTCCTTTTACTTTAAATTGCACACTATTGTATAGATTGATCAATTCGAGAAGCTAAGTAATGTAGCGCCGAATGCGAAGATGCAAATCAGATAAATAATCCAAATCACAGCTGCAACAATTGCTGACGCAATAGACCAGTTGCGAGCACTTTTGGCCGCCTGATATGCTGCTTGATAATTTCCGCTCATCCAAAGACCATTTACCTTAGATGCATACACAATTGCAACTATACCAAGAGGCAAACAACACAAAATTGTTGTTATTATCGCAATCACGAGATTGTTGCTGGGTGGCAGCTGATTGTTTGGCTTAGGATACTCCTGATTCACAGGCGGAGTCATATTTGAATCCTGATAGTCCATAAAACTGCTGATTGATTACATTACTTTATTTCAGAGGCTGCCTTAAGCATTTTCTCATGAATTTGCGTATAACGTTTCAATTGGGCGGCAGTGAGAGAACCCGAAGCCTTAGATAACTTATCTCCGTATTCATTGGCTTCATCAAGCAGAGCTGCATATTCCGTCAATGCAGACATGTCTCCATCAGATGCTTTTTTAAGCGTAGCGATGTATTTATCCACATAGCTTTCGTAGGCATCAAGGAAATCATCCATGTCGCCTGAATTGCTGTCTGCAAGTTCTTCATTGTCTGCATCTCCTTCCTCATCATCACTGCTGAGCGATGAAGAGGATCCACCGGCATTTGCCGCCTCCACATATTTAGCATCCTCTTCATAAGGCTTTAATAAAAGGTAAGCGCCGTCTTTACAGATCTTATCCCACATAGCCTGAGCCTCGTCGTTCCATGTTTCTTTCTTACCACCCTCCTTGAATTGGGCTCTGGTACTTCCGGAATTGAGAATGTAACTATAATCATCATTCTCATAGTTAGTCTTCACTTCCAATACAAAGTTACCGATGGGGGCTATTTCATTATGGTCTTTGTCAAGAACAATGGCTTTCATGTTAAAGCCATTACCATAATTACAAGCCACTGATTGATTGACACTGACGGCAAGATTGGATTGGAGCAAGACATACTCCTCGTTGTCTTCTGTCACTTCTGATTTCGTGATCTTGACCTCAGAGTCATTGATTGAGATGTAGTTTCCGAGTTCCCCAAGCTCAGATTCCACTTTCAGGGTTGCGGCATCTTTATCGCCGCCGCCACCACAGGCACTTAGGCCTACGGAGAGAACCGAAAGTGCTGCGAAAATCGCAAGTAAATAATAATTTTTACAACGCATGATAATTTTAAGTTAATTGTGAAAAATATTTAGATTGATTATGTATTTATATGTTTTTTTTGAATCAAAAACTGTCCTGTTTTATTCAATTGCAAAGTTAAGAAGAATTATTAATAATCATAAAGTTAAGGCGTGAACAATAATTTCGCAATGTGTAAAGAATTATTTCACATTTACAATTGGTATAATTTAGAAATGTGGATATATTCTTGCCTCAGATCCCACTTCTTCCTCGACATCATGCTTCCCTAAAATAAAAGCGAAAACCCACGCTTGGATGAATCCGGAGCGTAGGTTTTTCAGAATTACCTATAGAATATTGGATATACTTGCATTATCTGATAAGAAAAAGTGCAATGTCAGTTCCACCCTGTTGCCTGCCAAATGGAATCGAGATGTATGTTCCATCATCATAAATATTTCCACTTAATTCATAACCGCCCGGTAACGTTACAACCATTTTTTTATCAACTATCTTATATCCTAATGGTTCTTTTTTGAAAAGCTGTTGTAGGGTTGCATTATCCAAAGTGAACGAGAATGTACTATCATCATTCATCGTTACTTCAGTCGGAATACATCCTACCATACTCTTGTCAACAAATAGAAAAAAGCCCGTGTAGCCATCAGGATTTCCGATTATAGCCGCAAGTTCACTATCCTCCATTGTAGGAGTTTCATGATTCTCATTCACCTTGACAACCCACACCTGAGTTTTTTGATCGCCAAAGGTAAACTTACCTTCAAACGAACTGCCATTGTCGGTTGAAGTAAGAGTCCCTGTGCAATTACCTGTTATTTTTACAGTTATTTTGCCCGCTGCTTCTGAAGCCGAACACTTTAATGGCACCTGTGCAATGTCAGCTATATTAACCAGCACCCCGGACTCATCAAATTTGAATGTGCAAAAACCGTCCATAGGCTGTCCGGGAAACTTAAGTAAGCCTTCGTAATAATTCCCATTAAGACTGACCGGCTTTCCTGCTGGAGCAGACTTAGCAGGTGCTTTTTTTGCCGGTGCCTTTTTGGAAGCAGCTGTTTTGGAAGCAGCCGTTTTTGTTGTACCGCTCTTACGTGTCTGAGCTACGATCTCAGCACATGGCACTGTCAACAATACCATGAGCGTGAGGCAACCCATAAGTTTTAATAGTTTTCTCATCTTTTGGTTATCATTATTGTTATGAAATATGGTTATCTTACAAAGGATAGCTTATAAACCAAATTATCTTCCTTAAATTCAAGATATTTTGCATTCTGTGATGATAATTTGATTTTAAAGACTATATTATCAGTATCTCCATCATACAATACCAAATGAATGGCATCATACTGTTTAATCACTTTATACACTCCTGACTGCTGGATATCTTCCGATAACTTTTCATTCTTCCACATCTTTTCATATTGATAATCGGAAATTCCTCTTTTTGCTCTTTCATCAGCAGAGATTGCCTGCCGTGTAGAAAACTCTGCTGCATCTAACGATAAGGTGTATCTACCCTTAGAAAATTTCAGGTCGGCAGTATAAATTTTAATACCTTCCGAACCATCTTGCGATGTAAAGTAAACCGGACCTGAGAAATATGATCCATTGTGAATGTAGGTTGCTTGGGCGGGAGTGATTTTAACTGCATTCTCGTATTCAGCACCGGAATGTTTCATTGACCCCGGGCGCGATCTTCTTTGTGACATTACCGAAGAAGCGGTAGCTAATACTATAAAAGCAACCAAAATTACCCGATAAATAACTTTATTCATAAGCTCTGTTTTATTAGATTATTCTTTTATATTCTCGATCTTAGGAGACTTCAGATCCTGACATCCAATTGAAGATTTCAATATGATTTCGACAGCAGAATTTTAGTCTCTTTTGATTGTATTAAACATGACTTCGCAAAATTACATATTATTACTGATAATTAAGGACATGCAGCACGAAGAGCTTCTTCGCATAGAATGAATAATTCTTTCACACAAAGAAAGCCAAATGTGGCGGATGGCATGCCGAAGAATACGTTAAGCGGTCTGATTCCGAATAAGTTCCCCCAATATTTCCGATGTTAGGCCCATGGCTTCGTCGAGTTGCCGGTCGCGCATCTTTTCAGCTTGGCCTGCTTCTGTGATGGGATAGCCTTTGACCGCGCAGACGTCGGCACGAAGTTGGAATTCGATGTCGTTATAAGTGAAATTGGCTGTTTCTGTTGGGGTGTCGGCAGAGTTATCAACGACGATTTGAGCCTTTATGATGTCATTGTTGCCTTTATCGCGGAGTTGGAATGTTGCTTGATCGGAAGTGCGATCTACAAGCTCGAAGAAATAATGCTTCCGGCGCCCTTTTTGAGCCTTGAAACGATAGTTGAGTGAATAATAAAACTTATTCATAGCTGCTGTATTTAGAACTTTTGAATTTGAAAAATTAGATTCCTTAATAGTATAGAAATTCCTTTTTGAAATTTCAAAAAAAATTCAAAAATTCTGAAATTCAACTATCTCAATCCGGGGGACGATCAACCTCTTTGCTTGAGCCTCTGTCGTTATTCTTTTTAAAACAAATACTATTTCTACAGTGTTATCTAATTAGCACAGATATTAAAATTTAAATTATATGACTCAACTGACATTAACCATATCTGATCCTAAAGATGCCTTTTTGATTAGGCGATTGCTCTCAAAATTTGATAGTGTCACAATATCAAAACCTCATAGAAAGAGAAAAACCGGACTTGACGAGGCCTTGGAGGACGTAAAGGCCGGTCGGGTATTTCATGCAGAAAGTGTGGATGACTTATTCAACCAACTTGACAGCTAAAATATGGAGTATTCACTTGACTATGCGGGAAGCTTTAAGAAAGATTATAAACGTCTTAAACGAAGAGGCCTTCCACTTGATTCACTTAGAGAGGCCATTAAGATTTTAGTTGAGACTGGAACTCTACCCGAAGAATATAGGCCACACAAACTTCAGGGAAAGTATGCGGGGAAATGGGAGTGTCATATAAATGGCAAAAATAGTGATTGGCTGATGGTTTGGGATCAAGATGACATCAAGCTAACGCTTCTCATGCTACGGACAGGCACACATTCAGACATTTTTTAGGCCCCGGATCATCTATACTCAAAGTCTATGGAATCTGATTCCATCTCGGACGTTCTGACGACATCATCAACTGCTTTATCAAAGTTACTATCGTTACAATTCCTTTCATGTCTTGGGGAGAAAGTCATAACAAGAGGACGGATAGTATCACCTATATTTAAAATAGAGACTCCGAGCCTCGTTCCTTTCTCAACCTTACTATCATAATCTTCTATTTTCTTTGCATTAATGGACAAAACATCCATAAACTTACAATAATTCAGATCTTTGGCATTCAAATTTACAAAATTGCCACCTTTAGAGGCAACATAATTAAGTTTCATCGATAACACCAGATCATTTTCGTTGCCTGAAATTGACACCGTGCCATATTCTTTGGAATTTCCGACGAAAAGATTGGAAAAGAAATTGATCAGTTCCCTTACATTCGAAGCAAATGAAGACGCAAATTGCTTGAATCCGTCAGGGGTATCATTCACTGTCAAGGTGAGATTCAGTTTGATGCCCTCCATAAGATTCATAGTGAGCGAAATGGGCATGGTTTCGGAATTGGCCACTGTAGTTGCAGATTGAGGGGCAACCTCATCAAGAGCCTGCTTCACAATTTCACTTGCCGATAAAGCATCGATTGCCTTCTCTTTTTCTTTCTCGACTTTTTCAGCAGCCCATGTTCCGGAACGAGGTTTGTTTTTACCCCATGGAGAATCGGCAAACTTACTTTTAACTTTACTCCGGGTCAGGCCCTTAGGCAGATTCACTTCTGTGAGAGCTGAGCAGCCGGAAAAAGAAGTTTTACCGATAATTATATTCGGATTTAAGATTGTGAGGCTTTGTAGTGAGGTGCAACTTCCGAAAGCGAACCATCCGATTTCTGCAACCCCCTTCGGGATTGTAATGCTTCGGAGTGAAGTGCAACCGTCGAATACACGCCATCCGATTTTCTTTACACCTTTAGGAATAGTGACGCTTTGGAGGAATCTGCAATCTCTGAATGTTTCCTTTTCAATCTCGGTATAATCTTCCGGAATCACCAGCTCTTTCGGGGCGCCGTCCTCCAAATAGGTTCTCCACGTATACGTTTTTGCCATAATTATTGTATTTAACACAACTTCCCCGTGCGAAAGCTGTGTTAAATCATAGAAAAGTTAGGATCAAATTTCAAAATGAAGCGAATGACAGGAGATCCCAGTCGTCAGGTGAGACGCTGATGACTTCAGAGCCATTGGATAATATTGCAACATCGGGAGCCGTTTGGTAAGGATGGTTCTCGAGGCGACGGTAAATAGGTTCTATCTCGATGTTTCCATCGGCGTCGCGGGCACCCCAAAGGCCGTCTTCACCTTGAAAGAGGGTAAGAGGAGCCGGACCATTTGCATTGCGGATATGTTCTTCCTGAGGCTTCGGCTTGTAATTGCCGGGTAGGTGTCTTTTTCTTTTCGGCATGGTTTTTATTTTTAGCGATGTCAACTTTAAGGGTATATCTTTACGTTTTCTGACTTAACTTCCGCAAACGAGAGCTAAATTCATTCATTATATAGAATTTTCCTTGTCAAATTTCAAAATTATTTCTTAATTCGTATTATAGCAAGGATATGATAATATAAATCAAAAATATTGCCATTATTATCCAACCGATGAATCTGCATAGACATCCCCATAAAGAACCGATCCCTGCCGAGAGAAAATCAATACCAAAACCCAAGAACTTGAACACCCAACCCAAAAGTCCGAGCAATACAAACAAGACAATACCGACAACTATGATACCTATTATTGCCATTTTCTATGAGTAAGAGGAATCGGGAGAAGAAATGAAACTATTGATTAACAATGTTTATGTTCAGAATTTATTGCAAAATTATCAATAATTATTGAAAGATCATAAAATATAAGATGAATGAATATTTCACAATATGAGAATAATTTCTTCCCACTTCCGAATAATTTTGGATAATATTTCAGTAAGTTATTCCTTCAGATTTCCAACGCCTGGTGCGGTCGGAGATGTAGGAATCGTCGGCTACGAAGTTCTTACGCATTATTTCGGCTATTTTGAGGGCTACCGGAACAGAACGCCGGTCGCGGACAATAAGCGATGAAGCCACCCTGAGGGTGAATACATTTGTTGATACGCCTCCGCCGAGAAGGATACCGAGATTGCGGCTTGCTACGGGTTTATAGCATGTGTCGAGATCCGTCCGAATAGGATGAGATTCGTCAAACTCAGCCTCACCGGGATTGAGAGCGTAGCTATGGGTGTCAAGAGCATTCTTTATCTCATCGTAGGCAACTTCGAATGCCTTCTTGTCAATGACTGTAGATTCAGGACGTCCGTCGCCGGGTTTTACGGCTGTGACAAAGCAAAGCTGAGCCTTCACGTCGCGTGCAAAATTGTTTATCAGCACCACCCAATGATCTTTTCCTTCGGCCAATGCCTTCAAATCATTGTAGAAGTGTTTAAACGGCACCGATACTTTTTCGCTGTCGCCATCCACCCGGATATCTTCAGCTTTCACGCCCGATGGAAGTGTGTAGTAGCTATGACTGTCCTCATCAAACTCACGGCTCATGAAATTGAAACCGCCAAATTCGGCGATAAGATATGCAAAACGGCTGCTTCCGATTTCCGCGGGAGTCTGACCGGAAGTGGCAACAATTGTCACATTCGAGCCTCGGTCAACAAAAGCTCCATAGTCTTTTTCTCCGGCAGTTGGGAACATCTCAACAATAAGTCGGTCTTGAGCCTCATCTTCGGCTTCGTAGGTATCGGCAAGATTACGGAGACGCAGATCATCTATATCAGAAAAATTCACAGCTCCGATAATTTCATCGACAGTGAGTCCGTGTTTCACTTGCAATGAGGGGATTGACCTGTAGGAAGGGACAATTCGGAAATATGTGTGGCGGCACAGCTCGGGCTTGAACGATTTGCGCAGCAGGTCAAGATTCCTGACATGGCTTTTCACTCTCGAATCTTCTTCCAGAGCCGAAGTAAAACCACTGGCAATGATACCGGCAGGGACAGCCACAATCAGGATATTGATAAATCCGAGGATGGTGGCGATAACTTTTCCTGTCAAGGTCAAGGGGCCACCACCGCCTATACCGCCGGGGTCACCAATATAGACACAGAAAGCCCAGATCACGTCTTGAAACCAATTGCCATATTCGGGCTGTAGAGGAGCCTCCACCATGTAGAAGATAGAGGCCAATACAATGGTGATGACAGCTAAGACAAATACCGACTTCCAGATTTGGTCCCAGCAATTGGCAAATGCATCAAACAGCAGTTTGAATGGTTTCAGCAGTTTATTCTTCATTGTTTAGACCTCGCAGCAACTTGAAAAAAGAGATTTGGCTATTCTTTATCTTTATTCATAATGCCCCAAATATTGCCACCATTTAAAGGAATCAATTGCTTTTATTGTAATTGTCTATTAATTCCTTGGCTTCATCTTTTGCTTCTGTATCGTATGACCATATATAGACTTCGTCATCACCGTTTCCCTTGATTTTAAAAGACAAACCGTCACGTATGAGATTTGAAACTTTTTGTGCAAGTTCAGGTTTACTTTTTATTAATGCCTTTCTTATTACGGAAATAAGATAGTCATTATAAGTAGTTACACATTGTTGATATTTTTCGTTCGGGATATTTGCTTTATCAGTCTTTGAAAATTCGCCGACATTAACCGTATTAGCACCCAATTCAAAATCAGCAAGATGTTCTAAAAACAAATTTTCCGCATCAGGGTCATCTTTAGATAACAGCACATCTGCTTCTGTTTTTAATACTTCGACTGCTTTTTTAATATATTGATCTAATGTAAAAACAGCTTTTTTCGATTGTATCTTATCTGTATTGAAATCATAAGAATAGTCATCGTAATAAATATTACCATCCTCACCGAAACATGAAGGTATAGCATTAACGACCTTAAATGCAAACGCGTAATTCCCTTTTGCCATAGCTTTGTCTATTTGTCTAAGCATTTCTTGAATATTACCCGTTGCTACTTTTTCTTCAGAACCAGAGCCAGAGCAGCTGATAAGATTTAGGGAACAGAAAAAGCATATCCCTATTAAATACAAAATATTTTTCATAACAAAATTTATTACATACCGGTGATTATAAGATGGATGTTGGCGAGCACTTGAGTAAATTCCTGGATATAGCAAATGCATCAAACAGCAGTTTGAATGGTTTCAGCAGATAAATTTACATTTTTATACTCACACAACAACATATCTTCTTTCACACCAGAATCAATGTGAAGCTTCGTATTTCTTTATTTCATCGAGGGCTTCGTTATAAGTTTGTTTGTCCTCTATAACTTTATATTTAGAATCCCCCTTTTTTGTTTTTATTTCTTCAACTTTATAGTTTTTCTCCATTAAAGATAATAACTTCTTGGCTAATTCAACATTATCTCTGATTAAAGCCTCGCACAATAAACTATAAAGAGTCATATTATAAGGAGTAACTTCATTAATATACTCCTTAGCTATTTCCACGTTTGCATCTTCTGAACTTTCAAAAGTTCCGATTTGAACACTTTGGTTTCCTATATTACTTGCAATATTGTTTGCACAAATCATAAAGAAACGCTCAGCTTCTATATCCTTTTTATCCATTAAATATGATGCTTCTGTTTTGAGTACCATTAATGCTGGCTGGAGATAATCTCGTTCGCAGTTAAATCCATTATCTGCCATTCCAAGGTTATATTCACTTATCAACCACTTGTTCGCGCCTTCAAAATCTGATTTCTCAAGCAACTTGTTTAGCTTGTTCAGTCTTTGTTCTTTCTTTTGATTTTTCCCCTTGAAAAACACCCCTTCATCCTTTTTAGCATTATCATAATCGAACACTAAGAACACTACCCCAAAAAAAAATAGAACAAATATGAAATAAATTACTAAGAGCCAAACGTCTTTTTTAGAAATATCTTCTTCACTCATATTAAATTATGTTTATATTTACAAACCGGTTATTACAAGATGGATATTGGCGAGACCTTGAGTCCGGTTGCTTACCTTTACGCCTAAATCATTGCGCATTGCCTTTGCCAACTCTCTGCCCCATTGGTAAGAAGAGTATTGCGTACCGTCCGCGTTGAGTGTCGGAATACGGGCCGTGTATGAAAGTTCATTTTTAGTATTGGTTTTCATCTTGAATGAACCTTTCTTAGTGTGATGGTCAAGATAATCGTCTACCCAATCAGCGTATGTATCGCCTTCAATGGACTCATCCTGAAGATTGACATTAGAACCATTTGCCACTGTGATGCGAAGATTGATCTCACGTCCCTTAGTGAGTGTTGTAGAGAAATACTTATTCAAATCCCCATTTATGTGATCCATATTTCCGGACAGTGATTTTTTAAAAGCATCACTCAAACTTGCCCCGTCGATTCCTTCTTCAGAAGTAGTGGCAAAGACCTTATTTGTGTAAGGATCGATGAAGGAAATCGTATAATTCAGAGTTGAGTTATAAGTTTTCCTGTCAAAATTGGTGGAATAGTCAAGTTCCACAATGATATCGGGAGAAGCAGTCTCAAGCAAGAGAGTTTTAGCATCTTTAGCCAGATCATCAGCCTCATCAGTGGCAGATTTGTTAGCAAGCTGCTTCAGGGTCTGTTCCAAATCGTTGAGAGGATAATTGTTAGCCACAAACTGCTCCTGAATTGCAGAAACTATAGCCTTGTTGTTTTTATCTGTAAGCAGATATTTCTGATAATCGCGTTGCACACCATCGGGAGTCTGCTTAGCGGCCCCATATTTCTGAAGAACTCCATCAGATGGAAGCACCATAATTTCAGGCATTGCCTGATCGATGGCATTGACGTTTTCAGCCATGTATTCATCAGAGTCGTCATCAAGCCCATCGGTCAAACCTTTACTTTTGGAAGACTTGTCTCCACCGCAAGCTGACATGGCAACACAGACAAGTATCGCCGATAAGGTATAAAACAATTTCTTCATCTTATACAATGTATTTAATTTCCTGATTATTCATCATCTGCTGTCTTGAACTTGTCGCTGATGCCATAGCAAAGTTTATACCAAAGCATCTTAAACGGACTGCTTTGAGCATCTTCCATGGTAATTTTGCGACGCATCTCTTGAGATGACATTTTCTTTGCGCTTTTAGCTGCCAGTTCCATTTTCTTAATTTCCATCTCACGTAGAGCAGCCTTTTCCTGAGCATCTTCCGCCCTTTGACGATCTTCCACACTCTGAAGATGAGCTGTGTATTCACTAAATAATTTTTGGGCTTCCGCATATTCCGGTGAACTTTCCGGAATCATTGCGAGGCAAGCTCCGACTTCAGGACTATATTCATTCTGAGCAGAAGCGATGGCTGATTTAAGTTGGGCAAGGGAATTTGCAGCTTGCTTTGCATACAATTTCTTGCTTACCTCAGGAAGTTTTGACTGAGCATATTTAAAAATGCCTGCAGCCTGTTGTGGCACAGAATACAGCAGTCCGTAGGCAGCCTCATAATCACCTTTTGCAATATAAGCTTCTGCGTCGGCCTTTATCTCTTCGGAATGGGAGTTATAATAATCTACTATCTTATTGGTTGAACTCACAAGCATCTGCTGAATTTCCTTGCTATCTTTGAGTTCAGCCACTGCATTCGCGGCAGCTTGCTTCTCATTGTTTCCGACGCCAACCAGTTTTATCGTTGAAGAACCGAAGACGGTACCGGTCAAGACATTTCCAACATACATTGTAATATCGTAAGTAAGCATTGTCTTTTGGGGAGCAGAGCCTGTCAATTTCTTGTCGAGGCCCGTAATGCCTGCTGCCAAGACAAACGCCGGGTCACCTCCAAGGCCACTGATGCCGTTATGGCTTGCAATGCTGAGAAGCTTATTTGCCAGGTCTGTGGTCATTTTCTCCGTGACATAGTTTTCCGGATCGGGCTGAGGAGTCATGATTGTCAGTTTGATACCATTGCCTATCAAAACTGCTGTATCCACCTCTGCCAAAGATGCACGTTTTTCAGCAATAGCGGCAGCTCGCTCTTCATCACTCATGGTAGACTCCTTTTCCTGTGGAGCAAAAGCTGTGCCCTTAGATTTCTTAGATGCTCCGGAGCACGACACCAGCAGAGCACCGGCAAAAATTACAGCAATCTTAAAATACTTTAGTTTCATTCTGAAAGGTGCAAATTTTTGATATTTCTAAACAAAAATACTTTGAAATGCAAAATTAGCAATAATTGATGAAAGACAATGACATAGAGTGTGAACAATGATTTCACAATATGTGAAGAATTATTTCACATTCAGAAGGCAGCATATCTTTTCAATTTATAGGATAGGGCTTTTGAGATGGGGAAGCGGGGATGCTGAATGAACAGAGGCGAAATATGGTCGTGAGATCCGTATGGGCCATCAATCACGGTGATCTGATCGTCGCTGCAATCCCTGATACAATTCAATTGATTCCAGCATCTCTCGATCGAAACGCCACCTCCGGCCGCCACGGCAAGAGTAACCTCGTCACCATTTAGGATTTCGACAATATCCCCGGGCTTAATACGCTTGCCGACATCCGGGCGACCACGGAATCTGCCATAGTCTGTGTCAAAATCCCTTGCGAGATGAGAGCAATAAGTCTGATCAAGCAATTCCCCATTGCCGCTATAAAGACGACACGATATCCCCAAATCAACTCCAACACAATGAAGATTCTCCCCCAATGGATATTCCTTAATATGGAAGCAATATATCTCTTTCTCATATTCAGAAGCACCCTTGATGGCATCATGCATCAGCGCTTCAGCTTCCTGCAGCGAGTGAGCAAAACCAATCCTAATATTATCGACGTCAAACCGCGGATAGTGGCAGCGTTTCCTCTCAGGAAGAGTACTTATGTCATATTCGATAACTTCAAAAATAGTTTCTTCTTCACGGCGAGGCGGATTCAGTGCCAACGATTCAAATTCAGCAAATGTCATATTTTAGAATCTTCAGAACAGAATGAATCATTACCCAGAGGGGGCATTCTGTAGACTAAATCAAGAATGCGTACGCTCTCCATACCTTTCTCAAAACTCAGGTCGCCATCCACACCGGGGTAATTTACACTTTGATAATATTGGGAATATATTTCGGCTGATGAGAGACTTCTTTTGTCGCTTCCGAAAAAGCAGTCGGTATGAGCCTGGTCGTACTCATCAGGTATATGGGGCCGGGCATAGCCATTCTCATATACAATGGGGCAGATGAGATATTTCCGGCTGTAGTTTTTAACGCCCTCGATATAATTTGCACCCTCCTTATATCCGATTAGAATGGGATTGCGCACATCAGACCAGATACTGCTGACATCATAGAAGTGCTGACAATCAGGGTAGTCAATAATCTGGATATTATAATGCGCATGATCAAAACTCCGGTGGACAATTCTCGAGATGTCTTTGTCGCTATATTGATGCTTTACTTTTCGCAGGCTGATGAATACGAGTACTGTTTCTTTCATATTGTGTTAATATTAAGGAGCTATACTAATATTAATTCCCAAGACTATTGATACCCATTATTACTATTCTCTATCATTTTCCGGTAAAAGCCAATAGTGTCTATCTCGCCATGCCAGTGTCTTAGCAATGGATCGATATGGGCAATAATCCAGCGGCGGAGTTTTCCTAAATCGGAATCAGAAATTTTAAGGTCAAAATCTGTGACAAGGATTCGCGGGTCTTCAGATATCGATATGGGTATAACATCGTCATCGTCGTACACGAAGCTGCCGCTTGTGTTATCAGCAAATCTCACCATTGGAGTTCGCCGATCATCTTCCGACCGCTTCACCTCAATCCATATCGTCATAGGCAGATGAGTCTCGTTCTTACCGAAACAACTAAGCATAAACATCAGATCTTGACCAAGGGCCTCCTCATCACTCCTGAACTGTTGCAGTGTTAGCATAAGATTTGAGTTTTATTTTAGTAGTAAGTCAGTTCAAACCGGAAAAATTGTGCACGCACTACTTCCCGGCAGACATCACACGCGATGTAGCTACGTTTATATCTGTGTATCAATCTCTAAGTTAAGACGTGGCGTGCCACGTCTGCATTAGATGTTTATGACTATTCCCCACTTGATATCTTCCGGCTTAATATAGTTCAGGTCAGACTCTTTAATCTTATCGTAGAGTATTGAATCAAGAAGCAAATGATCATAGGCACGAGTAATGGGACTATAGTCTTCGGGATATTTCTCGGGGTTATCAAAATATTTGAAGTCAAACTTACGGGTATGCTCCCAGAACTCATGATACCATCGATCGTCATCCTTATCTGAAGAAAAAGCTACAAAATAATCATGTCTTTCTAATTCCGTAAACCTATCCATAACATCTTCCGGCACATCATCATCATCGGGTTCGATGAATATCTGACCATCTACGTTAAATGACCGATATTCATCCATTCCATCTTTAATGGCTTGACGAAGATGATGACTTATTTTCAATACTTTCTCAAAGAGTTCTTCTTCAAGCTCCCGAAAGCGTTCGTTCAAATCCTTTCTTATTTTTTCCATGTCATTATATCAAGCAATTATTAAAAATTATGTTTGAGGTTCTTACGGTTCATACCGGAAGAATTGTGCACGCGCTGCATCCTTCAGCAGACATCGCACGCGATGTCCCTACGTTAATATCTGTGAATCAACCTCATAGTAGGAACGTGGCGTGCCACGTCTGCACTGAATTAAGACACAATGCACCGAAAAAACAGCTTGTGAGGTTTTTACCAGAAATATTTTTTTCTAAGAGCAACGAGTAGTTCTTTAGTTATTTTTACGTCGGGGCCTGCAACTATCACGGAATCAATGCCGCAATAGGGGCATAGAGCGGTCTGATCGTCGTCGACAAATTCTACGACCTCTTCAGCGGGAAACATCCGCCTACAGAAGAAACAGCCGCATTCCTTGCCGGCTTCTAATTCGGAAGCATTAAGGGAGCAGTGACGATGGAGGTCATTAAGTTTATCCTCTCTCAATGATTGAGTAAAATTTTTCATAGCCTTTTTTTCTAATGTCAATGTTAGATGTATTCATAGTATAGTAATATCCTTATCAAATTTCAAAATAAATTTTGAAAATATGCCAATATTTGAATAAGAAATCGGCCGACTACCTGTAAAAGCAATCGGCCTCTAAATCTTATGAATATTTCAGATTGGAGAATCAGGCCCGCTCAAATATATAATGGACCATAATCTATATGATAGGTGATAAAGAAGTTTTTAGTCTTCGTCTTCTTCCTCTTCTTCCTCTTCTTCCTCTTCTTCAGCCTCAGCCTCGGTTATGAGAGAGACAGGGGAATCGGAGTGCCAACCACTATCATAAGCCCATAACAACTGTAACAAAACGGAGTAGTTTGCAGGGAATACATCCAATTCACTACATTCACAATCCTCTATATCACCATCTTCATCCAGACATTGGATTACTGTTATAAAATCGTCCTCGATCAGAAATTGCACTCCACGAATGTAGAAATACCTATCGTAATCAGCACCATAATCTCGGGCTGCACACTGTATAGGTTTTGCTACTTTTGACTCATAGTCTTCGTCAATATTATAGATATATGTTCCGGCCGGGATCGTTTCAAAAAATAGCGCCTTTATGCGCTCCCTGTCATCAGAGCCAAGAACTATTTTACTGAGTTCTTCTTCAAGATTCTGCATTTTTTCTTTCTGTTTCATTTTGAAAGATTTAAGTTTGACATGTAATTCACTCTGCGAAGTTAATAAGAATTATTAACGATCATAAGATTCAAACGAGAACAATTATTTCGCAAAGTGTGGATAATTATTTCACGCAAAGAATACCGAGGTTGTACCATCCGGACTGACAAGAAATCAGACTTATGGGCACTATTATACTATATGAATCTCTTTCAGCGATTTGCAATCATCGAATGAAATTGCATCTATGAGCAATTTTCGTGGCATAGTGACAGCCACAACGTTATCGCAGTTTCTAAAACATGCAGGTCCCAATGAATCAATGCAGTCAATGATTACAAGATCAGGAAGAGCCTTAGCGACCTTGTTCAGTTGAACACTATAGCGAGGCTTTTTGCGATTTTCGAGTGAAATATGGAAAGAGCCTTTCACTCCATCCCATTTTTCAATCTTTTCAATAATAGCGGGCACTGAATCAACAAACTTTGTAACTTCAGCATCTTTGATATCCATGTAAAAGAAATTTCCTCCTTTAGTATAAGCAGAAGTAAGTTTCACAGACATCGTCAGACCACTTTCTTTGCTTGAAATTGACACAACGCCAAATTCATTGGGTTTGCCAACAAAATAATTGGAAAAAGAATCGATCACCTCCTTCACCTTTGAGGCAAGAGCCGAAGCAAATTGCTTAACAGCTTCCGGCGCGTCAGGCAAAATAAAAGAGAGATTCAGTTTGATTCCCTCCATGATATTCATACTGAGCGAAATAAACATGGAGTCGGAATTGACCACAGTAGTTGCAGCTTCAGGCGCAACCTCATCGA
Source organism: uncultured Sangeribacter sp. (assembly GCA_964410515.1). Classification (GTDB taxonomy): domain Bacteria; phylum Bacteroidota; class Bacteroidia; order Bacteroidales; family Muribaculaceae; genus Lepagella. The sequence goes on along the minus strand of CAYPGW010000008.1, from coordinate 3,017 downwards.
GAGCCTGCTTCACGATTTCACTTTTCGATGCAGCAATTAATGCCTCCTCTTTTTGTTTCTCTTCTGAAACAGGATTGTTTTTGCCCCAGGGAGTCTCCGAAAATTTATCTTTAATCCTACTCCAGGTAAGGCCCTCGGGCAGATTGACTTCTGTAAGAGCAGAACATCGGTCAAAAGCATATCGATCTATCTTAATCATTGGGTTTAAGATAGTGACGCTTTGGAGAGAGGTGCAATCAAGAAATGCCCAACAATCGATTTCTGCTACACTCTTCGGAATCGTGATAGTTTTGAGGGAGGAGCAACCCGAGAATGCGTATCGACAGATTTTAGTAACACCATCCGGGATAGTGACATTTTTAAGGGACTTGCATTCCATGAAAGCTTGCGCTCCTATCACATTTTTACTATTCGGAATAGTTTCAATACTATTCGAAATAGTGTCAATACTATTCGAAATAGTGTCAATACTATTCGAAATAGTGACGCTTTTCAGTGACTTGCATCCGTTGAAAGCATTCTCTCCTATTACCTTAATACTATTCGGAAGAATGACGTTTTTTAGTGACTTGCGACCCCAATCCATAAATGCCCCATCTTCAATTTTGGTATAACCATCCGGGATGACCACGTCGGCCGGGTAGCGAGCCGCAATATACAAACTGCATGTATACGTTTTTATCATAATTATTTATTATGCTTCGCAGGTAAAAGTAGAGTTTTAATATGTATTAGATAAAATAGATATAGGATATTTATGGTAAAATTTCAAAATATCTTTTATCTAATTGCAAAATTACATATAATAATTTATAATCAAAGAAGTAAAGTGTGAATATATTCTTCACATAATGTGAAAATCGTTTTCACAAGCGGAGGAAGTGGATGCCGTGGTGGCGACCGCAGACGTATGTGGCATTATTTGAAATCGGCCCGCTTCCATACCGGTCAATCCTAACAATGTAAATCGGCCAATGTTGATATCAGAAATCAGCCAATTGTGATAATGAAAACCGGCCAATATTGATATCAGAAATCAGCCAATTGTGATAATGAAAACCGGCCAATGTTGATATCATAAAAGAATAATCAAATCAAAATAAATTAATTACGATTTTGATAATTGAATAAAAAATATTACTTTTGCAGATAAAAATTAAGCAATGGATAATTACAAAATAAGAATAGCAGACGAGATTTTAGCTGACAAGCTTGATGCAATGGGGTGTGTGCTAATTGAAGGACCAAAATATTGTGGCAAGACCACATTAGCTCTGCAACACGCTAATAGCACACTCTTTATGGCGGATCCTGACACAAAGACTCAGAATATTATACTTGCGCAGACTAATATAAGCCGACTGCTGGAAGGTGCGACTCCTCGACTAATAGATGAATGGCAACTTGCACCCCAATTATGGGACGCCGTCAGAAACACTGTTGACAAGCGAAACAAAGACGGACAGTTTATTCTAACAGGCTCAGCTGTGCCAGTCGATTCCAAAGAAATATTTCATTCAGGCACGGGAAGAATGTCATGGTTAAGGCTCCGCACCATGAGCTTGTGGGAATCCGGTGAATCCTCCGGAGAAGTCCGGTTAAGTGAATTATTTAAAAATTCTAAGGAAATAGATGGGGCATCTTCAATAGATATAGATCAACTCGCATTTCTTGCTTGTCGAGGAGGATGGCCTAAAGCCACATTGAAAAATCGCAAGAAAGCAGCCCTGATGCAAGCTGAGGAATATTTTGAAGCAGTAGTGCGCTATGACATATCGAGAGTCGACAATGTAGAAAGAGATCCGGAACTTGCACGAAGGCTTATGCGTTCTCTTGCACGCAATCAAGGAGGACAGACTCCCGTGACTACAATTGTGGAAGATATGTCGGCCAATGGATTAGTATCGGCTCAGACAATCAGTGCCTACATAAAGGCACTTGAAAATATTTTTGTAATTGAAGACTCCTTGTCTTGGAATCCTAATTTAAGAAGCAAGACTGCCATACGGGCATCAAATACCCGATATTTTTCCGATCCTTCAATTGCCACAGCATCCTTAGGTCTCGGACCGGAAGACCTGATAAATGATCTAAATACTTTTGGGTTAATCCTTGAGACATTGTGTGTAAGAGATTTGAGGGTGTATTCCGAACCTATAGGAGGAAAGGTATACCATTATCGAGACAAAAATGGGCTCGAATGTGATGCCGTCATACATCTAAAGAATGGGAAATATGGTCTTGTTGAAATCAAGCTTGGGGGAGATAGACTCATTGAAGAGGGAGCAACAAACCTAAAAAAACTTGCAGAAAAAATTGACACATCAAAAATGAATGAGCCATCATTTCTGATGGTATTGACGGGAGTCGGGCAATATGCCTATCGGCGTCCTCAGGATGGTGTACTCGTAGTGCCAATCGGCTGCTTGCGTAATTAGAAATTATTAGTCTAACCCTTCCGCATTGCGGAGGAAGTGAATGCCGTGGTGGCGTCCGCAGACGTAGGTGGCGGAGGGGGTGCCGTTGTGGATTAGATTGTCGAGATATAGGGGTTCGGAGTCTACAATCAAATGGCAGGTGAACGTGTCGCCCACACTCAGTTTTGTGCCTTCTGCCCTAATTACTTGAAATTTGCCAGCTCCAATATATTTCACATCGCAGACTCTGGAGGGTTGCCACACCAACCTTATCACCTCTCCCCATTTCAATTGCCGCAACACGTCGATATGCTCTGAACCAACCATGCCGCTTTCAACCCCGGGATTCTCATTTTGTTGAAACTCAGTCCAATTCCCCCAACCTATATAGCGGGCAAGAGTATCTAAAGTAGACTGACGCGGATTGACGGGTTCCGGCAGATATCGCCATATACGCTTCAGTGTCGTAGGACTCATCAATACTCCTGTTCGTCCAAATATACTTTCTGATAATTGAATGAATCCTTTGGGAGATTTCACTTCGCTTCCAAAAGACTCTTCAACCAGTCGGCGTAAACGATCAATTGCTTCCATCTTTAT
>CAYPGW010000007.1:0-83196 GCA_964410515.1 uncultured Sangeribacter sp. | reverse complement strand
TGATATAGGCCACAAGATAGTGCAGACCTCCTTCATCAAGGAAAGCACGGACTATGCCTCGTTCTACTTCGGGATATTCGTTGAGGACGTTCTCCACCTCCTCAGGCTCAACACGTTTGCCGAGTATCATTACCTGCTCGTCACGACGGTGGAGGAATGCCATGTTACCGTCGGGAAGCACATAGCCCATATCTCCACTGCGATAAAAATGTGTACCGTCAGGGAGTGTCACAAAGTTTGCCTGTTCGGGTGGATTTCCGAGATACCCTTGATTTACACCTTCACCGAAGATACAGATCTCACCGACTTCGCCTTTGGGTACTTCCTTGAGGTTCTTGTCGAGTATCTTGACTTCTACGCCCTTGATAGCTTTTCCGATACAGAAAGTGCCATCTTCGAGAGGCTCGGCATTGTCCACACGGAAATAGTTGGAGCAAACGCATGTTTCCGAAGGCCCGTAAGTATTGTAGATCCTTACACCCCTGTTGCGCAGGTTTGTGATATAGCTTGCGCGTATAACGTCGCCACCACTGATAATCAGGGTTACCGATTTCGGGAGCAAGTCGGGCTTCTTGTTGAGGTCAGCAATGAGATAAGGAAATCCGTCGATGATTGTCACACCGTGACGTGTGCAGAAATCCATCAACCCGCTCAGCGGTCCGTTGTGCACTTCAATGGTCGGTATGGCAAGCGTGGCACCATTGAGCAGGGTAGTGAACACCTCCTCGACAAAGATGTCAAACGAGCATACCGAATACTGGAGCATCACATCTCCCGGCCCCGTATGCATCTCGGCTTCAAATGCCTCACAATAATTTACAACCGAGTGGTTCTCCTGAATCACTCCCTTTGGCTTGCCGGTCGTGCCCGACGTATAGAGAATGTATGCTATTCCGTCGGGAGTCGAACGGTCTTCAAAAGTCTCGGGCGACGGAGTAACACCCTCGCAGAAATCATCGGTTATTACCAGTTTCACTCCGGCTGTCTTCATCATATAATCGATACGGTCTTTAGGGAGGAAAGGCTCGGCAGGAACATAGGCAGCTCCGCTTTTCAGAACCGCGAGCATCGCTGCTATTTGCTCCACACCATGTTGCATTACAATGCCGATAAACTTCTCACGCTTATCATAGAACTTGGCAAGAATGGAATTGACCATAGAGTCAAGTTCAGAGTAACTGATTGTGCGATTATCTTCGACTATCGCAGGATTTTCAGGAAACTTATTGACCATCTCCTGAAAACGGCTGTAGATTGTTCTTTTGCTCATAGTAGTGTTTTGCTTATAAAATGTCTTGAAATGCCATCTTGTTCATGCAATTCCTCAAGTGTCCGCTATCGTTCTATTTTAGTCACGTTTTGTGCTATCATTGATGTCACTTTTGTTAGTAATTTTATAACTTGAATAAATAGCATTCTAAACTCTACTAAAAATAAACTCATACTTCGGGATATTGACTTACTAAAAAAGATAAAAAATCTTTTGTGTGGCAATGTCAGTTAATACCCTTGATGATAATTTTTGGAGAGATATGGATTGTGTATGCGGCGTCGAGGAAAGGCTTTCCACACTCCGTATCATTCATGAGAACGGAATCTACACAATTATTTAATAATGATTTGTATTATGATTATTTGGAATCTCATACATGGCTGTCATCGCAAAAGCGAGGGTTGTAAGAACTGTTATGTCTTTGCCCGAGACGAGCAGCATGGTATTGACACCAATATCGTGCGAAAAACTTCATCATTTGACCTTCCGTTAAGACGCAACCGCAGCAAAGAATGGAAAATCCCTGCAGGCAGCATGGTGATGACGTGTTTTTCTTCCGACTTTTTTATAGAAGAGATGGACGAGTGGCGCAGTGAGGTGTGGGAAATGATGCGCATCAGAGATGATCTCCAATTCTATATGGTCACGAAACGGCCCGAACGTATATTGCAATCGCTTCCCGAATATTGGGATGTAATACGAAATCGAATTTTCGTTTGCTGCACTATGGAAAACCAACGTCGTGCTGACGAAAGATTGTCAATCTTCCATTCATTACCCTTAGATCACAAAGACTTAATCGTTGAGCCTATGCTGGAGGCTATAGATTTTCACGGGAATCTTGTTGGAATTGACAGTGTAACAGTAGGAGGTGAATCCGGAATGCACGCCCGACCATGCAATTATGACTGGATACTTGATGTCAGAAAACAATGTGAAGAAGTTGGAGTAGGTTTTCATTTCAAGCAGACCGGAGGAAAGTTTATCAAAGGGAACAAGACCTACAACCTGTCACATCGTGTTCAAATGGAGCAGGCAAGAAAGGCAAATATAGATTTGCTACCAAATAATTAAAATCTGGCTTGCCGTGGATCGTTTTTTGAGTATTTCAGTTGTTATATTTACTTCTGGATTTCTTGATGGGTTTCATATTTTCAATCGCCCATTTAATAAGGGGTTGCAATACCGATATCAAACTTTGTCCGCGTTCCGTAAGACTATATTCAACACGTGGAGGGATCTCGGCATACATTTTACGATTTACCAGATCATCGGCTTCAAGATTCTTGAGTTCCTTCGACAGGACTTTTGATGAAATGTCGGGTATATAGCGCATTATGTCGGTAAACCGTGCTGTCTCCAAAGTATGAAGCAGAAGCAGAATCAGCATCGGCCATTTAGCTCCGAACCGCATCACCACATTGCGAACCGGACAATTGTCTATATCTGAGAAATATTTTAGTCTTTCTTCCATTTAAAATTATCTGATAATCAATATTAGTTACCTGTAGGTAAGTTTGGTGCTTGTAGGTAACTGATTGTTTTACTGAACAAAACGCGTTAGATTTGCGTTATAATAATGTAATTTGGAAAGTAAATTACAGATGCAAAATTAGTGAAATTTTTACATTCATCAAAATTATTACTTCACTTTCGAGTGATCCAAAATATCTAAGACAATGATTCATTACAGTAAAACCCACGTAGCCGAGGGCACTCCGCGCACTGAGCTACATGACACTCTCAAGCTTACCGGTGCGGAGGTATCGATCAACAATCTTCCTGCGGGAACAGTGATACCTTTCTATCACAAGCACAAGGAAAACGAGGAAATCTATTTTATTGCAGCCGGCAAAGGCTTTATGGAAATCGATGGTGAGAACGTGCCTCTCGAAGCCGGAGATTGGCTTCGTGTGGATCCGGAAGCCAACCGTAAGCTCCATGCAGAAACGGATATGATTGAAATTTGTATCCAAGTAAAGGCCGGCAGCCTCACTCAATGGACCGGTGCCGATGCAGAACTTGCATAAGCGTAAGATTGAAATTATATCCAAGAAAAAGGCTGCCTAAGCTTGTTAGACAGCATCACCGGCAGATTAATTTCAAATTATAGCTGACTGATAAATAATATTGAGCAATCATAATATTCGGGTCGATTCCATTAGCAGGATTCGGCCCTTCTTGTTTAGTTTGTGTTCGCCAAAACATAGTAAAAATCAAAAAAAAGAAGTTGCCAAGTATGGAAACTTTTATTAACTTTGCGATGTTATTTATAAAAAAGTAACTTTTCCATAATATGAACATAGACATTTTTTTCATGGATGAAGCAAGTGAGTTTCTGGACTCACTTCCCGAAAAAGCCAAAAAGAAGGTAGTCTACAATATCAACCGGATAAGCAACGGGGAAAAGAACAATGAATTGTTCAGTAAACTCGGAGATACTGAAATATGGGAATTTCGCACTTTATACGACGGTGTTAAATATCGATTATTTGCCTTTTGGGATACTGAACAAAACGCAATAATTATTGCAACACACGGAATTATAAAGAAAACTCAAAAGACACCTAAAAAAGAAATTTATAAAGCCGAAGAATTAAGAAAACAATATTTTGGCAATCAAGATTAAAGAAATCGAATAAATTATTGTAGAACAAGATAATTAGAATAAAGAAGATATGGCAAAGATGAAACTTAAATCCCTGAATGAAATTAATGATAGCATCTGGGGGCCAATCGGGACTCCTGAACGTGACAAAATGGAGGCGCAGTTAAAAGAAGATCTTGAAGCCTATCTCATTGGAGAAGCCATCAAGAAAGCTCGCCAGTCACAAGAACTTACGCAAGAACAACTTGGCGCGCGGGTGGGCGTTCAAAAATCGCAGATATCGAAACTTGAAAATGGGAAAAGCGTTATAACACTTCCTACAATAAGCCGAGTTTTCCGGGCTCTCGGAGTGCAAACAGCATCTTTAGACCTTGGCGCACAGGGGAAAATTGTACTTTGGTAAAAACGCATATATAGTTAATAAAAAAGGGTTGTGGAAATTAATTCCACTTCCCTTTTGCTTTTTTATATTGATGTCCTATAATACTTCACAGTTGTCCGGGGTTATTAATTTTTTTTTTGCGGTGTGGAAAAAAATTTGTATCTTTGCCACGCAATTCATAGTACGCCGAGCGGCATCCGATGCCGCCGGTGTTTAAAAGGGAATCAGGTGTGAGACCTGAACAATACCCGTTGCTGTGATTCCTGCGCCCACACCCGTGGGCGCGCCGCAGCCATAGAAAGCCACTGGCCCGCAAGGGCTGGGAAGGCATGGCTGCCGGAAGGATAAGTCAGAAGACCTGCTGTGATTGTGACGACTGAATGTTAGCTTGCGGGACTACGGGCTGATGGTCAATGGCGATAGGCGCATGGCGTGTCGTGCCCTGCTCCTGAGCTGTGATACATCAATATGTTATGACTGTTTGCCAACGCGATGTCGGCGAACATTTTTTTTGCATGTTGATGAAACAGACATATCGACAATACATTTCTGCGGCGGCTCTCGCCGGCACCGCCTTCCTCATCCCTTCCGCGCTGGGCGCGAAGGAGCGTGCCGATTCCCTTCTCCTCGACTCGGCCGTGATGCTCAACGAGGTGGTGGTGAAGGCCACGCAACGCAGCCTCACCCCCTCGCAGGTCATCGGCCGCGAGATCATCACGTCCTTGCCATCGTCGTCGGTTGCCGACGCCTTAAAGTACATGGCCGGGGTGCAGATAAAGGACTATGGCGGACTCGGCGGCCAGAAGACTGTGAATGTGCGTTCGCTGGGCTCGCAGCACGTGGGCGTCTATATCGACGGCGTGAGAGTGACGAATGTGCAGAACGGCACAGTAGATCTCGGCAAGTACTCGCTCTCCACACTTGAGTCGGTGTCGCTCTTCAACGCCAACAAGAGCGAGACCCTTATGATGGCCACAGAATACGCCTCGGCCTCAACCGTGTATCTGCAGACACACAAGCCCGACAGCGCGGCGCTCATGGCCTCGGCAACAGTCGGCTCGTTCGGCACATACAAAGGGTCGGCGACATGGAGCTTCGTGACGAAAAAAGACTCGCCGCGCTCGCTTGTGGGCTTTATCGACGGCGCATACACCTACACCAAGGGCAACTACCCTTTCAGATACCACACTGAATATGAGGACACCACGGGCACACGCCGCAATTCAGACATCAGGATGCTGCGCCTCGAGAGCTGCCTCTTCTGGAAAGGACTCCAGTGGCACACCTACTTCTTTGACAGCGAGCGCGGGCTGCCCGGAGGCATCGTGCGCCGACTCTCCGATACCTACACCGATGTGGGACGCGAATGGGACACCAATTTCTTCTCGCAGTTGTCCTATAAAAAATTATTCATGCTCCACGACGACAACGGCACCGTGGGTGTGCGCGGCATAGCCAAATACACCAACGACCACCTCCACTACCGCTCGGACTATTCCGAGAACATCTCAGTGCACGCCAACAACCGTTACCACCAGCAGGACATCTACGGGGCAGTAGCCACGTCATGGGAGAAAGTCTACCACAACCGCATCTCCTGGAAGGTCTCCCTCTCCACCGACCTACGATGGAGTGATCTCACGACTGATGTGAAGAACTTCAGCTATGTCTACCGTCTCGACTCCAAGACCTCACTCTCAGCCTTCCTCAATTACAAGCGGGTGCTCATCAACCTCAGCGGTCTCTACACCGATGTCACCGACCACACACGCGGCCGGGCCAAGCCCCTGCGCCGTCTCACCTACAACGCCCTCGCATCCTACCGCATAAAGGAGATCACTCTGAGGGCATTCTATAAATCGGTGTTCCGCGCACCCACCCTCAACGACCTCTATTACACTCTCGTGGGTAACCGCAACCTGCGCCCCGAATACACGCGCCAGCTTGACGCGGGCTTCACCTACTCGCCTTTCTCCGCCCCGGGCGGATTCTTAATCGACGTGCAACTCGACGGCTACTACAACAAGGTGGAAGACCGCATCGTGTGCCTGCCGCTCAAAGGCTCCTACCAATGGACAATGCTCAACTACGGCTATACCCGGTCGCTCGGCGTCGACCTCACGGCCAATATCAGTTATAATGCACATTCGCTGCTGCTGTCGGGCACTTTCCAAGACGACCGCAACCTAACCGACCCTGATGAAGACTCCTACAACGACTTCATCGCCTACTCGCCGCGCTGGTCGTTCACGGCTGTCTACGCCTTCCACCACAGGCGCTGGTCGGCTTCGCTCTCCCACATGTTCGTTGACAAGCGATACTGGACTGCCGAGAACTCCATCGAGCCTCCACTCGAGGCCTACAACTGCACTGATGTGAAGGCGAGTTACACTCTGCCGCTCCGCCGTGCCAATAGCCTAACCCTTGAGGTGGAGTGCCAGAATCTCTTTGACATCCGCTATGAGATAATACAGCGCTGGCCAATGCCCGGACGGCGCTTTGCTGCAACAATAAAGCTAAATATATGATATGGATAAGAAACTTTTGATAATAACAGCCCTCGCGCTCACTTTCGGTTCATGTTCCAACGACGAGCCGGAGCCGACACCTACGCCGGAGCCGACGCCAACGCCAACGGCCACCTTCGACCGTATCATCGTGTGTGACGAAGGCAACTGGCAGTCAGACAATGGCCAGCTTTCTTACTACGACGGCCGGACGGGCACGCTCACCAACCAGTGGTTCCGCTCAGTCAACGGCTTCAAGCTCGGCGACACTCCCAACGACATCATTCAGATCAACGACACGCTCATCGCAATCGCCGTAAACTGGAGCAATATCATCCAATACATCCACCCCGACGGTACGGCCTGCGGGGCCACGGAGAATGTGCCCAACAACCGCCGTATGTGTTCCGACGGCACTCACCTCTACATCACCAGCTACGCCCACAAATGCGGCTCGCTGACCTTCGAGAAAGGCTATGTGGCGAAGATCGACGTGGCCACAAAGCAGGTGGTGGCGGCGTGCGAGACGGGCTGGGAGCCGGAGGGCGTGTGCCTCTACAGGGGTATGCTCTATGTGGCCAACTCCGGCGGCTATGCCTTCTCAGAGAAGCACGACTACGAGACCACCATCAGCGTGATCGACTCCAAAACGATGCAGCCCGTGAAGAACATCGACACCGGCAAGATCAATCTCTACGGCGATATGTCGCAGGCCGGCCGATACCTTTGCGTAAACTCTCCCGGCGATTATTACGACACGCCGGCGGCCACTGTGATCGTTGACTGCGAGACCGACAAGTGCGTCACCTTCGATTTCCCCTCCACTTACAGCACCACCGATGGCAGCGTGTTCTACACCGTGGGGTCTGCCTTCTCCTACAACACGGGTGGCTATGAATACTACGTGAAGACCATCGACCCGCAGACAATGACCGCCACAGACGGCATTTTCTGCGACGCCATCACCGACAAGCTCAAGGAGATAACCTCGCCCTACGCCCTCTACCTCTCCCCCTACACCGGCTTCGTCTACTTCACCGACGCGCGCAGTTTCGCCACAGCCGGCTATCTTTACGGCTACCGTCAGGACGGTACCCCTCTCTTCGACAGGCAGAAGGTGTATATCAACCCGGCCCACATCCTCGCCATAAAACCCCAAAATTAACATATAATCGCTTGCCCCGCAATTGAAAACAGCTAATATCATGTCGTTCAGACAATTTGATAAACCACAAAATAATCAGATATGAGACACTTTGCAATATTTTCGGCACTCTGCGCCTTTGCGCTCACTGCCGGAGCCCAGACCCAGGAGGTGACTGTCCTGGAATACCACCCGGCACCGGGCCAGTTTATCAATACTATCCCCGAGGCCTACGAGAACTCCTCGCAGCAGGAGCTGTGCCGGAAATGCTCGGAAAGCATGAATGAAGGCGGTCTCATCAGCCTAGGCACCTACGGCGGATATATGACCATGAAGTTTGACCATCCGGTGAAAAACCTCCTCGGCTCCGATTTCCGCATCCTCGGCAACGGCTTCTATTCCAACGACGACCCCGAGTATGGCGACGCCACTATCGGCGGCAGCTTTGAGCCGGGCATCGTGTATGTGGGAGTGGGCGACGATGTCGCCACCTGCCAGTGGTATGAACTGGCAGGTTCGGAATACTACACCACAGAAATCCACGATTTCTCGATCACCTACTACAAGCCTACGGCCGAGAGCGGCCCTCACGAGCAGTTCTGCTCAACCTACGACGACTATATCCGTTGGGATGCCTCCTGGACCGACAAAGAGGGCGAGAGGCGCGACTCCACCGGCTATCACATAAAAAATTCATTCCACTCGCAAAGCTACTGGCCCCACTTTGAGGGCAAGGATCAGCTGACGTTCAGCGGAGGCAAACTCCCCAACAACGGCATCGACCAGTCGGGCGAAGGCACCTACTGGGTGCTATACCGCTACTCGAAGGACGCATACGGATATGTAGATGCATCGCTCAATTCCGACGACTTTTCCACTTTCGATATCGACTGGGCTGTCGATGCCGAAGGTCGCCATGTCGATCTTGAAGAGATAAACTTCATAAAGGTGGTGTGCGGCATCTTCCAGTACTGCGGCTGGCTTGGAGAGACATCTACCGAGGTTTCAGGATTCGTTGACCTCCACCTGGTGCCGGGCTACGACGACAACCCTATCATCATAACACCTCGTGAGCCCGGCGGCATCATCGATGTCGGAAACGATGTCAACGCCGACGGTAAATTCTACGACATGATGGGCCGTGAGGTTAAGAATCCGCAAAAGGGCCTCTACATTCACGATGGCAAGAAAATCTATCTGAGATAAGCTTTCAATTATTAATTATTAACACCAAAACAACATGAAGAAGTTTCTCTTTTTCGTCGCGCTGCTATCTTTCGCTCTAGGCGGAGCGGCGCAAACCCCTCTCAAGGTGCAAGGTATCGCCCGCACCGACATCAAAGGAGTTCCGAAAAGCTCCGCACAAACCGATGTCATTACAGACATCAAGTTAGATAGCATCCGGGTTTGGGTGGGCGAAGGTGAAAATAAAGCCGCACTTGCCGTGAAATGGCATGATGAAAAGGGTTTCAGCAATGTCTATGTCTGGGGATACAGATGGGACAAGAACACTGTGCGCACCGGCGCCGACATGATCGCCCAGATCGCGAAGGAAGATCCCCGCTTCTACTATCTCGTGTACGGAGGCACATGGAGCTACACGGATGAAACCCGCACCGACAGTATCTATACCGGCGATGCCATCGGAGGGATAGGCTTCTCCGAGACCGGCAACCACAATGACATCAAACTCGTGCTTGGCGACAAGAAGTACGATCTTATCCAGGGTGCCGAACATACCAACGCGTATAATTTCGACAGCTGGACCACAACGGCAACCGGCTTCTGGAATTCCGGTTGGTACACCAACGGATATTGGAGCTATTGGAATGCTCCTAAAACCACAACATCATATACCTATGCCTCAACTGGTTGCTCAGGCAGAGTTTTGTCGAATGGCTGTGTCGACGGCTGGGTGTTCGCATACGGTTTCGACTGGGGCGCCGACATGAGCGGTGAGATAGTATATGTCTCCGAGATTCCCGCAGCAAAAACCGCAGCTCCCAAAAAGAGCGCAGTGGCACGCTCGGAGTCTGAGGGCCAGACACACATCGTAACCACGGATGAGGAATGGGTGGAAGCCCTGGCTAATTTTGCCGACGGCGACGTCATCGAGTTCGATGAAAGCCTGCGAGGCCAGGAAATCGTATCCACAACCCCGTATACCAGAGTCGAAGGGAAGAAATTGACTATAATTGGCAACGGAGTGATTCTCAAAAATTTCGCCGGCTTGGGTTTAACTGAAGATGCCGATTGCACGCTAAAAAATATCATCTTTGATGCTCCGTCAGAAAGTGTGCTTAGCGCATTTAGCCGTAATAACAAGTTTGCTGATATCACTATGGATAATTGTGTGGTTAAAAATTACGTCGGTAGCGACCCTGTAGTTGATGTATACAATACTAAGCGTGTTGACCGTCAATATAACATCACAATCAGCAATTGCCTCTTTGAGAATAATGTTCTGCTTGATACAGATGGTGGTATTTATTGGGATGATCAAGTTTCAATAGCCGGTTATAAGAGTGAGGACAAGGATCTTAAAGCTGTGTTGGTAAATAATACGTTCCAGGGCAACACTGCTGACACTGGAAGTTGTATCCACATTGCGAATCATATCGAAGCAATACTTGTAAACAATGTATTTGAAACGAATACAAATATGACGTCTTCGAGTTATGATTTAAAGATTGATATATCAGCCGACGATCCATCCGCCTACTTCACCTCAGGCTACAACGTAATCTCGGGCACTATCAGCGAATTCTATCAGGAGCATCTTGCCGACACCGACACATGGGCCACCGACCTTGAATTTTCCCTCCTGTCGAAAGGCGGCAAATGGTATGTGGTAGAAGATTCTCCGGCTTTCCAGCATCTGCCCGCCAACACTGTAATCGAGGGCGTGACTTTCCCGGAGACCGACATCTACGGCAACATAATCGACTATTCGGAGGCTACCAACAGCGGATGCTCGCAGCTGGTGTATGAAGCAGCAGACATCATCGACTACACTGCCGGAACATTCATTCTCAACGAGGACTGGTATGGCCACCAGAACTCCACCATCAACTTCCTCACCGACGGTGGCGAATGGGTCTACCGTGTGATACAGCGCGAGAACGAGGGTGTGCAGCTCGGCTGCACCGCCCAGTACGGCACAATCTATGGCGGCAAAATGTATATCACCTCAAAGCAGGAGAAGGATCCGGGAGCGAAGGTGGAAGGCGGCCGCCTCACCATCGCCGACGCAAAGACCATGAAGGTGGAGAAGCAGTTCCAGACCATCACTGCCAACGGATTCACCGGCCGCGCTGACGGCCGCGCATTTCTCGGTGTGAACGCCAACAAGGGATACATGAGCACAAGCAACGGTATCTTCATCCTCAATCTCAAGACCCAGGAATTCACCGGCTTTATCAGCACCGGCAATGACAACGACCTATACACCGGACAGGTGGGTAACATGATCCGAGTGAACGACTATGTGTTCGCCAACCATCAGAGCAAGGGTCTGCTCGTTATCAATGCAGAGACCGACGAGATTGAGCAGGCTATCCTTGGTCCGGACGATGCCACCATCAATACCTTCACCCTTGCTAAGGACGGCAATCTCTATCTGATGACAAGCAAGAACCTCCTCTGCCTCGACCCTGTAAGTCTTCAATACACCGTGGTTGAACTCCCCGAGGGCACTAAGCTAACAAGCGAAGGCTGGGGTGCATGGACACCGAGCACATTCTGCGCGAGCACGCAGCAGAACGCCATCTTCTGGGGCACTGGTTCGGGCTTCGCCGGTGCCAACAAGGTGGTGAAATATGACATCGATAATAAGGAACTCTCAACGTACTTCGACCTCAGCGACTCGGATTGGATTATCTACGGTTGCTCGTTCCGCATCAATCCCCTCACCGACGAAGGCGTGGTGAGCCTCTTCAAGAGCTTCGGCGATCCGACATACGTGACCCGCAAGTACAACGCCCGGGGCGAGATGGTGGCAGAGTATGCAATGGAAAGCAACTACTGGTTCCCGTCACTGCCTATATTCCCTGACAACGCCGCCCCGGTAATCGACAGTCCGGGCACCCTGACCCTTGGCCTTGGCTCATACGAGGCTAGGTCGCTGGCCACATTCGCCACTGACGCCGACAACATTGATGCAGCCATTGTCAAGACCATCATATCCAACAGCAATAGAAGTGTGATCTCGGCCTACATTGACAACGACAACCTCATCATCGTGCCATTGAAGGAGGGCACGGCCACACTCACCATCCAGGCCAACTCAAACGGTGAGCTCGCCGAAGGCGATATCATCATCGAGGTGAATGACACATCAGGCATCTCGTCTGTTGAGGATGGCGAAGCCACAATAGAAGGTACCTACTCGCTCGACGGCAAGATTGTTGGCGGTAGCTACCGTGGTGTTGTGATCATCAAGATGAGCGACGGTTCGACACGCAAGCTCCGGCTGCGTTGATCCACTCCAGTCGGCGCCCCCTCTCAGGAATCGCCGGGCCGCCGGCTGACAACCCAACCCAAAGGGAGCCTCACCAGGCTCCCTTTTACATACCAAACACCACAACAACCCCGTAGGGTTGTTTTTTGTAACGCGAGTTCGGGATAACTTTTATCCTTCGTTTCAATGCCCCTGATCGAAGAGGCCCGAATTGCAGATGAAACAGCAGCATTACTTTCCATTTCCCTCCAATTATTTCCATAGCGAGATCTAACGGGCAAATATATTCTTTGCCATTGAAATAATATTTTTCATCAATAGGCTTATATTCCATAAATTAATCTTTTTAGTAACTATATAACTAAATGGTAAGTACCTGCAAATTAACACTAATTATTTATTTTTGCAAGCGTGGAGTTGTTATATAATAAAAATTAAATCAAGAATAATATGAAAAATGAAGGGAAAAGACTCTTTCAGGAGTCACGAATAGGAAACCTTGTATTAAAAAATAGATTTATTCGCTCTTCAATTGGCGACCACACTCCCGATGGAAGAATCACTCAAGCCGTAATTGATAAATATCGGGCTCAGGCCGAGGGCGGGGTAAGCACGGTCATCACCGGCTTCACACTCGTGGATGAGGCTGAGAAAGATGCTGATATTGCTCGTATCTACGATGATTCATTTATACCGGACAATAAGGTGCTCGTTGATACAATCCACTCCGCGGGTGCAAATGCAATAATGCAACTTGTGTATCTCGGTTCAAATTTTAGAGCAAGAGTTCTTCCGGAACATGTGCTCAGTGCCGGTGACGTGCCGGATCCTTATACCGGTATTATTCCCGAACCAATGACGAAAGACGATATCAAGAGAGTTGTTGAGAGTTTTGCCCGGGCTGCCGTAAGAGCCAAAGAAGCAGGATATGACGGAGTGGAGATTCACGCTTGCCACGGATATCTTCTCAATCAATTTGCCACTCCTGCCCAGAATAACCGCTCGGATGAATATGGTGGAAGCCGCGAAAACAGATATAGGCTCACTATCGAGGTGTATGAGGCAATACGCAAGGCCGTGGGCAATGATTACCAAGTGTGGATAAAGGTGATGAGTCAGGATGGATTTCCGGATGGAGTCACCAATGATGATTGTGCCTATCTATGCAACGAATTGGCTGCACGTGGTATCGACGCGATTGAGGTGAGCGGTAACTTTTTCCACATGACGGGAGAAAGAGCATTTTTTGAAGACGTGGCCGATAGAATTGCGCGGGAGACAAAGAAACCTGTCATTGTCACCGGTGGCAACCGCGACTATAATGAGATGGAGCGGATGATTGAGACCACAGCTATTGATTATGTGGGTCTTGCCCGTCCGCTGCTCCTGTATCCCGATTATGTAAATCAAATGTATAACGAATACGTGAAGTAATATGACAGCTTTCAGCTATTGTCACAATCCGAGATAAGGAGTTGCTGAAGCACGAGGGCATTGTTATGCTCAGTGTCATGAGAAGAGTATAGGAGTGTGACAATCGGCTTGTCTGCAATCAGTTTCCTCAACGCATTATATGCAGGATTTTTGAGAAGTTCTGCCTTATATCGTTTTTCAAATTCCGTCCACTCGGTCGATGGGTTCTCATGAAACCAATGGCGTAATTCTGTAGATGGTGCCACTTGCTTATCCCAAAGGTCATAGTGGAAATTGTCGTGTGACAGTCCACGTGGCCAGAGGCGGTCAACATATATTCGGTAGCCGTCTTCGGGAGATGCCGGCGCATACGCCCTTTTCGTAAATATCTGAATTTTCATATTCATTTAAATAGAGTGAGAACTTCAACTCAGGGTTTGCTCTTCCCTACAGGAGGCTCCGTAAGTGTTATTCTGATCACGTTAGTCCTGTCAAGACTCCGGGCTATTGCACGGTCGAAATGCTCCATATATTTGGGAAGAAACCTCTCACAAATGAGGCGAAGGGCCTCAATCTTCTCTGACTCATCCTCAACAGGTTCTGCCTTCCCAATGGCTATGGCGGAGTTGAAATATTCGGTAAAATTGTTTTCCTCTTCCTCGTATTTGGGAGTGCATCTGCTCACGGCCGACAGGCTGACAACAGGACAATGATTCAGGCAATCGATCTTCTCACCCTCAAATGCACAATGAAAATAGAATACTGTCTCATTCTTGCGCACCATATTCAGAGGCACTGCGTAAGGCGTGCCGTCAGGGCGGATCATACTCAGAGTCACAAACGGTGCTTTATCGAATACCTCCAAAGCCCATTGGGCACTTTGTTGGCGCTTGAACTTTCTCATCTGTTTCATAGATACCTTTTTTTGTGTTAGTTCATCATCACTACTCTATGATATTGGTGTAGTCTCCTTCAGTTAGTACGCAGACCTGCGGCACCATATCTCAAGATCTTGACAGGCGGAATTCTTTTGGGGTCTGACCGGTCTGCTTCTTGAAAAAACGGATGAAATGCTGAGGATATTGGAAGCCTAACAGTTCGGCAACCTGCTTGGTGGATATTCCGGGGTCGAGGAGTGCGCTCTTGGCATAGTTTACCATTTTCAACTGTATATACTCCTGTGCCGTCTTTCCGGTCTCCGACTTCACTAAGTCGCCGAAGTAGTTGGATGAAAGACATATTTTATCCGCAAAGTATTTTACGGTTGGAATGCCTTCGCTGACGCCTTTGCCGGATTCGAGGTAGTCATCAAGCAACGTCTCAAAACGAGCGAGCACATCATTGTTTAGCTCCTCTCGGGTGACGAACTGACGCTCGTAGAATCTCATGCAGTAGTTGAGCATGACTTCGATATTGGATATTATGAGCGATTTGGAGAAGCGGTCGATCGGATGCTGCAACTCACGCTGTATTTTATCCATATAATCCTGAAGGATGATGCGTTCCTCCGCCGAGAGATGGAGTGCTTCGTTGGATGCGTAAGAGAAAAATGAATATTGACTCATTTTCTGTGCCAATGGTGTGCGGTTAAGAAAATCGGGATGAAACAGCAGTCCGATTGCTTCCGGTGCCGGCCCGTCTTCCAGACGATGAATGCCTACGGTCTGCCCGGGAGCAAAGCTTACCACCGTCTCGTCATCAAAGTCATAATTCGTCTTGCCATAGTTTATCTTGCATCCGGTGGTTTTCTTTAGGAATAGAGCATAAAAACCGAAGTGCATACAGTGGGTGGGTTGATGCACTGAGTCGTCGAAATGAACGATTCCTACCAAAGGATGGCGAGTCTCAAACCCGAAATATCGGTTGTATTTCTCTATGCTGTCTGCCTGAAATATTTCCATATCTATCTGTTTTTATACTGCAAAATTAATGATTAAAGCCCAATATTCCAAAGCCATGGCTCATCTTCCGTAATCTTGGTTATTTTATCCGTAACATAGGTATGCGCTCCGAATGAATAATGAAGTAATTTTGCAGTATTAAAATAAAGCCGAATATGTCAGATAAAGAATTTCTCGAATATGCAGCCGCAGGCAACCTGATAGTTGCCGGTAGCGAGATACATCAGACAATGCATTCAATGAGCCAAAGGGCATTGCGCATTACCGCGCAAATCAACAACTCCTATCATTCTCCCGAGGAGCTTCGGCAGATGATGTCGGAGCTGATAGATAAGCCTCTTGATGAAGCCTTTGGACTTTTTCCTCCATTTTATACTGATTGTGGGCAAAATATCACCATTGGGCGGCGCACCTTCATAAATATGGGTTGCTCCTTTCAAGACTGGGGTGGTATCACCATCGGCGATGACTGTCTGATTGGTCATAACTGCACGATTTGCACCGTAAATCATTCAAAAGATCCTGAACGTCGTGGCGACATGACTTGTATCCCCGTGAAAATTGGCAATAGGGTATGGATAGGGGCCAACGTTACAATCCTTCCCGGAGTCAGCATTGGCGACGGAGCGATTATTGCCGCAGGAGCAGTAGTGAACAAGGATGTAAAGCCTGAGACTATTGTGGCAGGAGTTCCTGCTAAATACATTAAACATATCTGACACAAAACATATCTGACACATGAAAAAGATACTTATAGGAGCAGCCGTTGCGTTGGCAGCCTCCCTTCCACTAAATGCACAAAATAAAACAGCAGAAAATATGATGAAGACAGAAAACCTTACTCTCGTTGAGGAATGGGATAAGACATTCCCTCAGAGCACAAAAGTAGACCATTCAAAAGTCTTGTTCGTAAACCGCTATGGCATAACACTCGCAGCAGATCTCTACAAACCGAAAGATAAGTCGGGAAAGTTGCCGGCTATCGCCGTGAGTGGCCCCTTCGGTGCTGTGAAGGAGCAAAGTTCCGGTCTATATGCACAGGAACTGGCTGAGAACGGATTCCTTACCATAGCCTTCGATCCGTCCTATACCGGTGAGAGCGGTGGTTTCCCCCGGTATGTCGCATCTCCCGACATCAACACCGAAGATTTCAGCGCGGCTGTAGATTATCTGCTTTCGCGCGATGATGTGGATGCAGACAAGGTAGGAATCTTAGGCATCTGCGGATGGGGCGGAATCGCAATTGAAGCGGCTATAAACGATCCCCGTATTAAAGCCACTGTAGCCTCCACAATGTATGATATGACCCGCGTGAACGCAAACGGTTACTTCGACAGTGAGAACAGTGCTCAGCAGCGTAATGCCAAACGTGCCGCCATGGCCGCTCAGCGCACTGAGGATTACCGCACCGGAAGCTACAAGCTGGGCGGGGGTGTGATTGATCCTCTCCCCGAGGATGCCCCGCAATTTGTGAAGGATTATTATGCTTACTACAAAACTCCTCGCGGTTATCACAAACGCTCGCTAAACTCAAATGGAGGATGGAACATTACCTCCAATCTTCCGTTTCTCAATTTTAAGTTCTTCGAATATGCCGACGAACTCGAAAATGCAGTGATGATAGTTCATGGCGAGAATGCACATTCTTTCTATTTCGGGAAGGATGCTTTCGGGAAACTGAAAGACGAAAACAAGGAGTTTGTGGCAATTCCCGGAGCAAGCCATACGGATTTATATGATCAAAAAGACATCATTCCCTTTGGCCGAATAGTGGAGTTCTTCAACAATAATTTTGACAAATGAAAAAAGTCAGGATTACAGTTCTCAGACGCTCCTTCAATGAAGATTTAGTAAAGGAATATGGCATAACCGGACTAAAACCTTGCGAAGCCGTAAAAGAAGGACAGGTCTTTTATGCGGGGCTTGGCAAACCGGCCGGTTTCTGTGATGGTGCCTGGCATGCCATATATCCCTATTGGTTTGCTCTTGCGAACGGAGCTAAGTCTTTCTGGTTCAACAACAGTTGGGTGCGCCATGAAGGAGTTGCGGTGGCTTGCTGCAACGACGGACTCCGACCGGTATATTTCAAACTTGAGGCAACCGATGAAGAAGTAAAGGCCGAAAGATGATTCTTTTCATTGATTACAAGGATAGACCGATATAATTTTTAGATATGAAATTCCGGATAATAATAATGACTTTGCTTATGGCAATTTCTTTCACTATGTGCGCATGCTCTCACCAAAATGAGGAGCCGGAAAATAAGGAAGAGCCGACACCTGCTCCCGAACCGGATCCAAATCCGAATCCCTCAACCGGACAAGGTAAAGTTCTTGTGGCTTATTTTTCATGCACTAACACTACAAAGGAAGTGGCTGAAGAAATAGCAGATTTAACATCCGGAACTCTATTCCGCATAGAGCCGCGTGAAGCCTATACTTCTGCCGATCTTGACTACAATAATGATTGCCGGGCAAACCGCGAGCAGAATAATCCCTCATCCCGTCCTGCCATAAAAGGAATGCCCGGGAATCTTGATGAATTTGACGTGGTTTTTCTGGGTTATCCAATCTGGTGGGGGAAGGCTCCGCGCGTGATATTTACCTTCTTGGAAAGCGGAAATTTCAAAGGGAAGACTATTATCCCATTCTGCACTTCCCATTCCAGTGGAATAGGCAGCAGTGATACCGAGCTCCATTCCGCTGCAAAAGATGCCGTATGGAAATCGGGTAAACGTTTTGGAGGAGGTGTATCCGCTTCTGAGATTGAAAAATGGATTAGCGGATTAGGTATAGATTTTGAAAAACAAGATAATATGGATACCGATTATTCAAAATTTCCTCTCCAGGAGGGTAAGAACGGTCAGGCTCCTTCAATCCGTCTCAGTAGCGGCTATGATATGCCTATTGTCGGTCTTGGCACCTATAGCCTCACGGGCGACGTATGCGTCAATTCTGTTAAATCTGCCATATCGTTGGGTTTCCGTAAGATTGACACTGCCCACATGTATGGAAATGAAGTCGAAGTCGGACGTGGTGTCAGGGAATCCGGCGTTCCCCGTGAGGAAATTTTCGTGGCAACAAAGATATATCCCAACCAATATTCCGACCCGGAAAAGGCAATCGAGGAGTGTATCAACAAGCTCAACATTGGATATGTCGATCTTATGCTTCTTCACCATCCCGGAACAAACGATGTCAAGGCATACAAGGCTATGGAAAAATTTGTCAAGGAGGGAAAGATCCGTTCATTGGGAGTTTCATGCTACTATATAAAGGAGATTGACGATTTCATCAAACAAGTGGATATCAAGCCGGTGCTTGTTCAGAATGAAGTGCATCCCTATTATCAGGATTTGGATGTAGTGCCGCATATCCAGTCGCTCGGAATAGCAGTCGAGGCATGGTATCCGCTCGGAGGTCGCGGTCATCAGAAGGAATTGCTCAGCGACCCTGTGCTGACTGAGATTGCTCAGAAACACGGCAAGTCAGTGGCACAAGTGATTCTGCGCTGGGATCTGCAACGTGGTGTCGTGGTCATTCCGGGATCAAGTAATCCTGCCCACATGGAAGAGAATATATCCATATTTGATTTTAATCTCTCTGATGAGGAAATGTCACGCATCGAGGCCCTTAACCGCAATGAAAAACACGACTGGTATTGATTAGGTATTGGGGAGGAGGTGCATGCGTTCGGATGGGTG
Source organism: uncultured Sangeribacter sp. (assembly GCA_964410515.1). Taxonomy (GTDB): domain Bacteria; phylum Bacteroidota; class Bacteroidia; order Bacteroidales; family Muribaculaceae; genus Lepagella. The sequence goes on along the minus strand of CAYPGW010000007.1, from coordinate 63,806 downwards.
TGAGGCAATCCAGTGGGCTATGGCGTTTAGATTCAGGCAGAATTCGCGTTTGACCGGATCTGTGTGTGCCGACTGGCGGGGGAGACCAAGATGGAGACATCGACCTTCGGCGCAGAGATTGAATTCCTGACCGGAAGGTTTGTATTTTGGGCCGATACCATCGGGAATGATGCGGATGATGCTTGCTCCTTCATCTATGGCTCTGCGTTGCAATTCTTTTTCGTCTTTGCTGATGAATGGGGAGACAAGGACACCTTGCGTTCTGATGGCTTCTTCCCACGCATTGTGAATATTTATTCTTTCTTCAGGTGTGTAGCGACTGCTGACTACTGCTGCGGCTATGATGGGATTTTTCAGAAGGTGGAAGTTGCCGTAAAAGTCCATCTCATAGTCAAGAATTCGGACACGGTGTGCTCGGTTGAATAATTCCGGATGAGTGATGACTGTGAGTCTTTTGCGCGGATTGTCGGCGATATAGTTGCAGAATCTTTGGGTCATTTCATCAGAGAAGGAGATTTTGTCGTTGAATTTTGGAGTAAAAAGGGAGTGATTTGTAATGTTCGGGATATGGGTATTTTCCCGGCGCCAAACGGCTGTGCATTGTGCTTTCAGATATGCTACATAATGCCCTAAATCTCGTGGAAGCCATTTCTTGACATGCCACAGTAGATGAACGTGATCCGGCATGATAACATAGGCGGGGATCTCAAATTCGGGATATTGGCTTATTTTAGTAATATTCAAATCTATAATTTCTCCATTTCTTGTCAATGTTACTGATGGCGGATTTTCAATTGAGCGAATATCTCCGCATATATGTGAAAAGTCCGGGATAGATGCCTCCTTAGTTATAGTGATCATGTACTTGCCGGGTGCCTTGTAGTTATGGAATTTCGCACGTCGGCAGTTGTGAGGGCGGTGGGCGCGGTAATAGGACGGAGTGAGGCTTTGGGGTTTCATGGTTGGAATTTTATAGAGATTTTTCGGACTGCATCCTCAACACATTACTGAGGACGCAGTCCGAAGAAAATGTCTTTTAGACGGTGAAGGCAATATGATCGGGGTAGTCGGGGGTGCCGAGGGGGAGCAGGGTGTCGGTGTCTAAGGTCATGAGCGAGCCGGGAGAGGTGATGTCTCGTGTGATGATTTGGCGCAGCAGGTGGCCGCGGAGAGCCTTCAGTTTGCCGGCGTGTGGGGTGCGGACGGCGGCTCCGTCCTGCTCCTTGAAGTCCACTTTCCAGACTTTGGCGAAGTTCTTTACGAGTTTCCAGTCTATGCATTTTGCGGCATCGGCCGGGAGGAGGTTGAGGATATCTTTCTCGCCGGTGGCTTTCAGATGCCTTACGAGCTGAATGGTGACGTCTTTTTTCCACCATGCAGCAAACGTCTTGTCGTCAGGAGCGAGGGGCGTGGTGAAGTCGAAGCGGTAGGGTTTGATGATGTCTTCAGGGCGTAGCCAGCCGTAGAGCGATGAGATGATACGGACGTTGGCGGCCGTCCGTTGCTTTTCCGCGGGAGAGAGTGATGGAAAATCGAAATTCTTGAATACCACGCCCGTAAAGGCATCGATGGCGCGAAGACCGATCTGCTTGTCGGGGAATTCGTATGCCATGCGCACTACTCTGGCGGCCATGGCCGGGCTTATCTTGATTGCTGCGGCTATGTCTGCCACATCCATGCCGCTTATGCGCGACATGGTCTCGTCGGCAAAAGCCTCGCCTGCCGGGGTGTTGGCTTCGTAACACTCCCGGCTGACGGGTTGCTCCTGCCCGAGCATTGTCTTGGATTCTGCAATAAGGATCAGCATAGGGCCTGGTCGAGGTCGGCTATTATGTCTTCCACATCTTCAATGCCTACCGATAGGCGGACGAGGTCGGCGGGAACGCCGGCTTCGCGCAGCTGTTCGTCGGTGAGCTGGCGGTGGGTGTGGCTGGCTGGGTGGAGCACGCATGTGCGGGCATCGGCCACGTGGGTCACTATGGCTATGAATTTCAGTTTGTCCATGAATTCAATCGCGTCTTCGCGTGAGCCCTTGAGTCCGAACGAGATTACGCCGCAAGTGCCGTTGGGCATCTGCTTTCTGGCAAGATCATAGTATTTATTCCCTTCGAGACCGGCGTAGTTCACCCATCCCACTTTAGGATGCTTCTCCAGCCACCGGGCCACCTTCAGGGCATTTTCGCAGTGACGCGGCATGCGCAGGTGAAGAGTCTCGAGGCCGAGATTGAGAAGGAATGAATTGTGGGGCGAGGGTATGGAACCGAGGTCGCGCATCAGCTGTGCGGTGGCCTTTGTGATGAAGGCGTTCTTTCCGAAGGCCTTGGTGTAGGTGAGGCCGTGATATGATTCATCCGGAGTGGTCAGACCGGGGAATTTCTCGGCGTGTGCTTCCCAGTCGAAGTTGCCGCTGTCTACGATGACGCCTCCCACGCTTGTGGCGTGTCCGTCCATATATTTGGTGGTGGAGTGGGTCACGATGTCGGCTCCCCATTCGAAGGGACGGCAGTTGATAGGAGTGGCGAAAGTATTGTCTACGATCAGTGGCACTCCATTCTCATGAGCAACTTTTGCAAATTTCTCGATATCGAGGATGTCATTGCTCGGGTTTGAGATGGTCTCTCCGAAGATGAGCTTGGTATTGGGGCGGAAGGCCGCCGCTATCTCGTCTTCGGTGGAGTCGGGAGAGATAAACGTGCACTCAATACCCATCTTCTTCATAGTCACGGCGAATAGATTGAAAGTGCCTCCGTAGATGGCAGATGAGCACACGAAGTGGTCGCCGGCTGAGCATAGGTTGAACACCGCATAGAAGTTAGCCGCCTGTCCGGACGATGTAAGGATAGCGGCTACGCCACCCTCGAGTTCGGCAATCTTGGCCGCAACGGCGTCGTTGGTGGGGTTGGCAAGGCGGGTATAGAAATATCCGCTCTCCTCAAGGTCGAAGAGGCGAGCCATCTGTTCTGATGAGGAGTATTTGAAGGTGGTGCTCTGTATTATGGGGAGCACGCGGGGCTCGCCGTTTTCAGGTTTCCAGCCGCCTTGCACGCAGATGGTGCCGGCATTCAGTTTTTCTTTCATGTTTATCAGAGTTACGGGCTTACGCCTTCAGCACGTTGCCGAGGGTGTAAGCCCGAAAATATTCATTATTTAATTTTCAGATCAGTTCTTGTCAGAAGCGATAGCTTTCCACACAGCTGAGCTGAGGAGGGCACCGAGCATCGGGGCCACGATGAAGAGCCAGATCTGCGAGATGGGGGTGCAGTTTCCTTCGATGCAGGCGAAGATAGCCGGGCCGATGGAGCGAGCGGGGTTAACAGAAGTGCCTGTGATAGGAATGCAGACGATGTGCACGAGCACGAGGGCGAGGCCGATGGCAAGACCTGCGAAGTTGCCGGCGCCTTTCTTCGAGTCTGTGGTGCCGAGCACTACGAGCACGAAGATGAATGTGAAGATGAACTCAGCCACGAATGCCGGAACCACATTGCCGGGGAGGTAGGAGTTCGCGCCGGTTGTAGTGGTATCGTTGAAGACGGCGGAAAGGCCGGCCTCATTGCCGGTGTTGACAAGGAAATATATCACCGCAGAAGCGATGATGGCACCGATCACCTGGAAAATCATGTAGTTGCAGGCATCTTTGCCAGACATTCTGCCGTTGGCCCACACGCCGAGGGTGATGGCCGGATTGATGTGGCAACCGGAGATTCCACCGATGGTGTAGGCCATCGCTACTACTGCAAGACCGAAAGCGAAAGCGATTCCGAGTGTGGATACGCCGTAACCTGTTGTTCCCAGTCCGATGCCGGCGAAGACTGCTGATCCGCAGCCCATCAATGTCAGCACGAATGTACCGATCATTTCTGCTAAATACTTTTTCATATTTGTTAAATTTAATTAATACGTTGCAAAGGTAAACAAAAATCATTTAATATGCAAAAAAAATTCATTATTGTTTATTTCAGCATAAAATGCTAATTTTGTAGCCGAAAAATCTTAAAAAGGGAAAAAGATGAAAGATGCTACAAAGGCAATACATACGCCTTATCAGCGCAGGGATGCGTATGATGCTCTCCAGATGCCTGTATATCACACTCTTGCGTATGAGTTTGACGATGCTGATGCCATGGCCGATGCCTTTTGCGGACGCACGAATGCACCGGACTATTCCCGAGTGCTCAATCCTACGGTGACCCATTTCGAAGAAAGAATCGCCAATCTCACGGGAGCAAAGGAAGTGAGCGCGTTCACATCGGGAATGGCAGCCATAAGCGCAATGCTGATGAGCGTGGCGGCTGCCGGAAAAAACATCATTTCTTCAAAGCATCTTTTCGGCAATACATATCTCTTGCTGATAAAGACACTCGCCCGCTTCGGAGTGGAGGCCCGGCTTACTGACCTTACCGATCCCGCTGCTGTCAATGCGCTTGTAGATGATAACACTTGCTGCATATTTCTTGAGATAGAGACAAATCCGCAAACCGAGGTTGCTGATATCAGGGCTCTGTCTGAAATAGCCCGTAAGAATGGCTTCCCGCTTATTGCCGACACCACAATGATTCCGTTCACTCAGTTTGACGCTAAAACGCTGGGCCTCGATTTTCAGGTGGTATCCACCACAAAGTATGTCTCGGGAGGCGCCACAAGTCTTGGCGGCGTCATAATCGACTATGGTAATTTCCCGGAAATATCCCTATTCATAAAGAAAGACTGCGTCTTTAATTTCGGCGGCTATATGACCCCTCATGCAGCCTACATGCAGACTCTCGGATTGGAGACAATGCAAGTGCGCTATGATCGTCAGGCCTCTTCGGCTCAGAAATTGGCTGAGAAACTTGAAAAGACTCCGGGGATAGTGAAAGTGAGATATCCCGGGCTCAAAAGTCATCCTCAACATGATCTTTTCCGAAAGCAGTTTGGTGAGAAGGCGGGAGCCATGCTGGCATTCGATCTTGAGAGCGAAGAAGCATGCAAGCGCTTCATCAATGGATTGAAACTGATCCACCGGGCCACAAATCTCTTCGACAACCGCACGCTTGCCATTCACCCTGCAAGCACAATCTTCGGGCCATTGACTCCGGGGCAAAGAGAGGAAATGGACATATATCCCACCACCATACGCCTCTCCGTAGGCCTTGAAGATCCTGATGATCTTTACGACGATATTGTGCAGGCACTTTCAAATAATTGAAAAAACTGAAGAGTATGAAATATAATTTTGATGAGATAATCGAGCGACGTGGAAGCGGCGCGATAAAGACCGATCTTCTTGAAGAGCGTTTCGGACGCCCTGACCTGATTGCGGCGTGGGTGGCGGATATGGATTTCGCTACTCCTCCGTTCATAATGGATGCCCTCAGGCGCAGACTGGAGCATCCGATATTGGGATACACGGCTGAGCCGGCCGACTATCGCCCTGCCATCATCGACTGGCAGCGTCAGCTGCATGGATGGGAGATCAGGCCTGAGTGGATTAGCTATATCCCCGGGATTGTAAAAGGTATCGGCATGGTGATCAATGTCTTCACCAAGCCGGGCGATGATGTGGTCATCATGCCGCCGGTCTATCATCCGTTCCGTATCGTGCCTGAAGAGAACGGCCGGAATGTGGTGTGTGTGCCGCTGATTGAGGATGCGGATCATCGCTATTACATGGATTACGAGGCACTTGAGCGTCTCGACACCAAAGGGGGAGTGCTTCTGCTGTCGAATCCACATAATCCGGGAGGCCGGATGTGGAGCGCCGATGAACTCAGGCGTCTTGCCGATATATGCCGGCGTAAGTGCCTGCTCGTGGTTTCTGACGAAATTCATGCCGACATGGCTCTCTGGGGCAACCGGCATGTGCCCTTCGCTACGGTGAGCGACGACGCGGCCGCCAACAGCATCACTTTCTGCGCTCCGTCGAAGACCTTCAATATCCCCGGCATCGTCAGCTCCTTCTCAGTGGTGCCCGACGAGGAGATCAGGAAAAAGTTTTATGGCTGGCTCACAGCCAATGAATTCGGCGACGCACCTATATTCTCGCACATAGCCGCTATCGCTGCCTACCGTCACGGCGGGGAATGGCGGAAGGAGATGCTTTCCTACGTGGAGGGGAATATTCGTTTCGTGGAGGAATATTGCAGGAAGAATATTCCCGGGGTCAGGGCATTGAGGCCCGACGCCTCATATCTTGTATGGCTTGACTGCCGCGGACTCGGCCTGTCGCATCATCGTCTGGTAGATCTGTTCGTGAATCATGCCCGCATAGCGCTCAACGACGGCGCCATGTTCGGCAAGGAGGGGAGCGGCCTGATGCGGCTCAACGTGGCCGCGCCGCGCCGGGTGATTGAGGAGATTCTCTGCAGGCTGCGCGATGCGGTCATGGCATACGGAAAATAGAACACGCAAAGGGCGCACGAAAAAATCGTGCGCCCTGCATCTTATTATATTTTCAGACTAAGGCTGATGAGATTGGTGCCTGAGATCAGTAGTTAGACGGCTTGAGTTCAAAATAAGCCTGCGGATGGCTGCAGACGGGGCACTTGTCGGGTGCTTTCTGGCCGATGTGAATATGGCCGCATTCACGACACATCCACATCTTGTCTTCGTCGCGCGAGAAGACGATGCCGTCCTCGATGTTGGCAAGCAGCTTGCGGTAGCGATCCATGTGAGTGCGCTCGATCTCGCCCACCATCTCAAACTTGCGTGCTATGGCGGTGAAACCCTCCTCCTTGGCGATGGCTGCGAATTCCTTATACATGTCCTCATATTCGTATTCCTCGCCTGCGGCCGCATCCACGAGGTTGACCGGAGTTGCGGGCACGTCATTGTCGTGGAGGAGCTTGAACCAGATCTTGGCATGGGCATGCTCGTTGTTCGAGGTCTCCTCGAAAATGGCGCCGATCTGCTGATAGCCGTCTTTCTTGGCTTTCTTGGCGTAGAATGAATATTTCACAGCGGCCTGCGATTCGCCGGCAAAAGCCTTTCTCAGGCATTCTTCAGTCTTGCTTCCTTTAAGTTCCATAGTCTTTATAAAGTTTTTTTGAATGATGTTTGACATTCAAACACCTTATCGGGTGGAAAGGTTTAAAACTTTATGCGTCGGAGTGTTGTTTTTTGTTTAGAGACATTGTAATAAACTCCGACTTCATGATTCATTAACCCTATAATTCTATTTTACAAGGTGAGACTTGACGGACGCCGCACGAGCGGCAACATTCAGGACCGACGCGGTGTGTCGGGCAAAGCCATCGGCATCGGCGGCGGCATAGTAGGTATCATCATTGCGGCGGTAATCACGCTCCTCTCCGGAGGAGATATGAGCGATGTGGCCCGCACGGTTTTCGACAACGTGCAGAACGGAGGGCTTCAGCAGCAGCATGCTCATGCCGCTGTGGAACTCGACGCCGAGGATCAGCGGCTCTACGACCTGTCGTCGAAAGTTCTCGCCGGCACCGAAGACGTCTGGACCAAAATTTTCCGCGAGCAGGGATGGGGTGAATATCGCGCGCCTCAGATGGTGGTCTATAGCGGCGCTGTCCAGACCGGTTGCGGCCAGGGCACTGCCCAGACAGGCCCCTTCTATTGCTCGGCCGACGAGACAGTATATATCGACCTCGACTTCTTCAAGTCGATGCAGAGCCAGATAGGGGCGTCGGGCGATTTCTGCTATGCCTACGTCATAGCCCACGAGGTGGGCCATCATGTGCAGCATCTTTTAGGCACACTCGACCAGGCCCACGCGGCCATGTCGCGCATGTCGGAATCGGAAGCCAACAAGATAAGTGTGCGTCTTGAACTGCAGGCCGATTATTATGCCGGAGTCTGGGGGCATGTCGACAATCAGATGTTCGGCTCCATTGAGCCGGGCGACGTGGAGAACGCCATCAACGCCGCGTCGAAGATCGGCGACGACTATCTTCAGAAGAAAGCCTACGGCCGCGAGATGCCCGAATCGTTCAACCACGGGCGCAGCGAATGGCGCGTGAACTGGCTCTCGAAGGGGCTGAAGACGGGCGATCCGCTGCAGGGCGACACTTTCTCCGGATCTTATCCGCCGAGGATATGATGAAATAAAAAAAAGAGGGCGACGCCCTCTTTTTTTTATGTAAGTATCTTTTATTATTTGAGAATCTTTTTCCCGTTCACCACGATTATGCCGCGTGTGCTTTCCGAGGCCGGGAGGCCGTTGAGGTCGTAGGATTTTCCATCATTGCCTGAAGCGCCGTCTGAAACAGTGGTCACTCCGGCTCCGAACTCTTCATGTCCGGCAAGTAGCGTGCCGCCGGCGTTGCCGCCCTCCATGATGTGGGCTACGAGAGAATTGAGATAGTTCTCAAGGTTTGTGTAGCCGTTTTCGGCGATAGCCGGCCCATCAGCCGGATCATTGGGATTCATGCCGTTGGCCGTCTCCCATTCGTCGGGCATTCCGTCGCCGTCAGAGTCAAGCGGAGCCTCTGCCGACGCGAGTTGCGGGAATCCGGTGATTCCATCGGCATATACTATATCGTCCTGACTGTTGATAAAGCCTTTACCGATACCCTTCACAATGCAGGAAGCCTTCCCCTCGCGGGTGTCGGCAATCATCATGCGGTCGTATTCATCGCGGCTCAGAGATGCTCCGGCATAGTCAAGCACCCTCTCGTAGGCCATATCGGCAGTGTGGGTGGTGACGGCGGCGAACTCCATCGGGGCGAATGCCCTGAGGTCATCTTCCGTAGCATTGTGATAATCCACTTTCTGACCCTTGTCTATCTGATTGAAAAGACCTAAGGTCCAGTTGTCGGCCGAGACATCGGCATGTTTGGAATTGACATTTCCTTCGATGTAGTACGATCCCCACTTGTGCAGGGTCTTGCCCCAGTCGTTGGTTGAGACTTTCACTTTCTGGCCATCGACCGTGATGCAGAGTTTCTCCACGTCTATCTCATACTTTTCGGGGTCGCCTTCAAACGTCAGATATCCCTTGTCGGAGGGGTCTACGGTGAGTTTGCAAGTGGTAAGGCTCGTACCTTTCACCTTATTATAGTTCTGTGCGGTGGTCTTGAGGTTGTCGGCCTTTATGCAATAGTCGAAAGTGCGGATGCCGGGTTTTGCCATTCGTTTCTGCTTTGCAGAGCCGATGGCGTCGGTGGCCGGGCCCGGCTTGTAATAATTATTGACTATGTTCACGGTCATGGCCTCGCCTCCGTAGCATCCTTCGCCTGCATAGTTGTAGATCACGTTGTTGCGGAGATCCATGCGCTCGTCAAGCTGGGTGCCGGGGCGCGGGCCGAGGCGCGGTGTGCGCGAGCCGTGGTGGGCCAGCAGGTTGTGGTGATAGCTTGCTCCGGCACCGCCCCAGTTGCCGCCATAGCCGTGGGTTCCCTTGCTGTGTCCGGAGTTTACGAGGCTCTGTGTGATCATGCACCACTGCACGGTGATGTTTTTCGAGCCGTAGACCGAGAGGCACTCGTCGATGCTCCAGCTCACTGAGCAATGGTCGATCATCACTTTCAGGCCGTCCATGCCGCCGAGTCCGTCGCCCTCATGAGCGTTGGGGTTCGTCTTGAGGGCTTCGTTGCCGAGGCGGAAACGCATGAATCGGATGATGACGTTTGGCGCGCTGATCACGAAAGGATAGTCTGCCACGCAGATGCCGTCGCCCGGAGCCGTCTGGCCGGCTATGGTCACGTCGCCCCTGTTCAGTTTCAGTTGTGATTTAAGATGTATGGTGCCGCTCACGTCAAAAACTATGGTGCGTGGCCCCGACTTTCCGCAGGCCCATCTGAACGAGCCCTCGCCTGAGTCTTCAAGGTTGGTGACGTGGTAGACATCGCCTCCGCGTCCTCCCGTTGTGATGGCTCCGAAGCCCTCGGCTCCCGGGAAAGAGGGGAGTTGCGGGGTGTCCTGGGCCACACAAGGGAATGTGAGAGCAGCCGCGAGAGCGGCTGCTGCAAATATATTCTTCATTTTCATTTCTTTATCACTTTATCGGTCTGTACGGAGCCGTCGCTCATCACGATTCGGCGTATTGAGATGCCTTCGCCGGGAGCCGGAAGTCTTACTCCGCGCAGGTCGTAGTATTCCACTGCCACCACGCTGCTTTCGCCGCCAATAGTAGTTACACCTGCAAATCTTGAGCATTCGGGATAGTATTCGTCAACCGCATCAATCGCGTCGGCGTTTCCGGCTTTCATGATGTCTTCAACAAGCTGGTTGATATATACCTCCACGTTGGTGTAGTAGCCTTTCGTGTCGATAGTGTATTCGTTGGCGTCGTCGGGGTCGTTGGGATTGAGGCCGTTGGCAAGTTCCCACTCGTCGGCCATTCCGTCGCGGTCGGTGTCATACGTCTCGGGGCGCTCCACATGCCTGAGCACGGGGTAGCTTGCCGTATTGGGATTTTCCTCCTTTGTGGGATCATTGATGAAGTCGAGGATGCCGGCTGTGTTGGATGTAGGATATACCTTTCCGTTCTTGTCAACGTAGGGCTCCTTTCCATAGTAGGTCACCGTTCCGGTGCGTGCCTCCTCCATATACCGGGCGTCGGTGGCGTCGCGGTAGAGCGAGGCTCCGGCGTAGGCGAGAAGTTTCTCAAAGGCGGTCTCGGCGCTCTGGGTGGTGACGATTCCGGCATCTATGGGCTCGTCGAGCTTCACCTTCACGTAGTCCTTACCGTCGATTACAGTGTACTCTATGTTTTCACCGAATTTGTGTTTCGGGTCGGGCATATACCTGTCGCCGTCTACTGTCTTGAGGCCGCTGTCATATTTCACACCCTTCCAGTCGTAGTTTTCGGGAGTGGCAGCCGCCGTCACGTAGTTGCCTTCTATGAAATAGCGTGAGCAGAGGCCGCGCAGGGCCTCGTTGGTGGAGTTGCCCGAGCTGCCCACCGACACTTCCGTCACTGTGGTCTTGTTTTTCGTTCCGGGGCCGGCCTTATAGTAGTTGTTCACCATATTAATATAGCCGCCGCCGGGGCCGCCGTAGCATCCGTTGCCGTTGCCCCAGTTGTAGATCACATTGTTGCGGAAGTCCACACGCTCCGCATCCACGGTGTTTTCAAACCGGAGTCTGTTCCATCCGTCCCATTCATATCGGGCACCGTTGAATCTGGGGGCGCGGTTCTGTATGTGTGAGATATAATTGTGATGGAAAGATGCTTCCTTTCCTCCCCATATTCCGCCGTAGCTGTGTGCGCCTTTCGAGTGGCCGGGATTGGCGAGGCCCTCGGCTATGGTGCACCATTGCATGGTGAACTTGCAGTTGTCATAGAAAGAGGCCACCTCGTCGATGCTCCATGAGAAGGAGCAATGGTCGAGTATGATATTGTCGCGGCGGCGTCCCCAAGTGGCGTCGGCGCCGTCGTTCACGTCTTTCACCTGCGAGCGTCGGCTGCGTATGAAGCGCACTATCACGTTGTCGCATTTTCCGAAGTAGAGGGTGTAGTAGCGCAGGGTGATTCCGTCGCCGGGGGCAGTCTGTCCGGCGATGGTGGTGTTCGAGGTCACGTCGAGCTGGCTCTTGAGGTCGATGTAGCCGCCCACGTCAAAGACGATGGTTTTCGGCCCCGACTGGTTGAGCGCCCAGCGCAGCGAGCCCTCGCCGCTGTCGTTGAGGTTGGTGACGTGGATTATCTTGCCTCCGCGTCCGCCGGTGGTGAAACGTCCGTGGCCCTCTGCTCCCGGGAAGGCGGGTGCCTGATCCTGTGCGAAAAGTGAGGTGCCGAGCAGGAGCGCTCCCGCCAAGAGTAGATTTTTTTTCATGAGGTATAGGTTTATTGTTATTAGTCTATTTTTTATAATATATATGCCGTATGATATATATAAGGTGCAAATTTAGCTAAAAATCCCGTGATGTGCAAGCATGGGGCGGCTTTTTTCTACATTATTAACTTTTCGGTAGGTCGCATCGGGACTCCCGGGGATTAAAATTTTTAAAAAAATCCCCAAAATATTTGGCGGTTTTGTAAAAAAATCATAATTTTGTGTGCTAAACCTTAAATTGGGCGCTGAAGAGGGTGCTTCCGGCTCCTCTGATGCGCGCAGACAGATGTGATCACTACAAACATCATAAATACATATTATGACCAAAACTAAACTAACATCCAGCCGACAGGCATCGGGAGCTTTCTCTTTTCTGAGGAAGATGTTCCTGACTCTGATCGCCGTTTGCATGGCGTTTCCTGTCTTGGCTCAGACCGTAAACCTGTCAGGACAGGTTACGGACGAAGCAGGTGAACCCCTGATCGGTGCCTCCGTGAGGGTGCAGGGCACAAAACTCGGCGCTGCCACCGACTTCGACGGAAATTATTCAATTCCGAACGCGCCCGCTATGGGAACGCTGGAGGTGTCTTACATCGGCTACACCACTCAGCAGATTCCTATCAACGGACAGTTTAACATCAATGTCGTTCTTCAGGAAGACACCCAGACGCTCGACGACCTCGTGGTGGTGGGCTACGGCACAATGAAGAAAAACGACGTGACCGGTTCCGTATCGACCGTAGGCACCGACAAGCTGAACGCGAAGGGTGCCGCTTCGGTGCTCGAGAACCTTCAGGGTACAGTGCCCGGCGTTAATATCACAAAGTCTACCGGACGTACTAACGGCGGTCTGGAAGTGGAGATTCGCGGTAAGTCGTCAATCAACTCCAGCACGAAGCCTGTCTACGTGGTGGATGGTGTCATCACCAGCGATATCGACTTCCTCAATCCCCGCGACATCGAGCGTATCGACGTGCTGAAGGATGCATCTTCTACCGCTATCTATGGTTCGCGCGCTACTGCGGGCGTTGTGCTCGTCACCACAAAGGGTGCTCTCGGCGTGAAACTTGAGCAGGCGCCTTCTATCAGCTACGACGGCTATTTCGGCGTCTCCAAGGTGGCTCACCTCCCCAACTTCATGAGCGGTCAGGAATTCTACAACTATCGTCTGATGATGAGTTCACAGGCTCTGACCGAGTTGGCAACAATCGAACCGATGTATTCTGCTCAGAACGTTTTCGGATACTTCCGCAAAGGCACCGGCGGTCTTGACTGGGCGCTCCTCAAGCAAAGTTCCAATGATCCCTCCTCTCCCTTCCTGCTTCAGGAAATGCTTGCCAGCGGAGAGCTGTATAACTGGCGCGACCTCGTGCTTCAGGATGGAATCCAGCAGAACCATTATGTATCGGTAAATGGCGGCTCGAAGAACACCACTTATAACTTCGGTGTCGGCATCAACAACGAGAAAGGTGTATATCAGGGTGATAAGTCTACCACCTTCAGCTTCAAGGGCTCTCTCGACGTGCGCATCAACAAAGTGATCAGCGCCGGCTTCAATGTGAACGGTGCAGTGATCGACAACGGCTATGCCGACGACAATGCGGTGAACAAAGCGTGGTATATGAACCCCTTCATGCGTCCTTACAACGATGAGGGTGACATAATCCTTTATCCCGGTAACAAGGTATCGTTAGGCACAGACGACTATCAGTTCTCCGATGCTGTCAGCCCTCTGGCCCTGCGCAAGAATTCATATCACAGCCGCATGACCTACCGCCTGCTCGGTAACGCTTACCTGAAACTTGATCTGCTGAAAGGCCTTAGCATCAAGTCTACTTTCGCTCCCTCATATTCTTCTTATCGTGACGGCGTATTCAACGGTTATGAGAATCCCTTCACTCCCGGCAAGACATGGAAGGGAGATAATCTTGACACAGCTACGGCAACCGTGACCAATCAGACCTCCATCGGCTGGATCTGGGACAACTTGATCAACTATACCCGTACTTTCGGCGAAGACCACAGCCTCAATGCCATGGGTCTTATCTCTGCCGAGAAAGGTGTGACTGAAAACTATAAATGGGTGGCTACCAGTGTTCTTGAAAACACCGACTGGTGGAACATGGGCTCGGGCGAAACTAACAATAAAGATTCTTCGTCAAGCTACTCCAAGACCACGATGATGTCTTACGCCCTCCGTGCTAACTACGGCTACAAGAACCGCTATCTTATCACTGCTACCATGCGCTGGGACGGCAGCTCGAAACTGGCTACCGGACACGAGTGGAAATCGTTCCCCTCTGTGGCTCTTGCATGGGTGCTCACTGAGGAAGACTTCATGGAGAGATACCGCAACACTCTGAGCAACCTCAAATTGCGTCTCAGCTACGGTATCACCGGTAACAATACAGGTGTGAAGGCTTATCAGACAATGGTGGGTCTCACCAGCCCGAAATATTATCCCTTCTACGGATACCCCTACGCTTACGGCTATGCTGCCAGCGGCATTGTAGACAAGAATCTTACTTGGGAAACTTCACGCGAGTTTAACGTGGGTGTGGATTTCGGTTTCCTCCGCAACCGCATCACCGGTACGATCGACTGGTATCTGAAGAATTCCCGCGAGCTGCTCTATGAGGTGGGTCTGCCTCTCGAAGCCGGCGGCGGCAAGATGATGACAAATATCGGTAAGGTTCGCAACACCGGTATAGAAATCAGCCTTAACACAATCAATATAGAGACACGCGACTGGAACTGGCAGACCACCTTCACATTCGCACACAACAGCAACAAGGTGAAGCAGATCAACGGCGTCTCGGATGAGGTGAACACCAGCGGCGCCACAGGCGGCCTTTTCGTAGGATATCCCGTGAACAACATCTATACTTATGAGTGGGACGGCATCGTTTCTGACAAGAATATGATTGTTCCTGACCATCAGGTTGCAAAAGACCATGGTTTCGTTCCCGGCTCTACAGTTCGCGTTTGCGATTACTATAATGCCTGCTACAACCTCTATGAGGGCTGCCCGATTGTAAGGGATCTTGACGGCGACGGCCAGATCAATACTGATGACCGTGTGCTGATGAGCAGCGAACCGAAATGGACCGGAAGCTTCACTTCCAACCTGTCTTACAAACTTCCCAAGAAGGGAGGTATGCTCGACTTCTCATTCTCGATCTACTGCAAGCAGGGAGGCAAGACATTCTCGCCCTTCATGGCCGGTGACCTCTTCAAGATCGGCGACCGTGGTTGGGAAAAGATCATGGTTGACTATTATCTCCCTGCCGGAACTCTTATCAACTGCGACGGCATGAGGGAAGACGGTACATATATCAATCCTGTATATCAGACAGAGACTCACTACGGAACATGGCCTCATTTCCACGGCGGCGACGGCAATGGCGCCGGCAGCACAGCGAGTCCCTCGGGCGCATGGAGCCAGGCTAAGCAGGTGGTGGATGCTTCATACGTGAAGGTGAAAAATATTTCATTGGGCTATACATTCCACAAGGACGTGCTGAAGCACATCGGATGCAAGGATGCCCGCATCTATGTGAACATCACCAACCCGTTTGTCTTCACAAAATATATGGGCTTCGATCCTGAATGGGCAGGAGCCGCCGGCAAGAACGACGGCCCGAGCACTATCAACTATCAGATCGGTGCAAGCATCAAGTTCTAACTTCTTCAGAATCTAAAAATATGAAAATCAATAAATATATTGCTCTCGTCGGGCTGTTGGCGCTTCCTTTCGCAAGTTGCAGCGACTTCCTTGAGAAAGACAACAAGTCGAGCGCGAACGTAGACGGCAACAAATATCTGTCTGAGCATCCCGATGCCTTGCGTGCGGCTGTCTATGAGTCGCTGCGCAGCAACATGCTCAACATCGACATGCAGGATCTGGCGGCAGACCTCTTTACGTCGCCCCGTGGAACAAACGATGGTGATTTCTCGCAATTCTCAATCATCAGCGACAACAGTACAGTCACCAATTTCTATAAGAACAACTGCAACTCAATCAATCTGGCAAATGCGCTGATACAGTTCAGCGGTGAGGGTACGGATAACGCCTATCAGGGACGCTTCATCAGAGATTACTGCTACTATTACCAGACCCAGCAGTTCGGCGCGGTGCCTTACGTGACTCACTACGTTGAGGACTCAAACCGCGACTATCCCAAGATGCCGCTCGATCAGCTCTATGCAGCTCTTGTGGAAGACCTGACAGATCTCTACAACAACTCCACGCTTCCGGCCACAAACCGTTTCGGAGAGGTGAGCAAGCAGGCTGTGGCAGCCCTTTGCGCCCGCATCTGCCTCGCGGCAGGATGGGATCTTGAGACTACTCTCACTGATGCTGCAGCGGGTACTTACTCCATTGTAGGCAAAAATTACTTCGAGCTTGCTGCCCAGTGGGCAGAGAAGGCTATCAACGGAACGCAGCTCACCATGAGTTTTGAAGACAAATGGTCGCCGTTCAACGAGGGCAACGATGAGGTGATCTGGTCAAACCAGTATCGTCGCGACGGATATCCCGGCGACGTGAACACCGGTGGCCACAGCCTCCAGAACAATTACTGCGCTTTCTTCGGCAACATCAACCAGTCCGGACAGAAAGGCGACAACAGCGGCGGCCGCAACATGTATAATGCCAAGGCTATCAGGCTCTTCACAGAGGGTGACTCACGCTTTGACGGCACTTTCATGAGCCTTATGTATAACTCTCCCATCACAGACGGGGTTGCTGAGTGGGGCACTCAGGGATATTATGCTTACTACAATGTGGATGCAGCCGGGCAGGCCAAGTTGCCTATCGCTGCTAAGTTCTTCCCCTGGTACACCACAGAGGCTGAAGTGATAGCATGGCTTGATGCCCACAAGTCTCAGACCAAGCAGTTCGAGCAAAATACATACGGATGTAATAAGCCGTTTGCTTGCATCCTCGATGCTGACAATGTGATTCTGTTCTACTTCCAGCCTGATGGCAGTTATAAGAGGGAGGTCACTCCTTACGTTGAATTTGTCAGCAACGGCTTCAATGGCATGGACGTGAAGAAATTCGACGACCCGCAGTCGATCCAGTCTACCGGCAATAACGACTATCGCAATGTAGTGGCCTTCCACGTGAGCGAGATGTATCTCGTTGCAGCCGAGGCCTACATGATGGCCGGCGACGATGCCAAGTCTCTCGAGAAGATCAACGCCGTGCGCCACCGTGCCGGTGCCGCTCCCATCTCCTCGTTTGCCGCATACCCCGCAATGGTTGAGTATGACATCCCGGTATCTCTCGGACAGATCACCAAGATCGACTGCATCCTCGACGAGTATGCACGCGAAATGTATGCCGAGCGCACCCGCTGGTATGACCTCCGCCGCACCCGTCAGCTCGTGAGATATAATCTTTCTTTCTCCCGCAGCATCTACACCATCTCCCAGATGTCGAATGCCAAGGGTGAGGTGAAGTGGTATCGCCCGATTCCTCTCGATGAGATAAGCAATAACACAGCCATGACTTCTGAAGATCAGAACCCCGGCTATTAATAACCATAACTGTATAGAAAAATGAAAAATATAATAAAGACCCTGTTTATGGCGCTTGTCATGGTGTGCTGCCTGCCGGCATGCCGCGACAATGCCGAGATACCCGACCATGGGCCTGTGGTTCAGCCGCAGGAAGAAGCTAAGGGTATTTACAACGGAGAGTGGACAAGGACAGATGTGAAAACCGGCGTTGTGGTGACCGGTGCCGGAACTCTGGAAATCACCCCTTCGGAGTATAATTACGTGGCTAATATAAGTGTGAAATGCGATGACATGAAACTCGATCGGTCTGCGCCTGCCAACATCACTCCCGGCGGCCAGGGCTATCAGTTCTCGAACCCTGAAGCCAGCAATTCTTTAGGAAATATCTTTATCGGTGATATAAAGAAGAGCGACATGAGCGCCTTTATGACATTCAAGATCACTGTAAAGGAAGGCAGAGCGTCGAACACTTACCTGTATGTGTTTAACGGCAAACGCCAGTAAATTGAATAAATAATGGAGGGTCCGGCATGATCCGGACTCTCCACTCCCAAATAACTTTTTTAATCAATCAAATTATTTTTTCAGAATGAAGAAAATTTTACTCGGTATGGCTGCCCTCACAGTTGCAGCCGCAGCTTCCGCTCAGGTGGAAGTAGGTTTGATGGACGCTGACAACCTGCTCAACGTAGTGGCAACTCCCGGTGTGAACGACGATGGCAAGGAGACCAAGAACCTCGCATCAGGCACAGTTCTTGCAGAGACTGCCAGCGTAACAATGGTGTATCCCAATGGTGATGCCATCTCAAAGCAGAACGCAGCCTTCAACGGCATCAAGACTCTCGTCGTAAACGGCACTGAAGTTGCTCTCGGCGACGGTATCGGCGGTACTAACAACGGTAAGGGTGACCTCAACGGCCCTCAGAGCGGCTGTATGTATCAGTTCAACGTTAAGAAAGACGGCTGGCTGATCGTGCCCAGCAAGATCTCTTCCAACAAGCCTTTCTATGTGTTCGAAGGTCTTCAGGGTGCTGACCCCACAGCTCTCGCTTACACACTCGGTATGGACATCCAGAGCGGTGACTATCCCAACATCAAAGAGATCGTCTACACTCTTCCCGCAGATGCTGACGGCTATGTAAACCGTGAGGCTGCTGACATCGACAAGTACACTTTCGGCACAGACGCTATCGGCTGGCCTATCCGCATCGCAACTCAGGATGCTGAAGCTGCTACTGCAGGCAACGGTACAGGTGCACTCGTATTCCCCGTTTACGCTGAGGCTGAGAACTATCTCGTGCTCGCTACCGGTTCGAAGATGAACACTTGCGGTTTCGTATTCGTTGAAAGCGATCCCGCCGGCGCTGCTCCCAACGTGGCTGTAAAGGGTGTATACAAAGACACCGAAGATGAGAAGGTAATTGTGATCACCGGCGAATATACAGGTTCTGTATCCGCTATCGAGGCTGCTCTCGACGAGAACGCTCCCATCTACAACGCTCAGGGCATCCGCGTAAACGCTGACGCCAAGGGTCTTCTCATCCAGAACGGCAAGAAGTTCATCCGCAAGTAATACGGTTCAACCTCAAACTGATATGCCGGGCGGCTCCTGGACGGGAGTCGCCCGCTGACATATCCATAGAAATTTTCAGATGAAAAGATACCTCGTAGCCATCGCGGCATCGCTCTTAGCCATCTTTACGTCGACAGCCCAGCCACTCGCGCATCCCTGGCAGGGCAAGACCGTGGCATATTTCGGCGATTCCATCACCGATCCGCGCAATAAGGCGAGTGGAGATAAATATTGGAGTCAGCTTCAGAAACTTCTGGGAATCACGCCCTACGTATATGCAGTGAGCGGGCGGGAATGGAACGATATCCCCCGGCAGACCGATATGCTGCTGCAGGAGCATGGTCACGATTTCGACGCCATCCTGATCTTCATGGGCACAAACGACTATAATAATGCCGTGCCGCTCGGCCGGTGGTATGACGAGAAGATGGAGCCGGTGGTCTACGGCCACGGCTATGAGAAGCGTGAGGAACAGCGCCTGCGCCGGATTCCCTCGATGGATGCCGACACATATCGCGGACGCATCAATATCGCCCTCGACTCGCTCAAGCGCACTTTTCCCGAGAAGCAGATAGTGCTTCTCACGCCGATTCACCGCGCCGGTTTCTATGCCAACGACAAGAACTGGCAGGTGCCCGAAGATTATGCCAACCGGTGTGGCGAGTTTCTTGACGCATACGTCGATGCCGTGGTGGAGGCGGGGCGCATTTGGTCAGTGCCCGTGATTGACCTCAACGCCCTCTGCGGCCTTTATCCCCTTCATGATGAGCACGGCCAATATTTCCGCAACTCCGACACCGATCGCCTGCATCCCAACGATGCCGGCCACACTCGCATGGCGCAGACCCTCTATTGGCAGCTGCTGACCCTTCCCTGCACATTCTGACATCACTAAAAATCCATAACTATGCCCAACGTCATCACCGAAATCACCCCGCTTTCCGACAAGGACTGCTTCTATATCACAGAGCGCACCAAGCAATGCTTCGATTATCCGCTGCATCATCACAAGGAATATGAGATCAATTTCGTGTCGCGCGGACACGGCGCGCGCCGCATTGTAGGCGACTCCATAGAGTCGATCGGCGAGCTCGACCTCGTGCTTGTGGGCCCTGATCTGGAGCACGTCTGGGAGCAGCATGAATGCGACTCGTCAGACATTTATGAGATCACGCTCCACTTCACCGGCGACATCTTCAGCCAGCAACTTCTCTCGCGCACACAGCTCGCTCCGCTGAAGGCGCTGCTTGAGGAAGCGAGGCTGGGGGTCTGCTTCGACGTGCACACCATCCTCACCGCGTATTCGCGCATCGAGAGGCTGCTGAAGGAGGAATCGGGCTTTCACCGTTTCATCCATTTTCTCGAGTTGCTGCATCATCTCGCCACTTCGGGCGGCCACAGGGTGCTGGCGTCGTCTTCTTTCGCAAAACTCAGCGACTCGGCCGAGTCGCGCAGGGTGCAGAAGGTGAAGGCTTTCATCGATGAGCATTATGCCGAAGACATATCGCTCGAGCGGCTTGCGGCCCTTGCCTCGATGTCGCCCACGGCATTCTCACGCTTCTTCAAGATGCGCACCGGCACCACAATCTCCGATTATCTGATGCACCAGCGGCTGGGCCATGTGGTGCGTATGCTCGTAGACACCACCATGTCGGTGGCGGAGATATGCTTTCAATGCGGATTCAACAACGTGTCGAATTTCAACCGCCTCTTCAAGCGCGAGAAGGGTTGCACGCCCAAGGAGTTCAGGGAGGCATACCGGAAGAATACGATTCTGGTGTGAGAATTAATTGAGAATTTAGAATTGGGAATTTAGAATTGGGAATTATTTAATTTTGTCTTTGGGTGGGGCTGGTCGTGGTGTTTTATTGCCTATTACTTGTTAAAATTTGCACAGTTGTTGGAGAGTTGATGATTTTTTGATAATTTTGCTTATCATGAAAAATCAAACCGCTAACCTTAACTTCAAAGAAATGAGCATACTTTGCCGCGCGAAAGCGTTGCGCGGGCCGCGCTCGGCCGCGATTGCGTTACTCACAGTATTGATAAGCCTGCTTGCGCCGGCAGCCGGCGCTACAATCATTCTTCCCTCGGTAATCGGCGACGGAATGGTGCTTCAGCAGTCAACCGATGCCCTGCTATGGGGCTTTGCCGAGCCCGGCAGCAAAATCAGCGTCACACCCTCGTGGAGCGACAAAAAAATCACTGCCGTCACCAATTCCGACGGACGCTGGGAAGTGCGCGTGGCCACCCCCGCGGCGTCGTTCACACCCTACAGCATACGCATTCAGGGCGACGGGTCAGACATCACGCTCTCCGACGTGCTTAGCGGCGAGGTCTGGCTCTGCTCCGGCCAGAGCAACATGGAGATGCCCCTCCGCGGTTTCGGCATACAGCCCATAGAGAATGCCGACCGCGCTATAGCCTACGCCGGCAAATATCCGGGCATCAGGGTTCACACCACTCCCAAACTTGCCTCCTACAAGGTTGAGGCCGATGCCCCGGGCAGCGGCTGGAAAGTGTCGAATCCGGAGAATGCCCCTGAATTCTCAGCCTGCGCCTACTTCTTCGCGCGCAGCCTCTCCGACATCCTCAACGTGCCTGTGGGCCTCGTGGTAAACGCCTACGGCGGCAGCAAGGTGGAAGGATGGATGCCCGAAGAGATGGTGAGGCAGTTCCCCGATTTTGACATTGATAAGGAGAAGGCCGATCCCGACTTCAACGAGTGGGAGAGGGCCACGGTGATGTATAACGCCATGCTGCGCCCCCTCGCCGGCTACACCGTGAAGGGATTCCTCTGGAACCAGGGCGAGAGCAACGTGGGGCGCCACGATACCTATCCGGAGCGCATGGAGATGATGATATCTCACTGGCGCGACCTCTGGGGCGATCAGAAACTCCCGTTCTATTTCGTGGAGATACCCGGTTGGAACTACGACAATCCCGAAGCCGACAATGCGGCCCGTCTGCGCGAGGCGCAGCATCTCACCGCCGCCATGATACCCGACTGTGACATAGTCTGCACGTCCGACCTCGTCTATCCCTACGAGGTAGACGATATCCACGCCCGCCAGAAGGAGCCCCTCGGCGAGCGCCTTGCGTTTCTCGCAGCATCGAAAACCTACGGCATTCCCGGCATCCACGTAGATTATCCGCGCATCAAGGATGTAAACTATCAGGGCCCGAAGGCCGTGCTCACATTCCATAACCGTTATGGCGGGTTCACCCCCAATCAGCTGCTGCCGGGCTTCGAGGTGGCCGGCACAGACCGCAAGTTCTATCCGGCGCGCGCCGAGCAGGACTGGAACACCTACAAGGTGACGGTGAGCAGCGACAGCGTTCCCGAAATCGCCGCCGTGCGCTATTGCTTCAAGAATTTTGCCCGGGGCGAGGTTCACGACATGCTCGGACTCCCCCTCGTGCCCTTCCGCACCGACAAATGGGACAACACACCTGATAAGGACAAATTCGTGACCGTGGCCGATGGAAAATTCATGATCGGCGACAAGGAATATAAGTATGTGGGCGCCAACTTCTGGTATGGCGGCATACTCGGGAGCACCGGCGAAGGTGGCGACCGCGACCGCCTCGAGCGCGAGCTCGACGCCATGCAGGCCGCCGGCATCGACAATGTCCGCGTCATGGTGGGCGGCGATGGCCGCGAGGGTATTCCCTCACACGTCTCTCCGGTGCTTCAGACGGCCCCCGGCGTCTATAATGATGCTCTTCTCGACGGCCTCGACTGGCTGATGATGCGCCTCGAGGAGCGGGGCATGAAGGCTGTGCTTTTCCTCAACAACGCCTGGGAATGGAGCGGCGGCTACGGCTCCTATCTCGAGTGGGCCGGGCTGGGTAAGGCCCCCGTGCCTTCAGAGACAAGTTATCCGGAATACATGCAGTTTGTGAGCCAGTTCCCGGTGAATGACACCGCAAAACAGTTGAGTTATAACCATGTGCGCAACATAGTGGGGCGCACCAACCGCTACACCGGGCGTCCCTATTCCGAGTCGCCGGCCATCATGTCGTGGCAGGTGGCCAACGAGCCCCGCGCCTTCTCGGAAGACCCTGCTGCGAAAGCCGCTTTTGAAGACTGGGTGCTCACCACGGCCCGCATCATTAAGGAGATGGATCCCAACCATCTTGTCAGCACCGGCAGCGAAGGCAAACACGGCTGCGAGGGCGATCTCGACCTCTGGACACGCATCCACACCTCGCCCTATATCGACTACGGCATCATCCATCTCTGGCCCTACAACTGGGGATGGGTCAATGAGGAGAATCTGGTAGACAACGTGCCGGTGGCCTGCACAAAGACTGAGGAATACATACGTCCGCACTATGAGGCTATGGCGGCAGCCGGGCGCCCGCTCGTGCTTGAGGAATTCGGCTATCCGCGCGACGGCTTCAAATTCTCGAAAGACACTCCCACCTCAGGCCGCGACCGATTCTATGAATACGTCTTCGGCCTTATCCGCGACAGCGGCATGATTCAGGGTTGCAACATCTGGGCATGGGGCGGCGAGGCAGAGCCGCAGCATCTGTCATGGCAGCCCGGCGACCCCTACACCGGCGACCCCGCGCAGGAGCAGCAGGGTCTCAACTCGGTGTTCACCTCCGATAAGTCCACAATCGATGTCATAACCCGGATGGCCGAGCAAATTCGCAAATAATTTAGAATTTTATATATCATATAAGTCATATATATCTTATAAACCATATCTAAATCCATACCATGAATACCAAAGCCATAATCATAGCCCTTGCCCTCCCGGCAGCCGCTTCGCTTCAGGCTGAAAATCTCCGCATCGAGGTTCCGGTAGAGCACTCCTGGTGGTGGAACGCCCCGGAGACTCCCGAAATCACGGTAAATGTCACCGACACGGCCGGCAATCAGTCGCCCTCTACCCTGCGCGTGGCGCTCGCCCCTGATCTCGACAGGAATAATCCGGTCATCGTCCTCACGCAGGAAGTGAATCCGGCCAAAGACAGGACTCAGAAGCTCAAATTCTCCTTCCCTACGCTTCAGCCCGGCTTCTATCTCTGCTCCATCTCTGACGGCGATAACCCCGGCAAACAGTTCTGGATTGGTTACGAGCCTCAGAACGTGGTCTCGCTGCCCGACTCGCAGCCCGACATCGACGCTTTCTGGCAGAGGGCCAACGAGGAGCTCGCGCAGGTGCCGGTGGAGTATAAGCTCACCGAGATTGCTGAGAAAAGCGGCAAGAAACGCAAAATGTATCAGGTGGATATTCTTTCGTTGGGAGGTGACACCATCAGGGGCTATATCGCCATGCCTGTGAAGAAAGGGAAATATCCCGTGCAAATCTACTACAACGGCTATGGCGCCGAGCCCTGGATGATGGGTGCCGACGACCGTCCCGACTGGATCGAGCTCAACATCTTCGCGCGTGGCCAGGGCCTCGACAAGCCCGTGAATAAATATGGCGACTGGATTCAGTACGGCCTTGATAATCCGGAGAATTACTACTATCGAGGCGCCTTTATGGACTGCGTGCGCGCGCTCGACTTCGTGGAGGCCCTTCCGCAGGCCGACACCTCCAACATCTTTGCCGAGGGTGGCAGCCAGGGCGGCGCTTTCACGCTCGCCGCTGCCGCGCTCGACCCCAAGAAGCGTCTGCGCGCCATCGCCCCCTACATCCCCTTCCTCAGCGACTATCCGCACTATTTCGCCATCGTAGACTGGCCCGCATGGCCGGTGAAGAACAAGGCCGCCGAACTCGGAATGTCGCCCGAGCAGATGTATCGCAACCTGAGCTACTTCGACCTCAAGAATCTTGCCCGCCACATCGAGGCTCCCGTGCTCATGGGAGTAGGGCTTCAGGATCCCACCTGCCCTCCCCACATCAACTTCTCGAGCTTCAATCTTATCAATTCCGACAAGCAATTCGTGATCTATCCCGAATGTGGTCACACAGTTATGTATGACGACTGGAATCCGCGGAGAGAGGCGTTTTTTAACAAACATCGCGCGAAATGAATACTTTTTGCTAAAATAGTATTACTCGCATAACGTGATTCGCGCTAACTTTGTTTTTTGCATTTATTAACAACTTTTTTGACATTTTTGAATGGAATTAGCCTCTCTGCGCGCACCTGATGAAACAAAACCATATAGTATGTGGCATGATTCACGATGCACGATTCATGATGCACGATGCACGATTCACGATGCACGATTCACGATGCACGATTCATGATGCACAATTCATGATTCACAATGCACGATGCTCAATTCTAAATTCTAAATTCAAAATTCTAAATTATAGAAGATAACCATATATAACATTTTATGAACCCAAAATCAAAAAAAGCCGTACTCTTGGCAGGCGCAGCGCTGACTGTGCTTGCCTGTGCTGCACCTCAGGCCTATGCTGCCCCGCAGCAGAATGCCGGAAGTATGCAGACTGAGAGCAGAATTACCGGTAGGGTCACAGATCCTAACGGAGAACCGCTCATCGGAGCTTCTGTCCTCGTGAAGGGCACCTCCCGCGGAGCCGCTACCGACATTGATGGCAACTTCTCCATCATTGCCAAACCCGGCGACGTACTCACTGTCAGCTATGTGGGCTACATCCCCTCCAACGTGAAGGTGGGCGACGACCCCGTGCTCAACATCGAGCTTCAGGAAAATGAAAACAGCCTCGACGAAGTAGTCGTAGTGGGCTACGGTGTGCAGAAGAAGAAACTCGTCACCGGCGCCACACTTCAGGTTTCGGGCGACCAGATCGCCAAAATGAACACCTCCAACGCGCTGACCGCGCTGCAGACTACCGCTCCCGGTATGCAGATCACCCAGTCCTCAACCCAGCCGGGTAAGGGATTCAAGGTGAACATCCGCGGTATGGGCACCATCGGCGAGGCTTCGCCGCTCCTCGTTATTGACGGAATCGTGTCCGGAACCGCCAACGACGGCCTCAACGGTATCAACCCCAACGACATCGAAACTATAGACGTGCTGAAAGACGCGGCTTCGGCTGCCATCTACGGTGCGCGTGCAGCCAACGGTGTCATCCTCGTCACCACGAAGCAGGGTAAGGAAGGAAAGATCTCCCTTACATACGACGGCTACGTGGGCTGGTCGAACCCCTACCGTGTGCCCGGCACGCTCGGCGCGAAGCAATACATGCAGGTGATCGACGAGACCAACTTCAACACATACGGTTATGCTACTCCCTGGAGTCAGTATATGCCGCAGGAGATCATCGACAAGGTGAACGCAGGTTGGCAAGGTCAGGACTGGAATGAACTCTACCGCAACAAGAACGCCTTCCAGCAGAGCCACGCCGCTACACTCGCAGGTGGCAACGACCGCAGCAAGTTCTCCATCTCTGTGAACTACAGCAAGCAGAACGGTATCATGGGCGGCGAAAACGCATCAAGTTTCGAGCGCTACGGCGGCCGCGTCAATTCAGAGCATGTCCTCCTCAAGGGTAAGGATCATAGCATCATCACCCTCGGCGAGAATCTCTCTTACTGGTATCATTCGAGCCATGATCTTCCTGAAGGCAACGGCTACTGGAACATCATGCAGCCCGTCTATACCGCTTCCCCGCTGGTGCCCGCCTACAACGCAGACGGAACCCTCAACGACGGTGCCGGCTTCAACACGAATATCTACAGCAATCCCTACGCAGGTCTAATCAACGGTCAGTACGGCTCTATCAACCGTAGCCGCAACTGGGGCGTAGGCGCTACATTCTACTGGATTGTGGAGCCGATCAAGAACCTCCGCTACCGCGGTCAGGTCAATACCGGCTACAGTGGCTACAATCATCGCCAGATGGAGAAGCCTTACGTAGCGAGCGCATCAACTCACAACGATATCTACTCCATGAGCATGAATGCATCGCAGAGTTCGAGCCTCTCGTTTGAGAACACCATCTCTTACGTGCTTCCCACTTTCGGCAAGAACAACATTGATGTCCTCGTGGGTCAGTCTATCGAGAAGTCAAACTGGGCCACTGAGATGAAGATGACCTTTAAGGACTCTCCCGACAGCGACGCATTCAACACCCTTATCCTCAACGGCTGGAATTTCGCCATTCCTTCCAACATGACCACTATGGACGGTTATGGTGGCTATGACAACCCTATGGAGGGCAGGATCGCATCATTCTTCGGACGTGTGAACTACAACTTCGACGAGAAATATCTTCTCACCGCTATCGTTCGCCGCGACGGATCGAACAACTTCGCACGCGGCCACCGCTGGCACACTTATCCCTCGGTATCTGCAGGTTGGGTGCTCACCAACGAATCGTTTATGGAGAAAGCCCTCAACGTGATGGACTTCTTCAAGATCCGCGCAAGCTGGGGCCAGAACGGTAACTGCCAGATCGACAACTTCAAATACATGACCAACATCGGCTTCTCTCCGACAGACTATGCCGACTATGGCTACAAGTTCAGCAGCGACATGCAGGCCACTATCGAAGGCAAGTACCAGACAGGTGCCTACGCAAAGAACCTACCTAACCCCGACCTGACATGGGAGACCTCAGAGCAGATCGACCTCGGTTTCGATGCCCGCTTCCTCCAAAGCCGCTTAGCCGTTACATTCGACTGGTATAAGAAGACCACCAAAGACTGGCTCGTACAGGCTCCTCTCAACGACGTGCTTGGATATGAGCAGGCTGCGATGATCAACGGCGGCGACGTGCAGAATCAGGGTGTCGAGATGGCTCTCTCATGGAACGACAACATCGGTGGCGAATTCCTCTACCACGTGAACGTGAGCGCAGCCTACAACCGCAACCGTGTGACCCGTCTGGCCACTGCATCGGGCAAAATCGGTGATGAATTGACAAGCACACTTTTCCAGAATTCTTCTTACGTTTCGCTTGTTGAGGTTGGCCACCCCATCGGCTACTTCAGCGGCATGAGCCACAGTGGAATCTGGCAGAATCAGCAGCAGATCGACGATGCCCGCGCAGCCGGAAAGGCAGTGCTTGAGACAGCACAGCCCGGCGACTTCATCTGGGACGACTTCGACGGCGACGGCAAGATCAATTATGAACTCGACCGCCACGAGATCGGCGACCCGAACCCTGACTGGACCCTCGGTATCAACCTCGGCTTCTCCTACAAGGGCTTCGACTTCAGCGCTGCCGGTTCAGGCGCGTTCGGAATGCAGGCCATGCAGTGCTACCGCACCGCCCTGCTCGCCAACCCCTACGTGAACTATACGGCAGATATCCTCAACCGCTGGCACGGTGAGGGCACGAGCAACTCTATTCCCCGCCTTGTGGTCGGAAGCGAGAACAACAGCTGGATTTCAACCTACTATATGCAGAACGCCGACTACTTCAAGATGCAGAACATCACCGTAGGCTATGACTTCTGCAACCGGTTCAAGCTCCCCTTCCAGCAGCTCCGCATCTACGCACAGCTCCAGAACCTCTTCACCATCACCAAATACACAGGTGTGGATCCCGAGATCGGCTCTAACGGCGGTACCGGAGAGGAGAACAATCCTCGCAATTGGATTCGCGGTATCGACGTAGGTCTTTATCCCTCGGCTCGCTCATTCCTGCTCGGTGTGACTATCAAATATTAATCCCTAACATCAAGAGAACTACATATAATATGAAAAAATATCTTTTGATAGGTTTGGCGGCGCTCGGAATGCTCTCGCTCACATCGTGCGAGGACTTCCTTGACTCCACCAACTATAAAGAGGCCAACACCGACAACTATCCTGCTGCGGCGTCTGACCTCAACAAGGAACTTTCCGCACTCTATGGAGTGCTGAACCAGTTGAACCACTATCCGCTCGAGACTCCGTGGCTGGTGTGGAACATCATGAGTGACGACTCAAACGGTGCCGGCGGCACGGGCGACGTGGAGTGCCACGCCGTAGGCCACCTGATGCAGAGCAACGACAATCTCTATGGCAACGCATGGCATGGCATCTATGTCGGTATCTCACGTGCGAGCGCCATCATCTACACCATCGACAATTTCGACTGGACCGGCAACGAGGCACGTCGTAATCAGATTCTCGGTGAGGCTTACTTCATGCGCGGACTCTTCTATCTGTGGGGCACTCAGTTCTGGGGTGATATCCCCGGCTACTGGGCTTCAGAGGCTCCCGATCCCTGCCCGCAGGTGAGCGCTAAGGACGTGATCTTCCCCCATATACTTGCTGACTTCACCTCAGCTTACAACCTGATGCAAAACGGTGGCACCACCTGGGGCGACGGACACGCCATGAAGGGTACGGCTGCAGGCTACCTTGCCCGTGCTTACATGTTCTATCAGGGCTTCTACAACAAAGCCGGCGAACTCGCCACTGCCAACCTTGCCGATGTGACTTTCGACTTCGAGCAGGAAGGCGTAGAGGGGCCGCTTACAAAGGCTTTCGTGGTGTCGGCTCTTGAAGACTGCATCCAGAAGTCGGGCGCAGAACTCGTTTCCGACTTCCGCTGCCTCTGGCAATACACCAACGAACTGACCGCTCCCGGCTATGCCTACACTCAGGATCTTGCCGCTGCAAACAAGTTCTGGGCCGGCAACGGCAACAAGGAGCAGCTTTTCCAGGTTCAGTTCACAAATGCCGCTTCTTACAACGGTACGATCCAGATGGGCTTCGTGAATCAGACAGCCCTCTATCTCGGCCTCCGCGTGGATCTCGACGCAGCCGGACGTGGCAATGGCGGTGCCGATTCACTTCCCTTCGGACAGGGCTGGGGACAGGCTGTGTTCAACATGAACGCCGTAGACGAATGGCCCGCTACCGACCCGCGCAAGAAAGCAACAGTGCTCAACTGCGAGGAAGAGCTCAAATATTTCGCCTACACCACCTCTTGCTCGGAGGAGACCGGCATGTATAATAAGAAGTGGATGTCAGTTACCTGCGACCAGTCAAGTTTTGGTGAAACTGAAAAGACAAAAGACGGCCCCGGATCAGGCCCCTACACATGGTGGGGCGTATATCGCGTGGCGCATAGCGATTTTGCCAACTCAAACGGCAACTCCATGCAGGGCGACCACTTCACCGACATAGTGCTTCTGCGCCTTGCCGACGTGATGCTGATGCACACCGAGCTGACAGGCGATGCTACGCAGATGAACAACGTGCGTGCCCGCGCCGGCCTGCCCGCTATCTCTTATAACTGGGAGAATATCCGCAACGAACGCCGCTGGGAACTCTTCGGCGAAGGTATCCGCTTCAACGACCTGCGCCGCTGGTCGGGCATCGACGGCGGTGAAAGCTGCCTCGCTGCGCTTGCTCTCGAGAAGCAAAACGGCTCACGCGTGAACTACACCGGCAACTGGACCACGATGCACCACGCTTCTTCAAGCTGGGCACAGCGCTATGCCAAGACCAACGGCTTCCTTCCCATACCTACGGGCCAGATCAATATCGTGGCCGACGAGGACGTGCTGAAGCAGAATCCCGGATGGGGCTCTGACGCAAGCGACTATAACATGACAGGCACTCCCGTTTACTAATACCCAAAACAAGAAAAGAAATGAAAAAACTACTTTTTATACTGGGTCTGGCAGGCGTGGTGCTCACATCCTGCGACCCCCAGAAGGCTGAGGGCGAGTTCGCCACGATCGACAAGACCGCGGAAAGCCTCATGGAAGGCGCCACTTTCGCTCAGTTCGCTCTGGAAGACGGCAAATATGTTCCGTCGCCCACCGGCAACTACATTCAGTATGATTTCCCCTCGGTTCAGACCGTGACCGTATTCTGGAAGAAAGGCGAGGACAGGAAAGTGCTGGCCTACGGCAAGGCCGGAGGTATGGTCTACTACATGCCATCACGCGGCAGCGACCCCGTGCAGACACTCTATTTCGCATATCTCAACGGCGACGGCAACGAGGTGATAGCCGAGAAGCAGTTCACTCTTGAAGTGGCTCAGGAGATAGATCCCGCTACCTTGCTGCTCGTATCTGACAAAGGCACGAAGAAATGGAAATGGTGCCCGACAGAAGTAAACGAAGGTGCTGTATGGGGCAATGGCGGCTACGCAGCCGGTCCTCAGAACGGAACCCTTGAGATCGCTGGCGCATGGTGGGGCTGCGGTGTGAACGACGGCAACTGCAAAGACACTTTCGATGGCCAGCAACAGCATGCAGGCGATAAGTATAACGACATTAAGGACGAATGCTACGCTCTCTCCTACATGGAGTTCAACGAGGAAGGCGGCCTGATTGCCTACAGCCCCGAAGGAGTGAAAATCAACAGCGGATCTTTCGCCATCAAGGGCTACAATAACAATGAGATCATTGATGAAAACACATCATCTCGTGGTACGCTTACCACTTCGGCAGGCGCAATCCTCTGGCCGTTCCAGATCAACACTAATGGCGGACAGCCCACAGAGTTCGAGGTTGGCTGGCTTGATGCTACCCGCCTGATCCTGATCTGCCCGTCAACATCCGGCAACTCCTGGGATGAGGCCACCTGGTGGTCGTTCATGAGTGATGATGACCCCGTCATTGTAGGTAAGCACGATTGGTACTGGAAGCCGACTGAAGTAAACGGCGGCGCAGTATGGGGCAACGGCGGCTATATGGCCGGCTCCCAGAGCGGCGACGGCACCATCGAGGGCGCATGGTGGGGCTGCGGCGTGAACGACGGCACCTGCCCCGACACCTTCGCAGGCCAGATGCAGCATAAAGGCGACGCGTACGTGCCCGGTGAGGAATATTCTACCTCAAGGATGGCGTTCGACGTAGAAAATGCCACAATCACGGTTTATGACAAGGACGGCAATCAGATACGTCAAGGCTCATACTCTCTCGATCTGACTCCTAACCCCGACACGTTTAGCGTCGGCACTCTCGAGACTTCGGCCGGCGCTATCCTCTGGCCGTTCCAGATCAACACGCAAGGCGAAATGCCCACTAAGTTCGATGTGGGCTACTTCAGTTCGGATGCCATGATCTTGATCTGCCCGTCGACATCCGGCAATGCCTGGGATGAGGCCACCTGGTGGTCGTTTGGCAAGCAATAATTCTACATGGAATAATCTCCGGAAGGATGCGTGTTTTCGGACGCGCATCCTTTCTTCGCATTATCAAAATAACTGATATGAGAAAACTTTTCTATCTTTTGCTCGCAATTGTGTGCACGGGTGTGGCGTGCTGCACCGGCAACAACGACGAATATGTGATAAAGGGCTCAACCTCGCTGTCGCGTCTCGACGGACAGAGGGTATTCCTTGTGCCCTACGGCACGAAGGCGTATGAAGACAGCATCGGGGTGGACTCGACGGTGATAAAAAACGGCAAATTCGAGTTTCGCGGACACAAGGGTGAATTTCTTGCCCGCGTCACTATAGCCCGGCAGGCGCGCTACGGCACGCAGGATCTGCTGATAGTGACCGAGCCGGGAGAGATCACGGTGGTCATCGACTCGGTGTCGTCGGGCCACGGCACGCCGCAGAACGAGGCCCTGCAGTCGTGGAAGGACCTGAAGGAAAACCATGACAAGGTGAGCTGGAATCAGAAGAAGCACATTATGTATCTGCAGGAAAAGGGCGACACCGCATACGCCGCCGCCCTCACCGACTCGCTGAAGGCTTTCAGCGATTATTACATAAATCAGGTGCACGACATAATGCGCATCGTAGGCCCCGGCACCGCATACGACGTGCTGAGCCAGCGCTATGGCGAACCGAAATAAACATCAGGAATTTAGAGCGGGAAATCGTTAATATGTTGCATAATTCCTCAATTATGAGTAACTTTGCATTGGAAATGCCAATCTTACATCATGAAGAGGAAAACAACTGATGAAGGTAAAGCAAAACGAGCGTCTTCATCCTCAATCATCATCTATGGAGCGGCTACAGTGATTGCTGTGGCCCTCTATTGCTTCTGGGCTATCCCTTATCGCGCTGCGATGGGCTACAGGGAGGAGATGCAGCTGTTTCAGACCACGGCGGCATATTTCTCGGGACTGGTGTCGCAGCCCGGGGGAATGGCTACATATATAGGGGAGTTCCTGACACAGTTCTTCAACAATTACATGATAGGAGGCCTTGTGATGGCCGCTGTCATGACTCTCTTCATGCTGCTCTGCTACGCGGTGATAAGCCGGCAGGCTCCGCGCACATCCGTAGCACTGCGCCTGGTGGCCTCAACCATACCGCTCCTGTCGCTGTGGCTGACGCTGGGCAACCAGAACGTGACGCTTGCCTTCCCGGTGGCCATGATCATGGCGCTCGGGGGCGTTCTCGTGCATTCTTTCGGCTCGCGCACGAGGCTGCGGGGCGTGATACTGATGCTTTTGCTCACCTCCTTGACATACTGGCTCGCGGGCCCGGCCGTAGGCGTGCTCACGGTGCTCATCATCATCACCGGCGTGAGGCAGATACGCGAAAACGAGCCCGTGAGAACAGTGCTTCGTTCGGCGGCAATGGCTGTGGCAGCAGTGATCTGGCTTGGACTGAACGTCTGGATATGGTCGCTCGTCACGACATATCCCTTTGCATATCAGTTGCTTGGAATAGGCTATCTGCTCGAGCCCGGCGTGTTCTATCCCGGAATAGTCATAACGATGATTCTCACGGCGGCCGTCTCACTTCCGGCTCTGCTTCAGGCGAGGGTGAAGATGAAGATAGCACTCCCCGCGCTGCTTGCGGCGGAGGCGGCGGCAGGGCTCATTCTCTATCCCAAAGCATGGCCGGAGGCCACTTACCGGCTTATAGACTACGACTATATGGTGCGGGCCAACGATTGGGAAGGGATATTGAGATATTCTGACCGGCACGACCCGGATCTGCCCCTGAGCGTGAGCGCCACCAACCTGGCACTCGCCATGACCGGACAGCTCGATGCCCGCGCCTTCGACTATTATCAGAACGGCCCCGGAGGGCTGGTGCCGGCTTTCAGGAAGGAAGCGGTGTCGTCGTGGATCACCGGTGAGATATACTTTCAGCTCGGACTGATCAACAATGCCCAGCGTTTCTATTTCGAGGGGATGGAGGCCATACCTAACTTCAACAAGAGCGCGCGGGCAATGAAGCGTCTGGCCGAGACCGCGATGCTGCGGGGTGACTACGAAGTGGCCGAAAAATACCTTCACATTCTGCAAAACACGTTGTTCTACGGCAAATGGGCCTCACGCACCCTGTCGATGATAAGGAACCCGGAGGAGATCGACAGGCATCCGCTCTACGGCTCGCTGCGTCGGAGCATGATAGCCGACGACGACCTCTTCAGCGAAGGGAGTCTTGACGTGATTCTCGCGCGCCTCGTAAGCCACGATGCCGGAAATGATGCCGCGCGTCAGTATCTTGTGGTCTATCCCCTTATGGAGCGAGACCTCGCCAAGTTTGCCGAATGCATGGCAATGGTGGCCGGGCAGCAGCCGCAATATAATCCGCCGCTGGCTCAGCAGGCCGTGGCGTTCATGGCCATGAAGAGCGGACGGCAGTTGCCGCCGGGCGCCGTGAATCCGGCGGTGGAGCAGACTCTGCGCGGATTCGCTCAGGCGTGGACGTCGGGAAATAAGGCCCTGATCGAGCCCTACAGGCGCTCGCTTTATTATTATCTTCTTTCTGATGAATGAGTTATGAAACGTAATATGCTCAAGATAACAATGGGAAAAACCGTGCCGGCGGCTATGCTCTGCCTGCTGCAGGCGCTATTGCTTGCCCTGCTTCCGGGCTGTGGCGGCAGCCCGCGCGACGTGAGAAAGGTGTCGGAGCCTGCTCCGATTTTTCCCGATTATGCCGACGTGACGGTGCCCCCTGAGATTGCTCCGCTGAATTTCTCGGTTAAGGCCGGCGACGGAGTGGCTGAGAGGGTCGATATCACGGTGAAGGGTGCCGACGGAGGCGAACTTCACAGCAACGGCCGATATGCCCGCTTCGACGTTGAAGACTGGCACGCCCTTCTCGAAGCCAACAGGGGGAAGAGCCTGAACGTGACGGTGCGCGCCAAAGTTGACGGGGAATGGCTGCAATATGACGATTTTAAAATATATGTGAGCGATGCGCCTCTCGATGAATGGGGCCTCACCTACAGGAGGATAGCGCCGGGATATGAGGTCTACAGCAAGATGGGTATATATCAGCGTGACCTTTCCGGTTTCGATGAATATCCGATCATTGAAAACACCATGACCGGCGGACAATGTTACAACTGCCACACTCCAAACCGGACGAACCCGGAGGAGTTCCTGTTTCACGTGCGCGGCGAGCATGGCGCCACCATGATATCGAAACGCGGGGAATGCGTCTGGCTTCAGGCCACAAACGACACTCTCGGGGGCGCTATGGTCTATCCCTACTGGCATCCTTCGGGCCGATTCTGCGCTTTTTCCACCAATAAGACGCGGCAGGGATTCCACACCGGAGGTGAAAAACTTCTCGAGGTGTTCGATCATGAATCGGACGTGATAATTTTTGACACGGAGACCAACGAGATAGTGCGCGATTCGCTGCTCTGCTCCCCGAGATGGGCGGAGAATACGCCGGTTTTCTCGCCCGACGGCAAATGGCTCTATTTCACCACCTGCGCCCAAAAGGAATATCCGATGGAGATGAAAGACGTGAAGTATAACCTCTGCCGGGTGGCTTTCGACGGAGCATCGGGGAAAATAGGGGCGGAAGTGGACACTATCTTCGATGCTGCGGCAATGGGGAAGAGCCTGACATGGCCGCGGCCTTCATACGACGGGAAATATATGCTCTTCACTCTCAGCGACTACGGCTATTTCAGCATCTGGCACAAGGAGTCTGACCGGTGGCTGCTCGATCTGCGCTCTGGCGAGGCGCGTGCGCTTGATGAAATCAACAGCGAAGACGCCGACAGCTATCACAACTGGAGCGGCAACAGCCGCTGGGTAGTGTTCACCTCGCGCAGGGGCGACGGGCGCTATTCGCGTCTCTATCTCGCCGGCATCGGTGCCGACGGACGCTTCTCCAAGCCCTTCCTGCTGCCGCAGGAGAATCCTCTGGAGTATTATTCAGAGTCTCTGTATTCATTCAATACGCCCGACTTCACCGGGGCAAAAGTGGAATTTGACGCCAAAAGTGCCGTGCGCGCCATCATGGGCGGAGAGAGGGTGAAGACAACCCTGAGATAAAAAACCTGATGATTATGACCGGAAGATTGATGCTGCGCCTTATATGCTCCGCTGTCACTTTCTGCGGGATATTCCTGTGGCTCTGGCTCGGATGCCCGCAATTCCTGACCTATCAGGAGCAGAATCAGCTTTTTCTTTTCACATGGAGCTACTTCGCCGCAAGTGTCGGCGTGCCCGGAGGCTTTGCCGACTGGCTGTCGGAATTCGTGGTGCAGTTTGACTATATCCCGCTCTACGGAGCGCTCCTGACGTCGCTTCTGCTCACTCTGCAGCAGGTGATGCTCGGGCTCGCGTGCCGCCGCGAGGCTGGGGCCTGCTGTGCGTATGCGGCTGCGGCGCTCCCCGCCATCCTGTTTGCGGGCGCCATGAGCGACGAGAACGTATTGCTCTCTTTCGGGGCAGCGCTAACCCTGACCTCTGCCGCGTTATGGCTCTCCACACTGCCAGGGCGCATGTCGCCGCTTGCCGACTTCCTGATGATGAGCGCAGGTTCCGTGGTGCTCTATTGGCTTGCCGGCCCGGTGGCGGTGGTCTTCATCATAGCCGGAGGAATACTGCGCCGGCATCCTCTCGCCGCGGGCGGAGCCATAGTGGTGGCAATTGTGACTGTGGTCGTGCTCCAGATGCTTCTCCTGGAGCAGTATCCGCTGAGCCGCCTGCTTGCGGGCATCAATTATTACAGGGTGCCTGAGGTGTATCCCACCCTGCTCTTCGTCATAGCGGCGGTGAGCGCCCTGGTGCCTCTTGTGGGGCTTCTGAAGCCCTGCTCGGGGAGGCTGAAAGCCTATATATGTGCAGGAGTCGTGACCGCCTTCGGGGTGATCTTCGTTCCGGCCTCTTACAACAGGGAGAAAGGCTCGCTGCTGGAGTATGACTCTCTCGTGAGGCAGGGGCGCTGGGATGCCATCATAGAAAAAGCCGGGAAGGAGCCTCCATCGCATGCTTTCGGGCAGCAGGCTCTCAACCTTGCCCTGGGCATGAAGGGGCAGCTTACCGAGTCGATGTTCCGCTATCCGCAGCAGGGGCCGGAAAGCCTTATCGGTGAACCGAGGCTCGACAACACCTCGCAACTTATCTCTGCAGAGGCCTTGTATCGTCTGGGGCTGACCAACATCGCCTTCGCCACGGTATTTGACCTTCAGGAGGCTATCATGAACGACCGCAAGAGCGGACGCCACACCAAGCGCATGGCCGAGTGCATGATCATCAACGGCAACTACGAAGTGGCCCGCAAATACATAGGAATGCTGAAGCATTCCCTCTTCTACAGCGACTGGGCGCACAAGGCCGAGACTCTGCTCGGCAATGACGCCGCCGTGGAGTCGCATCCCGTCTACGGCCCTCTTCGCCGCTCCGCTTTCCGCGGTGAAGGATTCTATGCACATAGCCAACTCGACAAGATTCTGGCAAAGATGGCAGTCGAAAGCGGGGGCACCAACAGGCTTGCATGGGATTATTTCTGCGCGACGGCAATGCTCAAGGGCGACCTCGTCACGCTGCTCGGAATGTGGAATGCGCAGGCATCCGGGTTCGGACTGCGCGAGATGCCGCGCCATCTGCAGGAGGCCGCCGCTCTCTACTGGACTTCGGCCCACGGTAGTTTCGACGGGGTGCCTTTCCCGCTGAGCGAGGATGTGAAGACGCGGACGGCAGCCCTCGCCCGAGCCGCCATGCAGCAGAGGGGCAACCCTGCCGCATGGGAGGCAGCCGCTCCGGGATCGTATGGTGTATATTTCCTTAGGCAGTCATCGCGTGAAAGCGCTCCCTCGGCTGCCGGCTATCAATCCACTCACGAATGATCAGAATGAAACACACAGCTATATATCAGCTTATTGGAGTCTGCCTTCTCATGCTCCTCGCCGGATGCGGCGGCCACCGCCCTCCGGTGATGGAGGCCTCGGCCGACGCGCCTCGCATCTTTCCCGACTATGCCGGAGTAACTATCCCCGTCGGCATAGCCCCGATGAATTTCAACGTGGAGGATGATGATGCGGAATATGTCTATGTCAAGGTGACAGGAAGCAAGGGGGGCGAGATGGAGGCGAACGGCGACTTTGCCCGCTTCGATGCCGGCGACTGGCACGAGCTCACGGCGCTCAATGCCGGAGGCGATCTCCGGTTCGACGTCTATGTAAGGAAAAAAGGTGGGGAATGGCACCGCCATGCACCCTTCACGATGCACGTGAGCGATGTGCCTCTTGATGATTACGGAGTGATCTACCGCAAGATAGCTCCCGGCTATCAGACTTTTAGCAAAATCGGCATCTACCAGCGCGATCTATCTTCGTTTGAGGAAACGCCGGTGCTTGAGGAGACTGCCGTGGAGGGAAAATGCATGAACTGTCATTATTCCAACCGTGGCAGTGCCGACCAGTTCACAGTGCACGTGCGCGGCAAGAACGGAGGCACTATCCTGAGGAAAGGCGACTGCCTGAGATATCTCAACACGAAGACGCCGGAGACAGCCGGCAATGCCACTTACGGCTACTGGCATCCCGACGGACGGTATATCGCATTTTCCGTCAATAAGATAGTGCAGAACTTCTATCTTAGTCCCGAACATAATATCGAGCCGTGGGATGTGGTGTCTGACCTGATTATACTTGACACGGAGACCGACCGTGTCATAACGTCGCCTCTTGTGGCCACCCCAGACTGCGAGACCAGTCCGGCATTCTCGCCCGACGGCAGGAAAATCTATTTCTGCAAGGCTGAGGCGGTGGAGATGCCGGCAGAATACGACAGTCTGAAATACAGCCTCTGCAGCATTGACTTCGACGCGGCGACCGGCTCATTCGGCTCGCGCATCGACACTATAGTCGCGGCTGATGCCATCGGAAAGAGCATAAGCCTGCCGCGCCCTTCCTACGACGGGAAATATCTGATGTATAACGTCACCGACCACGGCACGTCGCCCATACATCATGCCGACGCCGACCTGTGGCTTATGGATCTCGCATCTGGCGAGACGCGCCCGATGACGGAACTCAACAGCGACCGGAGCGACGCCTACCACAACTGGAGCAGCGCGGGTGGATGGTTTCTCTTCAACAGCAAGCGGCTCGACGGCATGTATGGCAATCTATATCTTTCCTGCATCGGGAGCGACGGAAAGGCTACGAAGCCCTTCCTGCTGCCGCAGGAGAATCCGCGGAAATATTACAGCGAGGCTCTTCATTCATTCAATGCCCCCGATTTCATCAGTGGCAAGGTGTCGCTCCCGATGCCTGAGGTGAGGGATATGGTGAAAGAGGGCCGGATCGTCAATGTAAGCGTAAGGAAATGAAGAGACATGATATAATCATAGCAAGTGTAGCTGCGGTGTGCTTTGCGGCGCTTGCCGCGTTCTACACCACTTCTTACAGCGCGCATCTTCTCTGGCAGGAACAGAACAGGATCTTTCTCAATTCAGCCTCCTGGATTGCGGGCTATTTCGGACGTCCGGCGTGGCTGGCATGTCTCGGAGGGGAGTGGCTCACCCAGTTTTTTGCCGTTCCTCTTGCCGGAGCCCTGATCCTGAGCCTGACGATAGCAGCGGCAACAGCGCTTTTCGCGGTTGCCGTGCGCAGGTATCTCAACACGGTGGTTACGGTGGTTTTGACGGCTGCGTTCGCTATCTTTCTTGTGGGCTGCTCCATGCGGGCCTCAACATCGTTGGAATTTTTCATCGCCGTGGCCGGAGGCTTGCTTTGCGGCGTAGTCAGGTCGCGGTTGAGGCTGAAGGGTGGCGGAAGTTTCGATTTATCGCCCCTCGCGGTGGCAGTCTCGTTCTGGGCATTCGGCTTCGGCGCCCTTATCACGGCTCTGCTGAAAGTGGCGGAGGCCTTTATGCACGGATATGAGGAGAAATGGCGTGGATATTGGTGGGTAGGCGCTCTCTGCTCAGTAGCACTGGCATTCGCACTGCCGGCGGCTGTGTGCCGTCCGTGCGGACTGCCCTACGGCATCACGCTGACCTATCCCGGATTTGCATGGCCGGGCTTGCCCGAGTCGAGATCTGAAGAGCGGCTGGCCATAGCCGACGCTTTCAGCAGCGGCGACTATGCACGTGCCGGCGCGATGGCGCAGAGTGTGGAGGAGCCCGACGATGTTACGGCTTTCTACTATTATCTCTCAAGCGCCGTGCGCGACTCCCTGCCCGACAATCTTCTGAAATATCCGGTGAAGAATCTCGGCACGCTCACCAGCATAAGCGACGAGACGCCCCTGATGGTGATCAACATGATGAACGATCTCTATTTCGAACTCGGAGATATGACCTACGCCGAGCGTGCTGCCATGATGCGCAATGTGTTCTCGCCGCGCAACCGCAACGTGAGGATGATGCGCCGGCTCGCTGAAATCAATCTCATAAGCGGCGACACGGTGGCTGCGATGAAGTATCTGCGCATACTCGACCGCACCCGCTTCTATTCCGGATGGAGCCGCGACCACAAGCCCGGAGCCATGAGCGGCGCTGCCGAAGAGGATATTTTGCGGCGGCGCAGTTTCTCAAACTCGAAAGACAACATCCGCCTCGGCGATAATTGCCGCAACATCCTGCTCGAGCTGCTTGAGTCGAATCCGCACAACACGGTGGCGCTCGACTATCTCTTATGCACCGATCTGCTGCTCAAAGACATGGACACCTTCAAGATGGACTATGACACTTACTGCATGGAGAAGGGCTCACCGCGCTATAAGTCTCTTTATCAGCAGGCACTCATGATATATCTCGCCGGAACAGATGCGCCTCAGGAAGACTGGGAGAGATACATTGTTCCCGGCCCGCAGGTGCAGGCGTTCCGAACTTACAGCGACCGCCGGGGAGATCCGGCCTTCAGCGACACTTACTGGTATTATTTTGACCGGCATAAATGATGAGAAAATTATTATTACTTCCTATACTCCTATTGCTCGGCATGTTGGCGGGATGCGCGCCGGCGCCTGAGAATGCAAGTAAGACCGACGCGCTTCCCGACATATATCCCGACTATGCGGGAGTGACGGTGCCCGAAAACATCGCTCCGCTCAATTTCCTGATGCGCGGCGACTGCGACGCGCTTTATGTCACAGCACGATGCGGTGACTTCGAGATAAAATCACGAAGGAAGGGCAACGAGGCCATCTTCGGCCTCAAAGACTGGAAGCGGCTGTTGGAGAAAGCCTCCGGAAAAAGCGTGACCGTGACCGTGACCGCAAGGGAGAAAGGAAAATGGACGGAATACAAGCCATTTGCAATATCGGTCTCGCCCGACAGAATCGACTCGTATCTCACCTATCGCCTTATCGAGCCTGACTATGAGGTGTTTTCGCGTCTGCAGATCATGGAGCGGAATGTGGAAGACTTCTCTGAGCGCGTCTTGTGCGACTATAACGCCGTGGGCAACCGCTGCATGAACTGCCACACCCATGCCCCCGGCAATCAGGATCTCTCTTTCCTTTACGTAAGGGGAGAGGGGGGAGGAATGGTGGTGAACGACCACGGCAACCTGCAACTTCTCGACTTCAAGACGCCCGATATGGTGTCGGGGCCCGTCTACGGGCAGTTTGACCCCTCAGGTCGCTATATAGTATTCTCCACCAACAAGATAATTCCGGCCTTCCATTCGCGCCCCGATAAGCGGCTGGAGGTGTTCGACACTAAATCAGATGTCTACGTCTACGACCGGGAGCGTTCGCGGGTGCTTCACTCGCCGCTGCTTGCCGATTCGGTGCGCCTCGAGACGTTTCCGACGTTTTCAGCCGATGGCAGAAGCATCTACTGGTGCGCGGCAGAGGGAGATGCGCGTCCGTCGCGCCTCGACAGCCTTCACTATAGCCTCTGCCGGATAGATTTCGACCCGGCTGAAGGCTCTTTCGGCGAGAAGGCAGACACTCTGGTGGCCGGAAACCGTGAGAATGGCAGTGTGAGTCATCCGAGAGTGTCGCCCGACGGCAAGAGATTGCTCTATACGGTGTCAGGCTTCGGCACATTCCCGATATGGCACCGCGAGGCCGACTTGCGCATGATCGACCTCACCACAGGGAAGATCGATTCTCTTCCGCAGGTAAACAGTCCGATGAGCGACACTTACCACAGCTGGTCGTCGGGCGGAAGATGGTTTGTCTTCGCCAGCAAGCGCGACGACGGGCTCTATGGCAAGCCATATTTCGCTCACGTCGCCCCTGACGGCACGGTTTCCAAACCATTCGTGCTTCCGCAGAAATATCCCTCTTTCTACGACCTGAACCTGAAATCATACAACGTTCCCGACCTCGGCAACGTGCCGATGTCGCTCACTCCCTCCGATGTGGCAAGGCTGATCGCTAAATAATTCAGAAAGGCTTTAAAGTTAGAAGCCGCGAGTGCCGAAACCTCAGTAAGCCTCATATTCCGGACGGGCGATGTCCTTTATGGCCATGCACTCCGTCTCCACAAGCCAACCCGGGCGGCATACGGGTGCCAGCACTATTGCAGTCGGCACGTGTGGGAATCGGCGCGCGAATATGTCGCTTACGATGCGGAAATCGGCGATATCCCTCAGATAAACTATGAGATGCGCGAGGTTTTCGGCGCCGCATCCG
The DNA here is from genome assembly GCA_964410515.1 of uncultured Sangeribacter sp. GTDB lineage: Bacteria > Bacteroidota > Bacteroidia > Bacteroidales > Muribaculaceae > Lepagella. The sequence goes on along the minus strand of CAYPGW010000007.1, from coordinate 21,364 downwards.
GCTTCCTCGAGCAGCATCCATATATTTTCGAGCATACGTTCGGTTTGGCCGGCAATGTCGCCGTGGCATACGATTTCTCCGCGATTGTCGATACTCGCGGTGCCCGAGATGTAGACATGACGGCGATCGGCATAGTCTACGGCTGTGCCGCGCTCGAAGGCCACACCATAGTCATACGTTGGGCTGAGATGCGATTTTGCTGTGAGATATCTTATCTGCCCGCTTCTGACGCCGAGGTCGGCGAAGGCGTTGAAGGCCACGAGGCGCTGCGGCTGCCGGCTTTGGCCAGCTATTCCGGTAGAGGCTATAAAATGTGTCTGCGGTGTGAGTCCGATGCCGGCGAAGACTTCATTGCGCGCCTGCACCAGTCCGGCATAGTTATTGTCGATGTCGCGCACGAAAAACCATGTGCGCAGGCAGTTGTCGGCAAGAGATCCCCCTTCCTTGGCGAGGGCGTTGTCAAGATTCAGGAGATAGCGGCGTGTCATGGTGGCCGAGTCGGCACATTCCACCGAGTCATCGTCGCCCATGCGGATGCGTCCGTGATTGTCTTTCCAGATTCCCGGCAGGATTTCTTGCTGACAGGTGTCTTCTTCGAGCACTACGAGCAGCGATGCCCTCGAGCCGCAGAGCGGAGATTGCTGGATTATGCTCCGTGCGCATACCGGCGCGTCAGGAATTAGGTCGGCCTGATTGGTGGCGTCGCTGAGCATCCAGCGCATGAATACGGGCTGCATTCCGAGCCTTGCGGCCACGTCTGACGCTGCGCCCGAGACAGCTTCGATCTCTGAGCGCGCAGAGGCCTGCCCCGCAACGGGGGTTATCACAGCGTGCGCCTCCCTCCGTTTGCCGTGAAACAAGGAGACGCGGCAGCTGACGAGGTCTGTGCCGAAGTCTAAGTATTCCATATTAAAAATAACGTAAGCCATGCGCCGTATATTGCCAAGTAAGGCGTGACTCCGCGGGGGCGGGGAGTAGGATATTGATGTTTTTTTGGCAATTATTTGATAAAATGAATATATTTTGATAAAATAATATTAATGCTAACCCTTACATCTGCATTAATTTTGCAAAATATTCCGACATTTTTACTAACATCTATATTCATGAATGCAAAACTAACTTCCGGATTCCGCCGGGTGGCCCTATGGATCGTGATGCTCATCACGGCTGCCGCGGCGGCTGCCCAGACCACTGTCACGGGCATAGTTCTTGAAGACAACGGCGACCCTGTGATCGGGGCCACCGTGCGCGAGAAGGGCACAAAGTCAGTTGCGGTGACAGACCTCGACGGACACTTCTCGATAAGTGTAAAGAACGCAAACGCGACCTTGCAGTTTTCATACGTCGGCCTCGCCAATGAGGAGGTAGCCCTGAAAGGGCGCACCAACATCGAGGTGAAGATGCACGAAGACGCCCAGTCGCTCGATGATCTTGTGGTGGTGGGCTATGGCTCGATGAAGAAGAGCGACCTTGCAGGAGCATCTTCCTCACTCACCGAGTCGGCCATCAAGGGCTCCACCATCACCAACCTCGACCAGAGCCTTCAGGGCCGCGCTGCGGGCGTGACGGCTATGGCCACTTCAGGTGCCCCGGGTTCGAGTTCCTCAATCCGCGTGCGCGGTCAGGCCACAATCAATGCCGGAGCCGAACCCCTCTATGTCATCGACGGCGTCATAGTGCAGGGCGGCGGCAACTCAGGCTATGACTTCGGCCTGGGCGACGCTCTGGGTAACGGTAAGGTCTCCACAGTGTCTCCGCTCTCCACCATCAACCCCTCCGACATCATCTCGATGGAAGTGCTCAAGGATGCCTCCGCCACTGCCATCTATGGTGCCCAGGGTGCCAACGGCGTAGTGCTCATCACCACGAAGCGAGGCAAGGCCGGACAAGCCAAGTTCACATACGAAGGCTCCGTGGGCGTGCAGCGCCAGGGCAAGCGCCTCGACATGATGAACCTGCGCGAGTTCGCTACCTATTACAACGACCTTGTCCACATGGGTCAGCAGGCCACAAACGATTACTATGCCGACCCCTCCATCCTCGGACTCGGCACCAACTGGCAAGACGCCATCTTCCGCACCGCAATGATGACTCAGCATCAGGTGTCGGCGCAGGGTGGCACCGATAAGGTGCAGTATTACGTATCGGGCAACTACATGTATCAGGACGGTACCATCATCGGCTCCGATTTCCGCCGCTTCAGCGTGCGCGCCAACATGGACGCGCAGCTCAAGTCATGGCTCAAGTTCGGAATGAGCGCCACCTACAGCAACACTAACGAAGACCTGAAGCTCGCCGACGGCGAGAACGGTATCGTGACCTATTCGCTCACCACTCTCCCCGACATTCCCATCTACGACGTGGACGGCAACTACAGTTCGGTGGTGCGCGAAGGATACTCCAACCCCAACCCCGTGGCTCTCGCCCTCACCGATGAGGTGAAACTGGGCCGAAACAAGCTCACCGGCAACTTCTTCTTCGACGTGACTCCGATCAGGAACCTCACATGGCACGCCGAGTTTGACTATGATGTCTCCAACTCGAAATCTGACCGCTTCAAGCCTACTGTCGATCTCGGAAGCTGGGTGCGCCAGTCAAACGAATCGGGTATCAACAAGAACTCATCCTGGTTCTGGGCGCTGAAAAACTACGTCACCTACAACGGACACGTATCGAACCTCAACTTCACCGCCATGGTGGGCCAGGAATGCTGGGAGTCCAACTATAACTACACCGGCATCTTCAACACCAACCTCCCCTCAAACGAGGTGCACAATCCCGCACTCGGCGCCGGCACCGCCACAATCAGCGCCGGATGGGGAAGCTCGGCTATGGCCTCTTTCTTTACCCGCGAGACCCTTAACTGGGACGACCGCTACCTCCTCACATATACCTTCCGCTACGACGGCAGCTCAAACTTCGGCCCCTCCAACCGTTGGGCAGGCTTCAACTCGGTGGCAGCCGCATGGCGATTCTCCAACGAGAAGTTTATGGAAAGCGCGTCTGACTGGTTCACCAACGGTAAGCTCCGCCTCGGCTGGGGCCAGACCGGTAACTCCAACATTGGCGGCTATGCATGGGGCGCGGCCATCTCGCGCATGCCTTCCGCTCTCGGAATGGGCTATCGTCCGGCCAATATCCCCAACACAGGAATCAAGTGGGAGACTCAGGTGCAGGAAAACATCGGTATCGACCTCGCATTTCTCAACAACCGTATAGTCTTCACCGCCGACGCCTACATCAAGACCTCGAAAGACATGCTTATGTCGATGCAGCTGCCCTCCTACATGGGAACCCAGGGCAACGGCTCGTCGGCTCTCGCAGCTCCGAAAGGCAACTATGGTGAGATCCGCAACCGCGGCCTCGAGTTCGACTTGACGGGACGTCCGTTTGTTGGCGAATTTGAATGGGAGTCAAACTTCCAGATCTCATTCAACGAAAACAAACTCGTGGCTCTCTCGGGCACCGAAAACGCCAACCTCGTGGGCTACGGCCAATGGAGCGACGTGGTGTCTGTCTCAGAGGTGGGCAAGCCGCTCTATAACTTCTACGGCTACGTGACAGACGGCGTCTATAAGGACTACGATGACCTTCTGAACTCGCCGAAACCGGTAAGTTCCACTCCCTCTGACGGAGTATATCACCCCTATACCACCACATATATCGGCGATATCAAGTTCAAGGATCTCAACGGCGACGGTGTCATCACTGAAGACGACCGCACCGTGATAGGCAATCCGCTGCCTAAGTTCACTTTCGGCTTCAACAATACATTCCGCTGGAAAGGTTTCGACCTCAACATCTTCCTCAACGGCTCCTACGGCAATGACGTGTTCAATTATCTCTCGATGAGCCTCACCAACATGAAGAGCGCCTGGGCCAACCAGCTCACCACCGTCAGCAAGCATGCCATCCTCATGCCTCTCAACGGCGAGACGGGCGGAAGTGTCCACGAGTGGATCTATGATCCCGCTAATGTAGTGGTTGCCAACCCCGACACGCGCATCCCGAGGGCATCGACTGCCGACCCCAACGACAATGACCGCGTTTCTGACCGCTATGTGGAAGACGGAAGCTATATTCGAATCAAGAATATCGCCCTCGGCTACACCTTCCCGACCCAGCTCGTGAAGAAATGGCATCTCGAGAACCTGCGTCTCTACTTCAACGTGCAGAACATTCACACATTCACGAAGTATTCCGGCTATGACCCAGAAGTGGGAGCCTCCACGCAAGACTCGTCCGGACTCGTGTTCGGCCTCGACAACGGCCGATATCCCTCGCCGATCACCTATACCTTCGGCCTCAACATCTCTTTCTAACCTCAAGGACACACAATCATGAAAATAAATAATCTGAAATATCTGCCGCTGTTCGCCGCTGCCGCCATGAGTCTTTCCTCGTGTGAGGACTTTCTCAACCGCCCTTCGGAAGACAACTACAACGTGGCCGTCTTCTACAAGACCGACGAACAGTGCTATCAGGGTGTGAACTACCTTTACAACTCACCCTGGTATGATTTCCAGCGCGGCTTCATCAAGATGGGAGAGGTGATGTCGGGCAACCTCTACATGGGTTCATCGCCTTATCTCGAGATGACCGTAAATGGCACTGACACCGACAATATCAACATGTCATACTCGCTCTGGTCCGTAATAGGCCATTCCAACACGGTCTACAGAAACCTGCAGCAGTATGCCGGCTCTGATGTGACTCCCGAAGTCAAGGATGCCTGCATGGGAGAATGCCTCACTTTCAAGGCGCTTGCCTACTTCTTCCTGGTGCGCACATACGGTGACGTGCCCATCATCCACGACAACAGCAAGGAACTCGAAGACGGCACGTATAATTCCAAATTCAAGGTGCAGCGCGAGGATATCTACGAATACATCGTCATGACCCTCGAGAAGGCAATGGAACTCCTTCCCAAGCACGCCAAGCAGGCAGGCCGCCTCGACTACTATTGCGCCGAGGGTCTTCTGGCAAAGGTGTATCTGACAAAGGCCGGTGTGACCGGATCGCTGTCGCAGGCCGACCTCGACAAGGCCGCCGAATATGCGAAAGACGTGATCGACAACTCAGGGCGTAAGCTGATGCCCGTCTACTCCGACATTTTCAGGATGCAGAACAATATCTCCGACGAGTCGATGATAGCATGGCGCTGGAGTTCCGGACGCGACCCCTGGACGCAGCAGAACACACTGCAGAGCGACCTCGCGCTGACCGGTTTCACAGAATTCGGCGACACATGGGGTGGCTGGACCGGCCCCTCGGTCGATCTTCAGGATGCTTTCGGAGTATCTTCGCTCGACGACCCCTCGCTGCGCTCTGACGTGGATACGCGCCGCAAGGCCACTATGATGCTTGTGGGCGACGTGTATGAATATTTCTGGACCGACAAGGGCGGCTTCGATTATCTCCGCTTCGTCTATGACTATGAGGACTACGGCAAGGGCGGCCCCGGCGGAAGCTGGCAGTGTGCCACCGGCTCCAACTGCGTGAAGCATCTCTACGGCAACACTTACGACCATGTGCAGGCACTCGGCACATCGCCCGCGAATATGGCCAACGGACTTGCCACACACATCCTGCGCCTCGCCGATGTCTATCTCGTGTATGCGGAAGCCAAGATGGGCACAGCCGGAAGCACTTCCGATGCCTCTGCTCTCGCAGCCTTCAACGCAGTGCGCTCGCGCGCCATACCGACAGCGACTCCCAAGACTTCGATCACTTTCGACGATGTCTGGAAAGAACGCCGTCTCGAACTCGCCTGCGAGGGCGACCGCTGGTATGACTTCGTGCGCCTCGCATACTATGATCCGGAACGCGCCATCAGCGAGCTCAAGAATCAGCGCCGCGCCACTTTCAACGGATATAATGAGGTTGCCAAACTCTACTATGAGACAGGCACATGGAACGTGGATCCGGCTACTACATACTATGATACAGCCGCCGAGGCCCCGAACGTGACGAGGGAGACTTTCACCGTGCCCTTCCCGACGGAAGACCTGGTGTTTAATCCCAACCTCAAGGAACCCGCCATTCACGAGGATGTGCGCGCCATCTACAGCTACTAACCCTATCAATATAGAAGCAAATGAAACTATATAACTGGATGTCGGGCGCCGCCCTTCTGGCCGCGGGCCTCTCACTCGCCTCGTGCGACGACACCCCCAACGCATTTGAACTGACCGACGGTGTGCCCACAATTAAGTTTGTGCGCACCACCGACCCGGCTGCCGCCGACTCGCTCATCACCGGTGCCTTCCTCGACAAGACGATATGCATCGTAGGCGAGAACCTTACCTCGATCCGCGAGATGTATTTCAACGATCAGAAGGCCATACTCAACACATCGTTTATCACCGACAATACCCTTATCGTGGATGTGCCGGGTAATATCCCCGCCGAGGTGACCAACAAGATATACATGACCACCAAAAACGGCAATAAACTGGAATATCCGTTCAAGGTGAACGTGCCGAGTCCCTCTGTTGTATCGCTTTCCAACGAATATGCAAGGCCCGGAGAGTTAGTCACCATCACCGGCAACTACTTCATCGACGACCCCAACGTGCCTCTCACCGTCACAATGCCGGGAGGCCTTCAGGTGCCCGCTGAGAACATCAAGTCGATGACTCAGTCGCAGATCGAATTTGAGGTGCCTGCCGGAGCCGAGACAGAGGGACGCATATTTGTGTCGACCATCTATGGCGAGGGTCGTTCCAACTTCTTCTATCATGACAGCCGCGGAATGCTCTTCGACTTCGACGGCAAGACAGGTCTTGACTTCGCCAACAACTGCTGGCACGCTCATGCGGCGAAATCTGACGAATGGAGCCTGACCGGAAACTATGTCCAGCTCGGCGACCCCTCCACAACCATGGACGAGACCGGAGCATGGAACGACAATGCCTACAGCCTCGAATACTGGCCCGGCGACTGGGGACTGGGTGCAAATTCTTTCCCCTCAAGCGGACAGGGCATGCTGCTCACCGATCTTGTGAATTTCTCGGACTACGAGAACATGTGTCTCAAATTCGAGATGTGTGTGCCCGCGGCCAATCCGTGGAGCGCCGGCGCTATGCAGCTGATCTTCGCGCCCTATTCGGCAGTTCAGCTCACTGCGGCCAACAACACGTTCTTCCACGAGACTCCCGATCTGCTCCCGCGTGCCCTCTATCGCCCGTGGCAGACTACAGGCAGTTATGACACCGCCGACAAGTGGGTGACGGTGACAGTGCCCTTCTCGGCGTTCTCGTTCGATTTCGAGGGAGGCCCGTCGGCAGGAAGCCTGACTCCTGATCATTTCGCCTCGCTCACGATATTCGTGATTGGCGGCGGCATCAACGGCACCGAATGTCAGCCCGTGATAAAGATCGATAATATCCGCGCCGTGCCACTGAAATAATCATATCCTAACATTGACAGAAATGAACACTATATTCAAATATTCGAGCTTGGCGGCTCTCGCGGCTCTGATGGCGGCGGGCTCCATATCCCTCTCATCATGCAGCGAGGACGCGCTCGACACCAACCCCTACAACAAGAGTGGTGTCAACATCGTGGCAATGGGGCCGATGCCCGTCTCGCGCGGCGACCAAATACGCATCTCCGGCACGCATCTCAATCAGGTGAAGGCCGTGGTCTTCCCCGGCGCAAAGGACATCGCCTCTGAAGAGAGAACCAATATCGAGGTCTACGACTTTGTCCGCGACGGCAACGAGGAAATCACTGTGACAGTGCCTGAATTGGCACTTGCCGGGCATGTGTCGCTGCTCACCGGAAGCGGTGAGACCATCACCTCGCTCTCCACCATCACTTTTGTGGAGCCAATCGAAATAGAATCCGTAAGCCCGCTCACCGACCTCACGGCCGGCGACATCATCACGGTGAAGGGCGACTATGTATGGAATATCGCCTCAGCCACATTCACCGACGGCGTTGTGGTGGAATCGGCCGACTTCCTCAAGGTGAACCGCGTGGAGGCCCAGATTCAGGTGCCCGTGGCAGCAGTGTCGGGAACCCTCGTGCTCAGCGACGGCGACGAATCCAATCCGCAGGAATTCGTCTACGAAGTGACAATCCACACAGCATCCGTGACATCGCTCGACAAGAATGCCGCTAACGGCGAGGTTTACGAGTTTGGCGACTACATGACCATCAAGGGCAACTATCTCCAGCTCATAGAAACCGTTACGTTCCCCTCCGGAATCGACGTGCCGTTTGAGGTGAACGCCGACGGAACGGAGATCAGGGTGCAGGTGCCTGAGGAATGCTGCTCGGGCGAAGTGACGCTCACCCAGTATTCCGGCGCTAAAGTCAATAGCCCGGCCTACGCGGTGCCCACCGTGGAAGTATATTCCATCAACGGCAACGCCGACGGAGTGAAAGACGTGATGGTAGGCGACCTGATCACAATCAAGGGTAAGAACTTCGACCGCATACGCGAGTTCTACTTCCCGGGCGCCGGCGAGCCCTCCAAGGCTTACACCCTCGTAGACGCGGAGACCATTACCTTCACTGTCTTCGACGGAATGCTCGACGGCAATATCCGCATGGTGCAGAACAATTCCATAAGCCTCGAGACTCCTTCTATCTCGCTGAAGAAGATGGGCAACGTGGTATGGCAAGGCAATGTGGTTTGTGCCGGCTGGAACGGATCGTTTGGAATCTACACCTGGAGCGGTGCCGACTGGGACTACTGGACTAATGAAGTCTTCAACGAGCCCGGTGTGCTCACACTGCATTTCGACAATCCTTCGGGAGCCATGCTCAAACTCACCCGCTCGGGCGACTGGGGTACTCCTTTCGACAACCTGCCCACACATGAATATGCTAATCCCGATGACCCGGCCATACTCAGTGTGCCCGCCGGCGTGAAGGAAGTATCATTCGCCCTGACCGCAGCCGACATCGCTGCAATTCAGGAATCGGGCTTCACATTCTATGGCGACGGCTACACCCTCACTATGATTGAGTACAAGAAAGGCAACGAGACCTCTATCTGGAGCGGCTCGATGGTATTCAACGACTGGTCGGGCGACCAGACCCTGGCCTGGGGCGGCTTCGACTGGACTACGGTGAAACCTGACTCGGTGATCCGCTTCTACCTCTCAATCAACACTCCCGGGCAGTGGGCATTCATCGGCCTGCGCCACGGACAGGACTGGGGCAGCCTTCCCAACAATGCGGCCTACGACCAGATTGATCTCAACGGCGATGAATCGGTAGTGGCCTTCGACCTGCCGGCCAACGTGCTCGAAGACATCAACGCCAACGGCGGCATGGTGATAGTGGGCGCCAACATCACAGTGACCGACATCACTATCGAGTGATTCTGATACAAATTCAAGATGCGGAGGCATGATACCCTCCGCATCTGCCAATTAACACTTAATATCATGAAATTTCAACGATTCTTCCTGTGTATGCCCATTCTTGCGCTATCGTTAGCGGGTTGCGGCTCCGACAATAAGCCGGACGAAGCGGCTCCGCTCGTGGTGACAGGGTCTTCGATAGCTGAAAACGCCGAGGTGAATCCCGGAGAAGTGACCTCCGTCACATTGACATTTTCAGAAGATATAGATGTGGTCAATCCCTCTCACTCCACACTCACCGACGACAGCGGGCGGCATCGTATGCCACTTGAGGCGGGCACTGTGGAAGGACGCACATGGACTTTCCCGGTGGCTCTCGAATATGACACTCACTATACGCTCTCGGTCACCGGCACAAGTGTCAAGGCTAAAGGCTCGGGAGTTTTCGTGAAGCCTTATACGCTGAAATTCTCCACGCAGACCTACAAGGCCCCCGATCCCTCCACATCGGAAATAGATCCGCTTGTCAATCCCAATGCAACCGCGATGGCAAGGAAAGTGCATGATTTCCTCAAGAGCACATACGGAAAGCAGATTCTCTCCGGGGCTATGGCCAACGTGAACAACAACAACGACTTTGCCGGATGGATCGAGAAGGTGTCGGGTAAATATCCGGCCATCACCTTCTACGACCTTATCCATCTTCCCGAATCGGGCCAGAACTGGATAGATTACTCCGATATAACCCCTGCCAAAACCCAATGGGAGGCCAACGGACTCGTGGGCTATGGCTGGCACTGGCGTGTGCCGAAGGCGGAGGGTGCCTCTTCGTTTGATTATGAGGCTACCGTTAGTTTCGACATAGAGCAGGCCCTGACTCCAGGCACTTGGCAGAACAAGGTGGTGGAGGAGGACGTCAGCAAAGTGGCACAGATTCTCAAGAAACTTCAGGACAACAACATCGCTGTGCTCTGGCGTCCGCTGCATGAGGCTGCCGGCGACTATCAGTGGGGCGCATGGTTCTGGTGGGGTGCGCAAGGCCCCGAAAAGACAAAGAAACTCTGGATATGGCTCTACGACAAGCTAACAAACCAATATGGGCTAAACAATCTCATCTGGGTGTGGACCGTACAACTCTACCGGGAGGGAAAACTCGCCCCCATGGCCGACATTCTGGGTGCATATCCTGGCGATGAATATGTCGATATAGTGGGCCCCGACGTCTACAACAAGACTCACGATGCATCTCCGGAGTTTTTCGCTGCTGTGAACTCCCTCGTCAATGGACACAAGATAGTGGCCATGCCCGAATGCGGAATGCTTCCCGATCCGGCCGCTTCAATCAGTGGAGGAGCCCCGTGGAGCTATGTGATGCTCTGGTACACCTACGACCAGCATAAGCAGGGAAATGCAGCCGACGGCTTCGGCAACACTCCGCAGTATCTGAAGGAATGGATGGAAAGCCCATACGTCATAACCCGCGACAAAATGCCAAATCTGAAATAAACACACTCATAAACTTATGAAATACGGATATTTCGACGATACCGAGCGTGAATACGTAATCACGCGTCCCGATACCCCGTGGCCCTGGATCAACTATCTGGGCACCGGCGACTTCTTCTCTCTCATCTCAAACACTGCCGGCGGCTATGCCTTCTGCCGCGACGCCAAGTTCCGCCGCCTGCTGCGCTACCGCTATAACGGTGTGCCCGCCGACAACGGGGGCCGCTACTTCTACATAAAGGATGGCGACACAATCTGGAATCCCGGCTGGAAACCCTGCCGCACTCCGCTCGACTTCTACGAGTGCCGCCACGGCATGAACTATACCAAGATCTGCGGTGAGAAAGACGGAATCCGCGCTACGGAGACGTTTTTCGTGCCGCTTCACGACCGCGTGGAACTCTGTAAGCTCACCATCGAGAACCGTTCCGACCGCGAGCGGAGCATCAAGCTCTTCTCTTTCGTGGAGTGGTGCCTATGGAATGCACAGACCGACATGGAGAACTTCCAGCGCAATTTCTCTACCGGCGAGGTTGAAATCGAGGGATCCACGATCTATCACAAGACCGAATACCGCGAGCGTCGCAATCACTATGCCTTCTATCACAGCGCAACTCCGGCCGACGGCTTCGATACTGACCGCGAGGCCTTTATAGGGCTTTACAATGGCTTCGAGGCGCCTCAGGCCGTGACTGCCGGAAAATCTACAGGCAGCGTAGCTCACGGATGGTCGCCCATTGCATCGCATTCGTTTGAGATAACCCTCGCACCCGGCGAGAAGCGTGCACTCGTGTTCCAGCTCGGATATGTGGAGATTGAAGACGGCGACAAGTGGGAGAGCAAGGGCGTGATCAACAAGAAGCCCGCTAAGGCCATCATAGAGAAGTATGATACGCCCGAGAAGTTTGATGCCGCGCTCGCAGAGCTTCGCCTCCACTGGGATACACTGCTCGAAGGCTTCAGGCTCAAGTCGCATCTGCCTGAACTCGACCGCACGGTCAACATCTGGAATCAGTATCAGTGTATGGTGACGTTCCACATGTCGCGCTCCGCATCTTTCTTCGAGAGCGGTATAGGACGCGGCATGGGCTTCCGCGACTCGAATCAGGATCTCGTAGGGTTTGTGCACATCATTCCCTCAAAAGCGCGAGAGCGCATCATCGACATTGCATCGACGCAGTTCCCCGACGGAGGATGCTATCACCAGTATCAGCCCCTCACCAAGCGCGGCAACAATGACATAGGCGGCGGCTTCAACGACGACCCGATGTGGCTCATCTTCGGCACCGCGGCCTACATCAAGGAGACCGGCGACACGTCCATTCTCGACGAGCCGGTGCCATTCGACAATAAGCCCGGCTCCGAGGTTCCCCTCATGGAGCATCTGCGCGTCTCGTTCAATCATGTCATAAATAATCTCGGGCCCCACGGGTTACCGCTCATAGGCCGTGCCGACTGGAACGACTGCCTCAACCTCAACTGCTTCTCGGATAATCCCGACGAGTCGTATCAGACCACTGAGAACGTCACCGAAGGCTCGAAGGCCGAGTCGCTGATGATAGCCGGGCAGTTTGTGGTCTACGGTGAGGAATACGCCGCCCTCTGCAGATATATGGGGCTTGAAGATGAGGCTAAGCGCGCCGAAGCCGAGGTGGAGAAGATGCGCGAGGCCGTGAAGAAATACGGTTGGGACGGGGAGTGGTATCTCCGCGCCTACGATTTCTTCGGCAACCCTGTGGGAAGCGATAAAAACGAGGAGGGAAAGATATTCATAGAGAGCCAGGGCTGGTGTGGCATGGCCGAGATCGGCAAGGATGAGGGCATGCCTGAGAAAGCCCTCGATGCCGTGAAGGAGCGTCTTGACTGCGAACACGGCATCGTGCTCAATAATCCTCCGTTCTCGCGCTGGATCAAGGAGTATGGCGAGATTTCGTCCTATCCCGAGGGCTACAAGGAGAATGCCGGAGTCTTCGCACACAATAATCCCTGGGTGATAATAGCCGAGACCAAGGCCGGACGCAACGCCGACGCGTGGGAGCACTACCGCAAGATATGCCCCGCCTTCCTCGAAGACCGCAGCGACCTGCGCCGGATGGAGCCTTACGTGTATTGCCAGATGACTGCCGGAAAAGATGCCGCGCGCCCCGGAGAGGCTAAAAATTCATGGCTCACCGGCACCGCTGCGTGGAACTGGTATGCCATCACGCAGTATATACTCGGCATACGCCCTGAATACGACGGGCTTACCATCGACCCGAAAATACCCGCCGACTGGGATGGCTTCACCGTAAGCCGCCGTTTTCGCGGTGCCGACTATGAGATTTCGGTGCGCCGCGAGGGTAAGGGCGACGAGGTGGAGATCTGCCTCAACGGCGAGAAGGTTGAAGGCAACCGCATCCCGGCTCAGCCTGCCGGCTCGGTAAGCAAGGTCGAGGTGACTATAAAATGAACATAAACAAATATCCTGAAAAGACATGAAAGCATTTACATCGATCATACTCGCGGTGGCCGCGGCCTGTGCCTCTGCATCGGCCGCCACTCCCGCCGACGCATTGCGGGAGCGCCTCGGCAAAATGCAGGATTCCGGAAAGATAGCCTTCGGGCAGCACGACGCCACTGTCTACGGCCGATACTGGGCATGGGACAATGACCGCTGCGACATAAAGGAGGTCACTGGCGACTATCCCGCAGTGTGCAACTGGGATCTCGGATGGTTTGAGATAGACTCTCCCATCAATCTCGATTCGGTGCCGTTTGAGCGCATCCGCCGCGAGGTGCGGCTGCACAATGCCCGCGGTGGCGTCAATACAGTGAGCTGGCATCCGCAGAATCCCTTCACACTCGGCAATGCCTGGGATAAGGCTCCCGAGCACTCTCCGGTGGCCGAGATGGTGACTCCCGGCACCGAGCTCAACAATACCCTGACGCAATGGATAGGAAAGACCGCCGACTTCATCGGCTCGCTCCGTGATGAGCAGGGCAACCGCATTCCGGTGGTGTTCCGTCCGTGGCACGAGCACACCGGCACCTGGTTCTGGTGGGGACAGCACACTTCCACCCCCGAGCAGTATAAACAACTCTGGAAGATGACACGCGACATCTTCGATCAGAAAGGCATCGACAATGTGGTGTGGGCTTATTCTCCCGATAAGGTGACGACCGAGGAGGAATATTTCGAGCGTTATCCCGGCGATGACCTCATAGACATACTCGGAGCGGACATCTACGCCTTCAACGGCGAGGAAGGCATCGACACTTTCCTCGGATATATCAACACCGAACTCCCGATCGCCGTGCGCGAGGCAAAGAAGCGCGGCAAGATCGCGGCTCTCACCGAATGCGGACTCGAGGGCATCACGGTGCCTTACTGGTATGACAAGGTGCTTCTCCCGGCGATAAGCCAGTATCCTCTCGCATATATCACAGTATGGCGCAACTCTCCGACGAAGCCCAACCACTGGTATGTGCCCTTCAAGGGGCATCCGGCCGAAGAGTCGTTCGTAAATTTCTACAACTCAGATAAAACAGCATTTCTCAAAGACATCAAATAATGGACAATATTTTTGACACTCGCCGTCGGCTCGTTGAGGGGCACTACGAGGAACTCGTCAGTCGCGCCAATACTCCGCTCATCAGTTATAATGGTATCTACACCCGCTGGAAGAATCCCGTGATAGTGCCCGGGATGATTCCCCTCACATGGAGATATGACTACGACCCTGCCACCAATCCGATGTTCATGGAGCGAATAGGGGTGAATGCCACCCTCAATTCAGGAGCCATCAAAATCGGTGACAAATACGTGCTTGTGGTGCGTGTGGAAGGCGCCGACCGAAAGTCGTATTTCGCTGTGGCCGAAAGCCCCAACGGTGTAGACAACTTCCGCTTCCGCGAGCGGCCGGTGACGATGCCCGAAGACACTATACCGGGCACCAATATCTACGATATGCGTCTGACTCGACATGAAGACGGATGGATCTACGGCCTCTTCTGCGTGGAGCGTCACGATGACTCCCGGCCCGGTGACCTCTCGGCTGCCACTGCCACCTGCGGCATAGCCCGCACGAAAGATCTCGAAACATGGGAGCGCCTTCCCGACCTGAAGGCACGGAGCCAGCAGCGCAACGTGGTGCTTCATCCCGAGTTTGTAGATGGCAAATATGCTCTCTACACACGCCCGCAAGACGGCTTCATCGATACCGGATCGGGCGGTGGAATAGGCTGGGCTCTCGTCGATGACATTACCCATGCTGAAGTGAAAGAGGAGAAGATCATCGATCCCCGCTATTATCACACCATAAAGGAGGTGAAGAACGGCGAGGGGCCGCACCCCATCAAGACTCCGCAGGGCTGGCTGCATCTGGCCCACGGTGTGCGCGGTTGCGCTTCCGGACTGCGATATGTGCTCTATCTCTATATGACAGCGCTCGATGAGCCCTGGCGTCCGATAGCCAATCCCGGCGGCCTCTTCATGGCTCCGGTGGGCGAGGAATATGTAGGCGACGTGATCAACGTGCTCTTCTCTAACGGCTGGATAGCCGATGAAGACGGAAAGGTATTCATCTACTACGCTTCGTCAGACACAAGAATGCACGTGGCCACTTCCACCATCGACAGGCTTGTGGATTACTGCCTGAACACTCCCGCCGACGGCCTGACCACCGGCGAAAGTGTGAAAACTATCAATCGCCTGATAGATAAGAATATGGATTATTTTAAACACAACAAGTGATCATGGCAAGTCTGTCTGAAAAAATCGGCTATGCCCTCGGCGATGCCGCCTCGGGAGGTATCGTGTGGAAGATAATGTCGATAGCCTTCCCATTTTTCTTCACGAATGCCTTCGGGCTCTCGCTCGACGATGCGGCGCTGCTCATGCTCATAGCTCGTCTTTTCGATGTGGTCACCGATCCCATCATGGGTAGTCTTGCCGACCGAACTCAAAGTCGCTTCGGCACCTATCGCCCGTGGCTGATTTTCGGAGCAATCCCATTTGGCATTGTCTTTGCGCTTCTGCTCTACACTCCCGACTTCGGCCCCGATGGAAAACGCCTGTATGCCTACACCTTGTATCTGCTCATGATGGTGCTCTACACGGCTGTGAACGTGCCATACGGCTCGCTGCTCGGTGTCATGACCGAAGACGACAATGAGAAAAACCAGTTTTCGGCATATCGCATGGTAGGCGCATACGCGATGGGATTCATCACGCTGCTCTCATTCCCCTACATTCAGAAGATGATCGGAGGAAATGAGAATGACCCTGTGGTGCTTGCGCATCAGTATTCCGTGATCGGCATTATATTCGGAGCCATAGCTGCAGCCATGACACTGGCATGCGGCCTGCTGACCAAGGAGCGTCTGAAACCGGTACGTGCCGAGAAATTCAGTTTCAAGCAGTTTGCCGATCTTTTCCACAATAAGCCCTGGGTGTGCATGACCACCATCAGCATCCTCACCAACTTCTTCAATGGTTTCCGCTATGCAGTGGTGGCATATATGTTTGACTACTGCCTCGACGGAGAAGTGACATTGGGAAGTTTCATCATCAACTATACCGTATTCATGGCATTCGGAGAAATCACGTGCATGATTTTCGGAGGATTATCTCCAATCTTCACCAAGTGGGTAGGATCGAAGCGCCTCGCCTTCACATGGGCGGCAGTGATCTGCTTTGTCACTTCTGTGGCGTTCTTCTTCATCCCGATGAGCACGTCGTTTATCTGGGTGATGGTGGCAGTGTCGGTGGTGACTTCAATCGGAGTTGGAATCTACTCGCCCCTGCTGTGGTCGATGTATGCCGATGTGGCTGATTATGCCACGGAGAAGAACGGTGTCTCATCCACAGGCCTGATTTTCTCATCCGGCACTATGGCGCAGAAATTCGGAAGCGCTATCTCAGGATCGCTCATTGCAATCTTGCTGGGAATGGCCGGAGCCACAATGATCGAAATCGACGGTTCCACTACGATCAATCCCGAATCGATCACTGCCTCGGTGCGCACCATGATCTGGGCTCTTTTCTCCCTCTTCCCTGCAGCCATAGCAGCCATCATGGGCCTAATGACCTACTACTTCCCGATAAAGAAGTGATGTTGAATCCTGAATGTGAATCTATTTATGGATAAGCAAAAATTCCGCGATGAACTTCTTGCAAACCTGCAAGACAATATACTGCCTTACTGGATTGAGAACATGCAGGATCCTGCCGGCGGCTTCTACGGCCGGCGCGCGTCGGGCGATGTGCTCGAGCCTGATGCTCCGAAGGGGGCGATCCTCAATGCCCGCATCCTCTGGAGCTTCTCGGCGGCCTACAGAACGCTGAAACGTCCTGAATATCTCGATATGGCTACACGGGCATTCCGCTACATTGCCGATCATTTCATTGACCGCGAATATGGCGGTGTCTACTGGAGCCTGAATGCCGACGGAACGCCGCTCGACACTAAGAAGCAGTTCTATGCCATAGGATTCGCCATCTACGGCCTGTCGGAATATTACCTTGCCTGCGGCGACGTGGAGGCTCTTGAGCTTGCCAAGTCACTCTTCCGCGACATAGTGGAGCATAGCCGCGACGGGGAGCACGGTGGGTATCTGGAGGCCGCCACACGCGACTGGAAGCCGATTCAGGACATGCGGCTGAGCGATAAGGATGCCAACAGTGCGAAGACAATGAACACGCACCTGCATATCATAGAGCCCTTCACCAATCTCCTTCGCGCATGGCGCGACCCTGAACTGCTGGCGCTTACGCGTGAGCTTCTCGACATTTTCCTCGGTAAGATTCTCGATGCGTCGACCGGACATCTGGGCCTTTTCTTCTCGAATGAATGGCAGCGTGAGGACGCGATCTATTCCTACGGGCATGATATCGAGGCTTCGTGGCTGCTGCTTGAGACTGCGCAGGTGATAGGAGATCCTGCGCTCACAGAGCGGACGCTGGCTGCCACAAAGAGGATTGCGGATGCTTCGTTTGAGGGCCTTACCGATGAAGGCTCGATGATCTACGAGCGTGAGGCCGATGGCTCTTCAGACACCGACAGGCACTGGTGGGTGCAGGCCGAAGCGGTGATAGGTCAGCTTTATCTTTGGAAATTCCACGGCGAGGAGGATATGCTCGGAAAAGCATACCGCACGTGGGAATATATCAGGAAGAATATCGTCGACAGCGAAGGAGGGGAGTGGCACTGGCGCCGCTCGGCCGGAGGAGAGCTTTATCCTACCGACGACAAGGCGGGATTCTGGAAATGTCCCTATCACAACACCCGTATGGTGCTGGAGTCGGCGCGTCTACTCAAATAGCATCGGCACCGAACTCCCTGACTGAGAGTGCATACTACGCAAAATATCGAGTGCTCTCCCGAATGATTCGGGATTCACATCTCCCGGATACACGGGGTTGGCAATGCTGCTGACCCCGTTTGTCGGTTCTATAAGCGTGTCGTGCCATAGCATGGTCAGGGCAAGCAGGGCCGTAGTGTCGCTGATGTGATAGCCGTCTTCAGAAAACTGGTTTTCCACTTCGGGGTAAGCCTTACGCATGTCGTGGATGAGGGTTGCGGAGTGGAGTTTATATTCCATCCCTTCCGAAGCGAGGTCGCCGGCCTCGATGATGGCGGCGTGCATCTTTTCCGAATCCCAATCATAGAGCGAGAAGCCGTCGTGCTGTGTGCCCGGGCGGTAGGCCCATGTATAGTGCCATGCGAGTTTCACTCCGGGAAGCACTTCGCGGAAGAGGAGTTGCAGATTGTCGATATGGGGGATGTAGCTGCTCCAGATTCCCGAGAGGTATGAGGCCTGCTGCGTGATGATTATGTCCCAGTCGAGCAGGCACAGGGCTTCGTCAAATACCTTCGTTTCGGATTTCACCCATCCTCCGCAGTCAGAATAGTATAGATCATAGTCGGGATTGCCCGAGATATGGCTTTCCCAGTGCTGCGAGAGCGAGCACCCGGAGCGCGTCAGCCTTGCTATGCAGATGGAGTCGCCGTCAAGCTCGTTGATGAGCTTCGGCAGATAATTGGTAGCGTTGATGGTGAAACTGTTGCCGATGGCAAGGATCTTCAGAGGCGAATCGTGGTGGCGCACCCATAGCGGATTGTCGGGGTGTTCTTGCGCGGGCTCTGCCGGGCTGCAAATATTGCATGTGAAAGATTCTGTGTAGTCCTCGTTGCTGCAGGCCGGGAGTGCGATAAGCGCTGTGGTGATTGCCGTCAGGGTGTAAAGGATGTGTTTCATGGTAGGCACGGCGATTTCTATGGTCAGATCTGAGGCAGGAGCGGTGTTGTGCCGCTGTTGTCGATTATTATTAAGGGAACTCCGCATTTTCTGAGGAGGTCTTCCTCGCGGTCTTGGGCTCGTATTCTTCCGCGTATATGGTCGGGGGTGTGTCCGTCGCGTGCTCGCACACGGCCTATCCGCACATCTTCAGGGGCGCTGACGAGCCATATCTCGCCGCAAAGTTCGGCCAGTCCGGATGAGGCGAGGATTGCGGCCTCTACGAAGACGCGCGGCCGCCCGGCATCTTGCTGCCGCCGGCACCAGCGCTCCACATCCTCACGCACCAGATGGTGGACAAGACTGTTGAGCCATAACCTTTCGGAGTCATCGCTGAAGACCCGCTCCGAGAGGGCAGGGCGGCATATTGGTCCTTCGGCAGGGCAGACCACGTCGCCGTAGCGCGCGTGGAGCGCATGAATCACCTCTTCGGAGGTGTCCATGATTCGTTTAGCATTCAGGTCGCAGTCGTAGACCGCCTCACCGCGAAGGCGCAGTATCCTGCTCACCACCGATTTTCCGCTTCCTATCCCCCCGCAGATTCCTGTAATCATACCGCAAAATTAGTAAAATTCGTGAGAATTGCAAAAAAATTATTAATTTTGCAACCGAAATTAATAATTAAGTTTTTATGAGTAATTTTACTAAGTTTGCATTTGGGCTGGCTGCAATGATGATTGCCGTGCCGGCGACGGCCGCTACATCTTCACCGTTTCAGATGATGAAGGAGATGAAGGCGAGCCTTACAGTAAAGAACAGCGGCAAGGAGATGCGCAAGGCTGCCCGGAAGAGTGCCTCAGAGATCATGCGCATGTCGGAACTCGCCAGGAAGATGAAACCGGGCACCGTGAAGACCTACGGTAGGGAAGATGAGGAATGGATGCCGGATGACACCTACACGTACACCTACGATGTGGCCGGACATGTCACCGTAGAGACCGCTACGGCCATTGACGGCCTCGTCTCGAAGACAATGTATGAATATTACCCCGACGGAATGCTGAAATCAAAGATCACGACCGTGTCGGAAGATGGTGCCAATTTCGAGAACTACTCGAAGAGTGAATATGAATATGATCCCATCCTGACCGATGTGATCATCGACCGCAAGGAAATGTTATGGATCGGCGGGGAATGGCAACAGGTTGGCAATAACTACAAGCGTATCATCACCCGCAATGAGCAAGGCAACATCACAAGCTCGGTGATAGCGGTGCTGTTTCAGGGCAACTACGATCCGACACAGAAACTGGAGATGGTTTACGGTCCGGATGGAAAAGCAACCGAAATATCGGAGCAGATATTGAGTTTCAACTATGACACTGATGAATACTTCTGGGAGCAGGGCACTAAAATGACAGACATAGTATGGGACAGAACTGACGGGCAGATCTACGACGGCGAGCAGATATTTTTCGGCAACAACAGGATTGCATCAGCCCATGGTGAAGATGAAGATGACATGGTATTTGACGTTACTGTGAATTATACAGACGATAGCGATAATTTCACAGCAACCCTCGATGCTATGATGGATGACATGCCGGTCACCGCCAAATTGGAATATACCACTCTGGAAAACGACGGATACATCAGGAGTTCTGAGACCTATTATAGGCATGTGACGATATTCTCAGCGCGTGAGGAGTATCGTTACGATGACTGGGGGCTCCTGACGTTTTCAGAGGAAAGTGAGACTGAGGGACTCTCTACAATGTCACAAAGCACCACAGGCGAAGTGGAATATGACGCGGAAGGTAAACCTATGGTCTACACCGTAAGCGAGAGTTACTATGATGACGAGATAGATTTCGAAGCGACTGAATACGTCTTGCGCGCTGAATACAGCGATTATGTCGACGTCACCTCAGGTTCCTGCATGGGCGTTGCGGATACCTCATCTACTGAAAGATATTTCGACGTTAAAGGAAATCCTGTCGAAACCCCGGAGAAGGGGCAGATTGTAGTCTCGGAGACCGGATCAAAGAAAATATTTTAAGTCTCCGCAGTCAGTGACAACTCACTGAGGCAGACCGACTGGATAAAGTGTAAAGTTATGGCCGGACATTTCGGAAGAAGTGCCCGGCCATATATTATTCTGTGTTGGCGGTGTCAGGCCCGTCGTTGTCAGACGAGATGGCCTATGATGCTCTCGCGGTCGCCCGGCAGGAGGTCGATCACCGGAATTTCGATCATGGTGTAGGCTCCGGGAGCGAGACGCATTGCGGCGCGTGCCACCCCAACGAGAAGTTGGGCTG
>CAYPGW010000006.1:0-83462 GCA_964410515.1 uncultured Sangeribacter sp. | reverse complement strand
ACATCTTCTGCGCTCCCGAGCAGATAAAGGATGAATTCCTCAAGGTGATGGATATCATCCTCTACATCTTCAAGACCCTCGACTTCCAGAACTATGAGGCTCAGATTTCGCTCCGCGACCCGAACAATAAGGCTAAATATATCGGCTCTGATGAGAACTGGCATCTTGCCGAGAACGCCATCATCGAGGCTTGCGCCGAAAAAGGCCTGAAAGCAAAGCAGGTGGAGGGCGAGGCTGCATTCTACGGCCCGAAACTCGACTTTATGGTGAAAGATGCCATCGGACGCCGCTGGCAGCTCGGCACCATTCAGGTGGACTATAACCTGCCGGAGCGTTTCGGACTGGAATATACGGGTGCCGACAATCAGAAGCATCGCCCGGTGATGATTCACCGCGCGCCGTTCGGCTCGATGGAACGCTTTGTGGCCGTGCTGCTCGAGCACACTGCCGGCAAACTCCCCATCTGGCTTATTCCCGAGCAGTGTGTAGTGCTCCCGATCTCTGAAAAGTTCAATGAGTATGCCGCTGAGGTAGTGAAGAAACTCGAAGAGGCAGGCGTGCGTGCCATCGTAGATGACCGCAACGAGAAAATCGGCAAGAAGATACGCGACAACGAGCTCAAGAAAATACCCTATCTCCTCGTGGTAGGAGAGAAAGAGGCTGCCGAAGGCGCCGTGGCCGTGCGCAAGCAGGGAGAAGGCGACAAAGGTGTGATGAGCATTGCTGACTTCGCCTCACTGATCAACGAAGAAGTGGCAGCCGCCACTGCAAGATAAGGAAATCATTAAAAAACATAATAAGTTAAACCAAACAAAACCACACTTTGGAGAAAAAACCCCAATTTTCCGGACCGCGCCCCCCGATGGGCGGACGTCCGAAACCCGGCCAAAGACCTAATGACCGCAACGCTAACAATAAAGATCAGCACACGATCAATGAGCGAATCAGGGCACGCGAGGTCCGCTTGGTTGGAGATAATGTAGAACCCGGCATCTACCCTATCGACAAAGCTCGCCGTCTGGCCGAGCAGATGGAACTCGATCTCGTAGAGATCACGGCTCAGGCCGATCCTCCGGTCTGCCGTATCATCGACTATCAGAAGTTTCTCTATCAGCAGAAGAAACGCCAGAAAGAGCAGAAGGCAAAGGCAGCCAAAGTGGTGGTGAAGGAAATCAGGTTCGGTCCGCAGACCGACGACCATGATTATAACTTCAAACTTAAACACGCCATGGGCTTCCTTAAAGAGGGCTCAAAGGTGAAGGCATACGTCTTCTTCCGCGGCCGCTCGATCCTCTTCAAGGAGCAGGGAGAAGTGCTTCTCCTCCGCTTCGCCAACGATCTGGAAGACTACGGACGTCTGGAGTCGATGCCGGTGCTTGAGGGCAAGAGAATGACAATCATGATGGCCCCGCTGAAGCCCGGAGCAAAGAAAGCGGCGCCGAAGGGCGACAAGCCTGACAAAGCCCGCAAAGGCGACAAGGCAGATGCCCCTGAAAAGGAAATCGCTGCAGAGGCCGGCGCCTCGGAAGTGAAGACCGAAGAATGAGAAAGTTCGGAAGAACCCAATAATAATTAGAGACCGTAGGCACATCCGCCCTCACGGAAGGACGCTGCCGAGGTAAAAACAAACAACTAAAAACTTCAAAAAAATGCCAAAGGTAAAAACCAACTGCGCGGCGAAGAAGCGTTTCGCACTCACAGGCACAGGAAAGATCAAGAGAAAACACGCTTACCACAGCCACATTCTGACTAAGAAGAGCACTAAGCGTAAGAGAAACCTCGACCACACCACACTCGTGGATGGCGCCAACATGCGTCAGGTGAAGTCGCTCCTCAACCTCCGCTAATCTTTCCAAGACCGGAGACCAATCAACATTTTTTATCAACCGAATGTGCAGCCACAAAGAGCAAATGAGCCGCTGACATTCAAAAAACTTAAAAAAAATGCCAAGATCAGTAAATCACGTTGCCTCAAGAGCAAAACGCAAAAAAATCCTTAAACTCACCCGTGGCTACTACGGCAGCCGCCGTAATGTGTGGACCGTAGCAAAGAACACATGGGAGAAGGGTCTCACCTACGCCTACCGCGACCGCAAGCAGAAAAAGCGCGATTTCCGTGCTCTCTGGATCCAGCGTATCAACGCTGCAGCCCGCCTTGAAGGACTGTCTTACAGCCAGCTCATGGGCTTGATCCACAAAGCAGGTGTGGAAATCAACCGCAAGGTTCTCGCTGACCTCGCCATGAACAATCCCGCAGCGTTCAAGGCAATCTGCGAAAAAGTTCGTTGATCATCTCATGCGAACATAGCCGCCACGAGTGGCGGCACTCCGAACAAGGGAGACTGTCGGCAACGGCAGTCTCTTGCTTTTGGTGACTGCAATGCCATAAGCTTCCGGCAGTAGAAAATGAAGGATGCAGGGCGTGCACTATTCTTCCAGTTTGAACCGTTTTTAATTGTTTGTAGCAGGTGCATACTCGCCTGACTGAAACCAGATGAAGATCCTCCACACAAGCGACTGGCATATCGGGCAGATACTCCACAATATTGACCGCACCGCCGATCACCGGGATATGCTTATCAGCATCAGAGACATAGCGGCAGAGCATAAGCCTGACCTGATGCTCGTATGCGGCGACATATTTCACACTTCCCAACCTTCGGCAACCGCCCAGAAAATGCTAACCGACGCACTCATAGAAATTCGACGGGCCGCTCCACAGATGACGATAGTGCTCACCGCCGGGAATCACGACAGCGCCTCGCGCCATGAGACTCACTCGGCTGTGTGGGAACTCTCGGATATCCACACGATTGGAACAATTGACCCTGACGACCCGGATGCCAATATTATTGAAATACCCGGGAAAGGGTGGCTCGCGGCCATTCCCTACGTGAACGAAAGGAACATGCCTGATGACTACTATGAAAAGATACTTGACTCAATCGCGGAAAAGAACAGCTACGGGCTGCCGGTGATCATGAGCGCTCACACCACTGTGAGAGGATCTGATTTCTCAGGACACGAAGATGTCTCGGAATTCTATGTGGGCGGAATCGACTACCGCAATCTTGAGGAATTTGGCACCGGGTATGATTATCTTGCCCTCGGCCACATCCATCACGCACAGACTATAAAGGGCAGCCACGGCCACGCCCGCTATTGCGGCACTCCCCTACCCGTGAGTTTCGATGAGCGTTTTCCCCACTCAGTAAGTCTCGTCACGTTAGAGGCTAAGGGTTCGGCCCCGGTGATAGAAGAAATTCCCCTCCGTGAGAAGCGCTGCCTCATTAATATCCCGACTGAAGGATGCGCCCCCTGGGAAGAGTGCATCGGTGAGTTGCAGAGGCTTGACGCGGACACCGAGGCATATCTGCGCCTGAATGTGGAGGTGGAGACGGTGTTACCACCGGGTGCATTCCGTCAGGCTGAGGCAGTGTTGGAGAAAAAGAAGGCGCGACTGGCCTATATCAATTCCATAAGAAAAGGGAAGGAGACTAACGAACGGACACATCTTTCAGTGTCGGAATTCCGGAAGATGAGGCCGATTGAGATTGCCGAGAAATATTGCACTGATATCGGGAAGAGTTTCTCGGATGAACTCCGCAGGCTCTTCACCGAAGCGGAAAACGCGGCCTTGTCTGACTCAGAAAACTGACACACATGAAACTAAACAACCTCACCATAAAGAACATAGCCTCAATCGCCGATGCATTTATCGACTTCGAGGCAGCCCCGCTGTCGGGCGCAGATATTTTCCTGATCTCGGGCGACACCGGGGCCGGCAAATCCACCATACTCGACGCTATCTGCCTCGCTCTCTACGGCAAGACTCCCCGCTTGGTAAGCAACCGCATGGAGGGATCTTCAGATGATATGAAAGGAGGATCGCCGATGAAGGCCGACGATCCACGCCAGCTCATGCGCCGCGACACCGGCGAGGCATACTCGCGCCTGGTATTCACAGCCCTCGATGGCAGCCGATGGCAAGCCGAATGGAGTGTGGCGCGCGCCCGCAAAAAGACCGACGGCACCATTCAGGCGGCCAAAAGGATTTTGACCGATCTCTCAACGAGGAAATCATTCGATAAGGTGAAGGAAGTATCCGCAATGATAGGTCGTCTTGTGGGGCTTGAATTCGACCAGTTCTGCCGAACTTCGATGCTCGCCCAGGGGGAATTTACCAAATTTCTCAATAGCGATGACAAGGATAAGGCCACGATTCTTCAGAAAGTGGTCGGTGCATCGGAATATACCCGCATCGGAGCGAAAATAGCGGAGATGACTTCTGAGAAGCAACGAATTTATGAATCGGCCGAACTGCTTATCTCAAAGGGTATAAAACCACTCTCCGACGAAGACAGAAATGCCCTCATCCTTGAACGAGGGGCAAACATATCGCGCCAGAAAGAAGTGGCACAGGGTCTGGCAGACACTGAAAAAAAACTTAAATGGATCGAGACCGAGAAATCAAACCGCGAGGCCATTGCCCGGCATGAGGAGGACATGAAGAGACTCCTCGCGGTGATAGATTCAGACGAGATGAAAGCCTGCCGGCAGAAAGTGGACTTATGGGATAAGACAGTGGAACTTAGGCATCTTCGCTCCAATCTGCGCACTTACGACTCTCAACTTCACGAAAGCAGGAAAGCACTTGCGGCTTCACACGAATCTTTCCGTATGCTTCTCAACGAACGGCAGACACTGGAGCAGATTGAGAAAACGCGTAAGGAAGCGGCATCAGAAACTGCCTCCAAGATAGCATCCCTTTCGCCATTAAAAGGCATTATCGAAGACTCTGGGAAATGGGTGCAAATGATGGAGGATGTGGCGGCCCTGCAGTTGAAAATGACGGCAGATGCAAAGAAGCAGTCATCACTCGCGCTTGATCTTGAAGAAAGACTGCGCAAGGCGCTTTCAGAGGCTCAGAGCCGCAAGAAAGCAGCTGCCTTGTCGGTGGAAGCTTCTATCAAGGGGAGAGAAAGATTGATAGAATCTTTCAACGAGAAGGCTTTCAAGAGCGACTTATCCAGAAAGGATGAGATTCAGAAGACTATAACGGCCATGCGGCTACTGCTCAACGATGTCAGGAACCTCAGTGAACTCCGTACTGCTCACGAAGAACGCACTGAAAACATCAAGAGGGTGAAACTTACGCTCGAGGAGGATCGCCGAGGCCTTCCCGAAATAAAGAAAAAAGCCGAGATCCTTAACACCAGGCTGGAAGAAGCACGGCATTCCTACGACCTGAGCACACACTCGGCCGATGAGTATGCACGCGCTCTCAGGGCTCAACTGAAGAAAGGCGACCGCTGTCCGGTGTGCAACAACGAGATATGCGGGCATATCGACGACTCTCCCTTCGCCGATCTTGTGCTTGCCTTTCAAGAGAACTACAACAAGGCCAAATCTGAATATGACACTGCCGCAGGAGAACTGAGCAAACTTGAGTCAAAGATTGAGCTGCACGCCGGAGCCGTGGCTCAGGAAGAGAAGCAACTTGAAAAAGACGGAAAGAACCTGCGCATGAAATTGGAGAAACTTCTTCAGAATCTGATAGCAGCAGGGGTTGAAACAGTAAGAAACGGTGGCGACATCGACCTCACTGCGTCAGATGCATCTCTCAACAATATGCTATCTGTGAAAGAAACAGAACTGAAGGAGACTGAAAACAGAATTGCGACCGCTGAAAAGACCAAGGTGGCCATTGATGATGCTACTGCAAAGATTGAACACCTGAAAGATGCGCAGATGAAATCAGAATCAGAGGCAGCCGAGGCCCTGAAGAAAGTGGACGATGCCGAAGCCGAAATCTCGCATATCGCTAAAGGAATAGAAGAAGCGAAAGAGAAAGCCGAAGCCAAAAGCAAGTTGATTTCAGAAGCACTGTTGCCGCTTCACCTCGATATGGAATGGCATTCACACATCAAGGAAGTGGCAGATATCATAAATCAAAAAAAGCAGGAGCATAAAAATCTTTCCGATCGACTGCAGACTCTTGACCGCCTGTCGCTGCTCTATGCTTCTACTCTCAACACACTTTCTGACGCCCTCTCAGCCATCCGCTCCATGATGCCTGACTGGAATGATGAAGCGATGCCGAAAGAGAAGGGGATCACAGCCTATACAGATACGGATGAAGCACAATTCAACCGTCTTGCCCAGCAAGCCACTACCCTGCAGTCTGACGTGGCTACGCTCACAGGAAGGCTTAATGATCTGACCCGCAATATCGAAGTCACCGGTAAGCAGGCTGCAGTCCTCACGAAAGAGGCCGGAGATATAAGCGAAGATATGCTCCGGATGCTTGAACAGATACCGACGGAGGATATCGCCGCTATGAGAACTTCGATAGACGATGCGCTGAAGCAATTGGCAGAGATGAAGGGCAGCGGTTCAATACTCAGGCAGCAGCAAAGAAAAATTGCCGCTGAGAGGCCCGAATTCAAGGAAGATGAGAACGAGACAGCACTTCTCGATGCTAAAGAGGAGAAGTCAGAAATCATACGGGCTCTGAGCGAGCGCTTGGGCTCTATCAATCAACTCCTCGCTGACGACGAAGCGCAACGTGAGAAAGTCAGGTTGCTGATAGCGCGACGCGACGAATACCGCGAAGAATACCTGAAATGGAAAGAATTAAAAGAATTGTTCGGAGATGCTACCGGCAGCAAACTCAGTAAGATAGCGCTAAGTTACGTTCTGGCCGACCTTGTGGCGCATGCGAATCCCTACATGAGAATGCTCACCGACCGCTATTCGCTCGTATGCGCACCGGGCAGCTATCTCATATTCATCGAAGACCGGTATGACGGCTACCGAAGACGCCCCGCGAGCACGATATCAGGCGGTGAAAGTTTCATCGTCTCTCTCGCACTCGCGCTCGCGCTCGGCGACATGGGTCAGGGCATCTCTACCGATACCATTTTCATCGACGAAGGATTCGGGTCATTGAGCGGCGAGCCGCTCCGCAAGGCAATCGATACGCTCAGAAGCCTTCAGAGCAGGATGGGAAAGCACGTGGGTATCATTTCCCATATTCAGGAACTCCGGGAAAGAATTCCGGTCAAGATTCTTGTGGAGCGCTCGTCGGAACAGTCTCAATCCACCGTCACGGTGACGTCTTGAATCAGCGCACAGGCACTGTGACACGGTTAGATTTCAGCGATGGCGATGAGGCGCTCACCGTCACCTTTCCTTTGGAATCGGAAGCCTTCACCACCGCAATGGCGCGACCTTTGTAGGTGGCACGGCGAGGATTGAGGTAACTTCTCGTATCTTTCATGTTTCCGCTTCCGGAGGCAATTATGTCACCCTTACCGGCGACGGCAAACTCAATCTCCATATCGTTGTCAGGCACAACGTTGCCGTCAGCATCCACAAGTTCTGCAGTGACATAAAGCAGATCCTCGCCATCCGCTGCAAGTTGCGCGCGGTCGGCCGTAAGCCGTATGCTCTTGGGTGAGCCTGCAGTGGCAATGCTGCGGCTATCCACCACTATGCCATTTCCATCGATAGCCTCGGCTGTAAGCACTCCCGCACTGTATGGCACTGTGAATACGGCCCTGAAAGCATTTCCATCTTTCGACATATCGGCTTTTCCCACTTCTTTACCGTCGAGCATCAGGCGCACACGGGGATATTTCGATATCACCTCAACCTCTACGGGCTTTCCTTCCCAACCTTTCCAATTCCATGATTCCCAAGTGGGCCAGACGCCCCACATGGTACATTTTACCTTGCCATAATATCCATCGGGTTCACGCACAGCCATATAGAGCGAGGGCGTGTCGGAATAAAGCGTTTCCCTGTAGTGGGATATCGGTTTCCGCCATCCGGTGATGTCAATGTCACCGCAATAGGAACCATGCCAGGGCCATTGGCTGCGATGCCAGGACTCCCCTTCCGACTCCCCTTCATAGTAGAAGCGTCCGATGGAAGACTCTCCAAGATAGTCGAGCGCAGTCCACACAAAATCACCGATTACGTAAGGATTCTCGGTCACGGTCTTCCAGTTGGAGAAAGCGTCGCGCGGGAAACTTTCGGTCTGCCACATAACTCTTTCCGGCACGCGCTTATGGTCACTTCCGTGCTTATGTATCATATAATTATAGCCCACTATCTCATGTTCGGCAGCGAGCGGGTCGTAGATTTCCCAGTCTGAATCCCATGCAGCGAGAGCCGAAGTCACAGGGCGTGTCGGATCGTTGAGGCGACAGCGCTCAGCGAGTTTCTTAGCAGTTGTCACCACTTCAAGTTTCTTTCTTTCAATCACTTCATTACCGGTGCTCCAGCAGAATATTGACGGGTGATTACGATCGCGGCGCACCATATTGTCTACATCGCGGTCCCACCACTCATCAAAAGCAACCGAATAGTCGAAGTCGTTTTTCTTATCACGCCAACAGTCGAATACCTCGTCAATCACAATCAGACCCTGACGGTCGCATTCGTCGAGGAATGCAGGCGAGGGAGGATTATGACTTGTGCGCACTGCATTGAAGCCGGCATTCTTGAGCTGTCTCACCTTCCAGGCCTCGGCAGCATCATAACTTCTGGCACCGAGCACTCCATTGTCGTGGTGGACACAGCCGCCATTGAGCACCATAGGCTCGCCATTGAGCAGGAACCCTTCGGGAGAATACTCCATCTTACGTATTCCGAAAGTCTCCGTAGAGCGGTCGATGGGCTTGCCGTCCTTATATAATGTGATTTCGGCCTGATACAATGCGGGAGAATCCGGACTCCACAAAGCGGGGTTCATCACATCGAGATTTCCTTCTATCACACCCTCTGAACCGGCAGCCAACATCTTGCTGACACGCGTGCCCGCAACCTTCTCACCACCATAAGTGAGAGTGATCTCAGCCTCGATCTCGGCTGCTTCCGACGAGTCGTTGACGATTTCGGAACTAACGGCGACCTTTGACTTATCGCGGCCCACTTCCGGAGTCTGAATAAACGTACCCCACGGCTTGACAAAGATATTGTCGGAGTCAAGCATCCACACATGGCGGTAGATTCCTGAGCCGCTATACCAACGGCTGTTCTTCTGGCGCGAATTGTCTACCTCCACCTCAATCAGGTTATCGCCTTCCTTCAGATAAGGCGTAAGGTCATATATCATCGAGGAGTATCCGTAAGGACGCATTCCCACACTGTCACCGTTCACCTTCAGGAGGGAGTTCATATATACACCTTCGAGCAAGATCTGACGCTTTCTCGGGAGATCGGCCTTTGAAAGATTAATTTTCTTCCGGTAGAGCCCTTTGCCTGTCTTCACGTAGCCACCTTCATTACCCGAAGGATAGATGCTGTCGAAATCACAATACACGCTCCAGTCATGAGGAAGATCCACGGTCATGAATTGCAGCGATTCCGGCGCCGCCTCATTTTCAATTTCGGCAAATTGCCATCCCTTATCGAGAAGGGTACGGTTGACGGCCTGAATCGGAGTGAAACCCGCTACGGCCGCCCCTAAAAGCAAAAGGGCATAAGTTTTTTTCATGATATTCTTTTTTTCAATATTTTATGATATATATATTATATATGTTATTAGCATATCTGCCATATTATGCTAATATATCTGCAAATTTACTCTTTTTTTCCTTTACATACAAATTACATTACGGATACTAAAATATTCAAGACATTCAAGATATTCGCTTTTCGGGAATGATGATGGGTGTTGAAGAGAAATTTGCATTGATGAAGTGTTTTTGCTAAATTTGCATGTTGAATAGTGATGTGAAGTTTTAAACTCAACACCATCTCAAAATTTATGCGACAATATTAATTAATGACTATATCATGATTATTTTTATCAACGAGAAGGAATATCACTTCGGGGGGCCTGTCCTCACAGTGGCTCAACTGGCCGATGATCTCAATTTAAGCCCGTCGGAAGCAGCAGTTGACGTCAATGATAAGAGGGTGAGCAAAATACATTGGCACACTACACATCTCTCGGAAGGCGACCGAGTAACTATTATCACCGACCAATGCTGAGGCATAGCGAGATGCCGGCCCGCGAGTCAGGCCGAAGGTGGAGGGAAATCTGAGTTTGGGAGTTCACGTCAAAGTTTTTTCTCACCTTTTTTGAAAGATTTTTTGGAAATCTCAACCATAAGCATTATCTTTGCGTTATAGAATCAAAGCGACGGAGAGCCGTCGCTTCCAAAAGAGACAATCCCAACACCACATCAGAGACATTTGGGAAACTCATCAAACTAATATGAAATACCGAGACCATCTGCCGGTTGCAATGGCGGGCCCCCCACTTTCGGGTGGTGTTCCCTCTCGAGGGACGCAGGCGGATTACAAAGTGCCGGTGGAACTCAAATCCTGTCAATCGGAGTTTCATCACAAAACCTTTGATGTGGCTTTTATAAAGGAGGCAGAAGGCTGAGTTGCCTTTGGCCTCCTTATTTTTCTTTAATGTAACCCGAATTATGAAAGACGTAAGACAGACCCTGCTCGACAGGGTATCAATCCGCCGCTATGAGCGCGAGGCTATTCCGCAGGAGACAATGGACTTCATATTCGAAGCCATCCGCAACACGCCGACAAGTTACAACGGTCAGCAATACAGCGTGATCGACATTGACGACCAGGCACTGAAGGAGCAACTCTACGAACTGACCAATCAGAAGCAGCTCAAGACATGCAACCGCCTGCTGATATTCTGCTCAGATTATCACAAGATGAGCCTCCTCGCCAAAGAGAAAGGCGCTGATATGCCCCCCTTCACCGACACTATGGACGGCACGATCATAGGAGTGATCGACGCGTCGCTTGCCATGATGAGTGCGGTGGTTGCCGCAGAGTCTTGCGGACTGGGCTGCAACTGCGTGGGCTATCTCCGCACGGTAGACCCGAAGAAAGTGGCTGAACTGCTGAAACTCCCCAAAGGGGTCTTCGTGGTGTGCGGGCTTGCCCTCGGCATTCCGCGTGAGCATCCCGACCTGAAGCCGAAGCAGCAGCGCGACCTAATGATAATGAAAAACTGCTACAGCCAGGATGAAGAGTCGCTGACCGCAGAGCTCGTGAAATATGATGAGGTGGTGAGCGAATACAACCGCACCCGCTCGGGAGGCACATCAGACAATGACTGGTGCCGACACATACTTAACTACTACGACCACGCGATGGAATACAAGATTCTTCAGTATCTGAAGGATCAGGGATACGACATCAAGAGATAGGTCAGAATGCCCCGTAGGATATAAAATAACTCCCGCACCGTGATGAGGTGCGGGAGTTGTTTTGTGTATTATTCTTATCAGCGGCGGCCACCCATCTGGGCTTTCTGCCGCATCTGGCGCATCATCGCCATCGGATTCTTTATGCCGCCCGTGGCCATGCGCATCATCTTGCGAGTCTCTTCAAATTGCTTCAGCAGACGGTTCACCTCCTGCAGCGATGTGCCGCTGCCCTTGGCGATGCGCTGACGCCGTGAGGCGTTGATCACCTCGGGATTCTGCCGCTCGTAGGGAGTCATCGAGTCGATAATGGCCACGATGCCCTTGAAGGCATTATTATCGATGTCGATATCCTTTATGGCTTTCCCTACGCCGGGAATCATGCTTGCCAGATCCTTGATGTTACCCATTTTCTTGATCTGATCAATCTGCTTCCTGAAGTCTTCAAAATCAAACTTGTTTTTGCGTATCTTCTCCTGAAGGCGCTCGGCTTCCTTCTGGTCGTAGATGGCTTCGGCACGCTTGGCGAGCTCCACGATGTCGCCCATACCGAGAATACGGCTTGCCATACCCTCGGGATTGAACTCCTGAATGTCTTCCATCTTCTCGCCGAGGCCGACAAACTTAATCGGCTTGTCGACAACCGAGCGAATCGAGAGCGCCGCACCGCCACGGGTGTCACCGTCGAGTTTCGTAAGGATTACTCCGTTGAAGTCGAGGCGGTCGTTGAAGGCTTTGGCCGTGTTCACAGCATCCTGGCCGGTCATCGAGTCTACGACAAACAGCGTCTCGTCCGGATTCACGGCATTCTTGACAGCGGCGATCTCCTTCATCATCTCCTCGTCAACGGCAAGACGACCTGCCGTGTCGATAATCACGAGGTCAAGATTGTTGGCCTTGGCATGTTTTATCGCGTTCTGCGCTATCTCAACGGGATTCTTGTTGCCGTCTTCCGTATATACCGGCACATCTATCTGCTCGGCGAGCACCTTGAGCTGGTCGATAGCGGCAGGACGGTAAACGTCGCCGGCCACGAGCAGGGGGCGGCGTCCTTTCTTCTTGAGTTTCAGGGCCAGCTTGCCCGAGAAGGTAGTCTTACCTGAACCCTGCAGACCCGACATGAGAATGACAGCAGGCTTTCTTTCAAGCACGAGAGGCGCCTCTTTCTCACCCATGAGGGCCGTGAGCTCGTCGTGAACGATCCTCACCATCAGCTCTTTGGGCTTGAGTGCATTGATCACATTCTGGCCGAGAGCCTTCTGCTTCACATTATTGATGAAAGTATTGGCAACCTTATAGCTGACGTCCGCCTCAAGCAAGGCCTTACGGACATCCTTCATGGTCTCGGCGATGTTGATCTCCGTGATGCGGCCCTCGCCTTTCAGGATCTTGAACGAACGCTCGAGTCTTTCGGAAAGATTATTGAACATTTCTATATATTGTTAATTTTTAATCAATTTATATCACTTCAGCAGATTGGTAGCAGTGTCGGGGAACACTATTTTTGGCTGAAACACAGCCGCTTCTTCAGGAGTCATCGAAGCGTATGCTATTATGATGATAATGTCACCCACCTGCGCCTTTCGCGCCGCTGCGCCGTTAAGACATATTATTCCGGAATTTTCCTTTCCGGCTATCGTGTAGGTCTCCAGCCTCTCACCGTTGTTGTTGTTTACGACAGACAC
The DNA here is from genome assembly GCA_964410515.1 of uncultured Sangeribacter sp. GTDB lineage: Bacteria > Bacteroidota > Bacteroidia > Bacteroidales > Muribaculaceae > Lepagella. Next base: position 70,579 of record CAYPGW010000006.1, on the reverse strand, counting down.
TTTCTGCCCGGGAAGAATACCGGCTGCTTTCAGAAGAGCGGAATCGACCGTAATGCTTCCTATATAGTTCAGATCGGCCTGCGTCACATGAACGCGGTGGATCTTGGAAGCCATCATTTCTATCAGCATTTCTCTTAGCTTATTATTATTTGTATCTGATATTGTCGATAAGTCTCACTTTGCCACAATAGACAGTGATGCAGCCCACTATGTCGGGCGATTCCGACCACTCTTCCACCGGCAGGAGTGTGCGCCCATCGACGATCTCATAATACTCCACCTCCATTTCAGGCACAGCGTTGAGGCGCTCCACCACAGTGTCGTGAGTGGCCCTAACGGAGTGATCCTTCGCATACTCCACGCTGTATTTCAGCGCGGCATGAATCTCGGGAGCCACCTTTCGCTGGTCGGCGGTGAGCAAGGCGTTGCGCGATGATAGCGCGAGGCCGTCGTCGGCCCTCTTGATGGGCACCGGCACAATCTCGACGTCGATATGCTCCGAAGCCACCATGTTGCGTATCACCGCAATCTGCTGGAAGTCCTTTTCGCCGAAATATGCACGCGTGGGGCGGCATAAGCGGAAGAGGCGGCTCACCACCTGGGCAACACCCTGAAAGTGACCCGGACGGAACTTGCCTTCCATAACCTCTGCCGCAGTGCCGAGTTCAAACACATGATCGCACTGAGTGCCGTCGGGATACATTTCCTCAACCGACGGAGCAAAAACCGCCGTGGCGCCGGCTTCGGCAAGAAGGCGGAAGTCATCTTCCTCCTTGCGGGGATAAGTGGCGAGGTCGTCGGGATTGTTGAATTGTGTGGGATTGACAAAGACACTGACCAGAGTCACGTCATTTTCTTTCACAGCCCGCTCCACGAGCGAGATGTGACCGGCATGGAGCGCCCCCATGGTGGGCACAAGTCCTATTGTCTTCCCTTGCTGAAGTGAGCGACCCACAAAATCGGTGAGGTCGGCTACACTGCGAATTATCTGCATTGCCATTTCTTAAAAATGAAAAATTCATAATATGCGCCCCGAATCGGATAAGGAAACGTGAGAAAGCGCACTTATCATAGTTTCAACTTGCAAAGTTAATAAATAAGTAAGAAACGGCCCAACCAATTCGCGCAAAATTGCAGTAATGTTGTTAAAAAAAACGAAAAAGACGCCAAAAGGGGGGAGTGATAACGAAAAAGGGGCTCATTTATATGCCTTATATGGAATTTTTTTTGTAATTTTGCACCCGGGTTTCCCATAATAGAAGAAAGCGGGAGGAGCCCCGGAAAAAACAGAGACATGGCGAAGAAAAAATTCCTATTTGTGGCGCAGGAGGTGGCCCCTTATCTCCCTGCCGAAGATATATCTACGTTGGGGAAAGAGATGGCTACCGGCATCCATAAGCGTGGCTATGAGGTGCGCACTTTCACTCCAAGATGGGGAAGTATCAACGAGCGGCGCAACATGCTCCACGAAGTGATCAGGCTCAGCGGCCTCAACATCACCATCGACGACAACGATCATCCGCTGCTTCTGAAAGTGGCAAGCCTGCATCCCACACGCACACAGGTCTATTTCATCGACAATGACGATTTCTTCCAGAAAGCCGACACCGACATCGACGCCGTGGGCAGCAACAGGGAAGACAACGACAAGCGAATCATATTTTTCACCCGCTCCACTATAGAGACAGCCAAGAAACTGCAGTGGGATCCGGCCGTGATTCATGCCCAGGGATGGATGTCGGCCATGACTCCCGTGTATCTGCGCCAGCTCAATGATGAAGTGCCCTTCGAGTCATCGAAAGTGGTCTATTCAGTTCTTCCCGGCGAATTGTCAGCCCCGGTAGACGCCGACTTCTTCAGGCGTCTGGAAGAGGAAGGGGTTAAGAGCGATTATCTTGCCGCCTACAAAGGGCTTGAGATGAACACCGATCTGCTCCACCGCATGGCTATCGACAATTCCGATGCTGTGGTGTTCATGACTGATACGCCCGACCCCGCGCTCCTCGCTGCTGTGGAAGCCAGAAAGATACCGTATATGACCAAGGATCAGATCACAGGCATTGATTCTTTTGTTGAATTCTACGATAAAATTTCCGAGACATGAGATTTTCCAGCATATATAAAACACTCAGGCATGCGTTAGCCGCAACCTGCTCGGCTGCGATAGCGATATCGGCCATGACTTCATGCGAAGACAATGTGCCTACAGTGGGAGGTCAGCTCGCCTCGGGCGAGGTGCAGATAGCACTTGATTCACTCGTATGGAACGGCACCGACCAATACGTACACCGCGGTGAAAACTCCACGCTCATCAATGTGCCGAAACTGAGTTTCCGCAGTGTGAGGGCAGAGGGCATCGACACACGAAGCACCACAAATCTTCTCGGACGCCTCAGCGTGCCGGAATACGGCGATCTGCGCTGTTCGTTTGTAAGCCGCCTGATGTGCACCAAGAGCCTTTCTATCCCCGACTCCATACCGGTGGAGCAGATAGACTCGATGTTGCTGATTCTCAGCGTTCCACGCGGACAGCTCACCGGAGATTCACTTGCTCCGCAGCAGCTGCGCGTCTACAGGTTGAATAAACCTCTGCCCGACAATATCGACAATACGTTTGACCCGACCGGCTACTATGACCCGGAATCGCCGATAGGCAGCCGCAGCTATACCCTCTCGGCCCTGGGCATGAACGACTCGCTCTATTCGCATCTCAGCTATATCAATATCGACATTCCGATGAGCCGGCAGATGGCGGTAGACACCTATAACGCCTACCGCAACAACCTGAACATCTTCCAATGGCCATCCACTTTCGAGCAATATTTCCCCGGCATCTACGTGGAGCCTTCATTCGGCCGCGGATGTGTGGCCAACATAGAGGCCACCACCTTCCTGCTCTTCTATAACTATTCCGTAAAGGAAAGCGTGACAGGATCGGATGGTGTGCCTAAAGTGGAGGTAGTGAAGAAATCAGGAGTGACCGGAGTGTTCGAGACCTCTCCCATAGTGCTAAACAGCAACAATATCACCTACACTCCCTCTGCCGGACTTCAGGCCATGGCCGATGCAGGCGAAGCCATCATAACCACTCCGGGATGCTATCGGGTGAAGTTTAACTTCCCTGCAGAGAAACTGATTGAAATCTACAAGCTCTCGCAGTCGAAACTCTCCGTGGTGAGCTCACTGAGCCTCACTATTCCGGCCGAGGAGATACCTAATGACTACGGTATCACGCCTCCCCCCTATCTCGTTATGGTTAGAAGCTCGCATCTTGATGAATTCCTCGCCAACAACGAACTGCCCGACTCCAAGAACTCTTTCTATGCCTCATACGATAAAAGCACAGGCAGCTACGTCTTCGGATCACTGCGTAACTACATAATCGAAATGATCGAGAACGGAGTGAAGGAAAACGACACGGAGTTCACCATCATCCCTGTGAATCTCACACTTGAGGAGGTGGAAGACCAAAGCAGCTACAGTCTCTACTATGGAACTTCATCGAGCAAGACCATGGAAGTGACCAAATGCACGCCTTACATTTCAGGCCCTACAATGTGCCGCCTACGCATGGATAAGGCACTCTCCGTGTTCTCCTACTCAGTGCAACAGATGAAATAATCATGAACATTTCATCTCTCCTGCTCGCATTCAGCCTGCTTCAACTCATCACCGGAGCAGAGGCAAGTCCCGACACGCTCTCACCGCAACCCGCAGGTGCTACCCTCCTCTTTGCCGGAGATGCCATGCAGCATCAGGCGCAACTCGATCAGGCTCTGCTTGAGGGCGACGGCAAGAGATATGACTATTCGGAATGTTTCAGATGGATTGCTCCCACCGTGACAGAGGCTGACTATGCCGTGGTGAATCTTGAAGTGCCGCTCGGAGGAGGCCCTCGCTACAGCGGATATCCCTGCTTCAGCGCTCCCGACAGTTATGCGCAGGCTTTGGCCGATGCCGGATTCGACATGATGCTCACGGCCAACAATCACTGCCTTGACTCGGGAATGAAGGCAGCCCGACGCACTATATGGGCTCTTGACTCGCTCGGAATCGACCACATAGGCACATACCACGACGCAGCCGACCGCATGAAGAAAGTGCCTTTCATAAAAGACATCAACGGCATCAAATTCGGCTTTCTCAACTATACCTACGGCACAAACGGCATTCCCGCAAAAGACGGCATGGAAGTGTCGCTCATCGACCGCGACCGCATGGCCAAGGAGATAAAGATGACACGCGATGCCGGGGCTGAAATTGTTGTGGTTACGATGCACTGGGGCATCGAGTATGTGCTGCACGAGAACGCCATACAGCGCGACCTTGCGCAGTTTCTGATAGACAATGATGCCGACATGGTGATCGGGAGTCACCCTCACGTGATACAACCCATGAAGATGGTACGCGACGAGAAGCGGGGCCAACTTGTGCCTGTAGTCTACTCTCTCGGCAACTTCATCTCAAACATGAAGACAGGCGACACCCGCGGCGGAGCATACATGAGGGTGAGGGTGGAACGCGATGACGACGGCAAGGCCCGGGTGAAATGGGCCGACTACGACACATTCTTCAGTGCCAAGCCTACCGGAAAAGGAACCAATTACACAGTGATTCCTTCAGACCGAACCGATCTGATTCCTGACGCTCAGAAAACACACTGGAACATATTCAACCGCGCGGCCACGAAGGTATTCGATGCGGAGAATGTAGACGTGCCAAAAAGAAAGCATCAATAAAAAAATACCCGAAAGAAATGAAGACTCAAATCGACACCCCGAAAGCCCCGGGCGCTATCGGGCCTTACAGCCAGGCAGTGAAAGCCGGCAACCTCATCTTCGTCTCAGGACAACTTCCCATCAATCCGGCCGACGGCACGATGCCTGACGACATAAAGGGCCAGACACGCCAAAGCATTGAGAATGCCAAAGCCATTCTCGAGGCCGGAAACGCTACTCTCGCCAACGTGGTTAAGACCACCGTATTTCTCGCCGACATGAGTCTCTTCGGCGCCATGAACGAAGTATATGCTGAATATTTCAGCGCTCCCTATCCGGCACGCTGCGCTTTTGCCGTGAAAGAACTTCCCAAGCAGGCTCTTGTGGAAATAGAAATGATCGCGGCCTGCTGAGCAATTAACTGTTTACCTCTTTATATAAAAGGACTCCCGACGCCATGCGTCAGGAGTCTTTTTCCATAAGTTCGAGCATTCGCATCTCCGCTTCATCAAGCCGGGCAAGAACCTTCTCCATTCTGGCTGCAGCGGTGGTTATCTCCTCCACACCCATCATTCCCCCCGACATGTTCTGCTCAAGCAAGGCCTTCTCCTGCTCAAGAGCCTCGAGTTCCTTGCCAAGCTCTTCCATCTCTCTTTTTTCCTTGAATGAGAGTTTAGGCTTGCGTTCGGTCTTCTGTTTTCCTGCCGGGGAAGCGCCGCCTTCAGCTGCAGACTGCTGCACTTTCCTGACCGCCTCGGCCGCTTCCTTCTCTTCCTGCCTGACGCAGTGCCTATAAGTGGAATAGTCGCCCGGGAAATCACGCACCTCTCCATCACCTTTCATCACGAAGAGATGGTCTGCGATGCGGTCGAGAAAGAACCTGTCGTGGCTCACCACGATGACGCACCCCTTGAACTCGGAGAGATAATTTTCCAAGACGGTGAGAGTCATTATGTCGAGGTCGTTGGTCGGCTCGTCAAGAATCAGGAAATTTGGCTGACGCATCAGCACCGTGGCAAGATAGAGGCGTCTTCGCTCTCCGCCGCTCAGTTTATAGATATATTTCTGCTGAGTGGCCGGGTCGAAAAGGAAATGAGTCAGGAACTGCTGTGCGGTTAGAGTTGTCTTGTCGTCGATACGTACTGTCTCCGCAATCTCGCGTACAGCGTCGATCACCTTCTTCCGCTCGTCGAAATCAACCATCCCATCCTGAGAATAGTATCCCCATCTCACAGTCTGCCCCACATCGAAGTGTCCGGAGTCAGGAGCCACTTCTCCGAGAAGCATCTTTATGAACGTGGACTTTCCGGCACCGTTATCGCCTACAATGCCCACCTTCTCATATCGGGCGAAGACATAGTTGAAGTCATTCAATATAGGAATGGTCTTCACCTCCCCTCCCGGAGTCTTGGCAGTAAACTTCTTCGCTACATGCACGGCCTCAAATATCTTGTTGCCTATATAACTACCTTTCACTGCAAGCCGCACGTCTTTCTCATCGAGATTGATGTGCGAGCGTCTTTCCAGATCATGAAAGGAGTCGATTCTGTATTTGGCCTTGCTTCCCCTGGCCTGAGGTTGCCTGCGCATCCATTCAAGTTCCGTGCGCATAAGATTCCTGACTTTGGCAAGTTCCGCGCTCAGATTCTCCTGCCTCTCGGTGCGTTTACGCAGATAATAGTCATAGTTACCATCGTAGGAGAACACCTGCTCGCGGTCGATCTCCATGATGCGAGTGCACACATTGTCGAGGAAATACCTGTCGTGGGTCACCATAAGCAGGGTCACCCTCTTGCGGGTGAGATAATTCTCGAGCCATTCCACCATTCCGATATCAAGATGATTGGTGGGCTCGTCGAGCACGAGAAGATCCGGCTCCTGCAGAAGCACCCGAGCTATCGACACCCTTTTCAACTGTCCGCCCGACATGGTGCCGAGTTTCTGACTGAAGTCGGCAATTCCGAGTTGCGAGAGCATCTGCCGTGCCCTGTCGGGAGCGCCATAGTCGTCGGCGTCGTGCGGTTCCGGCATCGAGTATTCGAGGGCGGTCATCTCCGGGTCGAAATCGGGCGATTGGGAGAGGTATCCGGTCCGGACTCCGTCTGAAAGCGTGATCTTGCCCGAATCGTAATCCTCCTTTCCGCAAAGTATGTTAAGGAGAGTGGACTTGCCCGCACCATTGCGCGCTACGATACCTATCTTGTCTCCTTCTTCCACAGTGAAGGAGACATCAGCAAAAAGAATGCGGTCGCCTATCGACTTGGTGAGAGATTCTACCTGAAGCCTGATCATGCCACAATATAGTCTACACAGGCACGGGCTTCCTTATGAGGCGCCACAATAGAGGCTGCCGCCACATGGGCCGGATGCTTAGCATACGTCTCCACATCTTTCATCCCGGGCACTACGGCAGTGAGCACTACGTCCCAGTCTTCAGAGGGATTATCGTTGATACCGACCTCAATGCTCTGCAGGCACTCTATCACTTCGGGAAGGGCCAGGAGAGCCGTTTTGAAATCTTCCGCAACACGGCGACGCAATTCAGCATCGCCTTTAAGTTTGAAACATACTATATGCTTTACCATCACTATTAAAGTTATAATTTCTTGCAAAGTTAATAAAAAAAAACTAATTTTGCGGCTTAATTAAAGAATGAGCCCATGAAAAAGACCTTTGCCACGCTCTCACTATTCCTCCTCTCACTCCTTTCCACCTCCCCGATGATCGCAGCTGATAAAGATGCCCCGCCTGCTTCTGACACCGATGGCTTCAGCTACATTCCGGAATTTCACGGAGCGGTGCGCCCTCGCTGGGAGATAGACTCGCGCAACGGAGAAAGCCGTTTCGAGGTGCGCTGGGCTCGCTTCACGGTAGAGGGAAATGTGGCGCCCCGGATAGGATACTTCCTTCAGTTAGACCTATGCGATCAGGGTGCCTTCAAGGTTCATGACGCATACGTGAAACTTGGAATAGCAAAGGGGCTCGACCTTCAGGCCGGCCAGTTCAGGATGCCTTTCGGCAAGGAGCCCTTCATGGCCCCGCAAAACTATGTCTTCGCCAACCGGAGTTTCATGGGGAAGCAAATGTGCAACTACCGCAAGGTGGGCGCGAAACTGACTTACAACGTGCCTATCAGTATTCCCCTCACGCTTGAAGCTGCCATCGGCAATGCCGGACTTACGGCCAATCACAACACTTGGAGCAAATCCTACATGGGATGCGGCCGCGCCACTCTCACCGCCGGTGACTTCACCATAAGCGGGGGAATGATGAATATAATCCCTGACATGACGAGAATCAACCTATATGATATAGGCACCACATACAGGAACGGCGACTGGCGGGGAGGAGCGGAATACATGATGGAGCACTATAACAGGAGCCAGCGCAAGGATGCCCATTCGTGGGTGGTATGGGGCGATTACGGCAGGGATGCCAAAATCGGTATCTTCAACCGATGGTCGGTGCAGGCGCGCTACGACGGAATGAGCCGGCAATGGAACGGCATGGAAGATTCTGCCGACAACGAGCGGCGCCACAGGCTCACGGCGGGAGGCACTCTGACCTACCGCTACAAGAAGGTTTTCGCCGACGTGATGCTTGACTATGAGAAATATTTCTATCCAAAGGGGTTCTCGCCTTCAGCGGGGCAGAGCGACAAGATTATAGCGGAAATCGCGGTGAGATTCTGAGCGATTTGTAGGGTCAAGGATTTTTTTGTAATTTTGCAGTCTCAAACTGCAAACTGACGAACACATTATATGATACAGACAAGCAATCTCAGCATCCAGTTCGGGAAGAAACCGCTCTTTTCGGATGTAAACCTCACCTTCACGCATGGCAATTGCTATGGCATTATCGGCGCCAACGGAGCCGGCAAATCCACTCTGATGCGTATTCTCTCAGGTGAACTCTCCCCCACTTCCGGATCGGTGAGCCTGGGGCCGGGCGAGCGCCTTTCGGTGCTGGAGCAGGATCACTTCAAATATGACGACTGCACTGTGATAGAGACCGTGCTCCGCGGCCATACGGTGCTATGGGATATAATGCAGGAGAAAGAGGCGCTCTACGCCAAGGAAGACTTCACTGAAGCCGACGGCATACGCGCTGCGGAGCTGGAAGAGAAATTTGCAGAAATGGAGGGATGGAACGCCGAGAGCGATGCGGCTGCCCTGCTCTCGGGCCTCGGCATCAAGGAAGAATCGCACTACACGCTGATGCGCGACATGAGCGCAAACGAGAAGGTGCGCGTGCTGCTGGCCAAAGCCCTCTTCGGCAACCCCGACAACCTTCTGCTCGACGAGCCTACCAACGACCTTGACCTCGAAACAGTGGCGTGGCTTGAGAATTATCTCAACAACTTCGAGAATACGGTGCTTGTGGTGAGCCACGACCGCCACTTCCTCGACTCGGTGAGCACCCACACTCTTGACATAGACTATAACAAGATTTCACTTTTTGCCGGAAACTACAGTTTCTGGTATCATTCAAGCCAGCTCGCGCTCAGACAGCAGCAGATGGCCAATAAGAAAGCCGAGGAGAAGAAGAAGGAACTTCTCGAGTTCATACGCCGCTTCTCGGCTAACGTAGCGAAATCTAAACAGACCACATCAAGAAAGAAAATGCTCGAGAAACTGAACGTGGAGGAAATACAGCCCTCCACACGCAGATATCCGGGCATCATCTTCACCCCCAACCGCGAAGTGGGCAATAAGATTCTTGAAGTAAAGGGTCTCAAGGCATCAATCGACGGCGAGGTGCTTTTCGACGATGTGAATTTCCAGATTGAGAAGGGCGATAAAGTAGCATTCCTGAGCCGCGACCCGCGCGCGATGACCGCTCTCTTCGAGATCATCATGGGCAACCGCAAGGCTGATGCCGGCGATTATGACTGGGGCCAGACCATCACCAATGCCTATCTTCCCCTCGATAACAGCGCCTTCTTCAACACGGACATGAATCTCGTGGACTGGCTCTGCCAGTATTCAAAAGATTCTTCCGAAATCTATCTGAAAGGATTTCTCGGCAAGATGCTTTTCAGCGGCGACGATGTGCTCAAGAAAGCGAGCGTGCTCTCGGGCGGCGAGAAGATTCGCTGCATGATAGCCCGCATGATGCTGACCGACGCCAACACCCTCGTGCTTGACTCTCCCACCAACCATCTCGACCTCGAATCGATTCAGGCCTTCAACAATACGCTTCAGAATTTCAAGGGAGTGATACTCATGTCGAGCCACGACCACGAATTCATCCAGACTGTCTGCAACCGCATCATAGAACTTACCCCCAACGGCATCATCGACAAGATGATGGACTATGACGACTACATCACAGACGCCAATGTGGCTGCGGCAAGAGAGAGGCTATATGGCAATTGACAACCTGCCAAGACAACTCGACAAAAAGGTTCGGACGCGTGTCCGAACCTTTTTGTTGTCATATACCTTGTGACCTTGCGGGAATCAGTTGCCGTTGTCAGACAAGAACTTGATTCTCACCAGGCGTATTTCCTCCTCGGTATATTCCTCACCGAGATCCTGAATAGCCTCTTCCAGATTATCTTCCTCGGTCTCCGAGAAATAGTCGAGAATATCTTCCTCAACTCCTTCTTCAAGAACGTCCTGAAGGAAATAGTCTATATTGATCTTGATTCCGGCCTCCACGATGGCCTCAAGCTCATCGAGCAGCTCGCTGAATTCAAGCCCCTTGGCCTCAGCAAGTTCGTCGAGTGCTATCTTGCGGTCGATTCCCGTGATGAGATACACTTTGAGTTTTGACTTGTTGGGCATCATCCGCACCTTGTAGTCTTCCGGACGGACTATGTCGTTCTCCTCTACATATTCCCTGATGGCCTCAATAAACTCCTCACCGAATCGCTTCGCTTTTCCTGATCCGACACCCGGAATGAAGGAGAGTTCCTCCATCGACACAGGATAGGTCGTGGCCATTGCCTCGAGCGAAGATTCCTGAAACACCACGTAGGGCGGAACATCATTTTTCTTGGCGATCTTTTTCCTGAGATCGACGAGAACATTATAGAGCACTTCGTCGGCAGCCCCCGATCCGGCAGTAGGAACCGGCTCAGGCTCGACATCTGAATATTCGGAATCCTCCACCACCTTGAATGCCGGCGAGGGCTTCTTGAGATATTTCTTTCCCTTAGGCGTTACTTTCAGGATTCCATAGTTTTCGAGATCCCTTATCAGATATCCGGCTATGTCGGCCTGCCTGATGACTGCCGCAAGCATACGCTCGTCGGAATCGGGCATGCACCCGAACATCTCGATCTTATCGTGACCGTTGGCACGAATTTCATCAGTAGCACGGCCGATCATGACATTTGCTATGTATTCAGCCTTATATTTTTCTTTAAGCGCGAGTGCCGTCTCCATAACGGCGCAAAGTTCTTCTGTAGCTTCCACTAATGTTTTTGGGTGTTTACAATTGTCACAGTTACCACAATTGTCAGATTCATAGTTTTCTCCGAAATAATGCAGGAGTATTTTCCTCCGGCATAGCGATGACTCGGCGTAGGCGGCTGTCTCTGCCAGCAGTTGCCGACCGATCTCCTGCTCGGCAGGAGTCTTCGAGAGCATCAGCTTGTCGAGTTTCTGCAGGTCTTTCCTCGTGTAGAAAGCCACGCAGACCCCTTCTCCACCATCACGTCCGGCCCGGCCTGTCTCCTGATAATATCCCTCAAGACTTTTCGGGATGTCATAGTGTATCACATATCTCACGTCGGGCTTATCTATACCCATACCGAAAGCGATAGTGGCCACGATGACATCGACCTCCTCATTCAGGAATGCGTCCTGATTGGCACTTCTCACCTGCGCCTCCATGCCGGCATGATAGGCACGTGCACGAATGCCGTTGATTTTAAGGAGTTCTGCCATCTCCTCCACTTTCTTTCTGCTCAGGCAGTAGATAATTCCGCTCTTTGCATGATTCTGCTTTATGAAGCGGATAATGCTGGCGTCAATATCTTTTGTCTTCGGTCGCACCTCATAATATAGGTTCTCCCTGTTGAAACTTGACTTAAACACGCGGGCATCGAGCATACCGAGATTTTTCTGGATGTCGTGCTGCACTTTCGGCGTCGCGGTGGCCGTGAGAGCTATCACCGGACAATTGCCCACACGCGAGATGATGGGGCGGATCTTCCGGTATTCCGGCCTGAAATCATGGCCCCATTCCGAGATGCAGTGAGCCTCATCGATGGCGAAGAAAGATATCTTCACACCACGCAGAAACGCCACGTTCTCATCTTTGGTAAGCGATTCGGGTGCGACATAGAGAAGTTTTGTACGCCCCTCCATGACGTCTGACTTCACTTTCTCAATCTGAGCCTTCGTGAGCGTGGAGTTGAGGAAGTGAGCCACGCTTTCGTTTGCAGCGTGTCCGCGGATCGCGTCTACCTGATTTTTCATCAGGGCAATAAGGGGCGAGATGACAATGGCAGTACCCTCCTGGATCAGAGCCGGCAACTGATAGCACAGCGACTTTCCGCCTCCGGTAGGCATGAGCACGAATACATCCGAACCATCCAATAGCGACTGGATGATCTCGAGTTGCTGCCCCTTGAAGGAGCCGAATCCGAAGTAGTCTGTCAGGGCCTGCCTGATGATGGTGGGGTCTGTCATTGAGTCAAGGATTGAGGGCGGGAAAAGACCGCTTTGTGGATGTATACACAAAATTACTCAAATTTTTCGTAACTGCAAATAAAATTTGATTTTTTTTATGTCCACCTGCATAAATATGAAATTCCGCCCATGCCCTTGCTACAGATGCAGTGCCGCCCGGAAGCGGTCAACAGTGGCCTTATCTCCCGAAAACTTACCGCGATCCTCGCTTAGTTTGCACGTCTCGCAATAAAACGGCCACGATTCGGTGATCTTGACGGCTACAAGCTTGATAACGATGTTGAGCGGCTTCACACCCGGAAAATCATTAGTGAAATGAGTGCCGATGCCGAATGAAGGGATGCACTTGTCGGCTGCATATTTCTGCAGTTCTATAGCCCGGTCAGTGTCGAGCGCATTGCTGAATATCACCTGCTTTGAACGGGGATCGATGTTGAGAGAGCGATATTTCTCCACAATGAGGTCGAGTTGCTCACGATTGTCGCCGCTGTCGACACGCAGCCCTTTGAACATGTTGGCGAAATCCTCAGAGAAATTCAGGCTGAAGATGCGCCAGCCATAGGTATCATACAGGAAAGTGCCGAGCGCACCGCGATATGTGTTCGACCACATCCGCATAGCGATGTTATTGGCCATCTGCGGGCCATACATGCCGGCAATCGCGCACACTATCTCATGGGCCATTGTTCCTATCGGCATCATGTCGTGCTTCATGGCGAGATAGACATTGCTCGTGCCCAAAAAGCGGCCAGGGCCGCTTACGCCGGCATCCACCTGCTTCATGGCTTCCACGGCAGTGTCCTGAGCGCGAAACGAAGCACGCCGGCGTGTGCCCATATCGGCAAACGTGCATCCGGCACCGATAAGGCGCCCGGCTTTCATTTCAGAGCGGGAACGGAATGATTCGTAATCAAGAGTTGCAGCCTCACCTGTCATCTCATAATACAATTCAGACACAATCGCCAGCACTTTCACCTCAAGAAGGATCGTATCGCTCCAATTTCCCTCAAACTCTATGGAAAGATGTCCCTCCTCATCCTGCTCCACACGCACCCAACGGGAGTCGTAGCGATATCCTTTCAGGAATGTGGAGAACCAGGCGGGAATATATGAGCATCTGCGACGCAGGAAGTCTATTTCATCATCGGTGACGGTGAGCGATTCCAACGCTTTTATCTGGCGCCGGAGTTCATCGGCGAAGCCGGCTGGATACACAATATTGTTTCGGTCGATGAATCTGTATTTGACCTGAGTGCGCGGATAGTTATCAATCACGGCGCAGCACATCGTGAACTTATAGAGGTCATCGTCGGTGAAATGGCGAATTATCTGGTGCATAATCGTAATATAGCGGGGTTTTAACGTTTGGAAAGTGTTTTAAGAAGAAAACACGGATTCATGCCCGAATGTTGAGAATAAATAGTTTGTATATGTAAAAATCTTTTAGTAACTTTGAGCGATGAACCGAGACCCGAAACGTCAGCAGCGCATAGTCAGATGCAGATGGATGCCGAAAAGATACTGCATGAATTTTTTCGGTATCGTACTGACGCGCGACATCGGTTGGATAAACGCAGGAGTAGTGAACCATGAACGGATACATACCGCGCAACAGCGCGAACTGCTCTGGATACCTTTCTATATCCTTTATATTCTGGAATGGCTTGTGAGGCTTATACAGTTCCGCAACCGGGATCGGGCCTACCGCAACATATCGTTTGAAAGAGAAGCCTACACTCACGGCGGAGACTTCGGCTATCTCGGGCGCAGGAAACATTATTCATGGCTCCGCCATCTTAACTACACTAATCAGCAACTCGAACATTATGAGCAACGCTTCAGATAAAACTTCTTTAAGAGATAAGGCGCAGGGAGTACTCTTCGGCGGAGCGGCCGGTGATGCTCTCGGATATGCCGTGGAGTTTATGGATCTTCCGGAAATTCATACATTATATGGTGAACGCGGCATCCACCAATATGAACTTGACGCTAACCATACCGCCCGTTTCTCAGACGACACGCAGATGACCCTCTTCACCGCAGAGGGATTGCTTTCGGCCACTTATGGCGTTGACAAGCCTGATATTCAGGCCATCATAAGCTCTCTGAGAGAATCATATTCAGCATGGCTGGCCACTCAGACAGACTTTCAGCTTCCACTCCCCTCGTCGTGGCTCACCCATCTTCGGGCATTGTGGAACCGCAGGGCGCCTGGCGAGACCTGCATATCTTCACTTCAGGCCCTGCGGCAAGACAAGGACGTCGTCAACAATTCCAAAGGCTGCGGAGGAGTGATGCGGATCTCTCCCGTGGCCATTTGGGCAGCCGCGAGAGATGATGTGGACGACATCATGGTGGCCCGGATAGCCGCTGAAGCCGCACTTATCACTCACCATCATGTGCAAAGCACATACGCGAGCGCACTCACCGCTCTCATCATCTATAAGTGTATGCGCAGCGAAAATATAGACCGTGCCCGCTTCCGCTCCATAGTGGAGGAGTCCATGCCGGTAGCCCTCAGTCTTGCCGAAGACCCGAGGGAAGAGAAATACTTCAGGACAATTATCGAAAAATCGCTTAGTCTTGCGGAAAGCGAAGTCACCGATATCGAGGCTATCTGGCGATTGGGCGAAGGTTGGGTGGCAGAAGAGACAATAGCAATCGCCATCTTCTGCGTGATGAGACACATCGACGATTTCAGCGCCGCACTCGAAGCTGCTGTAAACCATGATGGAGACAGCGACTCTACCGGGGCTGTGGCGGGTAATATCGCCGGAGCCATCATCGGCTACTCCGGCATACCCGAGAAATTCAAACAGAACCTCGAATTGGCAGATGTGCTCCTGTCTGTGGCCGACGATCTTTGCGGCGCGTCGGATGAGAACTGGATGATCAAAAGATACATGGAGCACAAGATATGCGGAGTCGCCGAAGAAGAAAAATTCATCTCGGGCATGAAGTTTACCGATGAAAATATCACTACGCTCGGAGAAGATGAAGTGTTTGTCTTCGGCAGCAACCTGTCAGGCAGTCATGGCGGGGGCGCCGCACGTGTGGCTTACAAGAAATTCGGTGCAGTGTGGGGGCAGGGCGTAGGAATGCAGGGGCAGTCTTATGCCATTCCCACGATGCAGGGAGGGGTGGAAACCATCAAGCCATACGTGGACGATTTCATAAATTTTGCCTCCGAATGTGACCAGAATACATTTCTTGTGACGCGCATCGGCTGCGGCATTGCCGGCTTCACTGATGCAGAGATAGCGCCACTCTTCCGCGAAGCGCTGAAACTATACAATGTCAGGCTTCCGCGATCATTCGTGAAGATTTTGCTCGATGAATGATATCCCCGCACACTTGGCATATTTCAGCGGATAAGAGTTAACTACAAAAAAGCAATGGAGATAAGGACACAGAATCTGACCAGATATATCACTCCGCTGCGTGAGGGAGGTTCGCTTCCGGCGCTGGCTGAGGCTGACGATGGGTTTAAATATGTAGTGAAGTTTCGCGGTGCAGGTCATCGTGAAAAGGCCCTCATAGCTGATTTTCTCGGAAGCGAGATAGCGCGTGCGGCCGGACTGAGGGTGCCTGAACAGGTATTTCTGAATCTTGACGAATACTTCGGGCAGGCCGAAGGCGACGAGGAAATTCAGGATCTTCTGAAATGGAGCATAGGTCTCAACCTCGGGGTTCATTATCTGCAGGGGGCAATGACCCTCGACCCCTACGCCATAGCGGTAGACGAAGACCTCGCTTCGAGAATAGTTTGGCTCGACACTTTCATCACAAATGTTGACCGGACAGTGAAAAACACCAATATGCTCTTATGGCACTCCGAGATATGGCTTATCGACCACGGAGCATCTTTCTATTTTCATCACGCATGGAGCGATTGGGAGAAAAGTGCTCTCACCCCGTTTCCATACATAAAGGATCACGCCCTGCTTCACAAGGCAACGCGCATGATGGAGGCTGATGCCGCTATCCGTTCACGTGTTACTCCTGAAAAACTATCCGAGATAGTGGATGGCATTCCTTCCGACTGGCTCCGATGGGACGACGCTTCGGAAGAAGAGGGAGAGCAGCGCAGGGAAGTCTACAGGAATTTTCTCATGAAGCGACTTAATGAAGTGGATATCGTAAAAGCGGTGGAAGATGCAAGAAATAAACAGATACGAATTTGCCGTAGTAAGGTTTGTGCCCCGGATGGAGCGTGAGGAATTCGTGAATATCGGCCTGGCCATGATGTGCAAGCGAAAGCGCTGGCTCAAAGTAGACATACGGCTGCCCGAGGGACTTCTCCGCGTATTCGCTCCCGATTTTGACCTGACTGCACTGAAGAAACAGCTTCAGGCTCTGACCGACATAGCCGCCGGCTCGGATAGCGCAGGCCCGGTGGCCCGGTATCCGGTTGAGGAACGGTTCAGGTGGATATCTGCCGTGAAAAGCAGCGTGATCCAGACCTCACGACCTCATCCGGGACTGTGCACGGATCTTGACGAGACCTTCGAGCGCCTTTTCAATGAACTTGTATGCTGATAATGCTATAATGGAAAAGATGCGCCCATAAGGAACGCATCTTTTCCATTATACCTATTAAGAATTTGCGTATATATTATTTCTTTTCGCCTTTCTGAGCGGAGCGCTCTGCACGTCGGCTCTCCATCTCAGCCTTGTTGGCCTGATACTGCTTGAGCTGGTCGGGAGTGAGAATCTTCTCCAATTCCTTATCGAACTCCTCGCGCATCTTCTTCATTTCCTCGCGGTTTCTTGTCTTCATCTCCTTTGCGTCGGCCTTAGCCTTTGCTTTGGCATCCTTTGCCGAGGCGCTGCGCTTGGCTCTGAGATCGTCGAGCTGTTTCTGCTGATCGGCGCTGAGAGTTATACCTTTTAACATAGGATTTTCGCCACGGCGCATACCGTCTTTACGATCTGCCTGCCTTTTGCCCATGCGCTCTCCGGAGCCCATCTTTCCTGATTTGGCCTTCATGCCGTGTTTTCCCTTTTTGCCTTTCATGGCCTTCGTGTCCTTGCAGGTGCATGCCTTATCATCTTTGCAGCATTCCTTCTTATCGCCTTTCTTGCATTCTCCGCCGTTCTTGCTGCATTCGGTCTTTTCCTGCTTTGCAGAAGTGGTGGACTGAGCATTTACTGCCGCGGGGATTGCGAGCGCTGCGGCAAGCGCGAGGGTCATAAATATCTTCTTCATGTCTTGCTTGTTTTCGTAATTATCAAGTTTAAAATTTCATTGGTTACGCTTTTTTGACCCGGCATCCGGGCGAGGGTTTAATCTTCCTGATATTTTTAACTCTTTTTTACAGCATGTTGCAAAAGAACTAAATAAGGTTAAATGGGCGCCGGCAAATTGGAAGATTGCAACGGAATTGATAACTTTGCCGCATGATTCCTCAACTATTTAACAACTCAGGCATATCAATCAGAAAATGGGCTGCATGTTTCAGAGCCTGTTTGCCGGCTATCGCCATAGTCTTTTGCATCACCCTCATACTTCACGAAAAAGCGGAGGCCTCTTCGCCCAGAGTGATAGATGGCGCCACCGGAAAACCACTGAGCGGCATCAAAGTCTTCGACCGCTCGGGAAAGATGATCGGTTCATGCAAGGCCGACGGCACGATGCCGCGGTTAGACAAGGAGGCATATCCGGTGACGCTGCGCAGTCTCGGATTTGAAGACACCACCATAGCGTCTGCTTCAGATTCCATTATAGTCATGATCAAGACGCCAGTGGCATTGCCTGAAGTGAAAGTGAGCACCCGACACCGCCCAATCCTTCACCTGACGGGCTATCTGCGCGAGATATCCACTATGGCATCATCGTTAGACACCCTCATGCTTTACCGCGAAAAATGGGTAGACTTCATGTTGCCTACCGGTAAGGAAAAGAAATTCAAGGGGCGCACACTTCCGAGAATACTGAAATCGAAGTCTTACTACAGATTTACCGATGCCTTCGGACTCGACAGCGTATCAGACCGCACCAACCATCATTTCTCATGGTCAGACTGGATATCACTCCCCGGACGCATATCCTATCCGTCAAAAATTGCCGGAAGCAGACAGGGCACCGACACCCTGATGGGTAAATATTCCCCGGCAGAGATCTGGCTCAAGGAGGGCGACAAAGCCAAGGTTTACGTCAATGTGCTGGCCGATTCCATCAAGAAAAGATGGGCGCCACGGCTCGCCGGCCCAGTATGGCAAGACCTCGACTTCGAGAGGATGGTGATGGAATACAGCTATTCCGACATAGACACGTTTGCGGTGAAGCCGGAGAATATCGACGGAATATCATGCTATATCGAGTCGATGGGGCGCGGACATGAAATGTTTCGCTTCAACCGTAATGAAGATCTCGTATATGTAACCACTTATTTCGACCTTACTATCGCCGATCGGGAATACATTACAGTGAAAGAGGCCCGGCGGAAAGAGAAAGACCCTCTGGCAGCCATTGAAGACGGAGTCATGATATTCCAATCAGATATAATGCCGCGCGATTCAATCATAAGCGAACTGATAGCAAGAGTGGAAAACATCAACCATGACACCCGGCGTCTTGCCATGGAAATCGATTCACGTGTAGGAAACGGAACCATGCCTGAGAGACCCGTATATACTAAAAAGGAGAAATTCATACGCGGCTTGAAACACGCACTGAGCATGTTTGGATTAAGATAAGTCATCCGAAGTCACGATTTTCAATCTTTAAGATATAATTTGACAGAATATGAATAATAAACGTCATCAGATGACGTTATAAACAATATAATCATTCACAACTCGACAAAGTATGAAGAAATATCTTTTGATCGCCGCCATGGTCATCCTCATGGCAGCCGGAGCCCAGGCGCAGACCGCAGCCACCAAGACAGTTAAAGCAAAGACCGAATGCTGCAAGAAAGACAAAGAGTGCAGCAAAGACAAGAAGGATTGCGACAAAGCCTGCTGCAAGGACAACAAGGAATGTGCTAAAGCCGGCAAGGAGTGCGCTAAAGCATGCAAGGATTGCGCTAAAACCGGTAAGGCTTGCAGCAAGGCCGCAAATGCCTGCAGCAAGGATAAGAAAGAGTGTGCCAAAGCCGGCAAGGCTTGCAGCCAGGCTGACAAGACATGCAGCGACAAGAAAGAATGCGGCAAGATAGGAAAAGTCAGCGCTAAAGACAAGGCCGCTTTCGAAAAGGCTAAAAAAGCAAAATCCGAAGCTAAGAAAGAACAAAAAAACTGAAAGAGCCAACCGCCGCTCCTTCATGCGACATACGCCGCCATGACAGCTGCGTTGAAAATACATCTCACGACGTACACATCAAAGATGCGCGCGTCGTGACTTTTTTTGGTCATGTCGGTTTTTTTTGTTAATTTTGCCAAATAAACCCAAAATATACCAATATTCCGCTTTTCAGTATGAAGAATACTGGCACGGAATTTGTTATTCAGATAACAGAAATACAAAAGATACCATTCAAAAAATGAACGTAACGTTTGAAAAAATCGACGAAGTAAACGGTCTCGTTACCGTTGAGCTTCTTGCGGCTGACTATGCCGACAACGTGAAGAAAGCCCTGAAGAACATCGCCAAAAACCGTCCTGAACCGGGCTTCCGTCCCGGCAAGACTCCTGCATCGCTGATTCAGAAGAAATATGGTGATGCCGTGAAATATGATGAGATCAACAAGGCTGCGTCAGAGGCCATCTACAATTATATAAAGGAACAGAACCTGCGCGTGCTCGGCAATCCCGTGCCTGAAGCCGACGAGAAGTTCGACCTGAAGAACGACGACTTCACCTTCAAATTCAAAGTGGGTCTCGCTCCCGAAATCTCCAACCCTGTAAGCAAAGACCTCAAGGTGCCCTACTACGACATCGAGGTGACCGATGAGCTGGTCAGCGAGCAGGATCAGAATCTGCGCCGCCGCTTTGGAAAGCAGGAATCAGGCGACACAATCGAGAGCAACGCCGTGGTGAAGGGCATTATCACCGAACTTGACGAAAACGGCAATGTCAAGGAAGGCGGAGTTGTAGTGGAGAACGGCATTCTTGCTCCCGAGCACTTCAAGAGCGAAGAGCAGAAGGCTCTCTTCGTTGGCAAGAAAGTGGGTGACACCATCGTCTTCAACCCGGCTGCAACTTGCGACGCAAGTCCTGTGGAGATGAGCTCAA
The DNA here is from genome assembly GCA_964410515.1 of uncultured Sangeribacter sp. Classification (GTDB taxonomy): domain Bacteria; phylum Bacteroidota; class Bacteroidia; order Bacteroidales; family Muribaculaceae; genus Lepagella. The sequence goes on along the minus strand of CAYPGW010000006.1, from coordinate 50,040 downwards.
TGCTCCATATCGACAAAGACGACGTGGACAACCACAAGGGAGATTTCCGCTTTGAGGTGACCGACGCCATCGTGCTGAAGCCCGCGGAACTCGGCCAGGAATATTACGATCAGCTTTTCGGCAAAGACAGCGTGAAGAGCGAAGAGGAATATAAGGAAGGCGTGAAGAACATGATCAAGGCTCAGCTTGCAAACGACAGCGACTTCCGCTTCACTATCGACGCCAAAGATGCAATACTGAAAGCAGTGGGCGAAATCACTCTCCCCGACGCAGTGCTTAAAGACTACCTGATTCAGGCCAACGAGACGCTCAACGATGAGAACATCGACGAGGAATATGCCAAAGCGCGTCCGCAGCTCGTATGGCAACTCGTGAGCGACCAGATTGCCAAGGATCTCAATGTGGAGGTGACTCCCGAAGACGTGAAAGGACTCGCCAAGTCGATCGCCCGCAACCAGTTTGCCCAGTACGGCATGCCGAACGTGCCTGACGATGTTCTCGACCGCTATGCCGAGGAACTTGCCGGAGGCAAGCAGGGCGATCAGGTTCGCCAGCAGGCTTTCGAGAGCAAACTCTACCATGCCATAAAGAATGCGGTGACTCTTGATGAGAAAACCGTAAGTGTGGAAGACTTCAACAAACTCTTCGCACCGGCCGAAGCATAACAATACATAACGTTATACCGGGCGGCGGTGCGGAAATCCGCATCGCCGCCTCTGACTTGAATAAAAAGAAGACTATGACAGATTTTGAAAAATATGCCGTGAAGCATCTCGGCATCAGCAGCAACACACTTTCCGACTATCAGAAAGCCATGAGCGCCGGGGCTGCCGTGGCGGTGCCCCATGCCGACTATATGAATCCCTACATCCTCGAGGAGCGTCAGCTCAACGTGACGCAGATGGACGTATTCTCGCGCCTGATGATGGACCGCATCATCTTCCTCGGCACTCAGGTGACCGATGCGAGCGCCAACATTATCCAGGCTCAGCTGCTCTATCTTGACTCGGTGGATCCTGACAAAGACATCTCCCTCTATATCAACTCACCGGGCGGAAGTGTATATGCGGGTCTCGGAATCTACGACACCATGCAATACGTGAACAGCGATGTCTCCACCATCTGCACCGGCATGGCCGCTTCCATGGCAGCGGTGCTCCTCGTGGCAGGCGAGAAGGGCAAGCGTTTCGCACTTCCCCACAGCCGCGTGATGATACACCAGCCGATGGGCGGCATTCAGGGCCAGGCATCCGACATCGAGATCACTGCGCGCGAGATTCTCAAACTCAAGGATGAACTCTACAGAATCATTTCCGAACACAGCGGAATGAGCATGGAGAAGGTGGCTGCCGACAGCGACCGCGACTATTGGATGATAGCATCCGAAGCCAAGGAATACGGCATGATCGACCGAATCCTCATAAACGAGAAGAAGAAGTAAGGGAGACTCTGTATATGGCAAAGAAATCATCGGGCAACGGTCTCTCATGCGCAATGTGCGGCACCCATGACTCCCCCTCTTCACCCGTAGTGGAGATAATGCCGGGGCTGGCGCTCTGCACCGACTGCATCTCATATATCGACACCGCAGCGGCTGCCGAACTGGGAAAACGCGCCTCCGCCTCAAAGCCTAAGGGGAAGACCGAGCGTTCAATACCCAAGCCCAAGGAGATAAAGGAATATCTCGACCAGTACATAATCGGGCAGGATGAGGCCAAGAAATATATGTCGGTGGCGGTCTACAACCACTACAAGCGCATAGCACGCCTCGACGCCGGAGAGCAGGATGCCGAAGACGTGGACATCGAAAAATCGAACGTAATTCTCGTGGGCCCTACCGGAACCGGCAAGACATTGCTGGCCAAGACCATAGCCCGGCTGCTCGACGTGCCATTCACTATAGTCGACGCTACAGTCCTCACCGAAGCGGGCTATGTGGGCGAAGACATCGAGAGCCTTCTGACGCGCCTGCTCCAGGCTTGCGACTACGATGTGAAGCGTGCCGAACGCGGCATAGTCTTCATTGACGAGATCGACAAGATTGCCCGCAAGAGCGACAATCCGTCGATCACGCGAGACGTTAGCGGTGAGGGCGTGCAGCAGGGCCTCCTGAAACTGCTCGAAGGCTCCACGGTGCTCGTGCCCCCTAACGGCGGCAGAAAGCATCCGGAGCAGAAGATGATACCGGTGGACACGAAAAACATCCTTTTCGTATGCGGAGGTGCTTTCGACGGCATAGAGCGTAAGATCGCGGCCCGTCTCAACACTCACACCGTAGGCTACGGTCACAACACAGGCGACGCCAAGAAGCAGCGCGAGAACCTCATGCGCTACGTGATGCCGCAGGATCTGAAGTCGTTCGGCCTCATTCCCGAGATCATCGGCCGCCTGCCGGTGCTGACGGCTCTCAATCCGCTCGACCGCGAGGCCTTGCGCAGAATTCTTGTGGAGCCGAAAAACGCCATCATCCGTCAATATCAGAAACTCTTCGAGATGGACGGTGTGAAGCTGACCTTCACAGAAGATGCCCTCGACACAATCGTGGACAAAGCCATCGAGTACAAACTCGGTGCCCGCGGACTGAGAAGCATTGTTGAGACAGTGATGGTCGACGCCATGTATGAGGTGCCGTCTACTAAGCAGAAAGAGTTTACGGTAGACGCAGCCTACGTGCTTGAAAAACTCTCGCGCAATCCGGGTCTTAACCAGTCGGGAGTGGAGTGATGAAAAGATTTAAGCCCGTCTGATACAATTTTCAGCATATCCATACGTTAAAAAAGGAGGAAACAATGTTTTCCTCCTTTTTTATTGAACTGAAACAGACAATGAACAGAAAGACAATCGCGGCGATAGCGATCACAGCAGCCACCGCTCTGAGCGGAATGGCGAAGAAAGAGGTAGTGATGACTGTCAACGGTGAAGATGTAAGCCGTTCGGAATTTGAATACCTCTATCATAAGAATCAGCAGCAACAGGTAGATCCTCAGACTCTTGAGGAGTATGCCGAGATGTTTAAGATCTACAAGTTGAAGGTGGCCGACGCCCACGCAAAAGGCATCGACACCCTCGCCTCTTTCCGCAAAGAGATGGATCAGTATAAGGCTGACCTCGCCAAGCCTTACATGACAGATTCCATCTTTCTCAACTCTCTTGTGAAAGAAGAATTTGATCGCAGCCGAAATGAGGTGGAGGCATTCCACATCATGATTTTGAAAGGCAACACTCCGGAAGTCGAGCGTCTGGCCTACGCCACAGCCGACTCGTTGCGCACCGCCATCATCGGAGGTGATGACTTCGGCAGCATTGCCAAGCAATACTCAGTAGACCGCGGCAGTTACCTCACCGGAGGAAGGATGGGCTGGATCACAGCCGGCCGCTTCCCCTACGCTTTCGAGAAGGCAGCATTTAGCCTCGAGCCGGGCGAGATTTCAGAGATAGTGGAATCAGCACAGGCCTATCACGTGCTTAAAGGGGGCCGCAAGCGCCCTGCACGCGGCTCGGTACTGGCCGAACATATCATGAAAATGTGTCGCCAGGATGCAACTGCAGAAGAAGAGGCATCGGCAAAGGCTTCAATCGACAGCATCTATAATGTGGTGAAGGCAAATCCAGAGAAATTCGAGGATCTTGCCCGCGAACTGAGCGATGACAAGGGCTCGGGCCGACAGGGAGGACGCCTGCAGTGGTTTGAGGCAGGAATGATGGTTGAGCCTTTCGACTCCGCCGCATTTGAGATAGGTGTAGGAGAGATTTCCGAGCCTTTCAGAAGCCAGTTCGGCTGGCACATAGTGCGCAAGCTCGACAAACACGATCCCGCCACACTTGAGGAAATGAAACCCGGCCTGCTTCAGCGCTTCGCCAACGATCAGGACGAGAGAAACGCCCTCATCCGCAAGAATCTGATAGCCAACCTCAGAAAGAAGCATAAGGGTGTGCTCTCCAAAGCCAACCTCGACATGCTCTGCAACGGCGTTGTTGAGACAGGAATAGACTCCGTATGGATGGCCAATGCACGTAACCGTGCCACCATCGGCAATATCGAGATAGCAAAAATCGGCAAAAACAGCATCCGTCTCGCCGACTGGGCTGAGACTGCAATGCCCCTGAATATCACCGACGGAGAGACCGCCTCGAGACGCCTGCGCAGCATACTCGAGAATTTCTACGACAACCGCCTTATCTCAGCCGAGGAAGACTGGCTCTATGCCAATGTTCCGGCCTACAGCAACCTGCTTGATGAATACCGCGACGGATCGCTTCTCTACGAGGCAAGCCTGAGAGAAGTGTGGGATCGTGCGGGGAAAGACACTGAAGGACTTGAAAACTACTTCAACACTCACCGCAGCAACTACACTTGGCAGAAGCCCCACGTGAAGGGTATCCTTGTTCAGGCTGTCAATGATTCGGTAGGGGCCCTTATCCGCGAACGGCTTGCATCGATTAGCGATGAGGCGGAACTCAAGGCTCTCGGAAAAGATTTTGCCGGCAAAGCCTCTCTCAAAAGGGTGAACTGCGAAGAGGGCCACGACAAGATGGTAGACTATCTCGCATTCGGAGGTGCGGAAGTGAGCCCAAGCAATAAAAAATTCACTGTCACCTATCTGTGGAATCCGAGAATGCTAAACGAGCCTGAAAGCATGAGCGACGTGAAAAGCCTCGTGGTTAGCGACTTCCAGAATCAACTTGAAGCCGACTGGGTGAAGCGTCTTAAAGAGCAATATCCGGTCACGGTAAATGAGAAGGCGCTCAGGAAAGTGAAGTGAAAACATCATTGCAGGATAGGATTTAACTTAATTTTGCATTCGGGATGCGCTCGGAAGGGTTGCATCCCGATTTTTTTATTGTGGAGTTGAGATTTTTTTTGTAATTTTGCTGATTGATGAAGAATAGCGCGATAATACTCCTTGGGCTTCCGCTCCTCGCCTGCTCATGCGGCGCAAAGGAGGGAGCGGCATCGGCAGAAAACCCCGACTTCGTGGCGCAATACCGCGATTCGGTGCTTCTCATGCCCGATATCCTTCGCAGGGTGCCCGCCGGAATTTCCTCATCTGACAGCGCGACAATGATACGCTCCATCGCCGACAGCTGGATCGACGGCTTCATAATTGAAGATCTTGCAGCAAGCCAGATCGACGACATGGAGCGAATTGAGCAACTGACCGCCGACTATCGCCGGAGCCTCATAGCCGACTCCTACCGACGCAAGATGCGTGCGAAAGGTGTGCAACCCGTAGACACGGCCGCCGTGACCCAATACTACAGGCGACACCTCAACACCCTGCGTCTGGAACGCCCCATAATCAAGGGGCTATTCATGAAGGTTCCGACCACATCGCGCCATCTCGATGAGATACGTGGCCTTATGGCCAATCCGGGGCCGGAGGCTTACGACGCGCTTGAGAACGCCGGACGCCGCGAGGCTGCGACATTCCGCTACTTCGCCGACCAATGGGTGGATTTCGACGCCATAGCGGAGCTTATTCCGTTCCGCTTCAACGATGCCGACGCCTCGCTGAAGGAAAGCTCCGATTTTGAGACGGAACTCAACGGCACCACCTATCTGCTGCACGTCAGCGACTTCAGGCCTTCGGGCGCTCTGATGCCGGAGCCATACGCGGCCCCGATAATCGAAGACCGCATGAAAGCCAACAATCTCGCAATCTATGAAGCGGGGCTCATAAAGGCCCTGCGCAAGACAGCTATAGAAAAAAATATTCTTAAAGAAGGCACTTTTTACAACTGATGAAACAGACAACCGCAATAACAGTTTCCGCATTCTGCGCGCTTGCAGCCGCAGCGCTGACCATGACCGCTGCCACTCCCGACAGCCCTAAGAAAAACGTGATCGACGAAGTGGCGTGGATCGTTGGCGACAACGCCATCTTCAAGTCGGAAATCGAAGACCAGTATGCCCAAATGCGCAGCCAGGGCATTAGCCCGGGCGGCGACCCCTACTGTGTGATTCCCGAACAGATTGCCGTGGAGAAACTCTATCTGCATCAGGCCAAGATAGACACCATAGAGGCTCCTCTCAGCCAGCTCACTTCCGGAGTAGACCGACGGATGAACTTCTTTGTAGCCAATCTCGGAAGCCGAGAGAAAGTGGAGGAGTTTTTCCGTAAGCCCTGGAACACGCTGCGCGATGAGGTGCTCGAGATGTCGAAGACACAATACATCATGGAGCAGGTGCAGAATAACCTTACCAAAAACGTAAAGGCCACGCCCAACGACGTGAAAAAATACTTCGCACAGCTTCCGCCGGACAGTATTCCCTACATCCCGATGCAGGTAGAGGTGCAGATTGTGCAGATCAACCCCGCCGTTCCAAAGCAGGAGATAGAAGACGTGAAGTCACGCCTGCGCGACTTCACCGAGCGTGTCAACAGCGGCGAGACCCCATTCTCCACCCTTGCCATCCTATACAGTCAGGATCCCGAAAGCGCGAGAAGGGGCGGCGAACTCGGCTACCGCAACCGTACTGACTACGTGCCGGAATTCGCCAACGTAGCCTTCAATCTCTCCGATCCGAAGAAAGTGAGCCGAATAGTGCAGACCGAATATGGATTCCACATTATTCAGTTTATCGACAAGCGCGGCGATCAGGTCAATGTGCGCCACATACTTCTGCGTCCGCACGTGAGCGAAAAAGATCTGCGCGAAGCCACTCTCAGGCTTGACTCTGTGAGAAAAGAGATTGTGGCCGGCAAGTTCACATTCGACGAATGCGTGCGTTATGAGAGTCAGGACAAGGAATCGCGCAACAACAAGGGCCTCATGGTAAACGCAAATGAGCTAAGCAGCCGCTTCGGCACAACACGCTTCGAAATGCAGGATCTTCCGCCGGAGATAGCCCGCAAAATCGAAAATATGCAGCCCGGCGACCTGAGTGAACCCTTTATCATGACCGACCCCAAGAAGAATCAGGAGGTGGCGGTGATGGTGCGCCTTCATTCGCGTACTCCCGGCCATACAGCCAGCCTGGCCGAAGACTACAACCTGCTGAAGCGTATGTATGAGCAGCACGCCAAGTCGAAGATCATCAAAGACTGGGTGGAGCAGAAGATCAAGGACACTTACGTACACATTTCCGACGGCTGGAACAATTGCGAATTCCAATACGAGGGCTGGGAGAAAGAAAAATAAATGACTCGCTATCAGAAGGTTTTTCTTGCGCTCACCGCTTTAGGCATACTGGCGTTTGCCGGAAACATCGTAGCCGGCGCCTACGCCCAGCAGCAGGCCCGAAAGCAGGCGCAGAAAAAAGAGGAGACATATACCAGGCCGAAACCCACAAAACCGATAAAGCCTGTGATTCCGGGCCAGAACCGCTATCAGAGCGATAAGGTTTTTCTGGAGAATGCCGACTCCCTCTATCGCATCGACTCGTGGAGAGACACCACGGAGAGGCAGATAGTGAGCGGCAGCGTAAAGTTCAGGCAAGGCTCGCTGTGGATGTTCTGCGATTCGGCATACTATTATCCACAGATCAACTCGCTCGATGCTTTCGGACATGTGCGCATGGAGCAGGGCGACACTCTTTTCGTATATGCCGACCAGCTTTTCTACAACGGCGACGCCCGGCTCGCCAAGCTCACCAAAGGCCCTTCACAGCCTAAGGTGCGACTGAAAGATCCGAGCGGAGAACTTCTCACCGACACACTCGACTACGATGTGGATCTCGAGACGGGATTCTACGGTTGCGGCGGTCTGCTCAAGGATGACGTCAATACCCTCACATCGCAGTTCGGACAATACAACAGCCGCACGAAAGACGCCGAGTTCTTCTACGATGTGGAACTAATCAACCATAAGGACAATTTCACTCTTCTGAGCGACACCCTCTATTATAATACAGGGACTCACATAGCGGTGATAGACAGTCCTACCGACATCTACGGCCCTAACGACACAATCTATACAAGTCGCGGCTGGTATAACACCCAGCTGGGAAATCTTGAGATGACCAACCGGGCTACCCTCATACATAAGGACTCGCTCGGACGCGCCACCGTGCTTGAGGGCGACTCCATAGTCTACGACAACGCCACGCGAATAAGCCGCGCCTACCAGTATCGTGACATATCAAAACTGGGGCAGCCTACAGTCATCACCGACACCGCCAACAAACTTATTCTCATAAGCGGCTTCGGAATGTATAATGACTCTACAAAGGAAGCATTCGCCACCGAGTATCCCCTGCTGAAGGAATATTCACGCCCCGACACTCTCTTCCTGAGGGCAGACTCCATCTTCACCTTCGTGCTGCCCGACACCGTCAGGGAGCGGGCCATCCACCCGGCCCTCACCGAGGAGGCGTTTGAATATCTTGAATGGCCATACGACGATCCGGATATGCTCGGGCCTATCTCACGCGAAGAGATGCGCCAATGGCTCATCCGCACTTATCCGCAGACAGAGATGCTGGTGAAGGAGATACGCGAGGTGCATGCCGCCAAGGCTTATCCGAGAGCCCGCTTTTTCAACGAGCAGGCGCAGGGGGTAGCCGACACACTGGAGTTTTTCGAAAAAGACTCCCTGATGTTCATGAAGAGGAAGCCGGTGGTCTGGAGCGGCGAGCGGCAGGTCAACGGAAAAGAAATAATACTGCATTTCAACGACTCCACGGTAGACCACGCCCTTCTTCCCAAGTCAGGGTTCATGGCGGAATATGTGGACGAGGATTTCTATAATCAATTGACGGGGCGAAAGATGGAAGCGTGGTTTGAAGACGACTATCTGAAGCGGCTCTACGTGGAGGGCAACGTTCAGACCATCATGCTGCCGATGGAGAACGATTCGACATTCAATAAACTCGTAGATGCGGAAAGCAGCTATATGACCGTGGAGATGCGCGACCGCCAGATTGAAAAGATCAAGATGTGGCCTGAAGTGACGGGAAACACCACTCCCCTCTTTCTCGTGAAGCGGGCTCAGAAATATCTCACCGGCTTCCAGTGGCTTGACGCCATCAGACCCAAACGGGTGAGAATCGACGGGCGCCTCCGCTGGGACGATGAACTCGGAGAGATACCCGAAGAACTTGAGATGTATTTCGAGACCGACTGACCCGTATGCGCACACAATTCACTCATTAAGTATGACCGACATTATCAGACTCCTACCCGACTCAGTCGCCAACCAGATTGCTGCCGGCGAGGTGATTCAGCGCCCCGCCTCGGTGATAAAGGAACTGGTGGAGAATGCTGCTGATGCGGGAGCCACCGAAATACGCATCTTCATAAAGGATGCCGGGAAGACGCTGATCCAGGTTGTGGACAACGGCAAGGGAATGACCGAGACTGACGCACGCATGGCTTTCGAACGCCATGCCACCTCAAAAATCAGATCGGCCGGAGACCTTTTCAGCCTTCACACCATGGGCTTCAGGGGAGAAGCGCTGCCCTCGATCTGCGCCATCGCGCAGGTGGAGATGCGCACGCGCACACTTGACGCCGAGATGGGAACAAGGCTCGTCATCAACGGCTCGGAGGTGGAGACTCAGGAGCCTTGCGTGTGTGAGGCCGGGACATCCATAAGTGTGCGCAATCTCTTCTTCAATGTGCCGGCCCGCAGGAAGTTTCTGAAGTCGGATGCCGGTGAGCTCGGCTTCATCATGCGTGAATTCGAGCGTATGGCTCTTGTCAACTTCCGTCTGCGCCTCAGCATCGACACCGGAGGCCGCTCCATCGATCTGCGCCCGGGCACTCTGCTACAGCGCATCAACGACCTATGGAAGAACAATCTCAACATGCAGCTGCTCCCCATCGAGGTCGATACCGACATAGTGAAGATTCATGGCTACATATCACGCCCGGAGTTCGCTCGGCGCCGCAATCCCCTTTGGCACCTGATAGCCAACGGAAGGCACATCAATCACCTGAGGATGCACAAGGTGATAACCGGAGCATTCGACAATCTGATAGCCCCCGACACGCAACCCTGCTATTTCATCATGATTGATGTGGATCCGGCTGAAATCGACATCAATATCCACCCGAGCAAGAATGAGGTGAAACTGGAGCGAGAGAAGGAGATACTGAGCATTCTCGGCGCAAGTGTCAAGGCTTCGCTCGGTAAATTTGCCGCTACGCCACAGATCGACTTCGATTCAGATCTCGTTCCGGCAGCTGCCCCGGCCGGTTCTCCCGACGAGGATAATCCGGCCATTGAGGTGCCTCCGGATTATAATCCTTTTGAGATAGGCACTTCTACGGATAGGGGCAGAACAGCTTCAGGAGGATATACCGGCCGGAGCAATCGCGCCCCGGGCAACTGGGAATCGCTCTACCGGAACTTCATGGACCGCCGTGAGGAATCGGCCCGGCAAGCGCAGCCAGTGGAGGGAGTGCTGCCTTCCGTAGGCGAAATGTCGCTCCCCCCGGCCAAAGACTGCCTGCAGTTTGCCGATAAGTATATTGTCACCACTACCCGCGAGGGAATCATGGTAATCGATCAGCACCGCGCACATCTGAAGATACTCTACGAAGAATGCCTGCGCAGCGTGGAGAGAATGGAGCCGGCAAGCCAGCGTGTGCTCTTTCCGGAGCAGATAGAACTCGACCGCGACCGTCAGGACGCCCTCGCGCGAGTGAGTGAGGAACTGGCCTCGATCGGCTTCAGCCTCGAATATGATGAAGGCAACCTCTGGAGCATCGCAGCGGTGCCAACTATGATCGGACAGGGCGAGGCACGCGAGGTGGTGATGCGCATACTCGACTCTGTAAGAGAAGATTCCGACGCCTACGGAGTGGAGGGAAGCCCGGTGGAGGGAATCATGCAGCGCATGGCTCTCGTGATGGCACGCAGCGCCGCCATCACCCGCGGCAGGCACCTCTCTTCTGAAGAAATGGAGTCGATAGTGGGGCAACTTCTCTCACTGCCCGATCCGTCGCTGACACCAACGGGAAACCGAATATTCACTCTCCTCGACGAATCTCGACTCGCGTCATTCCTTCCATAAAAATTATCAAAATTATTTTCATTTCTGAAATTTTTTTCCGAACTTTGCATCTGAAAGTTTTCCATTTCGGAAAACTCAGGCACTCCACATATATTTATTATTTAGCAACCAGACACAATGGCCGACATCAAAACCCAATACTCCAACGATGAAGCCTATCAGGGTGCGCTCGAATACTTCGGAGGCGATGAACTCGCTGCCCGCGTATGGTCGAGCAAATACGCCCTGAAGGATTCCTACGGACACCTTTATGAACGTACACCCGACGACATGCACCACCGGATAGCATCCGAGATAGCGCGTATCGAACGGAAATATCCCAATCCGATGTCGGAAGAGGAAGTGTTTGATCTCATCAAGGATTTCCGTTACATCGTGCCCCAGGGCAGCCCAATGGCCGGAATCGGCAATAATTATCAAGTGGGTTCACTCTCCAACTGCTTCGTGATCGGACTCGACGGGCATCCCGACTCATACGGCGGCATCATCCGCGAAGATGAGGAGCAGGTGCAGCTCATGAAGCGCCGCGGCGGTGTGGGCCACGACCTCTCCCACCTGCGCCCGAAAGGGACACCGGTGAAGAACTCGGCCATCACCTCAACAGGACTTGTGCCCTTCATGGAGCGCTACAGCAATTCCACCCGCGAGGTGGCACAGGACGGTCGCCGCGGGGCTCTGATGCTCACTGTGAGCAGCAAGCATCCCGACGCGGAGGCTTTCATCGACGCCAAGATGGAGCAGGGGAAAGTGACCGGCGCCAATGTCTCGGTGCGTATCGACGACACTTTCATGCTATGCGCCGAGACCGGAACACCATACACTCAGCAATTCCCTGTCAATTCAGACAATCCTCTTGTGGTGAAGGAGGCAGACGCGGCCGCAATCTGGAAAAAAATCGTGCACAACGCCTGGAAAAGCGCCGAGCCGGGTGTGCTCTTCTGGGATACGATCATCCGCGAGTCTGTACCCGACTGCTACGCCGATCTGGGCTTCGAGACCATCTCAACCAACCCCTGCGGCGAGATTCCGCTCTGCCCCTACGACAGTTGCCGCCTGACGGCCATAAACCTCTACAGCTACGTCGATAATCCTTTCACGCCCGAAGCCAAGTTCGATTTCGACCTCTTCCGCAAGCACGTCGGCAAGGCTCAGCGCATCATGGATGATATCATCGACCTCGAGATGGAGAAGATCGAGCAGATCATCACCAAGATAAAGGAAGACCCTGAGACTGCCGAGGTGAAGAGCACCGAACTGCACCTTTGGGAGAAGATACGCGACAAAACCCTGATGGGACGACGCACCGGATGCGGCACCACGGGCGAGGGAGACATGCTCGCCGCCCTCGGACTGCGCTACGGCACTCCGGAGGCCACCGCTTTCTCGACCGAAGTGCACAAGCAGCTTGCTCTGGCCTACTACAACGCTTCGGTGACAGCGGCCGAAGAGCGCGGAGCATTCGAGATATACGACTCTGAAAGAGAGAAGAACAATCCCTTCATAATGAGGCTCAAGGAGGCTGACCCAGCCCTCTACGAGCGGATGCTGAAACATGGTCGCCGAAATATAGCATGCCTCACTATTGCCCCGACAGGCACCACTTCGCTCATGACCCGCACCACTTCGGGCCTGGAGCCTGTGTTCCTCCCGGTCTACAAGCGCCGCCGCAAGATCGTTCCCGGCGACGAGAACGTGACAGTGGATTTCGTCGATGAAGTGGGCGAACAGTATGAGGAATTCCTCGTATACCATCCGAAATTTATCGAATGGATGAAGATTAAGGGCATCGAGCCCAAAAAGAACATGACCCAAGAGGAACTGGATCAGCTCGTGGCTCAATCGCCCTACTACAAGGCCACGTCCAACGATATTGACTGGATGGAGAAGGTTAGGATGCAGGGCGAGGTGCAGAAATGGGTGGATCACTCCATTTCGGTCACCATCAATCTCCCTGCCGACATCTCAGAGGAGATGGTAGGCAATCTCTATATGCAGGCATGGAAGGCCGGCTGCAAGGGTTGCACCGTGTATAGAGACGGATCGCGCAATAATGTGCTCGAAGCAGTGGAGAAAAAGAAAAGCTCTCCCGCTCCGGAACTCATACACACTCCCGACCATGTGGCCAAACGTCCTAAAGAGCTGGAAGCCGACGTGGTGAGATTCCAGAACAACAAGGAGAAATGGATCGCTTTCGTAGGCCTCGTAGATGGCAAGCCCTACGAGATATTCACCGGTCTGGTTGATGACGAAGACGGCATATTCTGCCCCAAGAGCATCAACAGGGGCAAGATTATAAAAGAAGTGGATGCCGACGGAAAGAAACGCTACGACTTCCAGTTTATCAACAAACGAGGATATAAGACCACTATCGAAGGCCTCTCGGAAAAGTTCAAGCCCGAATTCTGGAACTATGCTAAACTCATCTCGGGTGTGCTCCGCTATGGAATGCCCATCGACCAGGTGATAAAGCTCGTGCAGGGGCTCGAACTTGACTCAAACAGCATCAACACGTGGAAAAACGGCGTGGAACGCGCCCTGAAGAAGTACATTCCCAATGGCACCGCCGGCTCGGGCAAGTGTCCGAATTGCGGTGCGGAGACCCTGATCTATCAGGAAGGATGCCTAATCTGCACTTCGTGTGGCAACTCACGCTGCGGATGATGAACGATGCCGGCAACACCGGAAACTATTGTAGATACCGAAAAAATCACTATCATGAAAATTCAGATTCATATAGATTATCACACCAACTGGGGGGAATCCGTCTACATAAGCGGGTCAATCCCCCAGCTTGGCAACGATGATCCTACTCTTGCCCCCGTGCTCGAGATGACGGCTCCCGATGTGTGGACTATCAGGCTCGAGATTCCTGATTCAATCGCGGCCTTCACCTATCGCTTCATAGTGAAGGCCGAGGGGAAGCCCTGGCGCGAGGAATGGGGCGCACCCCACCGCTTCGAGGCGGGCACAGGAATCAAGGCTTTCGACATTTACGCCTCATGGCAAGACGTGCCCGACGACAAACCTTACTTCTCATCGGCATTTGTAGACGGTATGCTCGCGCGCAATTTCCGCGATCAGCCTCTCGTGCCGCGAAAGGGTACCGTTCTCTTCAAGGTACTCGCTCCGATGGTAACACCCGGCGAGGTGCTGGCCATCGCCGGCAACTGCCGTGAACTCGGCGATTGGAAACCTGAGAAGGCCCTGACATTCAATGATGCCCACTATCCCCTTTGGGAAGTGGCCCTCAACGTTGCCGACATTCAGCTGCCGCTGGAATATAAATTCGTGATTCTCGACAAGAATACCCGCCGCCCCGTAGACTGGGAGGCACGCGACAACCGCCGCCTCGACTTCTACCCCGGAAACAAGGCAGATATCCTCGTCTTCGACGGGCTACGCTTTGAAAATCCCCGCAAGTCATGGAAAGGTGCCGGCACGGCCATCCCCGTGTTCTCCATACGCTCTAACGACGATGCCGGCGTAGGAGACTTCTATGATATAAAGAAGATGGTGGACTGGTGTGTGCTGACCGGGCAGAAGATCTTGCAGGTGCTCCCCATCAACGACACCACCAAGACCGGCACGTGGGTAGACTCCTATCCCTACAGCGCCAATTCGATCTTCGCGCTTCATCCTATGTATGTGCGCATTCAGGCCGTAGGCTCGCTCAAAGACAAGGAGCGCCGCGATTTCTTCAAGGCTGAGGCGCGCAGGCTCAACGAACTGCCTCAGGTAGACTACGAGGCAGTCAACTCCCTAAAACTCACATTCCTGCGCGAGCTATACGCCGAACTGGGTGTGAGCACGATGAAGACGAAGGAGTATCGTGATTTCGTGGAGCACAACGAATACTGGCTTGCCGACTATGCAGCGTGGTGCGTGCTGCGCGACTTCTTCCATACGCCCGACAGCACAAAATGGGGCGAATATGCAGTCTACAGCAAAGCTGCCGTAGACCGCTTCATAGACTCGCACAAGTATGAATATCATTTCTACTATTTCGTGCAGTATCATCTCGACCGCCAGTTGCGCGAAGTGCGCGACTATGCACATCAGAACGGAATAGTGCTGAAAGGCGACATCCCCATCGGCATTGGCCGCGACAGCGTAGACGCCTGGATCAATCCCCGCCTCTTCAATATGGATTGCCAGGCCGGAGCGCCGCCCGACGACTTCTCGGTGCTCGGCCAGAACTGGGGCTTCCCGACGTATAACTGGGACGAGATGGCCCTCGACGGCTTCGCCTGGTGGAAGGCACGCTTCCGCAAGATGGCAGAATATTTCGACGCTTACCGCATAGACCATATTCTCGGCTTCTTCCGCATCTGGCAGATTCCGATGGATGCTATCCACGGCCTGCTCGGCTATTTCAACCCGGCACTCCCCTTCTCGCCCGAGGAACTTCGCCACAACTATGACTTCTGGATTCATCCCGAAGTGCAGGCCCGCCCCTTCATCCAGGAATGGATGCTGACCGATTTCTTCGGAGAATACACCGAAGAAGTGAAGCATGAGTTTCTTGAAGAGACCCAGGCCGGACAGTATCGCCTGAAGGAGGCAGTCAATACCCAGCGTAAGGTGGCCGACTACTTCTCGCGCCTCGAACCGAACGATCGCAACACGCGCATCTGCAACGCACTCCTCGGCCTCATCGACGATGTTCTCTTCATCGAAGACTCATATCAGAAAGGACACTACCATCCGCGCATCTCGGCGCAGTTCACATATCAGTTCCGCGCACTGACAGACTACGAGCGCTGGTGCTTCAACCGCCTCTACAACGATTTCTTCTATCACCGCATGAACGACTTCTGGTATGGAAAGGCTATGTGGAAACTGCCTCCCCTCCTCGGCTCGACCGGTATGCTCACCTGCGCCGAAGACCTCGGCATGATTCCCGACTGCGTGCCTGAGGTGATGCACAAGCTCCAGATTCTATCTCTCGAGATACAGCGCATGCCGAAAGACCCGAAGACTGAATTCGGCGACACATGGCACTATCCCTATTATAGCGTCTGCACCACATCTACTCATGACATGGACGGCATACGCGCCTGGTGGGAACAGGATCCGGCCGCTACCCAGAGATTCTTCAACTATGTGCTCAACGAACCGGGACAGGCACCTCAAATAGCCGAGCCTTGGGTGTGCGCGAAGATTGTGGATCTGCACCTGAAGTCGCCATCGATGCTATGCATCCTGCCGCTTCAGGACTGGTTGAGCACCGACGGCTCGCTGCGCCGTGATAATCCGCACGACGAACTCATCAACATCCCGGCCAACTCGCAGCATTACTGGCGCTACAGGATGCACATACCCGTAGAGGCGCTGCTCGGAGCTGACTCTTTCAATGCAGGACTCCTCGGCTGGCTTAGAGACACTGACAGATAATCTTCAAGAAATACCGACTTACACTATGGCAAAGATAAAACCCTTCAAAGGCATACGTCCGCCCAAGCATCTGGTGGAGGCCGTGGCTTCACGCCCATACGACGTGCTCAACTCTGAAGAGGCACGCCGCGAGGCCGAAGGCAACGAGATGTCGCTCTATCACATCATAAAGCCCGAGATAGATTTCGAACCGGGCTTCGACGAGCACCACCCCGACGTCTACGACAAGGCTGTGGAGAACTTCCGTGCTTTCCAGCAGAAAGGATGGCTGCTCGAAGACCCGAAAGAGAACTACTACATCTATGCCCAGACGATGGACGGGCGCACCCAATACGGATTCGTGATCGCAGCCGCCGTGGAAGACTACATGGAAGGGCGCATCAAGAAGCATGAGCTCACCCGCCGCGACAAGGAGGAAGACCGCATGAAGCACGTGCGCTGCAACAATGCCAACATCGAGCCCGTATTCTTCGCCTTCCCAGACAATGAGAGGCTGGAGCAGATCATAGCGCAGGTGACGAAGGCCACTCCCGAGTACGACTTCATCGCTCCCGACGGATTCGGACATACATTCTGGGTTATAGATGACGACGCCCTCATAGCGGAAATCACCAGGGAATTTGAGGCCATTCCCGCTCTCTACATAGCCGACGGCCACCACCGCAGCGCGGCGGCAGCACTCGTGGGCGACGAGAAAAAACGCCTCAATCCCGATCACCGAGGCGATGAGGAATACAACTATTTCATGGCTGTGGCATTCCCGGCATCACACCTCCGCATCATAGACTATAACCGGGTGGTGCGCGACCTCAACGGCCTCACACCGGAACAGTTTATTGAGAAACTGAAAGAAAATTTCGATGTCGAGGAAAAAGGAAAGGAGACATATCATCCCTCAGGCCTTCACAACTTCGCGCTCTATCTCGACGGCAAGTGGTATTCACTCACGGCGAAACCGGGAACATACAATGACTCCGATCCGATCGGAGTGCTTGACGTGACCGTCTCTTCCGACCTTATTCTCCGCGACATTCTCGGCATCACCGATCTCCGCTCCGACAAGCGGATTGACTTCGTGGGAGGCATTCGCGGACTTGAGGAACTTCAGCGGCGGGTAGACAGCGGAGAGATGGCCATGGCCCTCGCCCTCTACCCCGTCACCATGGGGCAACTGATAGCAATAGCCGACAGCGGCAACATCATGCCACCGAAGACCACATGGTTCGAGCCGAAACTCCGCTCAGGACTGGTCATCCACAAACTCTGAAATTCACCCCAACACACATTTACGGCATCGCGCGCAAAGCCACAGGGCATTTGCGCGCGATTACTTTGTATTAATACTAATTTCCGAATTATTTCTGAAGGGTCTTCATAGTTGATCCGTCTGAATATTGCTCGATCACCATTCCTCGATAATAACCATCCACTGCTGAGCCGGAAAGATCATAGCGGCCAGTCACTGTCTTCGTCACTGCTCCGCTGACAGTTTCCACGCCGGAGAAATCATACGCAACGATATTCTTAAAATCCTTCCACGGACTTATCACCTTGCATTTTTCTACAGCAACAGCAGGAACATAGAGCGTTGCATTTTCCAACGCGTTGTAAAATATATTTCCGTTATCACTTTCTATAGGATTTTCACTATTGTAATAGACCGAGATCAGTGATTCACAACCGTAGAAAGCACTTGCTCCGATTTCTGTTACCGAATTCGGTATAGTCACAGACGTAAGAGAACGACATGCGAAGAAAGCTTCTGCTCTGATTTCTGTTACCGAATTTCCTATGGTTACCGATGTCAGGGCACTGCAACAGTTGAAAGCCCACCAGCTGATCACAGTGACTGCATATTGATGATTGTTATAAGTAACTTCTGAAGGGATTGTAATATCTCCTTCGTATTCATTGTCGCCCGCTACAATTGCACATGTCATTTCACTGTCTGATATCACTGAGTAGTAGAGGCCATCCACCTCGAAATCGTAGGCTGAGGCCGAGAGGGATAAGCATATCAGGACGCTGCTAATCAGAAATTTTGTAATAATTTGTCTCATTGCTTTTGAATCAATAAATTGAAAATAGTTCCCACTCACATTTGCCCCTGACCGGGGCTCTGCGAGGCGGTTTGCAACCACAAAGTTACTACAATTATTTAATATTTGCAATGTATAGGGTGTGAGATTTCGCCGAGAATGAGCGGGCGCCTGGTCATCGGCATTTGTCGCAGAGTCCGTTAATGGTGATGGAGAAATCCTCGGCCATGAAGTCGGGGGTATCGAGGCCGGAAATATATTGCTCTATGAGAGGATCGGAAACTTCGCGTATCTTTCCGCATCGGCGACATACGAGATGGATATGGTTGTCGCGGCAAAGTTCATATAAAGCTGTAGACTGCGCGAAGACATTCTTGCGCAAGATTCCGGCCTTCTCGAGAAGCTGCACCGTGTTGTAGACAGTGGCGCGGCTCACGTGATATCCGTCGCTTTCAAGGGCGGCGTGGAGGGTCTCGACATCGAAATGTGCCTTCATGGTGAGGGCGCGTCTGAGTATCGTAAAGCGCTCCGGCGTCTTACGATAATGGCCACGGTTGAGAAACCGCCTGAATGTCATCTCCACAATATCTTGATTCATAGCATGGATCTTTCAAGCCACAAAATTACAAATTATTTCGCAGCCACGCAAGCATTCCGCCGCGTCTTTGAGATGAGTCAGTGTCTTTTCTTGCATAGCTCGGCGGAAAATATTATATTTGCAGTTCAATTTACATAACTTCGGAATAATGAATGCAAAAAGGACATTGACATTAATAGCGGCGGTGCTTATCACTCTCGCAGCGGCCGCCCGGGAGAATGCGAAGGTATATGACGAGGATATAGATCCGGATGTGCAGATCACTCAGGCGCTCACAAAAGCAACGCAGGAAGGGAAATTCGTGATAGCACAACTCGGAGGGAACTGGTGCAAATGGTGCATTCGCCTTGCCCGCTTCATAGAAGGAGACGCGCAACTGAAGCAGATTGTCGACGAGAATTTTGAATACATTCATGTCAACTATAATCCCCGCGAGCCAAAGGAGGATGCAGCGGCTACGGCAGCTGCGCTGAAACGCCTCGGGAATCCGGTGCGATTCGGGTTTCCGGTGCTTGTGGTGCTCGACGGCGATGGCAACATTCTTCACACACAAGACTCGGCCCTTCTTGAATCGGGCGAGGGCTATGACAGGGAGAAACTTTTGCGCTTTTTCAGCAACTGGTCGCCCGCAGCACTGAAACAATGCCGGTGACGCCCGAAGGGCTGAAATCTTAAAAAACTTGTGTGATTGGGAAAAAATTGCTACCTTTGCGCAATAATCAGCCAATATCATCAACATGGGCTTTTTAGACAGATTCAAAAAAAAGGCTCCCGCGCCTGACGACATAATGATAGACCCGGACGACGCAGCCCCCAGAAAGGCTGTGCGCAACCGTATTATCATCACGTGGCTGTGGATAGGATTCCTCTCTCTCGGAGGGTTGATAGCCCTCTTCCTGCTCCTCGTCTACAACGGAGTGATAGGCTATATGCCCCCTATCGAGGAACTCGAAGATCCCCACGATAAGCTTGCGAGCGTGGTCTACGCCTCTGACGGCACCACCGAGCTCGGCAGATATTTTGCAGGCGCCGGCAACCGTGTCTACAGCGACTATGATGCCCTCTCACCCTACGTGATCCAGGCCCTCATAGCCACGGAAGACGCGCGCTTCGAGTCGCACTCGGGCATAGACTTCATGGCTCTCGGACGCACGGCTGTGAAGACAATCATAATGGGCGACAAATCGTCGGGAGGAGCCTCCACCATCACCCAGCAGCTTGCCAAGCAACTCTATTCGCAGCCGAGCAGCAACATGCTCAAACGCGCCATGCAGAAGCCAATCGAATGGATGATTGCGCTGAAACTCGAACGGTTCTATACGAAAGACGAGATTCTGAACATGTATCTCAACCGCTTCGACTTCCTCAACAATGCAGTGGGAATAAAGACGGCGGCCAACGTGTATTTCGGCAAGGAACCGGGCGATCTCACTTGCGAGGAGGCAGCTATGCTGATAGGAATGCTCAAGAATCCTTCCTATTTCAACCCGCTGCGCCACCCCGAGAGGGTGCTCAACAGGCGCAACACCGTGCTCGAGCAGATGCTGAAGGCCGACATGATCACCAAAGAGCAATGCGACTCGCTCAAGCAGCTACCTCTTGGGCTTGACTATCACAAGGTAGACCACAAAGTGGGCACAGCCCCGTATCTGCGCGAGGAGATACGCCGCCTGATGACGGCTAAGAGACCTGAACGTCCGGAACGCTCCAAGTTCGGGAACAAGATGGCATACGACATAGCGATGGGCAACTACAACACCGATTCAACGCAATGGGAGGAAAATCCGCTCTACGGCTGGATAGAGAAGAATCCTAAGCCCGACGGGTCATATTATAATCTTTACACCGACGGCCTGAAGATTTATTCCACCATCGATGTCAGGATGCAGGAATATGCCGAGGAAGCAGTGCGCAAGCATCTGGGAGAGACACTGCAGCCGGCTTTCTTTCAGGAGAAGAAGGGGCAACCCAACGGCCCTTACACCACCAACGGCGAAGAACTCTCATCGAAGGGCGTGCAGCGCCTTATACGCAACGCCATCAACCAGACCGAACGCCACAGGGTGATGAAACTCGCCGGATGCTCCGACGCCGAGATAGAGCAGGCCTTCAACACTCCGGTGGAAATGGAAGTGTTTGCCTACGTGAAGGAAGACGGAAAGACCGTGCCCGGCTCCAAGACCGTGACAATGACTCCGCGCGATTCGCTGCTATACATGAAGTCGATACTGCGCACCGGACTGATGAGCATGGATCCGCACAACGGAAATGTGAAAGCCTACGTGGGAGGCCCTGACTTCCAATGGTTCCAATACGACATGGTGAGCCGAGGCAAACGCCAGATAGGATCTACAGCGAAGCCATTCCTCTACACCCTCGCCATGGAGCAGGACTTCACCCCCTGCTCACACTTCCTCAACACGCAGCCTACATTCAACGGCTGGAGCCCCCGCAACTCGGGGGGCGGCCATGTGGGCGAGATGGTGACCCTGCACTGGGCGCTGACCAATTCTAACAACTGGATTTCGGCGCGCCTCGTGAACGAACTGAAACCAATCAATCTTGCCAACAAGATGCGCGTGTTCGGCATCACCGGCCACATCGAAGCCTACATGCCGCTATGCCTCGGCACTGTAGACGTGCCCGTGAGAGACATGGTGGGAGCATACACCACTTTCGCCAACAAGGGAATACGCACCGATCCGGTATTCGTGACCCGCATAGAAGACAATCAGGGCAACCTGATATATAACGCCACACCCCATCGCACCGAGGTGACCAACGAGCAGAGTTACTACAAGATCCTCTCCATGCTCATGAGCGTGGTGGAGAGCGGCACAGGCGCCAGCCTGCGCTCACGCTACGGCATCAATGCGCAGATGGGTGGCAAGACAGGTACTACCAACTCAAACTCCGACAGCTGGTTTATGGGCTTCACGCCGGAACTCGTCACCGGAGTATGGGTGGGAGGCGATGAACGCTACATTCACTTCAACACCATGGCGCTCGGCCAGGGCGCACGCGCGGCACTTCCTATCTATGGCCTATACATGCAGAAAGTGTATGCCGACAAGAAACTGCCCTACAGCCAGGATGCAAAATTCGACATCCCTGCCGGCATCGACATCTGCGCCGGCGAGGTGTGGGAGCCGTCGCCGGGCGAAGTGGAGACAGAGGCCGTGGAAGGCATCTTCGAATAGTGCGGCTTATGCCGACTTTACAAATTGAAAACTATACACAACTCTATAGATTATGGGAAAAAAACTTAAAGTAAGAGATCTCACACTGCGCGACGGACAGCAGTCGCTGTTCGCTACACGCCTAAAGCAGGAAAACATCGACAAACTGCTTCCTCTCTACAAGGACGCCGGCTTCTACATCATGGAAGTCTGGGGCGGCGCGGTTCCCGACTCTGTGATGCGCTATCTCGGAGAAAGCCCCTGGGACCGCCTGCGCGAATGCTCCAAATATATGAAGGGCATCTCTCTTCTCAGTGCGCTCTCCCGCGGCAGAAACCTTTTCGGATATGTTCCCTATCCCAATTCAGTGCTCGAGGGCTTCTATAAGGAGGCTATCAAAAACGGCCTGAACGTGATGCGTATCTTCGATGCCCTTAACGATATCGACAATATCAAAGACTCGATAAAGATGATCAATGAGCTCGGCGGCATAGCCGACGCTGCAGTTTGCTACACCGTAGACCCGAAAGAGGAGCCCAAGGTTGAGGTGAAGAAAGGATTCTTCGCCCGTCTCTTCGGAGGCAATGAAGAGCCGGCCGCTCCGGAACTCATCTTCACCGACGAGTATTTCGTGAATAAGGCCAGGGAGATGGAACGCATCGGCGCAAAGATGATCACCCTCAAAGACATGGCCGGCCTCGTGAATCCGAGCCGCATCTTCTCTCTCATGCCGAAGCTGAAGCAGGCCGTAAAGGTCGACGTAGACTTCCACACCCACTGCACCCCGGGCTACGGACTGGCATCGGTGCTTACAGCCATAATAAAAGGTGTGGACATTGTGGACACCAACATCTGGTGGTTCGGAGGCGGCTCGGCTGCTCCCGCCATCGAGCTGGTATGGATCTTCTGTCAGAAACTGGGCATCGAACTTGAGGCCAATATGGATGCCGTGAAGGAGATACGCAAGGGCCTCGTGGAAGCACGTCAAAGCCTTGCCGCCTTCGACCTCAACAAAGACAAATGGCCGAAAGACTTCGATGAGGCATACGCCGCCATGCCGGCTGAGATCGACGCCGAATTTGACCGTGCCATCGAAGCAGCCACCAATAACCGCGAGGAGGAACTTCTCGACGCATGCCACAAGATCGAGGCCTATTTCGGCTTCCCCAAGCCCAACGAACTCGTCAAGAACGCGGAGGTGCCCGGAGGCATGTATTCCAATATGGTTGCCAATCTCCGCGCACTCAAGGCTGAAGACGTGCTCGACGAGGCTATGGCTCTCATCCCGAAAGTGCGCCGCGACGCAGGCCTTGTGCCGCTCGTGACTCCCACAAGCCAGATCGTGGGTTCACAGGCCGTGGCTCTCGCCCTCGACCGCAGGAAGGGAGCTCCCGACTATTCAAACAAGAACAACCAGTTTGTGGGTCTCGTCAAGGGCGAATACGGAAAGACTCCCGTACCCGTAGACCCGGCATTCCGTGAGGCAATCACCGGCAGCCCTGAGGAGAAGCCCTACGACGTGAGCCAGTTCCGCCAGCCGGAAAACCCCGTGCTCGAGGAATTCGGAGGCGTGAAACTCGCACAGAACGACGAGGAATATCTGCTGCTCGAACTTCTCCCGGCAGTGGCCACAGGCTTCCTCAAAAACAAGCGCAAGGCAGAATATGACGCCAAGAATGCTGAAGCTGCTGCGCACGAAGCCGAGGAAGCAGCCAAGAACGCGCCTAAATTCGACCCCGTCACCGGGCCTACACTCAAGGCGCCGATGGGAGGCACCATCATCGAAATAGACGTAAAGCCCGGCGACACCGTGAAGACCGGACGCCGTCTGCTCGTGTATGAAGCAATGAAGATGGAAAACGACCTCGAATCGGAGATCGACGGCGTAGTGAAGCAGGTGCTCGTGCAGCCCGGCGACGTTGTGGCCACCAACCAGAACCTCATTGAATTTGAATAAGACATAATCTTCCCAACATAGTTCCATCATTCATAATCTATTAGAATGAATTGGCTTATTGAATTATTATCGCCGGGCAACGTATCGCTTGCCTCGGCGGTGATGCTTTACAGCTTTGTCATCTTCGCAGGCATCTGGCTCGGCAAGATCAAGGTGTTCGGCATCTCGCTCGGAGTGACGCTGGTGCTCTTCGTGGGTATTATCATGGGGCACTTCGGCTATATCGTGGATATCAACATCATGCACTTCCTCCGCGATTTCGGCCTCATACTCTTCATCTTCTCGATAGGCATGCAGGTAGGTCCGGGCTTTTTCTCCTCCTTCAAGGAGGGCGGCGTGAGGATGAACATGCTTGCTGTGAGCGGAGTGCTCCTCAACGCCATCTTAGCCGTGGCCATCTTCTACATACAGGGAGGAAACGACGGCCTGACATCGCTGCCCGAGATGGTGGGCATCATGAGCGGTGCCGTCACCAACACCCCGGGCCTCGGTGCCGCGCAGCAGACAGTGCTGCAGATACATGAGGATGCCAGCGTTGTGTCGCAAGACATGTCGATGGGTTATGCCGCCGCATACCCTCTCGGCGTAGTAGGCATCATCTTCTCGCTCATCCTCATCAAGTTATTCTTCCGCATCGATGTGAAGAAGGAGATCTCAGAGGTGGAGGATGAAACGAAAGACTCTCAGCTCACGCCCCATGTGCTGACGCTGAAGGTCACCAACGAACTTATCGCCGGGCTCGACATCGCCAAGCTCCACACCCTGATAAGTGCCAATTTCGTGATATCCCGCATCGAGAAGTCGGAGGGCAACGTGATTATTCCCACCTCGTCAGACATAATCGAGATGGGCGATCTTGTGCTGCTCGTCTGCTCGGCGCAGGATGAGGAGACATTCACCCGCTTCATCGGCCCGATTGTGGAGAAAACATGGGAGATGGTGCAGGGCCCTGTGGTATCGCGCAAGATACTCGTCACCAAGACCGACTACAACGGAGTGAAACTCGGCAGCCTTCGCCTTCGCATCGGCTATAAACTCAACGTGACCCGCATCACTCGTGCCGGAGTCGACCTTCTGGCCACAGCCAACCTTCGCCTTCAGATTGGCGACAGCCTGACAGTGGTGGGCAAGCCGGAAGACATACAGCGCCTCGGCGAACGCCTCGGAAATTCGCACAAGCACCTCAACGAGCCGAACCTCTTCACTATGTTTATCGGCATCTTCCTCGGCATCATTGTAGGTTGCATTCCGTTCTTCCTGCCAGGAATGTCGGTGCCGATGAAACTCGGCCTTGCCGGAGGCCCGCTCGTGGTGGCCATAATCATCAGCGCCTACGGAACGAAAGTGCATCTGGTGACTTATACCAGCAGCTCGGCCAATCTGCTTCTGCGCGAGATAGGCATCTGCCTCTTCCTCGCAAGCGTGGGGATAGCGGCCGGAAAGGACTTCGCGGCTACGGTCTTCAACGTGCGTGGCGCCCTCTGGGTGGTCTACGGACTTATCATTACTCTCATCCCGCTGATCATCATCGGCACCGTGGCGCGCTGGAGATATAAGATGAACTATCTCTCCATCATAGGAATGCTGAGCGGCAGCTACACCGATCCTCCGGCCCTCGCCTACGCCAACAAGGTGGCCAACAACGATGCTCCGGCCGTGGCATACTCCACAGTGTATCCGCTCACGATGTTCATGCGCGTGATAGTGGCACAGTTGCTGATTCTCTTCTTTGCTCCCTGACAAAAGGTTGATTTTAAAGAAAAACTGCCGGAATATTTGGTCAGGTCGCAAAAAATTAGTAATTTTGCACCGCCAATTCGACGGGATCGCGACCTGTCGAGCAAAATCGATAATAATTAACTGCAGAAAATTAAAATGAAAAAAGACATCCATCCTTCCAACTATCGTGAGGTAGCATTCAAAGACATGTCGAACGAAGAGGTATTCATCACCCGCTCGACTGTAGCAAGCCGTGAGACAATCGAGATCGACGGTAAGGAATATCCCCTCGTAAAGCTCGAAATCACCAGCTCCTCCCACCCCTTCTTCACCGGCAAGCAGAAACTCGTCGACACCGCAGGTCGCGTCGACAAATTCCGCAGCCGCTACGGTAACCGCAGCAAAAAGTGAGCATTGGAAGGACATTCTCACACCATTGAGGCAAAGCCGCACCATGACGATGGTGTGGCTTTGCTTTAATAACAGGCATCTGCCGATGAGGAGAGCAACGAAATGAGAAAGATAGAGCGTGAAGTGGAAGCGGCGTTGGAAGCCGCGCGAGTGAGAAGCCTGCTTGTGGCCGTGAGCGGAGGTGCCGACAGCGTGGCTCTTCTCGTGGCATGCGTGCGCGTGGCGCGCTCGGCCGGGCTGCGGGTGGAATGCGTAAACTGCAACTTCCATCTCCGTGGAGAAGAAAGCGACCGCGACTCTCTGTTTGTGGCCGACCTCTGCCGGCGGCTCGGTGTGCATCTGCATTCACTCGAATATGATGTGGCCGAATATCAACGCTCCCATCCGGGTGAGAGCGTCGAGATGGCTTGCCGCGCACTCCGCTATGCAGACTTCATGCGCATATCAGCCGAACGCGGGTTAGACAGGATCGCAGTGGCCCATAATGCTGACGACGACATAGAGACCATGCTCCTCAATATGCTCAGAGGGGCAGGGATTCGCGGGCTGAAAGGGATGGACACCGACAATGGCCGCGTGCTACGTCCACTGCTCGGCGTTGCACGTAGTGAGATTGAGGAATATCTTGCCGAGACAGGAGAAACCTTCATAACGGACTCAAGCAATCTCAGCGATGACTACCGTCGCAATTATCTGAGGCTCGAGGTTATCCCCCTGCTCGAAAAGAGATGGCCCGGAGCGAGGAAGGCGCTCGGAAAGACCATCGCCATCCTGAAGGAGGAAGCACAAATCACGGAAGAACATTACCGAACAACGCTGAAGAGTCTTTGCCCCGACACCACTACCCTGCTCATCGGCTCTCACGACGTCACCACAGGCCTTATCCTGAGATTTATCGGGCCCTTCGGTGGTAACAGTTCAATTGCAGCCGAGATATTGGAATGCACGCGCAAGGCCTTCAGGAAGCGTACATGGCATCTTTCAGAGACGCATGATGCTATCCTTGAACGCGACAGGCTTGTCATATCCTGCTCGGAAGACAATCATGAGCCCGAAATAAAATGGACAAAAATGGATATGAACGAGACTACCATGAAAGAGGTAAAAAGCAACCGCGATCATGCTACGGCCTATCTTCCACAAGCCCCGTCTGCTTACGAATTACGCCCTCCCCTACCGGGCGACCGCATGGCCCCGCTCGGCATTAAGGGAACAAGGCTCGTGAGCGACATCATCAGCGATGCCCGGCTCGACCGAACAAGCAAGGAGGCGGTCAGGCTTCTCGTGAAAAAATCAGACGGGGAGATCATCTGGGTCACAGGCCTGAAACGTAGCCGACACGACCTCGTAAGCCCCGAAAGCAGGCATATCTGGAAGGCTGAATTTACAACAACCGAATTTTGACATATCAAAAAAAGAATCTTAACCGACACAATCATCATGAAACTTATCAAATTCCTAATCATCGCGCTGTTTCTGACCGGGGCAGCCGAATCGGTCCGGGGAGCGGACTATAGAAAAGAAATAACCGTAGCGGCCGACGGCTCGGGAGATTGCACCACAATAGGCGAAGCCCTTGAATACATCCGAGCCTACATGGACTATCGCGTCACGGTGTATATTCACAACGGTGAATATCACGAAAAACTGATAATTCCATCATGGCTTGAGAACGTTGATTTTATTGGTGAAGACACCGATAAGACAATTATCACATGCAACGACTATGCGAAAAAAGACAATATGGGCACCTTCCGCACATACACCGTAAGAGTAGACGGGTGCCACCTCACATTCCGCAACCTCACGATCCGCAATAATGCCGGGCGTGTGGGCCAGGCAGTGGCGTTGCACACCGAAGGCACAGACCTCACTTTCATCAACTGCCGGTTTTTGGGCAATCAGGATACCCTTTTCCTTGCCGGCCATGACTCTGAAGTGAAATTTGAAGACTGCTATGTGGAAGGCACTACCGACTTCATATTCGGCCCTGCCACCGCATGGTTTGACCGCTGCGAGATACGCAGCAAAACCGATTCTTACATCACAGCCGCCTCAACGCCCCGGCACGTGGAGACAGGCTTCGTGTTCAGGAACTGCCGCCTCACAGCCGACGATGGAGTTACGAAAGTCTATCTCGGTCGCCCCTGGCGCCCCTACGCCTCAACTGCTTTCATCAATTGCGAGCTTGGTGAGCACATCGTGCCCGCAGGCTGGGACAACTGGCGCGACCCGGCCAACGAGAAGACTGCACGCTATTCGGAGACCGGCAGTTTCGGCCCCGGAGCCCGCGGCCAACGCGCAAGCTGGGCCACCACCCGATAAATCACCCTCCCGCACTACTTTTTTTGAAAATAATTGAGTTGGAAAGTTGTTATATCTCAATTTTTTCTTTATCTTTGCATCTTGATAAGGGCATCGAGACCCCTATCCTTACAGATTAGAAAATTTTTTTATCAATCATTTCACAGGATGAATACAAACATCAAGACAGTTCTGCTCGGAACGCTGGCTTTGGCAATGGCCGGCTGTGCAAGCGCGAAGAAAGACCTCACTCCCAATTTTGTGCCGGAAGAAAACGGACTCAACCTCATAAAACTTACTGACGAGAGCAAGGGCTCAGTCCTCGGCCCCATTATCGAAGGATGGAGCGACAGCGGATTCCAGACCTCAATGATGGGAGGAAGCAAGAAGGGCGGAATGAAATGGGGCACGATCGAATGCCTGCGCATCTCACCGAAAGGCGATGAGATAGCCCATCTTACCCGGATGAATGATCAGAACAACATCCTGGTGCGCAAGGCGCGCACAAACTCCGCTCCCACGCAGCGCACGTTCAAGGATGTAGGTAGCTTCTGCTGGGGTAACGATGATATGCTATATTTCTCGGAAAACGAACCCGGCAGCAACAAACTCAGCGCCGTGAATGCCCACAGCGGCTCCATAATCCGTCAGATAACATCAAACAACAACGACTACAATCCCGTGCTCACCGAAGATGGCTCCCTGCTCTTCTTCACAAGATATATCAAAGGCACAGAGCCGATGATCTGGTCATACAACATGAAGACCGGAGAGATGACCAATTGCACCCGCGGATACAACCCCGCTACAGTGGGAGACTCAAACGACGAAGTGATCTGCGTGCGCAACAACCGCAACGGCGTGAGCGAGATCTGGCGCGTGAATTACAAGGATGGAAAGGAAACAATCCTTCTCACAGACGCCACCCGCGGATTCTCAAATCCTCACGTATCTCCCGATGGAGAATGGGTAGTGGTGGAAGGAAACTCCACATCGACCATCAACAAGAAAAAGAATATCGATCTATTTGCAATGCGCATAGACGGCAGCGACTTCATGCAGCTCACGTTCCATCCGGGCAACGATGTCAATCCCCAGTGGAGTTCCGACGGACAGGAAATCTACTTCATCTCTGACCGCGCCAACAAGAAAGGTGTCTACAACGTGTGGAAGATGAAATTCAAACCGTATTGATTTCATATTCTTCCTTAGGGATTAGGAGACTTTCATCACTCTCGACCGCAAACACCTAACAAGACCAATTATGAAAATCAAAATATTGCTGATCGCCATCTTAGCCGCCATGAGCATCCCCGTATGGGCTCAAAATCAAGGAGGAGGTGTCAGCAACTATCAGCTTCTCAACGAATTTCGCCGGAACAAGAATAAGGCTGAAAGCGATAAGGGCAAAAAGAAAGCCAAACAGAATAATAAGGAAAACGCTTCCGGAAAGAAGAATGGCACCGTCACTGCAACAGTCGACTCTGTGGCTCCGGCTCCTGAAACACGAAAAAGGGTAAAGGAAGCGACTGCTGCCACGAAGGAAACACCCGCAAGGAGTCGCACACGCACTTCAGGAGCGAATACTTATAGAGCAGCCGCCAACGATGGCGACGCAGAGGCTCAGTTTCAGTTAGGCATGTGCTATTTCTACGGCGACGGAGTAGCGAAAGACCCGGTCGAGGCGGTGGAATGGCTCACGAGCGCAGCGCGTCAGGATCACGGTCAGGCCCAGCTTTGGCTCGGGAAATGCCATCTCAACGGAGAAGGCACCGAGCCCAATGCCAGTGAAGCGGCCAAATGGCTGAAGAAAGCGGCTCAGAAAGACATAGCCGAGGCACAATATTTGCTATGGCAACTTTACCGCGACGGCAACGGGGTGCTTCAGGATCCGACACTTGCACGGCAATGGTTGGAGAAAGCCGCTGCCAACGGCTCGAAAGAAGCCGCCAGAGATCTTGAAAATCAATAACTATAATTCGACCAGACCATAATAATCATGAGCAATAATTTCTATAGCCGCCAGAGCAGTTCGGCAAGCGAGCCCACTCAAGTGGCAGGACTTGGCAACCAGGGCGCGAAGGCACAGGAAAACAGCAACGTAACGCCTCAGGAGAAACAGAAAGGGCCCGTTTTGGGATTCGTATACTCAATTTCGCGCAACGGATTCGGCGAATTCTGGCCCATCTATCCCGGACAGAACGTAATAGGCCGCGGTGAAGACTGCGACATTAAGCTGCTTGAGAAGACAGTGTCAACACATCATGCCGACATTCGTGCCAAAATATTGAAGAAAAGCGGTGAAGTTGTGGCAAACATCAAAGACCTCGGATCGAAAAACGGTATCGAAGTCAATGAGAACGAACTCAGATATGAGGAGCAAGACCTGAAAGACGGCGACAAAATCCTCATTGGCGACGCTTACGAGCTGCTCTTCATTCTCATAGATCCGAAAGCGAAAGGGCTGAAGATGGCCGAGAACTTCTGCGAATGTGAGGAAACACCCTCCGACCCGTTTGGCTATGAAAGCAATTCCGGTCAATATCAGAACTCAGATGCCACCCACAGCATGTATGATCATAACAATCGCAACGCCAAGGGAACCGTAAACCTTGATTCGGCATCAAATCTTGACTCAGGCCACACCACGATACTCTGACACTGACTCTTCACTATGGCAATAATTAGAATCCAGGGAGTAGAGGAAGCCGCTGCCCGCATATATTATGAAGTCGATTCCGAAGAAAAGGAGCTCGGCACAGGAGGCATGGGCCAGGTTCGTCGCGGCATACGTGTGGATTCCTCCAACGGAATGCGAAGCGAAGTCGCCATCAAATTCCTCTTTGATGATCTGCCACCTTCCACTATAGAGCGTGCGCGCCGCGAGGCATCCATCAGAATTCACAACGACAATGTTGTGAATATGCTTGGATTCATCGAGACTGAGGAAAACGGTATAAAACGCTATCACGTGGTGAGCGAACTGCTGAGAGGCGTAATGCTCTACGACGTGCTCAATGGCACTTATACTGACTCTGAAGGCAAACCGGTGGAACTCGCCCAGAAACTCATTGCCTTGCGCAGCAGCAATCCCGAAGTGTTTGCCATGACCGTGATGAAAGGAGTCCTCTCAGGAGTAATGGCCCTTCACGACAATGGCTATGTGCATCGAGACATAGATCCGAGCAACGTGATGATCACGAGCAACGGAAAAATTAAACTTCTTGATTTCGGAATAGCGAAAAGGCTTGATCCTGAAGCCGTGCCTGAGCAGCAGAAGACAACAGCGGGGGTCTTCATGGGAAAAGCCGGATATGCCGCGCCGGAACTTGTGCTTGGCGATGTCAGCAACCAGAACGAGACCACCGACATCTACGCTCTCGGCATAATGCTGTTTCAGCTTCTTACGGGGCATCTTCCGTTTGAAGGAGCAGCCAATGACGTGATGCAGATGCAATGCAAGTCGAAGATGCCGCTGAAAGAGATTTCAGACAAAAGCCTGCGCAAGATAATTGAAAAAGCGACAGAGAAGAAACAGGCTGACCGATACAGAAGCGTGTCGGGCATGCGGGTCGCGCTTGAAGAGGCCGAGACTGCATTACGCAAAAGCGGAGCGAGCACATCGCAGAGGGTCTTCACCAGTTCAGGAGAGCCGGCATCGACCTCCTCATCCGCTATCAAGACTGCCATGAAGACTGCCATCACAGATGCACCCAAGCGCAATAGTAAAGTCATCATTGGCATTGTGGCTGCCATAGCGGTTGTGGCTGTTGCCATAGGCATATTCGTTGCCATCGACAACAGCAACAAGGAAAAGGAACACCAACAGCAACTGATCGCTCAGGCAAGGGCCGACAGCATTGCGCAAGCAGCTGCTGAAAAAGCCCGGGCTGCCGAAGAGCGTAAAAGCTGGAGCCAACGTCTGGCCGAGCCCGGTGCCCGTCAAGATCTACAAGATCTCATAGCGGCAGCCGGAGGATCCGGAGCCAAAAGTGCCGAGGCAGCCTATCTCTACGGAGGCATCCTTGCAAGGCAATCGAGAGTGCTTCCTGAAGATATCATAGCAAAATTCAGCGAGAAGAATCCTGAAGACCTGGCTGAG
Organism: uncultured Sangeribacter sp.; assembly: GCA_964410515.1. Lineage (GTDB taxonomy): Bacteria > Bacteroidota > Bacteroidia > Bacteroidales > Muribaculaceae > Lepagella. The sequence continues at coordinate 17,377 of CAYPGW010000006.1, read as the reverse complement.
GCCCATGCGCAGTATGAGAACGCTCTTCGCGCTGACTCCACATTCTACAAGGCGTCTTACGAACTGGGCTATGATTACGCTATGGGAAACGGCACTGAGATCGACCTTGAGAAAGCTGCCGGAATCATGAAAAACGGATTGATTCAGGCAAAGGCGAAAGGTGATAAGGAATACGAACAACTATTTGAGATTGCAATAGAAAAAATCGGACTGTAATGGCTACCGAACCCAGACCCCGAGGCATATCATACGGCGAATCGATTGTAGTGGACAACGATAACGTCTTTCTTCTGATAAGCGGGAGATGGTATGTCTATAGCAAACGCCGCGCCCATGTGGGCGACGGGGGGATGGGAAGCGTGCTGCTGGGAAGGCGCGTAGCCGACGGAATGCCCGTAGCCATCAAACGCATTCATGCCGAATTTGCCAACAGGGGCAATGTTAGGGAACGTTTGCGTCTGGAGTCTCAGCTTACCTTTGCGCATCCCAATCTTGTGGAGATATTGGGATGCTGCGAGGGCACCGGAGAAAAGGCACCCATATTTGTGATCAGCAAGTTTATCCACGGACAGACAATCGATGTCTACGTGAATTCCTCATTCCCCGACAAGGCCACACGAGCACGGCACCTTATTCCTATAATAAAGCAACTTACGTCTGCCATCGACTTCATCCACGCCGAAGGAATAATACATCTTGACATAAAACCCTCAAACGTAATGATTGAGAGAGGGAGCACCGTGAAGTTGCTCGACTTGGGAATAGCCGACGTGGCAACCCACAGCGTCAAGACTCACGGCTACGGTCTGCACGGCACACCAGGATATGCCGCGCCGGAACAGTACATCGACGAGAGTAATCCCGAGCTGATAATCGACAGGAGGACTGACGTATATGGCCTGGCGGCCACGACCTACGCCCTGATCACAGGCAAAACTCCGAAACCGGAGGATGTGCCGGAAAATGAAAACGGAATCGGGAGCAATCTCAGGAATGTATTTCTAAAGGCTCTTGCCAAAGAAAAAGAACAGCGATATGCCACGGCCTCGGAATTTGCCAACGCGTTTGAAACCGCAGCAATCAAAGACTCCACGCCTGAGAAAAACGACAGATGGTTGATAATATGTATCATAGGGGTCATAGTAATCGTAACCCTGCTGATTTCCATATTCATCCTCACCACATAAGACGCCCGAATTTTCTTCCTTAACCTAAAAGATACCTGACAATGAGCGAATCGAGCGATAATATACAGACGGCTCCCGAAGAATCGAAGGAATACACTCCGGAAGAAGTTGTGGCGCAATACTGGCAAGCAGGCTGCACGGCCTATCGTCAGGCAATAGAACGTGCTGAATCTTCGGAACAGACCGATGATATAAAACCCATAAGCACATCCGCTCCTTACCGGAGTTTCGCCTCCACCCGAATAGGTGGACGGAAAGAAAATCAGGATACCGCCGCATTCAGAGACACTCCGGAAGGATTGCTCCTCATAGTATGCGACGGCATGGGAGGAGGCCCTGCCGGGAAACGCGCTTCGCTGCTGGCAGCTCACGTCATATCGGAATATGTGGCCCGGAATGCCAGGCGTGCCGATGCAGGCAGCCTGCTCTCTGATGCCCTTCAACTTGCCCACAAAGTGCTTCAATATGATGCGCGGATAAATCCTCAGAATCATGGAATGGGCACCACCGCAGCAATAATGCTCATAAATGATGACTGCGCTACTATGGCGCATGTGGGCGACAGCAGAATATATCATATCAGAGGCCAAAGGATGCTTTTCCGTACTAAAGACCATTCATTGGTGGCACGACGTATGGAAATTGAGGGCTGGACCGACGAGGAGGCCCGCACATCAAGCGACTCAAACGTGATAACCCAGGCTTTGGGTCATGCTGAGATAGAACCCGAGATAGATATCAGGCCATACGTAAAAGGTGATCGCTTTCTGCTCTGCAGCGACGGAATATGGGGGCACTTTCCGCAGGACGACCTCATGAAGATCGTAGGCGGAGCGGCCACACCGGGAGGAGCATTGGCCGACCTTATGGTCACCACCGACACAATCGGCATCGACGAAGGCAACACCCACGACAATCTTACCGCGATAATTCTGGAAACGGACACCAATTCAAAACTGGAAGACAAAATGACTAAAAAATCCAAACTGATAATTCTCATATTAGGAATACTGCTGCTCTGCAGCCTCGCGCTCAATGCCTATCTGATAGCCCAAGGAGGGAAAGACACTACAGAGAGCACAGCAAATGTGGAGAACGTTACGATGCCGACGCAGAACGCAACCACACCCGATGCGACTCAGCAGCATCAGGAAAATGCCGTAGCTACGCCATCCGAGACGTCCGCCCCGGCGGCTTCCGCAACCACAGATACAATCTATGTCATAAAAAGCGGAGATGCGATAAGCCGTATCGCCGGAAGATTTAAGGTGACAGTTGAAGAAATCAAGCAGGCAAATCCTGATATTGACCTTAACAGGATAAAACCGGGACAGACTCTGACTATTCCACAGAAACAATCTAAGAATAAATGAAAAAACTTACTATAGGAAGAGGCGACGACTGCGACATCTATGTCAGTGATCCTAAAGGACTCGTCAGCCGCAAGCATGCCATCCTGAAGATTGAGAACACGGGAGGGATGCAGATTACTGACGTGAGTAAAAACGGCACATTCATAAATGGCGTCCGTATTCCCGCTCATGTGCCTCAGAAAGTGAAACGAAACGATGTGGTGATATTCGCCAACTCATCGAAGCTCGACTGGAACGACGTTCCCGACACAGGCCGATGGATGAGGATAGGAATCATGGCGGCTGCCGGACTCTTGGTCTTCTTACTCGCGCTCTTCGCAGCAAGCAAATTCATGGGCGGGAAAGAGAATGACACAGAGGTCAGCGAGCCCCTGCCTGCAGTGATGAGCTCTGCGCCTGAAACGCCTTCCGGCAGTGAGGTGGCGACGGAAGAACCTATCAGGCAACTCGAGCCGGAGGTGACGCCGTCGAAATCCAAGCCATTGCTGCGGGCAGACGAGCCAAAATCAAGAAAAAAGCCGAAGACAGAGGTAAAACCCGAATCCGAGAAAACCGAGGCTCAGCAAGAGGTGACAACTCCCGACAAGGAGAATGCCAAGACTGATACGAAAGCTCCCGGTGGCGACTGATACTTAAAAAAGGCTATAACGAAAACAATAACAACATAATACTTCAAAGGATGAAACTGCTGAAAATAGGTAAGAATCCATCGTGCAACATCGTCATCAATAATCCGACGGTGTCGTCTATCCACGCTGAACTTACACTTCTCAACGACGGTTCTATCAGAATCGAGGATGTCAATTCCACCAATGGCACTTATGTAAACAACGAGCGTCTTGCAGCCGGAATGCCGAAAGCCGTGAAGCCCGGTGATGTAATCAGAATGGGCAACGCCACCCTGAACTGGGCTGACGTGATGCCATTCATCAATCAGATTCCAGACGCCAAGAAATATAAAGAGATTTATGATGTGGGCACCGACAATAAGAACGCCATCATCATCTCAAACGACCAGACAGCATCGCGCTACCATTGCTACCTGCTCAAGAAAGCCCAGGATGGGAAATACTACATCAGGGACAACGGCTCGACCAACGGCACCATAATCAACGGTAAGAAACTGCAGAAAAATCAGGAGGTGAAATACTCCAAAGACGACACTGTCATCTGCGGAAGCACCGATATCTCAGATCAACTTAAAGCAATGGCTTATCCGGGCGGCGGATTCCCCGCATGGCTGAAATGGACCATCGGAGGCGTAGCAGCCGCAGCCGTAATAATCGCCATTGTCTTTTTGATCAAACCGCTGCTCGGAGGGAAATCCGAACCCTGGAATCCGGAGAATGCCGTTGTCTATGTAGACGCCTCCTATCATTACCAGTTTAAGTTCGATCCGGCGCAGCTTCCGATCGACAAGGATGTATGGGCAACTGTGGTGGGTGAGAATGTACCCTACGGACATGTGGACATTCCTATAAGCCAGCCTTATTCAGCCACGGCCTTCTTCCTTGACAAGAACGGCTATCTCGCCACCAACCGCCACGTAGCCCTGCCCTGGGAAGACTCCGGAGCTAACCAATCAAACTCTGAAGGGCTGAAAGAGTATTGGGAAAATGTAGGCCGCCGACTCCCCTATATCACCGACGAACTCCTAAATCATCCGGAAGTAAACGACAATCCATTCGTGAAACTGGCACTTGCCCAGACTCTGAAATATGGAAATTCAGATTTCGGAACCCTGAACTCAATCTGGAAGAAACTTATCGCAATGCGTCCGGAAGTGACCGGAGTGCTCGACTACATATCAGTAGGATATCCGGGACGTAACTATACCCACACCGACGAGTTCGACCGCTGCTATGTAGTATCCACTTCCGACACCCCTGACAAGGACGTGGCGCTGCTGCAGCTCAACAAGGGCAAGACTCCTGAAGAGATTTCCGACGTGTTTTCGATGGACCGCGCGTTTCTCGGAAATCTGAAACCTCTCGAAGTGAAAATGCGCTGGGAAGGATATCCTCGCGGACTCGGCGAGAACCTCGACCAGTCGACACATTCACTCGAACCCCAGATACGCGAGACAACCGTAGGCAAGAAGCCAAGCAAATATATGTTTGAGATCCAGGGAGAGACCGGCCACGGAGCCAGCGGATCGCCCATCTATAGCCCGGAAGAGGGGAAATGGTATGGCATCGTATGGGGCGGTCGCGCCTCAACCGCAACCTACAGCATGGGATGTCAGGCCAAATACATAAAGGAACTTTATGACGAAGCCACCGGTGGCAGCCAAGACGACAAATGAGTCAATATAACTTTCACGAAATGAGAAAATGCAATTGTAAGGGCTTTTTTGCCCTGCTATCTGTAATACTCACGGTTTACGCCAATTCAAGCGCCCAGATTATTGACTGGGCGCTTGAGCCTACATATCAGAACATAGAACTGTATTATCCTGACACCTACAAAGTGAAGGACAATCTCGGCAAAGTCTCGCTGATGACCGACGAGGGACGGAGAATCTATGACCCTTCCGTAGCCAATGGCTATGGTCTGACCTTCGACTCCATCACACCCGTCACAAACGGCTACGGACTTCTTATCGATTATGACCTTTCCAAGCAGGCATGGCGCCTCAAGGCCATCTTCGATGCGCGGAACAGATCAATCAGTTCAATTTCAGATAAAGACAAGTTCTATTTGGGCGATCATGCATATTTTTCAGAAAATATGCTGCCGGTGAGGAAAGACAACAAGAAGTATGGCTATATCTCTACGGCCGGCATACCCGCCACCAAATTCAACTATGAGATAGTGTTTCCTTTCAGCGAAGGTAAGGCTGCGGTGAGCAAAGACAGGAAATCGTTTGTCTACACGGATTTTTTCGGTAACGACAATCCGGTGGCTCCGGCTGCCGGCAAGAAATTCATAATCTGCTCCACTTTCTTTGACGGGGAGGCGTCTGTGGTCAATTCTCTCGGACAGGCTTTCCGTATAGATGAAAGGCTTATGCCTATCGCTACCCTCGACGCCAATTCGCTTGAACTTGACGCTTCAGGCGTGAACTTAAAGCAGACACCCGGCTCCACCATTGGCATGCCGGAAGCGCTGCTGGTAGATGAGGATGGATATGAGCCTTTTACACTGAATGGGAAAACAGGGTATGCCAAAGATGGAAAGATAATAGTCAGGCCCCAGTTTGAAGCAGCTGAAATCGTCTCTAATTGCACGGCACCCGTGAAGATCGGCAAGGAAATGGGGCTTCTGAGGATAATGCCGGATTCCCTCAATATCACGCTTACGACGAGTGAAAACAAAGTGAGTGCGGACACCCTCGAGAATCTGAACTTGAAATACAATGTTCCTGTCAGCAATCGTGATAGGATCAAGCTCTCAGACAGCGATGGCAAAGATATTCTCTTCAGCCGCCTGAGCAATCAGGAACTTGAATTTGCCATCCCGAAAGGGAAAGTCATACGTCTTCAGATAACAGGCTCGTACGATCTCATAAAGGCCGACACACTGCTCAAGACTCCTTCCTTTTTAAGCCTTGCATCGCTCGACGACAACGATAATTCAGGAATAGATATCGCTATGAGTCCGATGAGCGTTACAGCCGATGCTAAGAAACAGGCTACTGTAGCTGTGAAAGTGACGAACACCTCAACCGAAACCAAACAACTGAGCGTGGTGATTTCAGGCACAGGAATTGCAGGAGGAGGAACATTCAAGGTGAGACTCGCTCCCGGAAAATCAAAGACTTATTATCCCGTGATCACAAAGATAGTAAGAAAGGAGAAGCGCACCATCACTGTCACTGCCGGTGGCAAGAAAGTGAGCAGGGCTATTCAGGTTACTCCTAAAGCTGTGAAACTATGAGACGTCTGATTCTTACTTTAGCCATAGCGCTGACAGGTATAGCCTCTTCGTATGCGGCAGATGAGTATGGAGAACTGATAACGCTGACCGACGGCAGCCTGATCTACGGCTTGATATCTAAAGACAACCTGTCGGATGGTAATATCGAGATCGACGCATACTGGACCATGACCTCGGTAGCAGCGAAAGATGTAAAAGTTGAGACTGAGGATGTAAGGAAATTCAGGCTTGACGAAGACATTAGGGAATGGCTTGAAAACTGGAATCATGAGGTGCCCGAACTGTGCACGATGGCAAACATCACGATGACAGGAGACGATTGTGACCCTGAATATCTCATCTATGATCAGGTGCTAAGCGATGATGCGGATAACCTCGACAAGCTGCTTCTTGAAGATGGAGACATACTCAGATATGTGGATCTGACACCGCGCAAGATCCTACTTGACTGGAAAAAAGTGGCACGTGTTGATCGCAATTCCGACGATATGGCTATTGAGGAAGAGATTATAGACACCAAGGGCAATTCCTTCAAGGGAACAATTGAAAGTCAGGTACTTCGTCACCACCGGGTGCTGAAGACAGCCGATGGAAAATTCTATACTTTCCGCCCGCAGAGCATTGCGGCCATCAAGAAAAGAAGTACCGGCCCCCAGCCTCCCCTCGAAGCATCGCCGGTGATAGAGACCCTGATTCTTGAGGAAAGCGCCGGAGGAGAAGAACTTGAAGGAGTGATAGTCGAAAACAACCGTGAGAATAAATATTTCATCATCCTTCTGCCCGGCGATGAGCAGGCAAAAGTTACTTATGCGGATGTCAAGACTATTGCCTACAGGCTGAATAAATGATCACTACCGAAAGAAGAATATGACATATACGTCAAGAGGCCCCGGGAGTCCGGCGCCTCTTGATTTTTTTTGTGTATTGAAATTATAGCGATTTCTTGATAAATTGAGAGATCAGAGTGTCGTTTCTTTCGAGTATGTGCTGCAGGAATTCCCTATAGGCTTCCTTATCCTTTATTTCCCTGCGCGCAACGCCTGATGCCTCCGCGGCCTCAACTACTGCAGGAGCTACCTCCGTGAGGAGTCGCCGGTCAAACGGCTTGGGCAGAATATAGTCCTTACCAAACTGAAGTTCCTTTCCGTAGGCAGCCGATATGCTCTCAGGCACCGGTTTGCGTGCGAGCGCCGCTATAGCCTTTACAGCGCCTATTTTCATATCTTCATTGATTTTTGAAGCGCGGCAGTCGAGTGCGCCCCTGAAGATGTAGGGAAATCCGAGCACATTATTGATCTGGTTAGGATAATCGCTGCGACCGGTGGCGAAAATCAGGTCGGGGCGCGTAGCCACAGCAACTTCGTAGGCGATTTCAGGCGAAGGGTTGGCAAGCGCGAACACGATGGGCTTCGGAGCCATGGAGAGTATCATTTCCGGCGTCACCACGTCGGCTTTAGAGAGGCCGAGAAAGACATCGGCATCCTTCATAGCCTCTGCAAGCGTATACAGGTCGCGCGAGGTTGCGAACTCACGTTTCTGCTCATTGAGGTTATCACGATCGGCCCGGATCACACCCTTGCTGTCGCACATCACGATGTTTTCATGCTTCACACCGAGCGAACAGAAAAGCCTTGTGCATGACACGGCGGCAGCCCCAGCACCATTGACAACAAGACGGATTTCATCAATTTTCTTTTCCTGAATATGAAGCGCATTCAGCAGGGCGGCCGATGTGATGATGGCGGTGCCGTGCTGGTCGTCGTGCATCAGGGGGATGTCGAGTTCATCACGAAGCGCCGTCTCGATCTCAAAACATTCCGGCGCTTTAATATCCTCGAGATTTATGCCGCCGAAAGTGGTGGCTATACGTTTTACGGTCTTAATGAATTCCTTAGGGTCTTTCTCGTCGATCTCTATATCAAAAGAATCAAGACCGGCAAAAATCTTGAAAAGCAACGCCTTTCCTTCCATCACAGGCTTCGAGGCATCGGCTCCTATGTCGCCAAGTCCGAGCACTGCCGTGCCGTTAGAGATGACAGCCACGAGATTACCCTTATTGGTGTATTCGTATATATCGGAAGGATTTTTCTCGATCTCCAGACAAGGATAAGCTACGCCCGGAGAGTAAGCGAGAGAGAGGTCTTCGGGGGTATCGTAGGGTTTTGTAGGAATTATTTCTATCTTTCCGGGTCGAGGATATCTATGATATTCAAGTGCAGCACTTTCCAACTTACTTTTTTCCATAATTTTTACCTGTAATTAAAACTTTTGTTTAGTCGTCTCTATCATTATATAGAAATCTGCAGAGCACATTGTATAGAAATAACGCTGAGATGCATCAAAAAGTTTTAGAATAACTGCGATTGAGGCGGCCGGCATCCAAGCCGGATATTTTATCTGCCCAATCATATAAATACCCTCCCGCCGCAAAACATATTGAATAACTATGTTGTTCTATTTTTAGCACCCTGAAAGTCAGGATATACAACAATGGACAACAGTTTTCTCAAGACATCTAAAACAGAGCCTGCAACGAGCCCGCGACATCGATTGAAGTGGGTATTCGTCATTGCGGCAGCCGCCATAGCGGGGTTGATTGCAATATGGGCGCTGACATCCAATTCGGGAAAAGAGATGGAAAGGGATTCCGCAGCCAAAATGCCGAAAAATGTCAGGAGTAACCGCGATACAAGTCTTGAAGGGAGCATCAACGGACACAAATGGATTGACCTCGGATTACCGAGTGGCCTGAGATGGGCCGAATACAATATAGGCGCTACCCTTCCGGAAGAGTTAGGTGAATATTTCGCATGGGGCGAGACGCAACCTAAGAGCGACTATTCAGCCGTGAGCAGCATTACATATAAAGTGCCATACGAGACCCTGCAAAAAAACGGAATAGTGGATGAGTCAGGCACCCTCACAAAAAATCACGATGCGGCCCACACATCATGGGGCGGCTCATGGAGGATGCCGACTGAAGATGAATTTGAGGAACTAATCACTGCCTGCAACTGGAATTTCGCCACATTCAACGGGGTGAACGGATATTTGGTGAGAGGCCCCAACGGAAAGAGCATTTTCCTTCCGGCCGCATCATTCATGCAAAACACCTCAATAGAGAATGTTGGAGAGTTCGGCGACTACTGGAGCTCATCCATAATCAAAGACCTTGCAGGAGTGGCGTGCAGTCTGGGCTATAGTTCCAAATCTTTTGGACGTCGCCGCTATGCCCGCTATGCCGGACGCACCATCCGCCCCGTCACCGACTGATGTATGCAGCATATTGCGCGGAAAAATATCACTCGGCTGCGCTGCAATATATAGAATTGTTTCTGATGTATGCCATTACCTCGGGCGACAGAAATGTATCGGCCGATGGCTCCGTTTTCGACTGCAAATCCTCATCTTGCCGCTCTTCTTCAGCAAACAGGGCCCTTATTCGGGTGGAAGATATATCCATCTGCGGGGCGCCCTGAAGCACTGTCACACCACGTGGCGGATCTGCTATTATCTCGCCGGGACGCGGATAGACTATGAGACCGAAACGTTCGCGTATGAGGTCGGGATTTCTCCATCTGTCAAAATCAGCCCAGTTGTCGGCACCGATTATCAGACGGAATGAGTGTTGCGGATATGCTTTCTGAAGTTCGGTGAGCGTGAGCCATGAGTAGGACGGCCGAGGCAGAGAGAACTCGAAGTCGGAGACCTCGATGCCGGGAATATCCGCCACCGCCAGGCGCGCCATTTCCAGGCGCTGCTCATCCGAAGCCAACGGACCATGCTCCTTCAGAGGATTGCGAGGAGACACCATCAGCCATACGGCATCAAGCCCGGCATGCCCGAGGGCATAACGGGCGAGATTTATGTGTCCGAGATGAACAGGATCAAACGACCCTCCAAAAATTCCGATTTTCAATATTGTCAGGGATGGATGATTTGACTTTAAGGCGATGATCAGCCTTTCTTCCTTACGGAATAGCCGAAATGCCCTATCAAGTTTCCAAGTTCAAAATACTGTCCGTGGCTGTAGACGAGCATTCCCGCTTTTTCAAGCTCGAGTTTTCCGGTCTCAGGGTTTATCCACCTTGAATCAGCCCTTACATTGAGAACCTCGGCAAGAAACATATCATGCGATCCCAGCCGGGTGATGCTTTTCACCCGGCATTCGATACTGACGGGAGACTCTTCAATAATAGGCGACTTCACCATCTCTCCGGGAAGAGGATGCAGCCCGGTCTCTTTCCACTTGTCGAAGTCACGCCCTGAGCGAACACCTGCCCAGTCAGTGACCCGAGCCATTTCGGAAGTAGTGAGATTAATAGTGAATTCCATGTATTTCTCGAGAAGCGGATAGGAATATCTGCCGGGACGCACCGATATATAACACATAGCGGGGTCGGAACAGACAGTTCCGACCCACGCCACAGTCAGCATATTCCACTCCTCGGGGTCAGCGCCACATGTGACGATGACCACCGGGAGAGGATATATCATGGTTCCCGGTCGCCAGGAAACTTTCATACACTTACACGTTGAGATCCTTGAGCACCTGATCGATATGGGCGTCGGCTTTCTTCACCACTTCCTCATACTGATCCTTGTCGGCGAGTTCCTCGCGCACCTCCACATAGAATTTGATCTTAGGTTCTGTGCCCGAGGGACGGATCGACACCTTATCGCCGGCTTCGGTGAAGAACTGAAGCACATTGCTTGTGGTGGGGAAATCCATCTTCGTGAGTTCTCCGGTCTTGAGGTTCTTGCAGTTGAGGTCAAGATAGTCCTTCACCATCACCACGTCGCTTCCGGCTATCTGCTTGGGAGGATTCTCGCGGAAATTCTTCATCATGGCCACGATTTCCTCTGCTCCGCTCTTTCCGGGACGCACAACGCTCACGCCACGCTCGCGGCTGAAGCCGATTTCGAAATAGATCTGCTTCAGAAGCTGATAGAGATCCATTCCCTTGTCGGCAGCCCATGCAGCGATCTCGCACATGAGAGGCACAGCCGAGATGGAGTCTTTATCGCGCACGAATGTCTCGGCCAGGAAGCCGTAGCTTTCCTCACCGCCGCCTAAGTAGCGGCCTGTGCCCTCCTGCTCACGCATCACGTTGGCTATCCACTTGAAGCCAGTGAAGACATCAAACATCCTCACATTGTTCTTGTCGGCGATACGCTTAACAGCTTCGGTTGAGACGATGGTCTTCACAACATATTCGTTACCTTTCATGAGGCCCAGCTCATTGTTGCGGGTCATCAGGTAGTAGAGGAAGATCATCAGTATCTGGTTGCCATTGACGAGCTGGTATTCACCATTGCTGTCGCGCACCACGAGGCCCACACGGTCGGCATCGGGGTCAGAGGCGAGCACAAGGCTTGCACCCACTTCCTTGGCCTTTGCTATACCCATAGCCATAGCCTCCGGGTTTTCGGGATTGGGAGACACTACTGTGGGGAAGTCGCCCGACTGCACGTCCTGTTCCGGCACGTGGATCACATTCTTGAAGCCCCACATCTCGAGAGCATCAAACATCAGCATCGAGCCGGTGCCGTGGATGGGAGTGTAGACAATCTTCATGTCGGCATGGCGCTTGTCGGCTTCCGGAGAAAGCGAGAGTGCGTGGATTTCCTTCAGATAAGGCTCATCCACATCTTTGCCGATGATCTGAATAAGGTCTTTATTGGGGGTGAACTTGATCTGGTCTACGGAAGTGATCTTATTGACGTAGGCAATAGTCTCCACATCGTGGGGAGCAATCATCTGCGCTCCGTCGCTCCAGTAAGCCTTGTAGCCGTTATATTCCTTAGGATTATGGCTTGCGGTGACCATAACGCCACTCTGACACCCGAGGTGACGGATGGCGTAGCTGACTTCAGGCGTAGGACGGCAGGCATCGAAAAGATACACCTTAATGCCATTGGCCGAGAAGATGTCGGCTGCAAGTTCGGCAAATTTTCTGGAATTGTTCCTGACATCATGGCCGATAGCCACTGATATCTGAGGAAGATCCTTAAAGCAGTCTTTCAGATAATTGGCAAGGCCCTGAGTGGCGGCGCCCACAGTATAGATATTCATGCGGTTGGAGCCGGGGCCCATTATGCCGCGTAGTCCGCCGGTGCCGAATTCGAGATCTTTGTAGAAAGCCTCGATAAGATCGGTCTTATCCTCGGCATCAAGGAGTTGCTTCACTGCCGCGCGGGTCTCTTCATCGTATTGCGGGCCAAGCCATTTCTCGGCTTTGGCCACTACGGTCTTCATCAATTCTTCGTTTTCCATTTATAGATATTATTTTGGGTTACATCTGAAGAGAGACAAACATGTCTCTGCTAAACTAAACGCAAATATAATAAAATAACGCTTATAGACCAAGAGTTTTTTGTAGAAAATTTGTATGATTGGTTAATAATCGTTAACTTTGCAGAGAAAACGACATCAGCCATGATATATTCAATGACAGGCTTCGGACGCGGCTCCGCGTCGTCGCCCACCAAGAAGATAACGGTAGAGATAAAAAGCCTCAACTCCAAACAACTTGACCTTAACATGCGCGTGCCCGGATATTTCCGGGAACTTGAGGTGGAACTGCGCAATGAATTGATGCATCGTCTCGAGCGCGGCAAGGTAGACCTCAGTGTGATGGTGGAGAACACCGCGCCTGAAGCGCCGGCCAATGTGAACACAGAAGTGCTGAAGGCTTATAAGCAGCAGATAGAAGATGCGGCCGCTGCACTGGATATTCCCGAGCCCGACGATTGGTTCTCAATTCTGATGAGGATGCCTGAAGCAATGAAAACTCAGCTTCAGACCCTCGAAGATGCCGACATCAAGGCTTTTATGGAAGCCTGCGGCGAGGCTGCCGACAGGCTGACACAGTTCCGCGCCGACGAAGGAAAAAAACTCTTCATCTTCTTTGAAGAAAAATGCCGCAACATCGCTGATCTCCTCGCTCAGACAGAGCCCTTTGAGAAAGAGCGCATCGTGAAGATACGCGAGAGGCTCGAGACCCAGCTTTCGCGCCTCAACACGATAGAATATGACAAAGGGCGACTTGAACAGGAACTCATCTTCTACATCGAGAAACTTGACGTGGCGGAAGAGAAGACCCGCCTTCGCAGCCATATAAATTATTTTCTCGAGACTATGGGCGACCCTGAGCAGAAGCCGGCCTGCGGACAAGGGAAAAAACTCGGATTCATCGCTCAGGAGATGGGCAGGGAAATCAACACGCTCGGCTCAAAATCTAACGACGCCGACATGCAGAAGATAGTAGTGAGGATGAAAGACGAACTCGAACAGATCAAGGAGCAGGTGCTCAATGTGCTATGAAGAAGGGTAAGATCATAGTTCTGTCGGCTCCGAGCGGCACAGGCAAGTCTTCCATCATACACGAACTGATGAAATTTCCGGAGCTCAATCTGGGATTTTCCATCTCGGCCACATCGCGCGCACCTCGCGGAGAAGAGAAGCATGGGGTGGAATACTACTTCATCACGCATGAGGAATTCATGAAGAGAGCCGAGGCCGGAGATTTCGTGGAATGGGAAGAAGTCTATCCCGGCACATGCTACGGCACACTGAAGAGCGAGGTGGAGAGAGTCACCGGTGAAGGGCGAAACCTCATAATGGATATCGACGTCAAAGGTGGCCTGAACGTGAAGAAAGCTTTCGGCGACCAGGCGCTCACCATCTTCATACTCCCCCCGAGCAAGGAGGAACTGGAACGCAGGCTTCGCGGACGCGCTACCGATGAGGAAGAAGTCATAGTGAAACGCCTTGCCAAAGCTGATTATGAACTTGGATTCGCACCTCAGTTTGACGCAAGCGTCGTCAATGACCAGCTGTCGCGCGCAGTAGAAGAAATAAAAGCCCTCGTGCAAGAATCATGAAATGCTGAGGTGCGGAGAGGCATACAATACGCTGCCACGGCATATTGACTAAACAACATAAATCAGAAGAGGCGCCCCGCTGAGGAGCGCCTCTTCCGTATATTCACACGTATCAGTCTTTCTGCGCGTAATATGATTTGCCGTAAGAGCCGTAAGAGCCTCCGCCGGCAGTGTCGTTGAGCAGGAGTGCCATATTGTTATATTCCTTGCTGCGATATATCTGTTCGATTTCCGACAGCATTGAGCGCTCAAAGAGCCCGGCACGCACCACGAAGATGGTATTGGTGCAGACTGTAGCGAAGATTCTTCCGTCGGCTATCATCTGAATGGGAGCGTTATCAATGAATATCACATCATATTCGCCTCTCAGCTTCTCAATCATAGGCTTCAGGCGTCCGTTCTCCAGAAGTTCGGTAGGATTCGGGGGAGTCTTGCCTCCGGGCAGGAAGTCAAGATTCTCGTTCAGCTTTTTCCTTACGATCGCATCCTGCACATCAACCTTGCCGAGGAGCACCTGAGCCAATCCCACAGCGGGGTTGCCTACATAGTCTGACGACGAATTGCGGCGCATGTCGCCGTCGATTACCAGTACCTTCTTTCCCCTTATGGCCAACGACATGGCAAGATTCACCGTGACGAAGCTTTTTCCGGAACCGGGATTGAAACTGGTCACCATCACCACCGGGCACTTCTCATCATCGCGCAACATGAAGTTGAGATTGGTGCGCACCACCCTGAATGCCTCGTTCACTACATTGCGGTTGCCCTGCTCCACCACCATCATGTGATCCTTATCGGAATACTTGCGGTGGTTGACCTTCGGGATCTCACCGAGATAGGGAATTGAAAGACCCTTGAGATCGTTCTTATCACGCACCTTAGTGTCGGAAACAGTCTTTACATATATCCATCCCACCGGAATAGCGAAGCCGAGTATGAAAGCCACGGCAAGAATCGAGACCGGATTAGGCGAGGTTGGCTCTCCATCGCCATTAGGACGTGCGATAATTCTTGTATTGTATGGCGTAAAGGCCTGATTAAGTTGATTTTCTTCCTTCTTCTGAAGCAGATAGAGATAGAGGCTTTCCTTTACTTTCTGCTGACGCTCCACACTGAGGAGGAACCGGGCCTGCTCCGGATTAGACGAAAGGTTTTTCTCAAAATTGTTCTTCTCCTTGTTTACACTCTTGATTTCAGTTTCAAGCAGGTGAATCTGATTGGTGATAGACGAAAGGATAACCTTACGAGCGTCGGCAATCTGCGACTCCACAGTCTGCACCACAGGGCTATCTTCCGATGAATTGGAGATCAGGGCGTTGCGGTAAAGCACCATACTGTTGTAGTTGGCAATCTGAGCATCCAGGGTCTGAATCTGCACGCCTGAATTGGCAGGCATCACACGCCCCTTATTGCCTTGATCCTCTATATAATCTTTCAGATATTTCGCCATCTGCAACTGATTGTTGAGATCAAGAAGCGTGCGGCGCACGTTCTGCTCCTCCTGCAGATTGAGGCTGGCGCTTGCCATAAGATCCGGAATCTGATTTACGGACTTATAGTCTGAAATATCAGAATCCACATCACTCAGTTCCCGACTTAGAGAAGCCAAGCGGCTGTCGATAAAATCAGAAGATGCCAGAGCCACTTCATTCTTGCTCTTGATCCAGTCATCGTTATAGACCTGAATGATGGTATTCAACACATCTTCAGCACGGCGGGGACTTCCGTCGCGCACAGTGAGGTCTACCACAGAAGCCTCCTTACGAAACTCTTCTACTGAAAGTCTCGCTTCCCAAGTTTTCACAGCCCCTTTCACCGACTGGCGGGCAACCTTTATGGTATAACTCTTATCATCTTCCTCCTCCTTGTCTTTTCCGAAGAAGGGGGTCTTCTCAATCTTGATTTTTCCAAGAGGGGTCATCACAGACTGGCCGAAATGAATGGGAGCGGTCTGTTCAAAATCCACCTTGTCTTTTTTCACTTTAAACTTGCTGAGATAGATCTGCTCCTTATCATCGATCTTCATCTTGAAAGAACCACCAATGTTGGAGGGGAGAGTCTCGAAAGTTACGGTCACCGGGAGATTTGAACCGTAGAGGGCGGTGTTGCGGAGTCCTTTCTTCATGCTATATGAAGTCTGAAGTCCGAGCCTCTCTATCACCTGCTCCATGAGGTCGGGCGATTCAAAATAGGCCATCTCGTTGTAGAGATTGTTGGTGGCCTGACCTATTCCGAGATCGGCAAACATTGCGAGCGCCGCTGAAGATCCTGATTCCGAATCTTCCTTTATCTCCACCTGCGCGGTGCGGGTGAATGTCTGCGGCTTCCAAGCAAGGAAAAGCACAGCGAGACCAACACAGCACACGATCGAGAGAAGTATCCACTTCCATTGCTTCAGGATGGCGGCAAGAAGTTCTTTGACAGTCAATTTCTGATCGTTCACTACAGAGATTTTCGAAGTCGTATCTGAATGGGAGTCCATGAGAAGTATATATAGATTCGATGCAATATGGAGAGACATTATCTATAAAGTAACGACAATGTCATCGAATTATTGTATAGCCGAAAGATAATCGTTGAGTATGATAGCAGCAGCAATAGTGTCGACGAGTTCCTTATCCCGCCGGGCCATACGGCGCAGTCCCCCGTCGATCATGGCCCGATGCGCCAGAGTCGAGGTGAAGCGCTCGTCATATCTATCTATAGGCATCTCCGGCATCTCGCGCCGAAGCTGTTTGAGAAAGGGCTCTATGTAGCGCGCACTTTCGGAGTCGGCACCATTAAGCTGCTTAGGAAGCCCCACGATAATCTTCTCCACATTTTCACGCGCGCAGTAATCTTTTAGAAACTGCATCAGGTCGCAAGTGCGTACCGTTGTGAGCCCGTTGGCACAAATCTTGAGAGGGTCGGTGACAGCGATTCCGCAGCGTTTGCGGCCGTAGTCAATGGCAAGGAGGCGTGACAAGATAAGAATACGAATTTTATATAGGTTATCAAAATCGAGTAGGTCGGGAAACGAAAGTTTTCTGACCTACTTTCGTTTCCTTTCCT